>CAZSZE010000022.1:0-9212 GCA_964610645.1 uncultured Enterobacterales bacterium | reverse complement strand
CTTCCTCCGCAGCAGGTGCTTCCTCCGCCGCGGGGGCAGGGGGTGCAGGAGCGGGGGCAGCCTCTTCGCCGCCTCCACCGCCACAGGCGATTCCAACGGAAAGGGCAATACCGAGCGTCAATGCAAAGCGTTTCATGGGTCTCCTCCGGGTTTTTTTTTGGACCCGACAAGGAAAAGGGGTCCACTCAACGAGAACAGGGATACTACAGTCGTTCTCACAAAGGCAAGGCCCCAACGCAAGAACATGAATCCTCGTTCAAGTGATGGGGGCTGATTGTTTCTGCCCTTGCAACCACCTGGACAGACGGGTTAGCAAGGCCCGCCCTCAAAAGAGGGTGGCTCGGGGGTCGACCGTGATTGCGGACCTTTCCAAGATCCGAAACATTGGAATCAGTGCTCACATTGATTCGGGCAAGACTACGCTCACGGAGCGGATTCTGTTTTATACGGACAGGATTCACGCCATCCATGATGTGCGTGGCAAAGACGGCGTGGGGGCCAAGATGGACTCCATGGATCTGGAGCGTGAGCGGGGCATCACCATCCAGTCGGCGGCTACCCACTGCGAATGGAACGACCACCACGTCAACATCATCGACACGCCGGGCCACGTGGACTTCACCATCGAGGTGGAGCGGGCCATGCGGGTGTTGGATGGGGCGGTGCTGGTTCTGTGCGGGGTTGCGGGGGTGCAATCCCAGTCCCTGACAGTGGATCGACAGATGCGCCGCTACAACGTGCCGCGCCTCGCCTTTGTGAACAAGGTGGACCGCCAGGGCGCGGATCCCTTCCGCGTTGCCGCACAGCTGAAGGAAAAGCTGGCCCTCAACTCGGTCATGCTCCAGATTCCCATCGGCCTGGAAGAAGGCCACAAGGGGGTTGTTGACCTGGTGCGAATGAAGGCGCTGGAGTTCCAGGGGGAGAACGGGGAGGAGATTATCGAATCCGAAATCCCGGCTGAACTGGTGGAAAAGGCCCAGGAGATGCGCGAGGTCCTCCTGGATGCCGTTTCCATGTTCTCCGATGACCTCACCGAGGCCATCCTGGACGAGGCCGTGACCGAGGAACTTTTGGACAGGGCAGTCCGAGAGGCAACCATCGCTCTCCAGATCTGTCCGGTGTTCCTGGGAAGCGCCTACAAGAACAAGGGTGTTCAGGCCCTGTTGGATGCGGTGGTGCGCTACCTGCCTTCCCCACTGGATGTGGAGAATGAAGGGCTGGTCATCGACGGAGACGAAGAGATTCCCCAGGTCATCGCGTCCGAGCCGGATGCCGCCTTGATCTCTCTGGCGTTCAAGCTGGAGGAGGGCCGCTACGGGCAGTTGACCTATCTGCGGATCTATTCTGGCACCCTGCAGAAGGGCAGCAATATCGTCAATGTGCGCTCGGGCAAGAAGGTCAAGGTGGGACGCTTGTGCCGCATGCACTCGGATGAAATGGAGGAGATTGAGACCGCATGTGCGGGCGACATCGTGGCCCTGTTTGGCGTGGATTGCTCGTCCGGGGACACGTTTACCGATGGCACCGTGGACATGACGATGACTTCGATCCATGTGCCCAACGCCGTGATTTCCCTCACGGTGAACCCTGTGGACACCAACGCCCAGGTCAACATGTCCAAGGCGTTGCAGCGGTTTGGAAAGGAAGACCCGACCTTCCGGGTGGGCGTGGACGAAGAGACCGGTGAGACCATCATCTCGGGTATGGGGGAGCTACACCTGGACGTGTACGTGGAGCGCATGAAGCGCGAGTACAACGCTGAGGTCCTGGTTTCGCCGCCCCGGGTGGCCTACCGCGAAGCCATTTCCCGCAAGGCCGAGTTCAACTACACCCACAAGAAGCAGACCGGTGGCTCGGGCCAGTATGGCCGGGTAGCGGGCTACATCGAGCCCACCCAGTCCGGCGAGTACGAATTCGTGGACGCCATCCGAGGGGGGTCCATTCCGCGGGAGTTCATTCCAGCTGTGGACAAGGGTTGGAGGGGCATGTTGGTCAAGGGGCGTCTGCTGGGCGCACCGGTCGTCGGCATGCGCCTGGTGCTCAACGATGGGGCGTCGCACTCTGTGGATTCCTCGGACAACGCTTTTCAAGAGGCTGCTCGGGGCGCGTTCCGAGAGGTCTATGCCCGGGCCAAGCCCATCGTGCTGGAACCCCTGATGCGGGTGGGCCTGGAAGGACCCAGTGAATTCCACGGCGCCATGGTCACCACCCTGGTCCAGCGCCGCGGTGTGGTCCTGGGAACCACCGAGAATGCAGGCTTTTCCGAGGTGGAGGCAGAGGTTCCACTGGCTGAGATGTTCGGGTACGCAACCGCGCTGCGCTCCGCGACCCAAGGAAAGGCCGAGTTCACGATGGAATTCCAGAGATACGCCCAAGCGCCGGCATCAATCTCCGAAGAGTTGATCAAGGAATACCGCGAATCCCTGGAAAAGAAGTAGCCTAGTGCCTGGCACAAGGTGGCTTTGAGGACCCCCCCCATGCTCCGATCTGAGGTTTTCGAGCGCAGTCCCATGCGCGTCTTTGCCGAGTCCCTCCACGGAGGGTTGGCCGGTGGTGAGCTGGGCGCAGTGGTGGGTCCGGCCGGCGTGGGCAAGAGCGCGCTGCTGGTGCACATCGCCCTGGATCGCATCATGCGTGAGGAGCGGGTGGTGCACGTCTCGCTGCACGATGCCGCGGAGCATGTTCGCTCCTTCTACGATGAGATCTTCAACGGCATCGCCCGCGCGGTGAAACTGGGCCCGGCGGATCGCACGGCAATTCAGGTCGAGCGCCACAGGCAGATCCATTCCTACCTGAACCGGTCCTTCGACGCTGCAGACCTGTTGAAGGCCTTGGACATGATGTCCTCGATCATGCAGTTCGAGCCCACGTGCGTCATCGTGGATGGATACGACGCCGAATCCGAAACGGATCTTGCGGCATTCCAGGCAATCGCCACCGAACGAAACCTGGCCGTCTGGTTTGCCCTGGAGGGCAGCCGCCGCCTGGACCCGGAGGATGCATTTCTTCGGGACGGTGGATTCTCCACCGCTATCTCCCTGCTGCCCCGTGCCGTGTCCATCGACCTCAAGACCCTGAAGGTCCATGGGGAAATGATGGAAGGATCAATGGGGCTGGAGTTGGACCCCACGACTCTTCTGATTCGCGCGGAAGACACGTTGGATCCCCAGTCCGGCACCAAGATTCAGGAGGCAGGAACCTGCACCCTCTACTCGGGGGGGGCCAAGGGAACCGAGGCCTGCTTCGGTGCTTTGGCTGAAAAGAGCGGCATGGAGGAGGTGAACTTCACTTTTCCAGGGCACATGCAGGAGCGAGAACGCGGGTCTCGCCAGCTGACGGAGCGAGAGCTGGCCATGGGGGATGTCTCCCTCTTGTATGTGTCCCGGCGCTTGAACCGCAGCTATCGCCAGGAGAGCCTGATTCGTACGGTCCTGCAGAGCATCTGGCACCAGGTGAGCTGGTCGGAGCAGGTCTTTGTTGTCGGGGAGATCCAAGAGGACAACACGGTTGTGGGGGGCACGGGATGGGCCGTGGAGCTGTCCCGCATGTGGAGAAAGAACCTCTGGGTGTACGACCAGAAGCAGGAAGCCTGGTTTCGCTGGATCGGTGAGCAGTGGGCTCCCGGGGTCCCGGTGATCGAGGCAGGCCGGTTCTGTGGAACCGGAACCAGGCAGTTGATGCCCGCCGGCGAAAAGGCCATCGACGACCTGTTCGAACGCAGCTTCGGCGGTCGCTGACAGGTTCCGTCCGGGTGGTTTGCTCTCCGGACGGGATATTCTCCGGCTGATGCAGATCCCAGCGGAGATTGTTGAGGCGGATGCCATACTCCATGCTCTCTTCGAGCGGGTGGCGTTTTCCCGGTACCTGAATCCGGCCAACGTCGCCCAAGCCCGGAAGGCCTTCAACGAGGGCGCAGAGGCGCCGCCGTTTGCCTACCACCCGGTGGAGTGGGCAGAGGAGGCGCTGGAGACGCTTGAGGGGATCCGGCTCTCCACCGACCACCCGTTTGCTGTCTTGGTGCAGGCATCTCTCGACAGCACCTGCACGTACATTCGTGCCCTGGATTCGCGAACCCCGGAAGCGTTTGATGCCTTGGCCGTGGAGGCGGGTTGGTACCCGGACGCCCAGCTGGTGGCTGCTGCGGGCCAGGAGGTCCGGGCCCGGGACAAGGCGCCCTTCTGCCTGGGAGCGGCGGACCTCATGGAGATGCTGCAGATGGCTCTGCTGGAGCGGGGCCTGGACGACTGGCGGGTGGAATTGGATGACGTGATGTCGGCGCGGGTGCTGGTGGACAGTGCCAAGCGCCTGCTGAGGGTCAACAGCCGATCCCGCTTTCGGGAACGAGACATCGAGAAGCTCGTGGTCCACGAAATCGAGGTACACGCCGTGCGGGCAGCGAACGGCGCCGCCCAGCCCCTGCACATCTTTGCCACGGGACTTCCAGGGGCCTTGGAGACTGAGGAGGGGCTGGCCTTGCTCGCGGAGGAACGGGCGGGGGCTGTGGCACCCGGAAGCGCCTGGCGCCAGGGGCTTGTGGTGCAGGCCATCGAATGGGCGCGGACCATGGGATTCCGGGATCTGTATGACGCGGTCTGCGAGGCGGGAGGCCAGGGCCTTGCCTGGGGGGTGTCGTTGCGGCTCAAGCGTGGCCTCGCCCACCCGGGGGCACCGGGCGTCTACGCCAAGGATGTCGTGTACTACAAGGGCGTTGGCCGGGTGCGGGCCTGGCTCGAGGCCGGCCACCCGGTGGAACACCTCTACGTGGGCAAGGTCAGCATCGACCACCCGGTTGAGGCCTGGTTGGAGGCCGGCCTGCTGTGTCCCATGCCTGTCCCCCACGTGTTTCGGGATCGCGTTGCGGTGCGGGCTGGCTGATTCCAAATTTGCGGGCGGGATGACCGCGCTATACCCCCCATCCTGCAAAGAGGAATTCCATGCCCACCAAGGCACACATTCGGGTGGTCTCGTCGGAGATCGAGCGGGAAGGTCGCTACCTGATCACACAGCGCATGGCCAAGGCTGTGCTGCCGCTCTTGTGGGAGTTTCCCGGGGGCCGCGTGGAGCGGGGGGAGACTGAACAGGCAGCGCTTGCCCGGGAGTTGAAGGAGAAGATCGGTGTGGAGGTGGAGGTCGGCGAGCTGTCCCTGCATGTCTCCCACGAGTACGACAACTACACCCTGGATCTGTTGGTGTACCGGGCGCACATTGTTTCGGGTGAGCCCCAGAGCCTGGGCGTAGAGACTTTTCGCTGGGTCCGGCCGGAGGAGTTCGGCAACTACGAGTTTCCCGGCGCTGATCAGCAGACGGTGGACTCCCTGTTGGACCTGGATTGAGCCTGCTCCTGGGGGTGTGGTTGTTGGGGTGCCCGGACAGTGGCCCCGTTGTCACAGAACACCCTGGCACTGCTTTTCCGGGGCCGGCGATGTCCGTGCAGTCTCTCCAGGAGGTCTCTCCAGCCCAGCGGGGGTGGGAATCAGTCCTTGGAGTAGAGGTTGCCTTGGAGGCCGCGCCGGATTGCCCCGAAGGGCAGCTCCCGGTGCCCGGGGGCGTGTTTCTCATGGGCTCCAATTCCCCCGAGGCGGGACGGGACGAGGGGCCGGTGCACGTGGTGCAGGTGGCTGCATTCTGCCTGGACCGCACCGAGCTTGCGGGGGACGATGGGCTGCCGGTCACACCCCTGACATTTGCGGCTGCGCAGGAGGCTTGTTCTGCGAGGGGTGCTCGGCTCCCGACGGAGGCCGAGTGGGAAAAAGCCGCACGCGGTGGATGTGAGCGGGGATCCGACCCGAACCGCTGCGATCCCGATGACCTCACCATTCATCCCTGGGGCAATGCGGTGGCCACCTGCGACCGGGCCAACCACCAGCAGGTGGGACCCGGGGGGCCTCGCCCTTGTGAGAAGGGCCCGTTGGCGGTGGGAGGACGAATGGAAGGCGCGGGTCCCTATGGACACCTGGACTTGTCCGGGAACGTCTGGGAGTGGGTGTCGGATTGGTACCACCCGGCCACCTGGCAGCGGACCCCCCCCCGCGTGAATCCCGCGGGTCCCGCGACCGGAGACATCCACGTGCTTCGGGGAGGGGGCTGGAACACCTTCAGCACGAACATGCGCGTGGCGAATCGCTTCACCTCTGTCTTGGAGGGGTCGGCTACCGGCGTTCGGTGCGCGACCGGGGGCGCCGTGGGCAAGCACGATGCCTTGGCGCCGTATGTGACCCACAGGGTGGAGGTGCAGATTGAGGGGGCGGATGGAGAGACGGTCTTTCTCTCAGCCTTTGATGCCCGGGACCTGGATCCCGCAGGCGACCGGCCCCTGCCTGGGCGCTCCCCGGTGGCGGAAAAGCGCCTGGTGGTGCAGCCCGGCCCGCCCCCTGCACTGCAGCTTCCCCCCGGGGACTTTCTGCTGATGGTGGCGGTGGATGCCATGTCGGGAATCCAAGCACCCACTGGCCCTCCACGTTTGGGGCAGGCGCGGCTGGAGGTGACGGACGCCCTGCGAGAGTCGCCTTGGACCGTCAGCGTGAAGCTGGATTCAGGACCGCGAAATACACCTGGTTCTCGCCCTTGACCCCCTGGTTCCACACCACGTGAAACCGGCCGCTCGGGTCGGCGGACAGGGATGGAAGGCCGGGTTTTCCCCAGGAGACTGATGCTACCCGCTGGGGAGGCGTCCAGCCGGAGCCGCGGTCCAGGCTGTAGAGAAGCTCTGCTTCCTCCCCTCCATCCCACCCCCACACAAGGCACAAGGTCCCGTCCTTGTTGATCTCGATGTCGGGGTCGTAGTGGTAGCCCCCGAGGCCAGCGGATGGCTCCTGCACGGTGGAGCCCACCCCGTTGGACCGGGTGCGGGTGAAGACATGAAGGGGCCGGCCGGCTTGCTTGTGGAACCAGGCGATGTGGTCGGTTCCGTCGGGGCCAAAGGCGAAGTGCGCCCGCTCCCCGGGCTGTCCATCTCGGGAAAAGTCCACAGGGTCCGAGAAGGCCCCATTTCGGCCTTCCACGAGAAACATGCGGGTCTCGGAGCCCCCGGGCCCCACATCGTAGGCGACCAGCACGGAGCCATCCGGGCGGTGCTCTACGTTGGTGTGCCAGGCATCGGCCCGTCCATCGGTAAAGGCCCTGGCCTCCCCCCATCCGCCAGACGTGCGCCAGCGACCCCAGGCGGTGAAGCGGTTCTCCGGTCCGAGGGGTTTGCCGATGTAGACATAGGCGAGGGAGTCACCCGTTCCTTGGGCCACGTGTCCCGAGCCCACCTCGGCATCTCCTCCTGGCGTGAGGGGAACCGGGTCGCTCCAGGTCCCTGTGCTTCGCTTTGTCATCCAGCCCTGGGAGCGAAAGGAGGCATCGGCCAAGTCGAAGACCACCAGGGCATCGCCATCCCGCGCCACGAGGTCGGGGCCCCAGTTGCGCCCCTCGGGAAACCCAAGGGCTTCCGCGCCGCTGAAATGCTTGCCGTCGTCGCTGTAGCGGTAGCGCAGGAGGTCGCCCTTCTTGTGGCGAATGTAGAACACCGTGTGCACCCGGCCGTCGGGCCCCACGGTCACCTGGGGCCGGTACCCGCCTTCCTTCTTGGGAGAGAGCTGAATGGGATCCGAGAATCCAGCGTCCCCGTCGTTCTGCACCGGGGCGGGGCCTTGGGGGGGTGGGGTCTCATGGAACCCAGGGAAACCGCTGGGGTCCTGCATCGCCCCCCCCGAGCCAGGGGGCGGGGGACCGATGGGGGCGGTGCCCTGTCCTGAAGGTCCGGGGTGGCCGGGTGTCGGATGGGAAGGGGCAGGGGGGGCCTCGGGATCTCCCCCACCGCAGGCCAGAAGCAGCGCGAGCATCCCCCCCTGGGGCAGAATGGAGACCCGGATTCGCGCTGGAGGTCTCAACATGGGTGCTTGGCTTCTGCTGGCCGTGGCTCTGGGGGATCCCGTGGCAATTCCGGCATCAGAGGCGCTTGCATCCTATCGCATCGGTAGGTTCGAGGTGAGCATCGCCCAGTTCGAGGCATTTGCTGCGGGCGGGGGCTACGCCAACCCGGTGCACTGGTCCGAGCCGGGACGGGCGTGGTTGCAGACCCACCCGGAAGGGGCGGGGGCGGTGGTGCGGGCAGCGGGGCGATCCCCAGACCACCCGGTGGTGGGGGTGAACCGGTTTGAGGCCGAGGCCTATTGCGCGTCCCAGGGCGGCCGCCTGCCCACGGGAGAGGAGTGGGGCCGTGCGGTGTGCGCGTCCCAGAGCGAGCCCTACCCCTGGGGAGAGGGGGTGGAGCGGGAGGTGCGGTGGTTTGCAGAGGGCAAGTACGGGCGCATCGAGTCCGTCGCCACGGCGCCAGTGGAGAGCGGTGCAGAAAACGCGTCGCCCTTTGGCCTGGTCCATGGGGCGGGGAATGTCTGGGAGTGGACAGCGGACACTGTTGGAGGGTCGGGATCCTTGCGCGGGGGGTCCTTCATGAACCTGCCGAGCTACTGCACCTGTCGCCACGAGGAGCGGGCCCGGGTGGAGGAAGCACGGCTGACCGCGGGGTTTCGATGCGCCTGGCCTTGATTGGACTATTGGCCTGCGGCGGCAACCCACCGGAGCCGGTCGGGGAGTCCCCTGCTGTTGCGGCAACGCCTGCGGCCACGGCCACGGCGGCGGCGTCCAGTTCTGAAATGGTGGAGATCCAGGGCGGGGTAGTGCGCATGGGCCGGGGGGATGCCCAGGCCGTGCCCGGGTTTGTTCCTCCTCCGCCACGAGCAGGGGAGGAGCCAGTGCCCGGCCTGGAAGGCGCGGTACCCCCCAGGGTCCAGGGCCTGGCGCCCCGGCTCTTTGCGGTGGACACCTTCTCCCTGGATCGCACCGAGGTCACACGGGAGGCCTATTCCCGGTTTCTGGTTGCCACCGGCCACCCGCCGCCGCGGGTCGAGGAGCCCTGGGCGGAAGACGGCTGGAACTGGGTGGAGGGACATCCGCCCCCCGGAACCGAGCAGCACCCGGTGGTCCTGGTGAACTGGTACGACGCCCGGGCGTACTGCCGGTGGGCGGAAAAGCGCCTGCCCACGGAGGCCGAGTGGCAGCTGGCTGCCCTGGGCCCGGCCGAAACCGAGACCCGCTTTCCCTGGGGCAATGACTACCGGCCGAACGCCTTCAACCACGGCACGGTGGCGCCGCCGTTCTTTGATGACTCGGATGGCTTTCACGCCACGGCCCCGGTGGGGAGCTTCCCTGCGGGGGCCAGCCGGGGC
>CAZSZE010000021.1:9004-58487 GCA_964610645.1 uncultured Enterobacterales bacterium | reverse complement strand
CGGTCGAGCAGCCTGAGGGCCTTTCGGGCCTTGCGTCGAACCTGGGAATCCGGGGCAGCACCTTGAATACAACACAAGCTGACCTGACGCTGATCGGAGCATCTACCGGAGTGGGTGCGCGAACGGCCCACGGCATGGCAACCGTCGGAGATATCAATGGCGACGGCAAAGACGACCTGGCGGTGGGCTCCTATTGGGCAGGAGGATCCAGTCAAGAAGGGCAGGTGGATGTTGTCACCTCAGCACACGCCACCATGACGGCCGGAACAAGCTCCCAGTACCTGACCAGCGCCGACTACATTCTCAGAGGCAACGGTTCAAGCCACGAGCTCGGCATAACGGTCGCCCGCGCAGGAGACGTCAGCGGCGATGGATCCGGTGACTTCCTCGTGGGTGCGCGCGGGGAATACAGCCCCGACTACTCCGACGACGGCGGAACCTTTCTTGCCCTTGGGGAGAACATCGCCTCCCTGGCCTCTGGAAACCATGGCTTTTCAAGCTGGGCGGACTATTCCTTCTACCAGAACGATCGCGTGGACCACGCCTACATGGCGGGTCCCGCCGGCGACGTCAACGCCGATGGCCTGGACGACTTTCTCATCGGCGTGCCCTACTACGACCCTTCCGGCTACATGAACACGGGCAGCGCCTTCCTGTTCCTCGCGCCGTGACCTTCAGCCTTCCAGCCACACCATTCGCACCCCGGGTGGCAGGCCCCGCTCCAGGGCTTCTCCGGGGGGCACGCCCAGGCCGTCTTCATGGGTGAGCGACCCGGCAGCAGCCACCAGGGTCACCTGGGCCAGTGGATCCCGGCGCGCCAGGGCCGCGAGGGCATCGAGCAGATCTGACACATCCAGGGAAGTTGCCTTGAGCACCGGTCCCGGACCCGGGAGGTCGGACACTGTGACATCCGCCTCCAAGGCCAACAGGACGGCTCCTTGACTGGCCGCATGCGCGATCGCCGCTTGGGCATCCGTTGCTGGCTCCCGGCGCACCCGGGGGCCATCAAACTCCATCCGCGCCACGTGGGGAACCCCTCCCACCCCTGCGATTCGCCAGGCCACCCAAGCCAGCCCCACCAGGGCCAGGAGCGCCCACCAGAAGTCATCCCCCTCCGGATCCGGGGGCGTCTTTACGGGCTCCCGCTCGCTGTCGGCTGCCACCAACAGGTCGGCCACGGCAGTCTGGGCCTCCAAGGGCACCGGACCGGGTCCATCTTCCTCGCTGGCCTCGGGCAACAGCGGCCAGGCAGCCACCACCACGCCGTCTTTCCGCCAACGCGCCTGGAGCAGCTCCGAGGTCTCAGGCCATTCCACGTGCGCGGTGTGCTCCTCCTGGCTGTTCCTCAGCACCAGGTCCAGGACATGGCCCGGCGCGACGCCACTGCAGGTGGGTCGATCATCGTTCTTGGTCCAGTCCGGAGGAGCGCCATCATCGCTGCAGGGCACCTGGACCGATTCCCCTCCGGATTGCATCTCGAGCATCCAGGCCTGGTCCACCGGACCCAGCTCCACTTCGATCACCAGCATGGGCGCGGTGGGTCCCGCGAGCGCCACCTGTGCCATCCAACCGACCCAGTGCATGCAAACCCCAGTCCTGGCCGCTGTTATAGAATGCCCAAGACGCGAAACCAAGGGGGTTGGCATGCGCCGATGGCTCCCAATGGGGCTCGCAGCCCTGACAGGCACCTTGGCAGGGGCAACGCCCCCGGCAGCGAATTCCCCGGCGGCTCCCCTGGTGGAGGTGCTCTATGGTGGGGAGACCGGCGCGGAAGCACGGTTGCAGGGGGACCGGATCCGGCTGCTGGTCTGGTTGCGCTCCCTGGAGCTTGCGCCCCAGGACCTGGCCCAACTCCACGCCGCCACCGCTCGCACCCAGGCCCTTCATCGGCAGCTGGAGTCCGAAATCTCCGCGGCGGCGGCAGCGGAGCAAGCCGCGCTCACCGCCCCGTACGCAGCCCTGGAGCAAGCCCTGGTGGAAGGCGATCTCTCGGAGGAGGCGCTGGAGGCGTTTTCCCATCGGATCCAGGCAGCGCGAGTGGGCTTGGTGGATCCCCGGGAGCGCAAAGCACGGTTTGCAGATGCGATCCTGAACGAGGCCAGTCGGGTGCTGGGGGGATGGGAGTCCGAGCAGCGGGCCCAGGTGGCCGACGCGCTGTTCGTGCTGCGGGAGACGGTGGGTGAAGGCTCCACCCCAGCTGCCTTTGCGGACCTCCTGGGGCCGGCCTGGAAGACAGGGGACTTCAGCACCACGCGAAGAAGCGCCTCGCCCCCCGAAATGGATCACCTGGACATCGGGGGATTGTGGACCCTGGATGCTGGGGCGACGGACCGGTCCGTGCGGATCCAGGCCGACCAGCAGCTGGTGATTCTGGCCCTGGTCCTGGCCCACCCCGCCACCGAGGGAGCCTGTCGCGCCATGGTGGAGACCCCCTAAGTGAAACGCTCCCTGTCCCCCTGGGGCTGGATCTGCGCCGCCCATGCAGTGGCCATTCTGATCTTCACCTGGCCCCTGGCCCTCTCCCCGGCCAGTGCGATCTGGGGCGACCGCTTTGATGCCTGGTCCACCTTGTGGCTGATCGATCACCTGGGCCAGAACCTCATGTCCCTGTCCCTCTCGACCGATGCCCTGCTCTTTCCGCTTGGGTACGACCTCCGGGGCTTTGGCCACGTGGGGCTGCAGCTGTTGGGTGCGCCGTTTGTGGCCCTGGGCGTGCCGGTGGTCTTGGTATTCAACGGGCTGCTGTTCCTGTCCTTCTTCGCCACGTCCCTGGCCACGCATGCCCTGGGGCTGCGCCTGGGACGGAGTCACTGGGCGGGACTGCTTGCAGCGGGGCTGTTTGTCTACAGCCCCATGTTCTTTGGCGAGATGCGGGCCGGCTGCATTGAGCTGGTCTCCTGCTGGTTCCTGCCCCTACAAGCGCTGCTGCTCCTGCGCCTGTGCGATGAGCCGGGATGGCGCCGGGCAAGATGGGTGGCCCTGAACCTGGGAGCCACGGCGCTCTTCAACTGGTACTACACCCTCTTCACCGGCATGTTCACCGTGGCCTTCGCCCTCTGGCGGGCTGTCCAGGGGGGCACCAACCGGAACCGGACCCTGGGTTGGATCGGGGCGGCAGTGGCCCTGGCAGCGCTGTCCAACCTGCCCCTGGTTTCCGCGATCCGTCGGCAGGCGCCCCCGCGACCGCCCATTTCCGCCGAGCAGTTCTCCGAGTCCAACTGGGCCGAGGCCTATCGACTGACCAATGGCGAGGCCCCCCTCTCCGAGTTGACCACCGATGCACTGGCCCTGCAGGAAGCTCTGCAGGTGCCCATCAACTCCACCTCCCTGGCGAACTTCATCCAGGCGGGATTCGGGCCCAACCCCCTGGAGAGCACCCCGGGCGCATTGGCGCTGGCCTTCGGGCTCTTCGGCTTGATCGCTGCCGGCCGCCGCGGAAGGGGCTGGGCCTGCATCGGTGGCTTCTTTGCGCTTCTGACCCTGGGGCCCTTCCTGCAGGTAGATGCCACCCCGCCGATTCCCGCCTGGTCCATTCCCTGGCCCCTGCCCTACCTGCACCTGTACAACCACCTGCCGTTTTTCTCCATGGCCTACCGCCCGTACCGACTGGTGGTGGTGGTGGTCCTGTGCCTGGCGGCGTTGGCCGCTCTGGGCTTGTCGCGAATGCCTCCCAAGACGGCGCGGTGGATCGGCCTGACGGGCTTCCTTGTGGCGGCCACACAGCCCCACTGGCACCGGGAGATCGGGCTCCTTGCCTCCACCGAGATCCCCAGCGGCTACGACGAGCTGAGGGATCTCCCAGAGGGCGCGGTCCTGGAGCTGCCCCTGCACTACCAGCCCCTGTCCACGGCCAATGCCCGCGTGCAGTACTACCAGGTGGCCCATGGCAAGCCCCTGGTGAATTGCAATGAGCTGCTCCTTACAGGCGACCTGGCGAGATTTCGGGACCACGTGCAGGGCAATGGCTTCCTGCAGGTGGCCCTGGACCTCGGGCGAGCCGAGCCGCCGTTTGCGTTCACCGGCGCGGATCTGCATGCCCTTCGGGCCGAGGGGGTGCGGTGGGTGGTGTTCCACAAGCGATTCCAGGGCGCGGACCCCCGGGTAGAGGGTGACCCGGGAAGGGCCAACCGACCGGCCGCAGCAGCGGTTGCCATGCTCCGCACAGCCCTGGGGTCCCCCGTCGTCGATGCTGAGGACCTGCTGGTCTTTGAGATCCCCGACGATGTGGTGTCTTCCAAGCAGTTCCACATCACCGCAGAAGATGTGTTGCCCATCCCCTTGGCGGTGGCCGAGTTGTCCTTGCCGGCCGTCGTCACAGAAAGCGGCCTCCCCCTGCCCGCAGAAACGGGAACAGTGACTGGGTTCACCACCTGGGCCAGGGCCGAGAGCGACACGACCCTGTCCCTGGTCGCAGATCACAGCGATGCCATTGAAATCCCCCTCGCCTCCCTGCAATGGACCTGGGTCGAGGCTGCCTTCTCTCCGGCGTCGGCAGTTGGATGGTCCCTGGCCGCAGAAAGTACCGCCCGGGTGGAACTGGACCGCCCTGCCTTCACCCGGGGAGGGCACCCATGAGAAGAGAACCAGGAGCCATGGTCGCGCTGCTGCTGGCTTTGGGCTGGTTTGCCCTGGGTGCACCAGAGGCGTCCCTCCGGCTGCTGGACAGCCACGCCCGGTCCACCCCCGGCCTCCAGCTTCCCCATCTCTCCTCAGCCGTGGCGTTGGCTGCCCAGCGCTCCCCCGCCCTGCTGCCCACAGGTGCGACCGCCCAACAAGCCGCCGACTGGATGGAGGACGCGGTCCTGCTGGAGGAGGAGCGCCATGGGTGGGCCCACCGGGCGGCCGGCGTCCTGTCGCCGAGCCAGTTGGAGCTGGCCCGCACGTCGCCGCTGGAGCTGCCCCCCCGATCCCGCCGGTGGCCCGCCACCCCCGCCCCCCTCGTGGCCTTGATCCTGGAGGTGAGCGAGCGGTACGGCAGCGAGACAAACCCCACGCCACCAGATGCCGCCCACCGGCCCTGGGAAGGCGCCACCGGGGAGGACCTGGAGCGAGGACTGCTCTCCGTGGTCCGCCACAGCCCGGATCTCACGGAAAACCAGGGCCGGGCCATTCTCACCGCGGCCCTGGGGGGAATGGAGGCCCACGAGGTCCAAGCCCAGCGCATCCAGGAGATCACAAGGCTCCTGGGGCCAGCTATCGTAGAGGACCTCCCCCGGGAAATGATCCAGAACATGCCTCCGGATCGCCAGGCAGCGGTGGCAAAGGAGGCGATTGCGTTGTTGAGAGAGAGGGCCCGCTAGCGCGGTCGGGCACAGGGGCCCGCCCCTACAACCCGAACACCACCTGCCCACCCACCTCGTTCCCCTCTCCCACCGCAATGTCCAGGAACTCAAGGATCCGCCCTTGCATCGCCTCCGGGTACAACTCCGTGTGCACCACGATCGCGGCCACCCCGTCCCTCGCCAGCTGGTGTTTGCCCAGGGCCAACTCCAGGGTCGGCAGCACCGGCGCCACCGTGTCCACCGAGGTGCGTTCCAGGTCGATCAGCGACCGGGTCAGGGCGTTGCCCAGCAGCCAGGCCGGGGTTGGATCATCCAGGGCATAGGGGATCGGGCGGCCGTGACCCAGCTGGTACATTGCGTACCGTCCCCGGGCCAGGACATGCACGCCCACGGGCAAGTCGAGCACCGCACCTTCGCCCTGGATGGCGGCATAGGCCGGCGGGGACTCCACGGGGGAGGTTGCAAGGGGCACCGGCCCGGCCATTACGCCATCCACGCCGATGGCCACACCTAAGGCCACCACCGCTGTTCGGGAGAGCCGCGTCGCTGCCCAGGCCATTCCATGGGCTGCTGCAAGGCAGAGACAGATCTGGGTCAGGACCGCAAACCGGTAGGCATGGGAGACCGAGGACAACCCCGGAAGCTGGGAGAGCGCCAGGAAAGGCATGGGGATGCCGCTGCCTCCGGGGCGCATCACAAAGGAGCCCCCCAGGAAGAGCCAGGCGCCCAGGGACAAGACCGCAGCGCAGAACGCCCCTGCCAGCCACGGCCGCGCAGCCCGCACCCGGAGGCCACCCACGATGGCCAGGGCGAGCAAGACCCCGCCCACGTAGACCTCCACCCGCAAGGCTTCATCGAAAAGCAGCCTTCGATCCGGGCCGAACCCTGGGACAAACAGGGACAACAGGTCCACCATGTCGTGACCCGCCAGGGTGCGGGCCACCTGCCCCGGGTCCCGGTGCACCAGCCCGTCCGCCGACTGCAGGGTCTTCAAGAAGAGGTGCGCGACGGGTGCCACCGCGACCGCCATCACACCCGCCGGCCAGGCGATGACCCGCAACAGCCGGGCACGCCGCTCGGGACGGGCCCGGCGAACATGTACGAGGGCCATCCCCGCCACGAGCAACAGGGCAAAAGCGCCCAGGTACCAGGAGGAGAGCGCCGCACCTGCCAGGGCCGCCCCCAGGGCAATTCCGCGACGCCTGCAGGGCCTGGCTGCCAGGCGAATCGCCAGCAAACCGCAAAGGGGCACCCACCCCACCGCGAGGGTCTCCGTGATTCCGTTGTGCACCGTGGAGAGCAGGTGGGGCATGGTGGCAAATCCCACCCCGGCCACCCAGGCCCCTGCGCAAGATCCCGTCAACCGCCGGGCCAGGGCCCAGGCAGCGACCCCGGCGAAGACCATCAAGAAAAAGGTCCAGAGGTTCAGGGCCAACACCGGGCCCAGCACCCATTGGAGGGGCAGCGTCAGCACCGCACCGAATGAGTCGATGAACCAGAGTCGCCCGCCCTGTGGCCAGCCCAGGGACCGAACATCCAGGGGAGAGGTGCCCGCTGAAAGAGACTCCGCCACGTGGGAGAAACCCCACAGGTGGTTGTAGATGTCGGCGTCCGGGTGTCCCAGCAGCGTGGTCCGGGGGGCCCGCCAAACAGGCGCCATCAGCAGGGCACTGATGCCGCTGAATCCAAGCAGCGCACGACGGGTGGCAGCATCCAAGGCAGGCAGGGTCGGCATTTGAATCGAAGTATCCCACTGGCGCACCTGCACCGGCTCCCTTACCCAGGAACGACGAATTCAAGGAGTCCCCATGTCTGACATCCCCACGGTTGCTTCCAACAAGGTCGTTTTCATCCAGTACACCCTCAAGGACGACAAGGGTGAAGTCCTCGACTCGTCCGATGGCGGACCCGCCATGCCCTACCTTCACGGTGCCAACAACCTGGTCGTTGGCCTCGAAAAGGCACTGGAAGGCGCATCCCTGGGCCAGGTGCTGGAGGTCGCAGTGCCACCGGAGGAGGGCTACGGCGTCCGCAGTGGCCCTGGTCCCCAGTCGGTCCCAAGAACTTCCTTTCCTGAAGATGCCGAACTGGAAGAGGGCATGGCCTTCTTGACCCAGGATGATGAGGGCAACCAGTTCCAGCTCTGGATCGCTGGTTTCGAGGGCGACAACGTGCTGATCGACGACGAGCACCCCCTCGTGGACCAGACCCTGCACTTTCGGGTCGAGGTCACCGCCATTCGCGATGCCACCGAGGAAGAGCAGAAGCACGGCCACCCCCACGGACCCGGCGGCCACGCGCACTGATCTCGGGCGCTGAAACGGTAAACAGGGTGTTTATTCCTGGGCCAAAACCCTTGACTTTTCCCCCTGGAAATGTCACTGAATGAGTATTCACTCATTTTCTGATCGCGGGCTCCTGGCACCTCGCGTTCCCATGCAAGCACACCGCTGAACACCAGGTCTCCTGGGGGCCCCAAATGTCCGAACCCACCATGATTGAAAACAAAGCCCGCACCGAAGAGGAAGCAGCCTCTGTGCAGGTCGCCGAGGAAAACCGCGAGCTGGACTGGAAGTCCAAGTCCTTCCTTGCATCCATCTTCATGGGGGACTTCGACGCCTCCATGGTGCTGCCGTTTCCCGAGCAGGATCCCGAGGATGCAGCCATCGGCGACGAGCTGTGCGCCCGCATCGAGGCCTGGGCCAGCGAGCACATTGACGGCGAGCAGATCGACCTGGACCAGAAAATCCCCGCCCATGTCTTCTACGGCCTCAATGAGCTCGGCCTGTGGGGCTGCAAAATCCCCAAGAAGTACGGCGGACTGGGCCTCTCGCCCCTGAACTACCTGCGCGTGCTCGGCGCCCTGACCAACCACTGTGCATCCGTGGCGGGCTCCTTGTCCGCGCACCAGTCCATCGGGGTTCCGCAGCCCATCAAGCTCTTTGGAACCGAGGAGCAGAAGCAGCGATTCCTGCCTCGCCTGGCCAAGGGAGCGCTGTCTGCCTTTGCCCTGACCGAGCCCAATGCAGGCTCCGACCCCGCTGCCATGGTCACGTTTGCCAAGAAGAGCGAAGACGGCTCCCACTGGATCCTCAACGGCGAGAAGCTCTGGTGTACCAACGGGGCCATTGCGGACCTGCTGGTGGTGATGGCTGCCACGCCCTCCATCCAGAAACGCGGCCGTGAGGTCAAGCAGATCTCCGCATTTGTGGTGGAAGCAGACTCCCCTGGCGTTCAGGTCATGCACCGCAGCATGTTCATGGGCATCCGGGGCATCGAGAACGCCGTCATCCGGTTCACGGACGTCAAGGTGCCCGCTGAAAACCTCATCTGGGGCGAGGGCAAGGGACTGCGCCTGGCACTGACCACCCTCAACGACGGCCGGCTTGGAATCCCCGCAATCGCAGCATCTGCCGCCCTGGACAACGCCGAATTCCTGACCCGGTGGGCCAAGAGCCGAGAGCAGTGGGGCAAGCCCATTGGCCGACACGAGGCCGGCGCCGTGAAGATCGCCGAGATCACAGGCGGTGCCTACGCCATGGAGGCCTTCTCCAAGTACACCGGCGCTGTGGCCCAGCGAGGCGATGTGGACATCCGCATGGAAGCTGCTGCAGCCAAGCTGTACAACTCGGAGCGCGGCTGGGAGCTGGCGGACCTCTCCCTGCAGCTGCGGGGCGGCCGGGGCTACGAGCAGTCGTCGTCCCTTCGCGCCCGAGGCGAGCATCCCTTCCCCATGGAGCGAATCATGCGGGATGCCCGCATCAATCGCATCGTGGAGGGAACCACAGAGGTCATGCACCTCTTCCTGGCAAGAGAAGCCCTGGACAAGCACTTGAGCCTCGCGGGCGCCCTGTTTGATTCGCGTGCATCGCTGGGCAAGAAGCTGGGCGCCGTCGTCAAGGCCGGGATGTTCTACAGCACCTGGTATCCGCGCCTATGGCTGGGGGGAATCTTCCGCAGCCATGGAGAGTTCGATGCCCGGCTTGCCTCCCAAATGCGCTTTGTGGACCGCCGCTGCCGCAAGCTGGCCCGGACCCTGTTCCACAAGATGCTGACCCACGGGCCCAAGCTGGAAATGCGCCAGCTGACCCTGGCCCGCCTGGTGGAAATCGGGGTGGAACTCTCGGTCATGGCAGTCACGGCTGCACGGATTCAGGGGGAGATTGTCCGGGGCGATGAGTCCAATGTCGAGCCTGCGATCTACTGGCTGGCCCGATCCCGCTCCCGCGTTGATCGGCTGTTCCATGAAATCCGCCACAACAACGATGCCGAGGCCCGCAAGCTGGCCGACAAGCTGCTGAATGATGCAGAAAACCTCCCCGAGCTGGAGCCGGTGGAGTATCCGCCGCGGGTCCAGGAGCGGGGCAGCGACCTCACCAGCGGCCGCCAGACCGAGCGGGCATCGGCGGGTGCAATCCCCTTTTCCGGCGTGAAGGCATCATAGAAACACGGGGGACGACCCCTCCGGTGAGCATCGCTCCCATGATGCAGCACACGGATCGGCACTTCCGCGTGTTGTTGCGACAGATCACCCGCCACACCCTGCTCTACACCGAGATGGTCACCACGGGCGCCTTGCTCCACGGGAACGCAGAGCGGCACTTGGGCTTTTCGGAGGTGGAACACCCCCTGTCCTTGCAGTTGGGCGGGGACAATCCAAAGGACCTGGCCCAGTGCGCCCGAATGGCCGAGGCGCTTGGCTATGACGAGGTGAACCTGAACGTGGGCTGCCCCAGCGATCGCGTGCAGCGGGGGAGATTTGGCGCCTGTCTCATGGACCATCCTGTGCGGGTCGCGGAGAGTGTGGCAGCGATGCGGTCAGCGGTGGGCATTCCGGTCACGGTGAAGCACCGGATCGGCGTGGACGAAAGGGACCGGTATGAGGACCTGCTGGCCTTTGTCACCACAGTGGCCACCGCGGGCGCAGATCGGTTCACCGTGCATGCCCGGAAGGCCTGGCTCAAGGGCCTCTCCCCCAAGCAGAACCGATCGGTGCCTCCCCTGCGCTACGACCTCGTGCACCGCTTGAAGGCGGAGCTGCCCCACCTGGCCATTGAGATCAATGGCGGCTTCAAGACGCTGGCCCAGATCCAGGCGCAACTGGGCCCGGTGGATGCGGTCATGGTGGGACGGGCAGCGGTGGACAATCCCTGGATGTTCTCCCATGTGGATGCGGAGTTCTTTGGTGACGACACCCCCCCACCGCGCCGGGAAGACGTCGTCCAGGCCATGGCCGACTACGCCGAGGGCTGGCTCACCCGCCAACCCAATACCCGCCCGAACAATGCCCGCATGGGGCACATCGCCCGGCACATGCTGCAGCTCTTCCACGGCGAGCCCGGGGCGAGGCGCTGGCGGCAGGTCCTCTCCGAGTCCGCGTTCCACGACGGCGCTGGGCCCGAGGTGTTTTCCACTGCCCTCGCCGCCCGGGGTTGATCAAGACAAGTCGTCTGCTTTCGACAGCCGATCGAGCCGCAGCCTGGCCCGTTCATCAAACAGCCGGCGCCCCCCCAGCTGGACCGCTGCAATCACGCCGAACCCGGTGCCAGCCGCGATCATGAACATGATCAGCACCTGGTACTTCACCGCTTCCTCCGGTGGGTTTCCCGCAAGAATCTGGCCGGTCATCATGCCGGGCAGGCTCACCAGCCCCGCAGCCGCCATGGCGTTGATAATCGGCACCAGGCCCGTCCGGACCGCGTCCTGCTGAAGGACAGCAATGGACTCCTTGGCCGAGTGTCCCAGACTCAAGCGGGCCTCGATGCGCCCCCGGTCGCGCCAGGCTCCCTCGCAGAGGCGATCCAGCCCCAGGGCCACCCCGGTCATGGTGTTGCCGGTCATCATGCCCAAGAGCGGAATGGCGTACCGGGGGTCGAACCACGGCGTGGGCTGCACCACGAGCTGCAGGGAGAACACCGTGACGCAGAATGCAGAGAGAAGCATGGACAGGCCCCCGACTCCCATGCCCCAAGCGCCGGCAAACCCCCTCTTCTGCCGGGCCCGCACCTCGTAGGTGGCCACCCCGAGCATCACCGTGGCAATGCCCCCCATCCACAGGAGACTCACGTGGGCAAAGACCGTTTCCAGGATCAGGCCCACCAACAGCAGCTGCACGGTGGTCCGGGTCGCCGCCACCAGGATCTTCGAGGCCACATTCAGTTGGAGCAGAAACGAGGTTCCGGCCAGCGCCAGCACCAACAGCGCTGCGAGCGCGAGATCCCAGGGACCGAGGACGAGGGTGTTCATGAAAGAAGGCCCAAGTCCATGTGGCGCACCCGGTCCGCCACCCGCGCGAGTTGCTCGAGATCATGGCTGACCCAGATCACCCCCACCCCCTGCTCTCGTTGCAGCCCGCCCACGATGGACTCCACAACACCGGCGGACTTCCCATCCAGGTTGGAGGTGGGCTCGTCCAACAACAGCACCTCCGGCTGGGCCCCCAACAAGCGCAGAAAGGCCAGGCGCTGCCGCTCTCCGCTGGACAACTGCTCCATGTGCTTTTCAAGAATCTCCGGAGCCAGGAAGAGACGCTCAAGACCCTGCACCAGGTCACCGTCCGCCTCGGGAAAGTGGTCTCCGGCCCGCCCGAGCCACCAGTGGCTCTCCGCCGGCAGATACCCCACCCGCTTGCGCCAGACGGGCCCGGTCATCTGCTCCTGATCCACCCCGCCCAACAGAATCTGGCCTGCATGCTCATCCAGGTCCGCCATCGCTCGCAGGAGCAAGCTCTTCCCACTGCCGGACTGCCCTGCAATGCCCAGGCAGCCCCCTTTGGCCACCTCCAGATCCACGGGCCCCCCAAAGACGGTCGAAACACCCTTGGCGGCCAGGATCGAGTCGCTCATGGTTCCCGCGTCGGGGGGGCGGCCATCTGCACAACAAAGGACTCCACATCCGAGGTCGGCAGCTTGCAGGTCCCATCAAAGCAGACATAGGCCAACGGCCCGTCGTCGCCGGCCACCTTGCCCTCCAGGGAGCCAAAAGACGCAAGGGATGCGGCCTTGTCCGAAGTCATTCGGGCCAGCACCGCGTGGGGCCTCCAGGCAGCGTTGTACTGCTTCAAAAAAGGGGCAAGCGCCGCGGGACTCTCTCCGACCAACACCACTTCCATGGAGGGACGAACACTTGCATCCACCACGCCGATGATCCCCGTGTGGGAGCCCGGCGCCCGCTTGAGCATGTTCCCCGCAGACCGCACCGCTGCATCCAGCGTGGCGATCTCCACACCGGGCGCACCATAGGCCCGCAGGCGCCTGAGCGCCTGCACCGCAATCCCCAGCCCCGACGGCTCGGCCCCATCCGATGCATCCTTGCGGCGCACCAGCAGATCCGTAGCGCCTGGCTCGGAGATGAAGAAGCCCCCCCCTTCCGGGTCTCCGAATCGCTTGACCATGGCCCCGGCGATTTTGTGGGCTGCCAGGAGCCAGCGCGGGTTGGGATCGGCTTCAAAGAGATCGAGCAGCCCCTGGGCCACAAAGGCGTGGTCGTCCAGGATGCCCCGGGGGGCATTGCTTTCCAGGGTGCGGGGCAGAACGCCCTCGGAATCCATGGCCTGGAGCACCGCATCTGCGCACTCCCCGGCAAGCGCCACCCACCTCGGCTTGTCCAGCAGCCGCCCGGCCCGGGCCAGAGCCCCCAGGGTCATTCCATTCCAGGCCACCACCCGCTTTGTGTCCGTGGGCGGCGCTTCCCGGGTGTTCCGGTGTTCCAGGAGGGTCTGCCGAGCAGCCAGGAGGTCCCTCCCCTGGGCATCCACATTGTCGCCCCGGGTCAAGACCGTGCTTCCATGCTCGAAATTGCCGGCGTCCGTCACCCGGTAGGCTTCAAGAAACCGCTCTGCCGCCGGCCCCTTCAACAGGGACTGCACCTGGGCGGGGGTCCACACATAAAAGATGCCCTCCCCCTCTGAGCTGTCCGCATCCTGGCTGCTGTAGAAGGCCCCGGTTGGATGCCGCAGATCCCGCACCAGGTAGTCCACGATGTCCTCGGCCACCTCTGCGAACCGCGGCTCGTCCAAGGCCACAGCCGCTGCCCCATAGACGGAGAGCAGCTGGGCGTTGTCGTAGAGCATCTTCTCGAAATGGGGAACGATCCACTGGGTGTCCACCGTGTACCGGTGGAAGCCGCCCCCCAGGTGATCATGGATTCCTCCGAGGTCCATGGCTTCCAACCCCTCCCGCACCACCGCATGCACCTTTGCATCGTCGTGCACCGTTCCATAAGCCAACAGGAATTCCAGGCGGGCCGTCATGGGGAACTTGTTCCGGCTGCCCCAGCCCCCGTGTTCTGGATCCCAAGATTGCAGCAACTGGTCCACCGCCAACCGAACAACGGCTGGCTGGGGCCAGGAATCCAGGGCATCGCCCTCCGCTGCCCGCTCCAAGGCCCGCTGCACGCGGCCCGTGGTCTCCAGCACCTTTTCCCGATCCTGCTCCCAGGCCTCGGACATTCGAACCAGCAATTGCTTGAACCCCGGCCGGCCGTAGCGGCTCTCAGGCGGGAAGTACGTGCCCGCATAGTAGGGCACACGGTCCGGAGTGAGCCAGAGACTGGCAGGCCACCCGCCGTCGCCATTCATCATGTGGATGGTGTCCATGTACAGTCCATCCACATCCGGACGCTCCTCCCGGTCCACCTTGATGTTCACGTACCGCTCGTTCATCAGCGCCGCGATCTCCGGGTTCTCAAAGGACTCGTGCTCCATGACGTGGCACCAGTGGCAGGCGGCGTACCCGATGGACAGGAAGATGGGCACGTTTCGTCGCCGTGCCTCCGCAAACGCCTCCTCGCCCCAGGGATACCAGTCCACCGGGTTGCGAGCGTGCTGCAGCAGGTACGGACTGGTCTCCAGCGCCAACCGGTTGGCGAATTCCCCGTCCATTTTATCCGGGCCAGCCACGCGGTATCCCTCCGGTAGATCGGCGGATTCACAGACGCCGACTGTCCCCGTATCCTGGGCCCCCGGTTCCCGGGCCGCCGGTTTCCCGGCCCCCGGGGCGAGACAGGACCACAGGAGGCATCCGATCCAAAGGGAGCGCATTCTATGCCCTGGGGGCCAGTCGGTGGGCGGGCTCCACGGGTGCTTCCTCCTCCGGGCCCAGGAGCACGAGGCAATTTGAGCGGACTTTCTGTATCAACTCCTCCAGCACCTCGACAGGCTCCTCGTCCGGCCCCGGAGCCTCAATCGCCAGGCCGCCCTCTACCACCAGGAGACCATGGGCGGGCACCACCAGGGCCCGGCTCCAATCCACCAGCTCCTTGACCAGGGGTCGATCCTGCCTGGGCAATGCAATGCCCGGTTGATCCGACAGGGAGGATTGAACCCCGGCCCTGTGATCCGGGCGAGCCACCAATAGGACCGGCCGGTGCATGGCCTCGCGCCTGGCAACCTCCACCGTGACGTCCTTCACCTGGGCAGGGTCTTCTACAATCCAGACCTGTGTTCCCGGAACGAGCGCGGGCAACGCCCCGGAACCCGTGGCTGCAGAGGGCATCAAGCCCACAGAAGCACTGCCCATCCCCCGCCGAAACCCCACCAAGAGGAAGGCGGACAGGAGACCGGTCAACGCGGCCGTTCCCAGAAGCAGCCAGGAATCGTGTGCTTCGGCTGCAGCCTCAGGCACCTCGTAGGACGCGATCCCCCCATCCCCCACGCTGCCCACAGGCACATCCTCCACCAAGCCACCACTCACTTGTCCCCCAAAGAACTTCAGGCGCAGCGAGGGGTACTCCATGGACGTGGGCACCTCGAATTTTTCGATCTGCCAGAGGGCGGTCCCCTCTGCATCCCGAAGCACCCACCCCAGCGCTCCCCCGGGATAGCCCCCCACCTCTGCCGAAAAACGACCATCACCGGCGGTGTGATCATGGCCCGATCCATCGTCTCGTACCGCCACCGACCACTCCAGGTCACCGCCCACCACGGCGAGGGTCATGGGGCCCTGAACTGCACCGCCGCCCCCCACAGTGACGGACACCAGGAAGTTGGGACCGGTCATCTCGCTCCCTTCCAGGAGGGGAGGCGCCTTGGGCTCTGGCGTCTCTGCGGGCTGGGCGATGGCCCAATGGAGTGCCCCCCACAGGAGCACCGCCCCTCCTGCACTCACCGGATCTCCTGGAGCTTCACCACCTGCAGATCCCCGGATCGCAAGGAACCGATGGCATCCAGAGCTGCCCGCCCCGCCGCCAGGGTCGTGATGCAGGGAATGCCGTACCGCAGGCCCGCCAGGCGCATGGCCAGCTCGTCCCGCAATCCCTTCTTTCCCGTCGGGGTGTTGATCATGAGCTGAATTGCACCGTTCTTGATCTGGTCGACGATGTCCGGCCGGCCCTCGTTGACCTTGAACACGCGCTCGGAAGGCACCCCCATTTCCTCCAGGGCCTTGTGGGTCCCGGTGGTGGCGATGAGGTGGAAGCCCATGTCATGCAACGGGCGTGCAATGGGCTCCAGCTGGGCCTTGTCTTCATCCCGAATGGACAGGAACACGCCCCCTTCCTGGGGAAGGTGCAGGCCGGAAGCCATCAGCGCCTTGGCATAGGCCTCGCCAAAGGTGCGCCCCACCCCCATGACCTCTCCGGTGGACCGCATCTCCGGACCGAGGACCACGTCGGAGCCTGGAAAGCGTGCCCAGGGAAAGACCGGTGCCTTCACGAAAAACAACCCCTCCCCGCCAGCCGAAAGCTCCTCTTCCATTTCCGTGAGCTTCTCCCCCAGCACAATGCGAGTGGCCAGGGCTGCCACAGGCACGCCCTTGGCTTTGGAGACAAAGGGCAGGGTCCTGGAGGCCCGGGGGTTGACCTCGAAGACATAGGGCACGCCATCGAGCACAGCAAACTGCACGTTGACCACACCCATGACACCCAATTCCAGGGCCATCAGCGACACGGCCTCAACGATCTCGCTCCGGTTTTCCTCGGAGAGCAGCACCGGTGGAATCACCGCCGTGGAATCCCCAGAGTGGATGCCGGCCTCTTCCACGTGCTCCATGATGCCCGCGATGTAGACGTTTTCCCCGTCGCACAGGGCATCCACATCGTATTCCACGGCACCTTCCAGGTACCGGTCCAACAACAACGCGTTCTCCCCGCTGACTTCCAGGGCCTCCTCGACCGCCTCTTCAAAGTCATTGGCGTTGTAGCAAATACGCATCGCCCGGCCACCCAGTACATAGGAGGGCCGTACCAGCAGGGGAAACCCAATTCGCTCGGCAGCCGCTGCAGCTTCCGCCCGTGTGTTGGCGAGGGCCCCTTCGGGTTGACGAATCCCGAGTTTCTGCGCCAGATCATTGAACCGGTCCCGATCCTCGCAGATGTCAATGGCTTCCGGCGATGTCCCAAGAACAGGCGTGATTTGATGTGACAACTTCAAGGGCGTCTGCCCCCCAAACTGCAGCACAACGCCCCGGGGCTTCTCCCGATCGATCACCGCCTGCACATGCTCCAGGGTGATGGGCTCGAAATACAGCTTGTCCGAGGTGTCGTAGTCCGTGGAAACCGTCTCCGGGTTGTTGTTGATCATCACCGCGGTAAGACCTGCCTCCCGCACGGTAAAGGCCGCATGGCAGCAGGCATAGTCAAACTCCAGGCCCTGCCCAATCCGGTTGGGACCATTGCCCAGGATGATGATCCGATCCGTTTCGGAGTCCCCGGCCTCATCCTCCTCCTCGTAGGTGCTGTAGAGGTAGGGAGTATGCGACTCGAACTCCGCTGCGCAGGTGTCCACGCGCTTGAAGACCGGCTGCACACCGTCCTCCTTGCGCCGGGCTGCGACCTCCTCCTCCGGGCAGCTCAGGATGTGGGCCAGGTGGTCATCGGGAATGCCAATCTGCTTGGCCCGGCGCAGCTCCTCCGTGGAGATACCTGCAAGGAACCGCCCCTCCAGCTGCTGCTCGATGGCCACGATCTCCGCCATCTCCCCCAGGAACCAGCGGTCGATGCCCGTGAGTTGCCGGATTTCCGAGGGATCCACCCCCCGGCGCAAGCACTCGAACACCGCGGGAAGCCGATCCGGCGTGGCAATGGCCAGCGCAGACCGCAAGGCGACATCTGAGAGTTCGCTCGCGGTCCGGTAGCCACCCTCCAGGGAACAGATCGCCTTGAGCAAGGACTCGGAGAACGTCCGGCCGATGCCCATGACCTCCCCGACGCTCTTCATGGAGGTGCCCAGGGTGCGAATGGCCTCGGGAAACTTCTCGAAGTTCCAGCGGGGGACCTTGACCACCACGTAGTCCAGGGTCGGCTCGAAGCAGGCCGGGGTCACCCGGGTGATGTCATTGTCGATCTCGTCCAGGCGCAGCCCCACCGCCAGCTGGGCAGCGATCTTGGCAATCGGAAAGCCGGTCGCCTTCGAGGCCAGGGCCGAGGAGCGGCTGACCCGGGGGTTCATCTCGATAATCCGGACCTCGCCGTCCGCCGGATTCACTGAAAACTGGATGTTGGATCCTCCGGTTTCCACCCCCACCCGGCGAATGATGGCCTGGGCCATGTTTCGCAGGCGCTGGTACTCCACATCCGAGAGCGTCTGGGCCGGTGCAACGGTGATGGAGTCCCCGGTGTGAATGCCCATCGGGTCGAAGTTCTCGATGGAGCAGATGATGATCACGTTGTCATCGAGGTCCCGCATCACCTCCAGTTCAAACTCCTTCCACCCCAGGACCGATTCCTCCACGAGCACCTGGCGGGTGGGGGAAAGGTCCAGCCCATGGGCCACGATGGTCCGGAATTCCTCGACGTTGTATGCGATTCCGCCCCCCGAGCCCCCCATGGTGAACGAGGGCCGAATGATGGCGGGAAGGCCCACCATCTTCAGCACCTCCTCGGCCTCAGTCAGCGTCGACACGGTTCCCGCTTTGGGCACCTTCAAGCCGATGTCTTCCATGGCCTCCTTGAACAGGGCCCGGTCCTCCCCCACCGCAATGGCTTCTGGCTTGGCCCCAATCAACTCCACGCCGTACTTTTCCAACACCCCAGCGGCGTGCAGCTCCATGGCGAGGTTCAGCCCCGTCTGGCCCCCACCCGTGGGCAGAATGGCCTCTGGCTTCTCCCGGGCGATGACCTGTTCCGCAAAACGCACGGTGAGTGGCTCCACGTAGGTGGCATCCGCCGTGCCCGGGTCCGTCATGATCGTGGCGGGGTTGGAGTTGATCAGCACCACCCGGTAGCCAAGGGCCTTCAGGGCTTTGCAGGCCTGGGTGCCAGAGTAGTCGAACTCGCACGCCTGCCCGATGACAATGGGCCCGCTGCCCAGGACCAGGATGGTGTGGATGTCTTCCCGAGCCGGCATCTAGTGCTCCCCTCGCCCCGGTGCGCCCGCGAACTGGAAGAACCGCTCCAGGAGCAGGTGCTGGGCATCATGGGGTCCCGGGGCGGCCTCCGGGTGGAATTGCACCGCCAGGATCCGCTTGTCCTCGTGGACAAAGCCCTCCAGCGTGCCGTCGTTCAGGTTCACGTGGGTCACGCGCCCCCCCGCCTTTTCAATTCCCGCCGCATCCACGCAGAACCCGTGGTTCTGAGAGGTGATCTCCACCCGACCGGTCTCCACATCCCGCACCGGGTGGTTTCCGCCCCGGTGGCCAAACCGCAGCTTGAACGTGTCGGCTCCAAGGGCCCGGCCCAGAATCTGGTGCCCCAGGCAGATGCCCACGATGGGAACCCGGCCCACGAGCTTGCCGACCTCTTCCACCATTCCTGGCAGCGCCGCCGGATCCCCCGGCCCATTGGACAGGAAGACCAGGTCCGCATCCTGCTGCAGGTCTTCCGCTAAAGAGGCGGCAGGAAACACCCGCACCTGGGCACCTGCCTCGGCAAAGAGCCGCAGAATGTTCCGCTTGACCCCACCGTCCAGCACGTTGACCTTCAGGCGGGCCCCCTCCGGACTGGCAAATGTATAGGGCGCTTTGGTGCTGACCTCCTCCGCCAAGGCCCGGCCCTCCATGCCCGGCCAGCCCTCCAAGCGGGCCTGCAGGTCGGCCTCTGTGGTGCCATCCGTGGACAGCACCGCCTTCATGGCCCCCTTGTTCCGAATGTGTCGCACCAGGGCCCGGGTGTCGATGCCCTGCAAGCCAGGGATTCCCGCCCGCTTGAGGTACTGGTCCAAGCCTTCCTGGGCCCGGTGGTTGGAATAGGCCCGGGAGAAACTGCGGGCGATAAACCCGGCCACCTGGGGCCGATCGGACTCCTCGTCTTTCTCGGTGACCCCGTAGTTCCCCACGTGGGGCACAGTCATGGTGACGATCTGCTCGCAGTACGAGGGATCCGTGAGGATTTCCTGGTACCCGGTCATGGAGGTGTTGAAGACCACCTCCCCCACGCAGGTTGCCCGGGCGCCAAAACCCTCGCCCGAAAAGGACCGTCCGTCTTCCAGAAGCAGGATGCCGCCCATGCCTTGACCCCAGTGGACCTACCCCGCTGCCACAGGCGTGTAAAGCCCCGTCACACCGGTGTCACAACCGTGGTGGCCCTTGGGGCTTCCCGTGGATACCCTACAGCCCCCTGGAGCCTCCGAAATGCCCCCAGCAAGCGGCGCCCCCGACCTGTCCCATGTGCGGAATATCGGGATTGCAGCCCACATTGACGCCGGAAAGACCACCCTGACCGAGCGGATCCTGTATTACACGGGTGCAAGCCACAAGATTGGCGAGGTCCACGACGGGGAAGCCCACATGGACTACCTCGCCGAGGAGCAGGCCCACGGCATCACCATCATGGCCGCCGTGACCCAGTGCCCCTGGAAAGACCACCTGGTGCAGGTGGTGGACACCCCCGGACACGTGGACTTCACCATTGAGGTGGAACGGTCCATGCGGGTGTTGGACGGAGCGGTTCTCGTGCTCGATGGCGTGCGCGGCGTCGAGCCCCAGACCGAGACCGTCTGGCGCCAGGCCAACCGCTTCGATCTGCCCCTTATGTACTTCGTCAACAAGATGGACCGTCCCGGCGCAGACTTTTCCAGGGCCATGGACTCCATTCGCAAGCGCCTCAACGGGGAACCGGTGCCGATCTGCGTCCCCGTAGAGGAGGAGGTCGTGCACCTGGTGGAGAAGACGGTCACCCGGTTCGGCGGTGAGCGGGGGGAGATCCTGGAGACCCGTCCCTGCGAGGATGCGCTGTGGGAGCAGGTGGCCGAACACCGGGAGGCCATGCTCCTGGCAGCTGCGGAAGTGGATGACGACATTGCCGAGCAGGTGCTCGAGGAAATGGACCCGGATCCGGCGGCCGTCTGGGGGGCGCTGCGCACCGCCACGCTTGCAGGAACAATCCACCCCTGTTTCGGGGGTTCCGCCCTGCGCAACCAAGGGGTGCAGCCCCTGCTCGACGGTGTCCTGAAGCTGCTTCCCTCGCCGGAGGAACGCCCTCCTGCCCGCGGCATGACCCCCAAGGAGGAGTGGGTCGAGGTGACCATGGACGCCGAGGGGCCCCTTGCAGCGCTGGCCTTCAAGGTGCAGCTCTGGGAAGGCCGGCGACACGTCTTTGTGCGCATCTACCGCGGAACCCTAAAGGCAGGAGACACCGTCCAATTGGCTGCCAGCAGTGTGAACGAGCGGGTGGCCCGCATTTTCGACGTGGATGCCAACAAGAAGAAGCGCATCGATGAGGCCTATGCGGGACAGATCGTCCTCCTGGCGGGCCTGCGCCGCGCCACCACCGGCGACACCCTGTGCGCCCCGGGGGAGCCCGTGCTCCTGGAGAGCATCGTCGCCAGGGACCCGGTGCTGGGCCTGGCGATTGAGCCGGAATCGTCCAAGGACGAGGAAAAGCTGCTGGAGGTGCTGAACAAGTTCCAGGAGGAAGACCCCACCCTGGTCCTGGAAGAAGACGAGGAAACCGGCCAGCGCATCCTGCGGGGCATGGGGGAGCTGCACCTGCAGATCGCCTTTGAACGACTGGAGCGGGAGTTCAATCTCAAGGTTCGGGCTGGAAAGCCTGCGGTGGTCCTGCGGGAGTCCATTCTGGGTTCGGGTTCCGGTTCCACCAGCTTTCATCGGGTCATCGAACACGAGGAAAGCCGACTGGAAATGCGGGCAAACGCCAAGGCCCGGGTCCAGGCCCTCGAGCGGGGAGCGGGCATCACATTTGACATCCAACCCACGGTGAAGCCCGCCGGAACCCAGCTCAAGCCGGACCAGTTGCAGGCCATCACCGATGGCGCCCACGACGCCTCCTCTGCGGGTCCCTTGCAGGGCGCACCTCTCCAGGATCTCCACATCCAGGTCACAGAGGTGGAGACCTTCGGTCCGGCCTCCTCCCCCCAGGCCCTGCGCGTGGCCGTGGCAGAGGCAGTTCGCAAAGCCATCGAGACGGCCGGGGGCGCCTTGCTTCAGCCCATCATGGCCACGGAGGTCGTGGTTCCCGAGGAGTCAATGGGGGGCGTGCTGGGGGATCTCCAGTCGCGCGGCGCGTTGATCCACGACACCAGGGCAGAATTCGGCACGGCTTCGATCACCTGCGATGCCCCGTTGCAGAAGCTGCTTGGCTACACCACCGACCTGCGAAGCATGACGCGGGGCCGTGGGCAGTTCACAATGTCCTTCGACCGCTTCGACTCGGTCTGATGAGGAGGTCTCTCATGTCTCTTGTTTTCCTGCTGCTGGCCATGGGTTGCAACGGGGGCAAGGACATGCCCGAGGGCTACTGCGACTGGCCCTTGGACTGGTATCCAGACGCCGACAGTGACGGGTTTGGTGATGCCGATGGGGAGAGCCGCCCGGGTTGCGATGCACCCGGACTCGGTTGGGTGTCCAATGGCAGCGACTGCGACGACAGCGATGCGGGCACCTGGCCTGGGGCCAGCGACATCTGCGACAACCTGGACAACGACTGCGACGGGGAGATCGACGAAAACGGGGACCTGGAGGCATGGCCCGATGAAGATGGGGACGGATACGGGGATGAGAACGCAGCCTCCATCCAGGCCTGCGACCTTCCGTCCGGCTACGCCGACAACCCACGGGATTGCGACGACTCGGAGGCCACCACCTACGAGGGTGCGACCGAACAATGCGACGGCATCGACAACGACTGCGACGGGGAGGTGGACGAGTCCGGGGATGGGGCCACGTTCTACCTGGATGCCGATGGCGACGGGATCGGTGTGGCCAGTGACACGGTCAGTGCCTGCTCCGTGCCGGACGGCTACTCCGAGTACGCCGGAGATTGTGACGATGCCGACGCCCTGGAGCCCAGGTGGGTGTCCACTGCGGGTTCCGAGACCGGTGCAGGCACCTGGGATGACCCGGGCAACAGCATCCAGGACGCGGTTGACTCCGGCACTTCCTGTGTGGCCGTCCTTCCCGGCAACTACAACGAGAACATCGACCTGAACGGAAACGACGTGGTGATCCTGGGCGTCGCTGGCAGCGCCGACACCCGCGTGACAGGCAATGGCGGGGCGGTGTTCACGGCGGAAAGAGCCGAGACCGCCACCATCCAAGGCTTCAGCGTCACGGGTGGAACCGGCATTCCGGAGACCTACAGCGACGTCTATTCAAACGTCGGAGCTGGACTCTATGCCTACGCCTCGTCCATCACGCTGAAGGACATCGTCTTCCACGACATGACAGCGGCCGGCTGGAACAACAGCCCCGGATACGACGACAGTGGGGCAGCGGGAGTCTTCTTGGATGTCGATGCAGTGGTCCTGATGGAGGACATCGACTTTCTTGGGCTGACCGGGGAATGGGGCGCAGCGTTCTTCAACCACGACGCCACGCTGATTGGTCGAAGGATTCGAGTCCTTGGATGCACGGGGAGCATCAGCATTGCCCACCTCAGCGGATCGACGGAAATCGACAGCCTGCTGATGGCGGGCAACTCGGCGGTTTCCACCTCGGCGAACAACTACTACCTCAGCGGGATTTATCACTTCAACGCGGACTCGGATCTGCGGAACATCACAGTGGTCCACAACGATTTCCCAACGTTTGCCATCGGCGTGTTTCATTCCCAGCAGGGGGGCGCTGTTCTTTCCTCGTTCTCCCTGGAAAGCTCCATCATTGCGTTCAACGCAACCGACACAGCCGTTGCACAACAAGGCGAAGTGACCGCATCCGTCTCCTATTCGGACCTCCACGATTCAGGCACCCCCATTTCCGGCACCGTCTTTGAAACCAGCAATGTGGGCGTTGACCCCCTGTTCGTCAGCGCAGCGAGCTCCACAGACTTCGAGACCAACAACTACCGCTTAAGCACGGGTTCCCCGGCGATCGATGCAGGAAGCCCCGCCTACTTGGATGTGGATGGTTCCGCGACTGACATGGGCGCCTACGGCGGGCCGTACGCCACGTGGTAGCACCCCGCGGGTTGATGGCCCCGGCCCCGATCCCGTAGGCTCGGGGGGTGACAGATCTCTATGCCAACTTTCTGGCCTACCACCTCAAGCCCGTGGCGGACCTCCTGGACGACCCCACGGTCACCGAGGTCCTGATCAATGGCCCCTCAGAGATCTATGTGGAGCGCGAGGGGCGCCTCGTGCCCTGCCCGGAACACAGCTTTCGCTCCGATACGGAGTTGATGGCGGCCTGCATCAATGTGGCCCAGTTCACCGGGAAGATCCTGGACGACACCCGCCCCCGCATCGACGGCAGCATGCCCGATGGCTCCCGGGTGCACATCGTCATTCCGCCTCTGGTCCCGGAAATCCACGTGGCGATCCGCAAGTTCTCCGAGATCACCCTGGACGTGGAGCAGCTCATCGCCAGGGGTGCCCTCAACGCCCGCGCTGCCCGGCTGCTGGAAATGGCGATCCACTTGCGCCTGAACATTCTCGTGAGCGGCGGCACGGGTTCTGGCAAGACCACACTGCTCAATGCACTGTCGGGCTTTATCGATCCCACCGAGCGGTTGGTGGTGCTCGAGGATGTGCGGGAGCTGAAGCTCCAGCAACCCCACGTGGTGCAGCTTGTGATCCGCGCGGCGGACAAGCACGGCATGGGAGAGGTGACCACGCGGGACTTGCTCATGTCGGCCCTCCGCATGCGCCCGGACCGTATCCTGGTGGGAGAGGTGCGCGGTCCCGAAGCCCTGGATCTCCTGAGCGCCCTGAACTCCGGCCACGGCGGCACCATGGCCAGCCTCCACGCCAACTCCTGCTACCAGGCCCTGACCAAGCTGGAGACCCTGTGCCTCTTTGCCGGAGAGGAGCTGCCCCTTCGTGCCATTCGCATGGAGATCTGCAACGCGGTGCAGATGGTGGTGCAGATCAGCCGACTGGCGGACGGATCTCGTCGAATCTGCGAGATCGCCGAGGTCCACTCCCAGCTGGATGAGGGGGGCGGCTACCGGGTGACAACCCTTATGCGCCAGCAGCTTCGGGGCAAGGATGCAGCGGGTCGTCTCCAGGGGGACCTGGAGCCCACTGGCGGGTTGCCCTCGTTCCTGGACGAGGCCCGCGCCCAGGGGCTTGCGGTACGCATGGACGACTTCAGTCCCGACGACGACACGGAGACCCGGCGGAGGGCCTGACCGGTCACAGAAGCGATCGAGCCGTCATCCAGAGGTAGAAGCACCCGGTTCCCAGGAGACCGAGGAGCACAATCGTCCGAAAGCGTCCCGGCTCCACCCGCCGGGACTGGCGGTCCCCAAAGGCCACCCCCGCCAGCAAGGGCACCAGCAGCTGGGCATTCCATCGCAAGGTGTCCGCGGTGACGATGTCCTGGCGCACAAAATGAAACAGCGTGACCACGCTGGTCACAAGAAAGAACAGGGAGAGGTTGCCCCGGAAGGCATCCCGTACCCACCGCCGCTCCGTGCCGTAGATCACAACCGGGGGACCCGACGCATTGAATGCGCCGGAGAGAATGCCGGCAGCAAAGCCCGCCGGGAAGCCCCAGGCTCGATGCACCGGTGGCCGCTGGGAACTTTCGGGTCCCCAAAGACTCCATGCGCCATGCCCCACCAGCACGGCTCCCAGCACGCCTTTCACGTAGACGGGATTGACATGGACCAACAAGGACACGCCCAGGGGAATGCCAAGAAGGCAGCCAAGTGCCAAGGGCACCACCTCTCGCACCGACAGGTCGGACCGGGTCCGCCAAGCCACGTAGCAGACCATGGGCAGGGAAAAAACCGCCCCCACCGAGACCGCCAGCTGCAGGTCCCAGAACAGCGCCAGCAAGCTCACGCCCACCAGCCCGGACCCAAAGCCCAGCAGCCCCTGGATGGACCCGGCCAACAAGAAGATGGCTGCCGGCGCGAGAAGTTCCATTTCCGCCCTCCCCCGGCCCTATACCCCGGGCCTCCCCACAGGGGCGCTTCCTATCGCTTCCAGGCGGGTCCCCCGGTGCCTTCCAGCCAGGGGTCGCGCAACATGCGGTCATAGGGCGGTGGTTCCGGGTTCGGCTTCAATCCGTCGCCGGGCCAACCTGCTTCCACCAAGGCCCGGGCAAGTGCCTCTGCCATCGCCCCATTGGCTGCGCCGGTGGGGTGGAGATCGTCCAGGAACGCGTCTTCCACCGAGAGGCCCGCCTCCAGCACAGCATCTCTTGCATCGACCACGGGCACCCCACGTCGCTCCGCGATGCCGCGCTGGATTTCAAAGTAGGCCCGCCACGGCTTCCGATCCACCTGCTTCTGGAGCCGCTGGGGATTGACCGGCTGGAGCATGATCACGCCCACGTCTCGGCGACTGGCCTCCACGAGGATCTTGTCCAGGTTGCGGGCATAGTCGGTGGTGGAGACCCGACGGAGACCGGCCTCGGGGGCCGGGGTCTGGATCCAGCCCACCGGAGAAAAGTCCGACCCGCGACTGGCACCCGGAGGTGGAGAAAGAGCCAGGCGCAGGTGCCTCCAGGCGTGGCTGTGATCCGACAGGAAACGATCCACGGGCGAGGCGGGACCGTTGAGCAGGGCCATCCACTCGGCGTCCACAAATCGATCCACCTTGTTGTCACTCCAAAGCGTGCCAACCACCAGGAGGTCCGGCGCAAGATCCCAGCCGATCTCCTCCAGCAGGAGCAGGACCTGCTCCGTCGAGTACCCGGGAATCGCCCCGCAGAGAACATCGGCTGCCACACCGCGCTGGTCCAAGGCCTGCTGGAGCTGAACGTGAAGGGTGTCCGGGTCCTCCAGCGCATGGCCAAAGATGCTCGAGTCTCCCAGTGTCAGCACGTGCAGTGGTGCGCCCGTCGTCTCCACCGCCCGAAGGCCATTCTCTCCCACCGTCGTGGCAGCCCCGAACTGCTCCGTCATGTCCTCTCGCAAGGTCCACATGCGCGTGGGATGAGAGGCCATGGTGGTGCCCTGGTGCATGTCCTGGAGTCTTGGAATGTCCGGGCTCGCCATGCCCACGCGCACGGTCGCCTCCACCAATCCCAGGAGCAGCACAACGGGCACCGTCCCCATGAGCGCCTTTCGCACCACACTGCGGCTCCGGGCCGCCCGCCTCCGGGCGCGGTGGTTCCTTTGCGTCATGCTCCTCCAACCAGACGAGGTAAGGTCTCACACGATTCTCCCACGTCTCGGGAAACCCCTGACCCAACAAAACGCCACCACCCGCCGATGGGCTTATCGTCTGGGCAGTCTCGTCCTGGGCCTGGCGCTGGTGGGCATGGCCGAGCTGGGCCTGCGGGCTACCGGAGTGGAGGATGCAGCGGTGTGGGAACCCCCCCGTCTCGTGTCGGTGGTGCGGGATGGAAAAATCCAGGGGGAATTCGAATTCCAATTCGGTCGCCACTTCCAGGAGGAGGAGCAGGAAGGCGAGACCTGGATTCGGACCGCCGATGGAGTCCGGCTCTCTCCTGGCGAAGGGTATCCAGGCAACGGCGGCATGCGGGACATCGCTTTTTCCAAGGTGCCTGCAGAAGGGGTGCGCCGATTTGTACTGCTGGGCGGCTCGGCGGCCCTGGGACAGGCGCCCAGCGCCCGCGGACAGCACACGTGGGTCGCCAAGAACCTCCCAGGGGGCCCGGGCGCCCTGGACATCTCCCAGTCCATTTCCGGACAGCTGGAACAGGCGCTGGCTGCCCGGGGCATTCGCGCCGAGGTGGTGAATGCCGGCATGATCGCCCAGGACTCCGGGTCGGTGCGACTCATTGCCAACGAGGCCCTGGCGTTCTCCCCCGAGGCCCTGCTCCTGTACATGGGAAACAACGAGGGCATCGGCCTGGCCTATGCCATGCGCGGGTCCGAAATCCCCGTCATCCAGGAGTTCCGGGGAGCGTTCCGGAACATGCGCCTGTACCGGGTGCTCGCCGGCCAGCTGGGGCCTCGCATGCGCACCGGTCGCACCGTGGACAGCGGGCGGGATCCCGACCAGCGGACAAACTATGAAAACAAGGTCCTGGGGGATGTGATCCTGGCCCAGTGGGCCAGCGCTGGACAGCCCTTGATCACCGACGGCCGCCCCACGGATGCCCCCTTCTCAGCCCTCCAGGAGCGATTTCGCGCCAACCTGTCCCACATCGTCCGAGAGGCCAAAGCCGCCGGCGTGGACGTGTACGTGATTCCCACGCCCCCCCACCTGACCCATCCCCCCTTCTTCTCCGGCCACGACCCCACCCTCTCCAACGGCCGCATGCGAACGGTGGAAAAGTCTGTTGTGTCTTCCCTGGAGCTGGCCCGGGCCCGGGATGCAGCTGGGGCCGTTGCTTCCGCACGGAAGGCGGTGGAAATCGACCCTTCCCATGCCAGTGCCCACCACGCGCTCGGCATGGCCCTCGGCGCCTCTCAGCAGAATGAGCTGGCCCTGGCCTCCCTCGTGCAGGCCCAGGCCCTGGATCTCTCCCGCAAGCGAACCCTGCCCGAGTACGGGGAGATCGCGTCCTCCGTCTGTGGTGAGTTGGGATGCAAGAGCGCCAGCGCCCATACCGCCCTGACAACCCGCGCCAGCCGGGAGGGCCTGCAGGTCTACGAGGAGATGCTCGGGGACCACGAGCACCTCAACCCCGCGGGGAACACCTGGGTGGCGGGGCTCTTCGCAGATCTGATCGCGCCGTAGCCGAGATTCTACTGGGCGGCGACAGGGGGCTATTTGACGGCTTCTTCCAGGACCGCCATGGAAAGAGCCGGGTCCTTCTCCCAGGCGTCCTTGCACTCGGCCGAGCACATGTGGAGGGTATAGCCATCCGCCTGAACCGCGTGCGCTGCATCTCCTTCCATGTGGAGGGAACACAACCCGCACTGGGAAATGACCTTGTCCTCCGCCCCGTCCATGAGGTCGGCTTCAGCCAGAACAGCCGCGTTCGCTGCCGGCTCCTGGGGCGCGGGCGCCGCGGCCGGTGCCTCTTCGCTGGACCCTCCACAAGCCACCAGACAAAGCGCGGAAACAAGCAGGACGTGGCGCATGGAGACCTCCGGGGGGTCTCCTCCCCCTATCGAGACAGGGCGTCGGCGCCACCTGTGAGAGAATCCAAGGCAAGACATGCCTGACGTCACCCCCAAAAGAGCCGGGTCCGGGTACCTGCTGAACTGTGCCAGTCTCGTGGTGATCGTGGCCGGTCTCAAGCTGGCCGGGCAGGTACTGGTGCCCATGTTGATCGCCGTGTTCATGGCGATTGTCTGCTTGCCCCTGGTGCAACGTCTCCAGCGGCGCCGCGTGCCCCGGCCCCTGGCGATCCTCCTGGTCCTGGGTGGCCTGATCTCCCTGCTGACCGGACTTGGATTCGTGGTGGGGGGGTCCGCCGATGAGCTCACCCAGGTTCTTCCGGGCTACCGCGACCGGTTTCAAGGGGTCACCGCGACTCTCTCGGACTGGCTTCACTACCGCGGCATCGAGGTCAGTCCCGATGCGCTGGTCGCTCGTTTCGACAAGCCCATTCTGGCCCTCATCAGCGAGGGAGCCAAGGGCGTGGCGGCGGTCGTGTCCAACACGTTGCTGGTGGTGTTGACCACCTTGTTCATCCTGTTCGAGGCAGAGGGATTTCCCGCCAAGTTCCGCGCTGCATTCCACCGCCCAGACAGTGACCTGGAGCGCTTCCACCGCTTCGCCCGGGACATGCAGACCTACCTGGGTGTGAAGACGGCCACCAGCATGGTCACCGGAGTGATCATCGGCTTGTTTGTCTGGGCCCTGGACATCGACTTCCCGCTTCTACTGGGGCTCATGGCGTTCCTGCTGAACTTCATTCCCACCCTGGGCTCCATCATCGCTGCCATCCCCGCCGTCATGCTGGCGATCATCTCCCCCGGGGGAGGCACGGTCTTTCTCGTGATCGGCGGCTATGCCGGCGTGAACGTTTCCATCGGGAACCTCCTGGAGCCGCAGCTCATGGGCAAGGAGCTGGGTCTCTCGCCCATGGTGGTGTTCCTCTCCCTGGTGTTCTGGGGCTGGGTCTGGGGTCCGGTCGGCATGCTCCTCTCCGTCCCCTTGACCATGGTGGGCAAGATCTTCCTGGACCACACGGAGGGATTCTCCTGGGTGGCGGTGCTCCTGGGGGACGGCGTCGAGGAGCCTGAGAAGTCGCTACCGCCCGCCGCCCCTCCGTCGGGCCCACCAGGAAACTGAACCAAACAGCCCGGCCAGCAGCGGCACCCACCACGCGGACCACAGAGGGGTCTCCTTGCGATCTGTGACCCAGCGCCCAGCCTCCTCGTCCCGAAGGGGTGCAGTCCAGTTTCCATTGCCCACAAACCTGCCCTCCACCGCTTCCGCCAAGGCCTGGAGAAAGGCGGTGTCCGCAGCCACCTCCTCCAACTCCGGATCCCGGGCAGTCACCGCATAGACCGTGCGGGCCTCCCCGAGGCGTACCCCGTCCTTCCGCGCCTGGACCTCCACATGGTGCGTGCCCAGGAGAAGCGCCTCTCGTTGCAACAAGACCTCACCGGACGCATCGGCCACCGCCTCAAACTCCTCCACGCCCGCCGGCCCCACGATCCGCCCGGTGACCTCAGCGCCCTCCACCGGCTCGAATCCCACATCTCGCACGCGAATGCGAATGCGGGCCTCCTCCCCCAGGAGGTGATTCTCCTGGGTGGTGTCCACCTGCACCGGCTCCCCACTGGGATCATGCACCAACCAGCGCATGGCACTCTTCCAGAAGCGCAGGTAGGCTTGGTTGCCATGGCCTGCAGCCGCCTCTGCCATGACCCAGCGCCAGGAAGAATCCCCCATCAGCGCCAGGGTGCGCCCCGCTCCAACCTCCCGGACAGCCAGCACCGGCATGGGCTCTCCCGTCGCGGTTTCCAGGGTGGGGTGCACCAGCAGGGAGGCAGAACCAGGGGACAGGCCCCGGGTCAGGTTGAGGCCATCCAAACTCGCCAGGCGCCCCCACATGGCTTCGCTTTCCTGTCGGTTGGGCAGGAGTTGGGTCAAGGGATGGAGACGTCCCTGGGGAGACAAGCGGGCACGGAAAGAAGCCGCATCCGTGCGGTCGCCTGCAACACCCAACTGCACAGGGAGTACATCTGCCAGGGGCGTCGCCGCATAGGCGCCTTCATCGAAGGAGCGGTCCCCTCCGATCATGACCAGGGCTCCCCCCCGCCGAACGTACTCGGCGAGGTTGCCCAACAACTCGGACGACCTCCATCCAAAGTAGGGCTCGTAGTTGAAGTTCTGGAGCAGCACGAGATCAAAGCTCCAGAGATCCTCCGAAAAGAGCCGCTCGTAGGGAAAGGCAATCAAGGACAGCTCTGAGGTGCGGTACCCCGCAGACATGTCTTCGTCGGTGCGCAGGATGAAGAAGGAGACCAGGTCCACGGACGGGTCCTGCTTGAGGAACAACCGCAGGAACTTCTGATCGAGACTCGGCGATCCGCACACCTGAAGCACGCGCAGCCGGTCTCGCACCACGCGAATGGCCACGGGCATGCGGTTGTTTCCTTCCACGGCATCCCCTTCCAACAAGGGGATCTCCACCTCGTAGCTGAAGCGTCCCACCTTGCGTGGGGTCTGGGAGAAGACCACGCTGGCCTCCCCCTGGGCATCCAGGAGAACAATCTTTTCTGCGACAAGAAGTCCATCCCGAAGCAGGCGAACCGGAACCTCCTTCCGCCCATGGGACCTGCCCTGGATGCGGGCGCGAATCTCAAAGGGCGCCCGCAGAAAGGCAAACCCACCTGCTTCCACATCCAGCACCGAGACGTCCCGGACGCCAGTCTCGCTGCCCACTGCGTACACGGTGAGGGGGCCAGGGAGATCGGGCACGTCCAGCTGTCCAGTCTCCTGCCAGGCAGATCGTAAAGTGCCCCGATCGATGCCGTCGGTGATGAGGGCAATCCCCGCCAGCTGCTCACCGGTAAACCGCTCCCGAAGCCCCCGCAGCGCCCCCCCAAGGTCCGTGTCCCCCTGCTGAAAGCCGGGCACGCCGCTGGCCTCAAACCCACCGCCAAAGGTAAAGACCTCCACCCGATCTTCCTTCTTCAGGCGAGCGAGGAGCTCCTCTGCTTCCTGGGAACGGGGCTGCCCGTCTTCCGTCACCTGCAGGGATCGGGAATCGTCCACCAACACGGCAAAACGGGCCGGCTCCTGTCGAGAACCCTCCTGTACCTTGACCGGCCCGGCAGCCGCCCATCCCAGCGCCAGCAGCGCCGGAACGAGCCACACCAGCTCCACCCCGCGCCCGGTTCCACTGGAGCGCCGCAAAGCCAGCAAAAACGACGCAGCCAGGAGCAACACCACCCCCGCGATGCCCCAGTTCGGCGTGGCCCACTCCACCATGGAGGCAGCCTCCACCGCTGCATCAGCCACGCCACCCATCATTCGAGGCGCCCCTCCAGGAGGAGCTGGCGCACATGGGCCTGGTCCTTCTTGTAGTTGGAGGTCAGGGCATACACCACGAGGTTGATGGCCAGCTTCACGGCCTCTCGCCGCTGGTGGCTGCCACCGGGTTCCACAGGCAGCAGGTCCCGGCCATCCGGTCCCCGGGCCAGGGCGCCGGACAGGTCGTTTCGGCAGTAGATGATTCGCGTGGTCTCGCCGAGGTTCACCCCCTCCAGCCACCGGTGCGTCTGGACGCGCCCCACAGGTCGACGAATCAAGAAAAAGGCCCGGTACAGGGAGTGATCCGTGGGCAGCGGGGCCATGGCCCGGGTGGGAAAGAGCCTCCTGACCAGGCGATGCACCGAGTCATCAAATGCAGAGCGATCCGCCCCCGTCGCATCATCGATCAACAAGAAACCACCATAGGTGATGTACCGACGCAGCTGTTCCACCGCAGCATCCGATGGATCCGCAAGGGCCCCATTGCCCACCAGGACTGCAAAGGGATGTTCAAACAGGGCCGGGTCCAAGGGGTCCAGGCGCACCACCCGGGACGAGGTCTCAATGGAGGTGGTGATCTCCACCTCGGCCAGCAGTCTCTTCCAAGCACTGGTGCGAGCAAGAGTGGCCTCGCCAAGGTCCAACTCCACCACATCCAGCTTGGAGGCCTCCCCCAGCGCCCAGGCCCTCGGGGAAAGAAGTGAACCCGCCACCATTCCCAGCAGGTCGCGGCGCCTCATGTCTCCCCCCTTGCGAGCCACCGCCCCAACAGCGCCTGCAGGCACCACAACACCACCGCCAGCCAAAGCGCAGGCAAGCCCAGTCCCGCCCGGCGGGCAAACAACTCGGGGGCCAGCTCCGCCTGGATGGCCAGCAACTCCCTCCCCGGGGTGATGTCCGACTCTTCCGCTGCAATGTTCACGGCCACCTGGGCCAGGGGAGGGACGCCCTCATAGGCCACCGTCCAGCCTCCCGGCACCTCCGGTAGAAACCGCAGCGCCCCTTTCCTGTCCATGCGATGCAGGTTGGCCCCCTCGGGACCGGTGAGGATCGGCAAAGCGCTGCCCTCCACGTCTGCCAGTGGAACTTCCACCCATTCCCCCACCTGCGCGACCTGGTGCGCTCCTCCCCCCCGGGACTCCCCCCCCAGCACGCCGACGATTTGTTGTATCAAGGGCATGAAGCTCGCCTGCAGAGGCGCACTGCCCCATTCCAGGTCCAGGGTCGAGGTCCACAACAACACGGTTCCCCGCCCGACCTTTCGCTCTACCAGCGCAGCAATACCCCCTTCCCACCGGGCCAGGGTGCGGACGACTTCAGACTCTGAAAAGGGCTCCAGAGTCAGCACACGACGGGCGGTCATCTTGGCAAGATCCGCCCTTCCCGCCCGGGTAAAGGTGGAAAACAGTGGAATCTCGACATCGGGCAGGGACAGGGGAACGCCGCCAGTGGCATCCAGCCCCACGAGGTTTCGGGTCTTGCGCAGTGGTGAGGGCAGCAGGTCCCTCAGTGAACCGTTGTAGCGACTGGCGGTGACGTTCTCCCCGCCGGAAATCACAAGTCCCCCCCCCGCCCGCACAAAGTCGACAAGACCTGCCGCGTACGGCCCTGGATCCGAGAGGTTCGACAAAAAGACCACCTGGTGGACCTCCGGATCCAGGTGAACCAGTCCCGGGGGCGAAATAACCTCTGGCAGGACGCCTCCCCGCAGGGACCCCCAGGGGGCCAGGGCTCGCTCCAGGAAGTACACCTCGGAACGGATTGGGGTCGTGCCAGGGTCGCCATCCACCACCAGCACCCGGGACGCCCCCACCCGCGGCAGGTGGAAGAAGTGGGTGTTGTCCGCCGGAAGCTGCGAATCTTCGATGCGAGCCCAGGCGACTCCCCCCGGGACCTCCGGCGGCACCGTGAACTGTTCGGTGGAGGAGGCGTTTGCTTCCAGCTGCACGAAGACGGTGATCTCCGTGCCTCCCGGCAAGCCGACGGTGCAGGGGGCTTCCACGGCCAGCCCACCGTGGTTCATGACCTGCACGGTCAAGGTGCCCCCCTCCAGCCCCTCGCCGTATTCCACCCGAGACACGGAGAGGTTGCCAGGACTCCTGGCGTCCAGCACATGAGGAACCACCGTGATTTCTCGTTCCAGGAGCAGGGCCAGCTCTCCCTGGGCCCGTTCCACCACCGTAGGGCCCGCTCCATCCGTAAAGACATGAATCTCCCCCGGTTCCCCCTCCAACAAGCCCCGTGCCTCGTGAAGTCCGCCGGCCAGGTCGGTGGAGCCGTTGCCCGTCTCCAACGAGGAAATGGCCTCCAGAACCGCCCTTCCATCGGTGGTCAGAAGGGGCAGCACCCGCTCCCCCCGGGCTCCAAGCCGAATCAACCCGATGCGCGTGCCTTCTGGCAATTCCTCCACGAGCTTTCGCGCAGCCTCCCTGGCGCGGTTCCCCAGGGTGGTGCCACGATCCACCATGCCCATGGACATGGAGTCGTCCACAAGGACCACCACGGTTCCACTGCCACCGTGCTCGGGGACTCCACCCTGCCACTCCAGGCGCGGCCGGGAGACAGCCAACACCACCAGGAGAACCGCAAGCATCCGAGTTGCCATCAACAGCGGATCCCGCAGACGCTGCCGCCTCCGCAGGCGCTTGACCAGCCGCTGTACCAGCAGCATGGCACCAAAGGGAGTTCGGTTTGTGGGCCGCCGACGTGTCAGGTGGGCCACCAGGGGACCGATCACCAAGACGGACAAGCCCAGGAGCGCAGGTGCCAGGAATTGAAAACTCAAGGCCGGCCCTCAATCATTCGCCGCAAGACCTCGTGGAGCGGTCGATCCGACCAGGTCTCATAGGCCCGTCCCCCTTGTCGCACAAAAGCACCCCGCACCTCTTCTCGCCAGGCTGCCGCGATGGCGAGGAACTCCCCCTGGGCACCCACGGGATCGAGGGAGATGTCAGCGCCTCCCTCCGGGGAGTACAGGAGGCTTGGTTCCTGGAAGTCCAGGGACATCTCCTGGCGATCCATCACGTGAAATCCCACCAGGTCTGTGCCCCGGCGGCCGAAAGCCGCCAATTCTTCGGTCCATTCCCCAGGCTCCTCCATGAAGTCAGAGACGATCACCACCAGGGAGCGACGGCGCATGCGGGGCCCCAACTCACTGAGACACCGGCCCAGATCTGCACGCCCCTCCGGCCGAACATCCGCCAGGGCGGCCATCATGCGTGCCAGGTGGGATCTCCCGGTTCGCGGGGCCATTCGAATCTCCTTGTCCCCACCGAGGACATGCAACCCCACCGGCTCCCCCCGCCGGATGAGGAACGCTGCCAGGGAGGCGGCCAGGCACAGAGAGTGGCCATACTTGCTCCCGTCCAGGGCGGGCCTGTCCGAGCGCCCCGAAGAACCCGTTCCCAGGTCGCCAGAGACGTCCACCACCAGGTTGCAGGCCAGCTCTGTTTCCGCCTCGAAGCGGCGAATGACCAACCGATCGGTGCGCCCAAGGACCTTCCAGTCCAGGTTCTTGAGAGGGTCTCCCGGACAGTACTCCTGGTAGTCGGAGAACTCCACGGCGCTGCCCAGCTGCAGACTGCGGTGCGCCCCATGCTGCAGGGAGTCCACGACCCGCTTTGCCACGAGGTGCAGGTGGTGAATCCTCGCAAGGAGTTCTGGGTCCCAGGGGGTCAAGCGCCGTCCTCAGGCAGGGACTTCAACACCGCCTCGAGCACCTGGTCCACCCCCACACCCTGTGCATCTGCCTCGAAGTTCAACAACACCCGGTGCCCGAGGACCGCCGAGGCGATGGCCTTGACGTCCTCCACATGGGGCACCTCGTTTCCGCGCAGTGCAGCCCACACCCTGGCTCCAAGAGCCAGGTGTTGCGACGCCCTGGGCCCCGCCCCCCACTGCACCCACTGTTGCACTGCATCACACGCCTCCGGCCCCGGCCGGGTGGCCCGGGCCAGGCGAACTGCGTACCGATCAACCGTTTCGCTGGAGGGCAGTCGACGCACCATCTCCTGCAGGGAAATCAACGTCTCCCGGGTCACAACCTCCTCCACCTGGACCACCGTGCCAGTGGTGGTGCGGCGCACGACTTCCACCTCTTCGTCCTCCCCCGGGTAGCCCACGTGGATCGAAAGCATGAACCGGTCGAGTTGGGCCTCGGGCAAGGGGTAGGTCCCTTCTTGCTCAATGGGATTCTGGGTCGCGAAGACCTGGAATGGAGGCGCAAGGTCCCGGCTCTCCCCCCCGGCGGTGACCTGCCGCTCCTGCATGGCCTGCAGCAGCGCCGCCTGGGTCTTTGGCGGTGTTCGGTTGACCTCGTCCGCCAGCAGCATGTTGCAGAATATCGGCCCCGGCAAGAACCGCAGACTCCGCGTGCCACTGGCCCGATCCTCCTCCAGAACCTCCGTGCCAAGAATGTCGGCGGGCATCAGGTCTGGCGTGAATTGAATCCGGCCAAACTCCAGGCCCAGGGCCTCGGCTGTGGTGGACACCAGGAGGGTCTTGGCCAGGCCGGGCACGCCGATGAGAAGACAATGCCCTTGGGAGAACAACCCCAGGAGCATGAGATCCACCACGTGGTCCTGGCCCACGATCACCTTGCGAATTTCCGCCACAAGTTGGCTCCTTGTCTCCCCCAAAGAGAGAAACAGCTCCACGTCGCCGGGGGTCCGTGGTTCTTCCATCTTCAGTCTCCTCAGCCGCTCTCGCGGTATTCCAGCACACGGATGTTCCACCGGTGCACTGCTGCTTGTTCTGGGTTGCCGAGCCCCTCGTGGATCTCGGCCAATGCCTGTTGCAATTCCAGGTGAAATGGATCCAGGTCGGCTGCGGCCTGGAGCCGCTTGATGGCTGCCCTGTTTCGTCCCTGGTCCCGCAAGAGGAATCCCAACAGGCGGTTGTTCGCTGCTACTTCCGGGTAGTTCTCCAGGCCGTCTCGGAGCACGCCGATGGCCTCTTCCTCGCGGCCGAGCTCCACCAGGACCGAGGCGGTCCGGTGCACCAAGAGCGGTCCCGCGGGATCCAGGTCCGGCATGGCCTCGCGGTAGGTGGCCAACGCCGCCTCCAGGTGGCCCCGACCGCGCATCAAGTCCCCCAAGCGCGTCTTCCGCGCCAGGTCCTTGCGCCTGGCCAGCACCGGATCCTGCGCAAAGCCGTCTTCTTCTCCGCTGATCACTGTGGGGAGTGTCGCCAGGGACTCCTGCACCAGGGTCAGGGTCGAAAGCCACCGTTTCCAGTCTTCCAGGAATTGCTCGAATGTCTTGCCGTAGACCTCGGCCATCGCAGCCTCCACCGCTTTTCCTTCCGCCATCGAACGGAGCAGCCGGGCAGCAGCCTTTTTTCCGGCCTGCTCCTGGAGGAATGCAATCTGGGTGGAGACCTGCGCGTAGGCCAGGCTGGCCCGGTCTGCCGAATCCAGGAAGGCAAAGGAGTAGCGCATCTCCTCGAACCCAACGAAGTCATCGTCTCGCAGCCCCTTGGAGAGCGCCGATTGCATGTGCACGGGAAGATCAAAGCCGTCCACCCGCCAGCGCATGTCATGGGACTTTGCGATGCCCTCGTGCAGCCAGACCGGTGCGGTGTTGTGGGAGTTCCAGGCAATGACCTGGTGAATCCACTCGTGCACCAGGGTGTCCTTCCAGTCATATCCACGCCCCAGGGCACGAGGACTGTGGATCATCAGGCGATCCCACTTGGAGATCGCCACCACCCCCGTCTTCTGCACCGCCTCCAGGGGCAGGCTGGAGCAGGTCGTGAACCCCATTGCATCCGGGTAGATTTCCACCCGAAGTGGCACGGGCGTGTCCTCTCCAAGGAAGGGCACGATCCGACGGCGGGCGTCCTGCAAGGCCGCCACCGCCTCCTCCACGAGGATCCGATCCACCCCCGGGTGGTGCACGATCGTGATGTCTCCCCGCACACTCTCCACCAGTCCCTGGTGCACCTGGAACGTGGCCTCGGCCAGGGCGAACTGCTCGGCGATCACCCCTCCCTCTCCAAACAGCTCCGGCTTTCGGGATTGAAGACTTCGATAGCGCGCGACGGAAGTACCGAAGTCCCCCTCGTGGAAGGCCACCCTTGCTGCCAACAGGTCCTGGTTGGACTTTCCGGGCCCCAGGTCGTCCAGAACCCCCCTGGCGCAGGGCAGGTTGGCCATTTCCAGGCAGATCAGGCCCTCCTCCACGGTGGCCGCAAGGACACCGGGTCCGGCGGTGACCCCTGTCACAACAAATGCAACAGCCAACCTACTGGCGAACGAGTTCTTCATAGTACCTGCGCTTGAGTGCCTCGTATTCCGGGGGAACCTCCCCCTTCATTCCTTCCAACAAGGCCCGTCGATAGGCCTCGGGCGTTTCAAATTCTTCCGGCGGCGGAATCTCCACCTGGGTGTGCCGGGCCAGTCCTTCTGACCCGCCACTGCCTCCCTCGCCTGAACCGCCGCGCTGTCCTGCCTGTTCCATGGCGTCCCGCATCTGCTGCATGGCTGCAGCTGCCTGCTCCAGGGCCTCCCGGGCTTGGAGCAGACGCTCGGCAGCCGCTCCCTCGGCCCCCTCGGCCTCGACCGTCCGCCCTCCCTGCAAGGCGGCTCGGGAGCGACCGATCTCCCGCACTGCGCCGGCCAACCCCTCTTCCAACCCAGGTGCCCCCATGGGGAGCTCCTGGGCGATCTGGTGGGCTGTCGGCTCTGCACCCACCGTCTCCGTTTCCAATTCCTGCTGTACCCGATCCAGTTCCAGGGCCCGGGAAATCAAGCCAGGAGGTGCATCATTGGCGTGGCCGTCCAGCTGTTCCAGGAGATGGTCCAACTCCCGGGTCCGGCGCACTCCCACCTCCAGGTGGCCCAGCTGCTGCCGAATGGTCGGGGGACTCGCGCCCACGGCCTCCCGAACCGCTTCGTGCTGGGTCACCGTGCGTCGGGTGCTTCCCAGGCGCAACAGGGCCCGACCGACCTGGTCACGGGAGCCCACCAGGTCCCGTGCGCCGACCACCTTGAAGAGCCGGGCACTCTGGATGGCACCCTGCGCCGCCAAGGCCTCCTCCATGGCGGAGAACCCCGCCTCCACGACCACACCCCGGGATGCCAACTCCGCGTGTTTCAGTGCTTCCCCGGCCAACCGCTCCGCGGCCTCCCACAACTCCACAAGACTTTCCTGGCCTTCCCCCAATTCCTCCCGCGCCTGGCGGGTCTCTGACAGAAGATCCCGCTCGCCGGCCTCCAGCTCCATCAGCTTCTCGCGAAACTTCTTGAGCATGTCCTCCATCTCTTCTCCGTCCTCCTCGGCTTCCCGGCGCATGTGCTCCACCCCCGCAAGCAGCTGTTCCAGGACATCCCCCAGGTACCCCGCCAACACCCGCGTTCGCTCATCGTTCCCGTCGGCCATGGACTCCACCATGCGCTCGCGAATTCGCCCTGCCTCGTCCAGAGAGCGCACCACCAATTCCGTGAGCCCATGGGCATCAAACTCCTCGGCTGCTGCTCGAAGCTGTACGGAGTGTCGCGCAATGGTGTCGAGCCAGGACCGGATTTCCGCGTGGGGAATCACCTCCACGGCTGCCCGGGCCTCCAGGCTCACCGCAGCAGAAGCCAGGAGACCGGACAACTCGTTCACGCGGCCGAGGGCCTGCATGCGCAGCATGGCGTCCAGGACATGCACCCCCTCTTCCCCTCGTTCCACCAGCTCGTCCCGGAGCTGCACCACCGTGTCCAGGTCCTCCGCCCGCACCGGCTCCCGGGATCGGGGATCCGCAACCGCCGACACAAACCTCAGCATGCTGCCCCCGAGGCGCTGGAGTTCCTCCACAATGACCCCCTCCACCGTGCCCACATCAAAGGCATCCCAGTACTTGTCCACCAGGGAGTCCATGGGATCGAAACGCTCCGCAGCCTCCCCTCCCCACACCACAAGCTCGCGCTGGGTACGGGCCGGGGGAACCAATTCGGTGGCATACCCGGCCAGGAGGTCCACCAGGGCATCCCGAAGCTCCCGCCACAGTCGGACTGTTCTCCGCTTGCTGGCCTTGGGCCCAAGCACCACCACCTGGATGGCCCGGGATGCACCCGCCTTGGACCCGCCCACATCATCGTTGTCCCAGGCCTGGAGCGTAAGCTCTACCTCGTCCCCGGGCGCAAGCCCCAGCTCCTCCGGTGTCCTGTTCAGGTCCCCCTGGAGATTTCGCACGGCGTCGAGAGGTGCTCTCAACACCACCTCCCTTCCCTGCACCGTCACCCCGACCCGCTCAATCCCAAAGTCGTCCCGGGCAGACCACTGCACTGGAATCCGCTGGTCCCAGGCCACCTCCAGGCGATCCAGGGACGATTCCAGGTCCACGGTGGGTGGATTGTCCGGCTCGATTTCAATGGGAAAGTCGAGGGAGGGAATCTCCACCTCCCCCTCCCGCAGCAGAAACCGCCAGGTCCCCTCTCGGGTCAGCTGAAAGGCCCCGGACAGGTCCCGCCCCCCCTCCAATTCAATGTCAGTCGGGGGATCATCCAACACCGCCAACCGGGCTCCGTCAAAGGGTCGATCCGTACGTGCCTGCACCTCCACCCGGGTTCCGGGAGGTCCATGGGCCAACCCGTTGGAGTTGGGCACCTCCAGGGGCGCAAGCCCCGTGTACTCCGGGTAGGCGTACCGCAGGTGGATGTCTCCCACGACCGCCCGCGGACCGTCCTCCATGGGTGAGGTTCCCTGCGCACTCTCGGGCAGCTGCCCCCCCCCTTCCAACCAGTCCCACAAGCCCAGGGGACCCGGCTCGGTCTGCCATTGCAATCCCCCCCACAGTGCCGCCCCCAGCACCGCCACAAAGGCCCCCCGCTTCAGGCCCGAAACCGGGTGGACATCTCCATCCAGCATTCCCTCCAGCAAGGCTGTGGCGCGGACCGCCACGAGTCCAAGGAGCGTCTCAGAGTCTCCCGGGCGGGGCCCGTCAAATCGCTCCACCAGGGTAAGAAGTCGAGCCCGCAAGGCCGGGCGCACCCCTTCCATTGCCCGGGCCTGCCGAAGCAGAGATCCTGCCCGCCTCCAGGTCCAGAGTCCCCACACCCCCAGCGCACCACCTCCCAGGAGCCCGGCCACTGTGCCCGCAGCCCGCACCTGGCGAGGGGGGATGGCCGCTGTGGCGAGGGCCGCCATGCCACCCCAGGCCAGGAGAACGCCCCCCGTGCCCACCAGCAGAATCTGCACCGCGAGCAACAGGCGTTCCCGTCGAGCAAGTCGTTGCAAAGCGCCTTGGAGCTGGGTGAGATTCTGGTCCATGCGCTTGTCGCTAAACCCGGGTCATGGGGGGCCCATTCCACGGCGTCTGTATCCAACGTCTACCAGGAGTCCCACATAGCCGTTGTCCTCCCCTTCCACCACGGCCACCGGCGTGATCTCGAACAAGTGCCCCAACCGGATTGCCCGGTCCCGGACCGCCCGGGACGACCACCGGGCATCCTGCACGCCCACCAGCCACTGAATGCAGCCATGCGTCTGGCGAAGGGAATGCTCCTCTTCCGGGTCCAACAGGTTGAAATGGGACTTCTGCTCCCCTTCTGGCAACACCCGGCCGTCTTCGCAGATCAGCGCGCAGGAACCCAGGGATGAAAGGGGCTGGCGAGGCAGGTTGGGATCCAGGGAGGCAGCAAACGCCTCCTCCGACTGGTAGTACCGCTGCGCCACATCCGCGGTGTGGACCAGCAACCACAGACCGAGCGGGACCCCCAAAAGACGAGTCCATGGGTGCATCACCACGCCCGCACACAACACGGCCAGCGCTGGTGCCACACCGACGATGTGCCGGAACCCATAGTCATCAAAGGTGGAGAACAGCAGATGGGACCCCACCACCAGCCCGCACAGCCCCAAGGTTATCCACGCCTGGCGTCGGAACACGCACACGGCGCCCACCCCCACCACGACCCAACGCCAGGGGCGATGCAACGGTTCGAAATAGTGAAGCAGTCCCAAGTTGTTGGAAAGGGAGATGAACCGCTGGCCTTCTCCTGGGACCGTGCCCGGCCAGAGCAAATGGAACATCGCCACTCCACCGAGAAGGAGCCCCACGGCCAATGGGGGGAGCCAAAGGCGAATCCCCCGGGGACGCATCACCCCCAGCACCACGAGTCCCATGGGCAGCCAGATGATGCTCTCCACCCGCGTGGCGACAGCCAGCGCACCCGCCCCGCCCGCCACCAGGGCCCAGGCGCGGGAGCGGTCCTCGTCATCCAAGCGAACCAGCGCCCACAGGGCCACCATGGAGAAGGCATGGGGGAGCACCACGTTGTAGGCAGAGCTCGACCAGAAGGCATGGTTCCCCCACAAGGCCAGGATCGCTGCTGCAAAGAGCGCCACGCGTCGCCCGTAAAACCGGCTTGCCCATCCCCACGTGGCGCCGATCGACACAAGGGAGGCGAGCAAGCTGAATCCGATCAATCCGGTGGGATGCCGCAGCACCAGGCCCAGGCCCCGGGTGATCCACTGGTGGGCCGGGTAGAGCAGCGGCCCTCCCCGGGTCAGGGCCTTGGTCCCAAGAAAGATGTCCAGGTACTCGGCCTCGTGTCCATCAAAGACATGGCGATCCAGCGGCATCCAGAGTGCGCGCACCACCAGGGCGACGGCCAGCACCCCCAAGAGCGACCGATCCACCCGCATCCGGCGCCGCACCGACCCGGCTCCCCACGCCAGCATTCCCAGGGCGAAAAACGCAGGCCACGCGGTCTGCCAGGGGGCGAGCGGTTCCACCGGGCTCATTCGCCTCCCTCCACCCGGCAGAGTCGATCCACTCCCAGCCCCACATCCTCTCCGACCCACTCGCACTCTGATCGCAAACCTGCCAGGGCACGGCTCACCATCCCCGGGTAGTCATCGGCAGGTCCGTGGTCGTAGAGCACGAGCCAGAGGACCCCGGCGTTCTCCCTGTGCCAGCCCGCGACCTCCGCAAGGACCGCTGGATCCAGGTCCGTGGTCTGGTGGGTCACGTGGCCCCCCAGAGTCCTCGGCTGACCATATCGATAGTCCACATACTCGAAGGCGGGTGGCATGTTGCTCCGGGGGCCTCTCCATGCCGGCGCCCTCTGCCAGGGGGAGAAACGCCAGAGCACATCCGAGCGGTCTGTCTTGTCATCGTCAGGCTTCAGGGCTGGGGAGAGCAGCCAGATGGCATCCGCCGGCTGGGCCTGGGCCAAGGCCCGATCGATGGCCCGCTCCCGTTGCAGGTTTTCCTGGATGCCGGCCCATGCGGACCATTCCGGGGGCACGAAAAGCACGGTGCCCAGACTTGCCATCGCCCACGCCAGGCGGTGGGATGCTGCTGCCACCAGAATGGCGAGGGGCGGTCCCAAGACCAGCCAATAGGGATGCTGGTGAGGGGCCGCTACACCCAGAGCGATGAAGAGCAGAATCACCCCCCCGGTGACCAGGGCAAGGGCCCCCACCAGCGGCCTTCTGCGCGCACCCCAGGCTGCAATGGGAAGAACCAACCACCACGCGCCGATCTTCGTCGTGAGTCCTGAGACCAGCAACGGAAGGTCCAGTCCGGCCTGGCCGTAGGCACCTTCCTCCAGGGCAAGCTGAACTCCCCTGAAAAGAACCGGCGAGCACCCCACGACGATGGCAACCGCCACCCGAAGCGCCGCCCGTCGGTCCGAACGCCAGAGGGAGACCGCACAGGCGCCCGCGACCACGCCCCCGAGCACGTGGGTCCAGCCGGCCAGGATTCCCACCACCGCCATGCGCGTGGGACTGCGACCCGGGCGCAATCGCTCCTTGAGGCAGAGCGCCACGAGGAGCACCAACAAGGGGTAGTCGTTCACCTCGGCTGCATAGGCAAGTTGAAGGGGCGCCACCGCAAGCACCGCAGCCGCCGCCACTCCACCCACACGCCCCACGCACCAGACCGCCCCGGTGGAACACGCCACTGAGAGCAGGAGCCAGCTCGCTGGAGCGCCCCAGAGGCCATCGACAACGGACCATAGAAGGGCATGGAGCGGTGGATGAAGCCCCGTGAATTCCCGCAGCATGCCGGAAAGGTCCAACCGATAGAACGCGTCCTGCCAGGGCTGGTGGTAGGCAGCATAGGCCAGGGCAATCTCATCCCACCGCAGGGCTGCCCGAAGCAAGCGCAGCAGCCCGGCCAGGACCACGACCCCAAAGAGCGCCCGATCCTTCATGACCGGGCAACCGGCAGGCCGAACTGCACACAGGCGCCGCCCCCCTCCGAATTCTCAGCGCGGATCCAGCCCCCCTGTTCTTCAACGATGCGCAGGGAGATGGCGAGTCCAAGCCCCGTTCCCTCCCCGGGCTCCTTGGTGGTGAAGAACGGATCAAAGACATTGGGAAGATCCGCCGGATCGAAGCCCGGCCCATCGTCCTCACACCGGATGACCACCTCGTCCTGCACCACCTGGGCACCCAGACGAATGCATCCCTGCCCCCCCATCGCCGCCCCCGCATTGAGCAGCAGGTTGAGAAGAACCTGCTGGATCTTGTCCGGCTCCACGCGCACGGCTGGAAGGTCGCCCGACAACTCCACGGTCACCTCTACATCGCGGGTCCCAGGGCTCACCCCCACTCGCCGCACCGCCTCCTCCAACAACAACCGGACATCGGCATCCACGGTCTCCCCGGTGCCCGGGCGAGCATAGTCCAGCAAGTCCGCCAGAATGCCCCGAATGCGCTCCAACTCTCGCTGGCTCCGGGCCAGAAGATCCCCCTCCACCTCGGAGTCGTCCAGTCCCTGGGCAAGAAGCTCGGTGTAGCCGATGACCGCTGCCAGGGGATTTCCCACCTCGTGGGCCAATCCCGCCGCCAGGCGCCCCACGCTGGCCAGCTTTTCACTCCGCACCAGCTCATCCTGCACGCGCTGAAGCCTCTCGTTGGCAGCTTCCAACCGCTCCACCTGGTCCGCAGTTCGGGAACGGTACTGGAAAAGGGACAGCGACATCGTGTTCAGGGAGGAGGCAAGGTCTTGCAGTTCACGGGCTGCATCCACCTCTGCTGTGTGACCAAACCCCCCCCCCGCCATGCGATGTGTGGCCGATTGCAGGTCCTGGATGGGCTGAATGAGCGTGCGCCGAAAGAGTGCAGCACCAAAGGCAGCCACCACCGACCCACACACCAGCGTGAACAAAAGCAGGAAACCAAAGCGTCCCGAGACCGGTCCGCCGGCGCTCAAGGCCAAAGAAACCCGCACCGCACCCTGGATCACGCCGGCCTGCAGCAACGGTTCGGTGACCTCCAGGTACCGCTCGCCCAGGCGAGCCCCAGTGAGGACCACGTGCTCCTTTCGCCCGAAAACGGCCTCCCGCAAGCCCGCATCCGGCACGGCGGGAGGCTCTCCAACGAGCACCAACAGGGGCTGCTGGGAGCGATCCACGACCCACAACTCCACAATCCCAGTCCCGGTCTCCTCCCAGGGCTTCAACACGCGCCGCACCTCGGCCTTGTCCAGACCCTCTCCCGTCTCCAGCTGGGCACGAAGAGTCCTCGCCGTTGTGAGCGCCAGGTCGGTTCGCCGCTCCGTGTCCGCATCGCGCATGACCAGCCACACCACGCCCGCGCCGAGCAGGATCGCCGTCAGCGTGATGAGTCCAAGGGAGACCGCAATCTCGGCCCACAAACCGGAACGCCGGGCGCTCACCCCTCCACCCTACCCCAGCGGGGGCCGTTCGGGGAGTGGGCCGGCCGGTCAACCGACCGAACGGTAGAGCCCTACCACCACCCCGAGAATCACAAGGGGCTGGTCTGCAGCCACCACAATGGGCTCCATGTCCGGGTTGGAAGGGTCCAGGCGCACGTGGTCTCCCCCGTGGAAGAACCTCTTGCACGTGGCTTCATCGTCCAACATCGCGATCACGATTTCCCCGTTCCGCGCGGTCTGCTGCTGGCGCACAAAGACGGTGTCTCCATCCAGAATGCCGTCCCCAATCATGGAGTCCCCCCGAATGACCAGGGCAAAAACCGTGCTTCCAGCGGGCACCATGGAGGCATCCATGTGGAGGGTGCCCTCATAGTGCTCCTGCGCGAGGATGGGCATGCCGGCCGCCACGCGCCCCACCACAGGCACCGCCACAGTGTCCGCGTCGTGGAATCGCCCGGTGGACTTGGCCGTGAGACGAATGGCCCGCGCAGCCCCTCCAGAGCTGACCCGCTCCAGGTAGCCCTTTCGAATGAGGGCCTTCACGTGGTCTGCGACCCCATTGGTAGAACGGATGCCGAGGGCATCTCCAATCTCCCGAAGGCTCGGGGGCAGTCCCCTCTGGTGGACGGATGAAGCGATGAAGTCCAGGACCGCTTTCTGCCGGGGCGCGAGGTCTTCCATGGTGTCCTCCGCCCCTGAATGTACTGAACGGTTGTTCTCCTGTCAAGGCGTGCAGTGAAAACCGGCCGCCACCCGTGGCAAGATTGCCTCTCCGGATTCCCAGTGAACCTCCTTTCAGCCTGAAACCCGTCTTGCGCACCCACCCCATTGCTGCCGGCCTCCTTCTGGGCATGCTGGCCTGGAATTCTTCTGCCCAGGCGGAGGACACGGACCTGGACGGCATCCTGGATGCGGATGAGCTGACCATTGGAACCGACCCACAGAACGTCGACACGGACGGCGACTTTCTCATGGACGGAGACGAGCTTGCCTTTGGGACCGACCCACTGAAAGCGGACACCGATGACGATGGGCTGAACGACTACGCCGAAATCCATGTCCTGGGAACGGACCCTCTCGCACCGGACACGGACGGAGGGGGCATCTGGGATGGAGAGGAGTTCAGCCTGGACAGGACCGACCCCCTCGCGCCCGAGGACGACCTGTTGGACTCGGACGAGGATGGCCTCTCCAACTACATGGAGTCCGTGCTGGGAACCAGCCCGTTTGACAAGGACAGCGATGGAGACTGGTTGGAGGACGGGGAGGAGAACGCCAACCTGGACACGGTCTTCGACTTCGATGTGGACGGGGACGGCGTCTTCAGCGCAGCGAGCGGCGACGAGACCGATGCCACCCAAGCAGACACGGACGGCGATGGCCTGCACGATGGCTGGGAGAGCTACTACGGCACGGACCCCTACGTACTGGACCACGACGGGGACGGGATGACCGATTGGGATGAGCACACCCGGCGCCAGGCGGGGGGCGATGGCGCGTGTCTCCACCCGGCCCTCCCTGACTCGGACTGGGACGGCCTGCTGGACGGTGCGGAGAGCGCCTTGGGCAACGAATGCAGCGGCGACTCCGATGGGGACGGTGTGCTGGATGGGGTGGAGGCATCGGACGGAACGGATCCCAACGACCCCCTCTCCGCCCTTGACGACACCGATGGAGACGGGCTCTCCGATGTCTACGAGGCGGGCATCGGCACCAACCCGCTTTCCGCCGACACCGACCAGGACGGCCTGGGCGACGGTCAGGAGGTCTTTGGCCTCCTCGATCACTACATCACCGATCCCCTGGATGGAGACACGGACGACGACGGCATCGTGGATGGGGACGAGGGCGGGGTGGATGACTTTGGGAAGCCGGTGGGGGGCACCAGCCCCATCGATGCCGACTCGGACAACGACGGGCTCCAAGATGGCCAGGAGATTGGACTGGGGGCCGCCGACATCACGTCCCCAGGCACAGATCTCTCCGTGTTTCAGCCCGATACCGGCACCGTGTCCACCACAAATCCCCTGGACAACGACTCCGATGGGGACAGCCTGTTGGATGGGGCCGAGGATGCCGACCAGGACGGCCTTGTAGACACCATAGAAACCGACCCCATGGCCCCGGACACGGATGGGGATGGCATGGACGACGGCTGGGAGAGCATCTGGCAGCTCGCAGCGAATTGCGAGGTCGGTACCCTGGATCCCCTGGATGCTTCGGACGGTCCCGCCGACATCGACCAGGACCTCCTCACGAGCCTGGAGGAGTACCAGCTCACAAACCCCACCCCCGAAGGGCCGGTCCCCAACCGCACCAGCCCTTGTGATCCCGACACCGATGACGACGGTCTTCTGGATGGGATCGAGGTCGAGGGAAGCTATGGATCCGGGACCACCGACCCACTGATCGGAGACACGGACGAAGACGGACTTCTCGACGGCATCGAGGATGCCAACGGGGACGGGGCCTGGGATCCCTCAATCGAGACGGACCCCACCAACGCCGACACGGACAGCGATGGGCTCACAGATGGGAGGGAGGACGCCAACGGGAACGGCCTCCAGGACGAAACCGAGACAGATCCCTTGAGCGCACACTCCGACAGCGACTCCCTTCCCGACGGCCAGGAGGTGTGGGTGTTGGGCACGGACCCCCTCCTGGAGGACACCGATGGGGACGGTCTGGCCGATGACCTGGAGCTGGGTCTCGGGGACGACGTCCATCCCAACAGCCGCACGGATCCCGGAAACCCAGACTCGGACAGTGACGGCCTGTCCGATGGATTGGAGGACGCCAACAAGAACGGCGACTACGACTCGGGTGAAACCCATCCGCGGCGGCCCGACACCGATGGGGACGACCTCCTGGACGGGGAGGAAGACGCCGATGCAGACGGGGTGTTCGAGCCGGAGAACGGGGAGACCGATCCCCTGGACCGGGACACGGATGACGGCGGCGTTCACGACGGGGACGAGGTCCTGCGAGATGGCACCGACCCGCTGGACCCCTCGGACGACAAGAACACCGTCGACGAAGGGGAATCGGAGGAAGAGACCCTGGACAACGAGGAAAACGTGCCCTCAAAGACCCTGGAAAGGGGCACCTGCAACTGCACGAGCGCCGCCCCCGCGCGCGGGTACCTGCTTTTTGTCACTTGTTGGCTTGCCCTTTGGACCCGCCGACCCAGAAGGCGGGCAGCAGGTTAGCAAAGCAACATGCAGAACAACCGGTTCGGTGGCGGCGTATCCGGCGTCCAGGTGACCCCCCTGGCCCGCAAGGTCTTGGTCTTTCTGGTCAGCCTCTATGTGGCCCAGTTGGTTCTGCTCCGCGCCCAGGGAATCCTGGGAGCGCCCAGCCTGGGAACCGGCCCCCGGGGCTTCATCGAGACCCTGTACCTGTGGCCCGTGGGGTCCGGCCACTGGCGCCCATGGCAGCCCTTGACCAGCCTGCTGGTGAACGGCCCCACCCCCCTGGCAGCGTTCTTCGACTGGCTGTTCCTCTTTTTCATCCTGGGCCCGGTGGAAACGCTCATGGGCACCCGCCGGTTCTTGCGGGGAATGGGCACGGTGGTGTTGATCGCGGCGGGAATGACTTTTCTGCTGGATGGCCTGGGACTGCTGGATGTAGCGGGACTCGAGGCCGCCTACGTGGGACTGAATCCGGTCATGGTGGGCCTGTTGGTGTTCTTTGGCCTGGCCATGCCAAACGCCCAGATCATGCTGTTTTTCGTGCTGCCCGTGAAGGCTTCCTCGGTCGCCTGGGTTGCGGGCCTCTTGTCCTTGTTGTTCTTCCTATACACCCCGACCCTCGGCACCTCCATGGCCCTGTTCGGATGGGTGGGGGCCTACCTGTGGTCCCAGGGAAAGACCGGCACCCTGGACCGGTGGAAGCTGAAGTGGAAGAAGGCCAAGCTCGAAAAGGAGCTGGAGAGGTTCCAGGTGCTCGACGGGGG
>CAZSZE010000021.1:0-8904 GCA_964610645.1 uncultured Enterobacterales bacterium | reverse complement strand
GACTGCAACGACAACGATGCCTCCATCCATCCAGGGGCGGACCCGGCGGGCCCCAATGTGCCCACCGATGGCACCTGGGTCATGAGCATCGATGTGGACGAGTTCAACGAGTGCCACAACGCCGTGGGCAACGGCCTGCACATTCACGTGTGCCAGGACACAGACGTGGACTTCACCCGGGAGGGCGGCTGTATCTCGGCCATTGTCCGCAACGATGGCGGGGCGGACGACGACTTCCCCCTGTGGGGCTGGACCGACGGTGTGAACCTGACCCTGACCGGCTCCAGCGCACCCCCCTTTGAGACCGGAACCTGCTTCCTGATGATCGACGTCACCCTCGAGGCGTCCCTCGACAGCAGCAGCTCCCTCTCCTACCGCACCGAGACCCACCTGCGGGTCGATAAGGAAGGCGGCTACGCCAACGGCGAATGGGTGGATCTGCCCGGGTCCTGCGACCTGATGGTCGGCGACACGGAGAACCACACCTTCGGCGAGCTTCCCTGCGACCAGGCCTGGACCGGGCGGGCTTTGCTGGGAGAGGCCCCCACTCCCACAGAGACCTGCGCCACGGACGGCCCCCACGAGGGGTAGGCAGTGCGGCGACCTGCCACTGCTGCAGCGCTCTTCCTGGGAGCCGTCGCCATTGCCGCCACCGGCGGACCTGACACCGAGGGCTATGCGTGGCTGGACTCCAACGAGAGCCCCGGTCCCGGCCACGCGGTCCTGTCCATTGACGGCACCGACCTCGGGCTGGAAGACGAAGACACAGGGCTGGTCGAGCTCCCCTTTGATTTCCACTGGTATGGCAACACCGAAACCTCGCTTTTCGTGAGCGACAACGGCACCGCGTTCTTCCAGGGAGATGCCGGCGGTCCCTGGGCTGTCTGCCCCTCCACGAACCAACTCTGGAGCGGCATCGCCGCCTACTGGGACGACCTCACGACAGACACCGTCCGCGTGGCCACCCTGGGCCAGTACCCGAACCGCATGGTCGTCGTGGACTGGGAAGGCATGCACCCGGATGGCGTCGCCGGCGAGGGCCACGTGCAGACCTGGCTCATGGAGGGCACCCGGGAAGTGGCCATTGTCCTGGACGATGTGGATTTTGGCGACACCGGAGTCGACGGTGGGGCCGGCGCCATCGTGGGGGTCCAGGGAATCAGTGGCGTAGGGCTCGAGGTCTCGTGCTCGGGCGGGCTCTCCTCGGGAACAACCTTTTGGGTCAGCCCCCCCTATGGCCGGGCGGACGACTCGGACATCGACCTCACCAGCGCGGAGGTGCACCTGACCGGCGCGGACAACTATGACCAGTTCGGCGAGTCCCTGGCCACAGGCGACGTCAACGGAGACGGGCACATCGACCTGTTGGCAGGAACCAGCACTCAGGACACCGCCTGGCTCGTCTACGGTGGGCCCCATGTCTCCAGCGCCACCACCGATGCCATGGGCCTTCCCTTGCAGGGTGGAAGCGGCACCTACCTGGGACAGACCGTGGCGGTAGGGGACCTGTCTGGAGATGGCTTCGCGGAAATGGTGATCGGTGCCCCCCGGGCGGACTTCGCTGGCAACGAGGCTGGCTCCGTCTGGATTGTCTCCACCCTGGCCGCAGGGGGATCCAACGCGATTTCAGACCACGCTGCAGCCCGCCTGGATGGCCCAGCCGGCTCCACCAAGGCCCGCGCCGGGACAGCCCTCTACATCCCCGGCGATGTGGACGGGGACGGGTACGATGATCTCTTGGTGGGGGCCCCCCGGGAGGACACCCGCGGTGCAGATGCAGGCGCGGTGTACCTCTGGTACGGCAGCAGCAACCTTCTGGGTTCCACCGATCTCTCCGTGGCTGCCCGCTTCCAGGGAGAGGCCTTGAACGATCGCCTGGGGGATGCGGTGGCAGGCGGGGATGTCGACGGGGATGGTGCCTCCGAGCTCTTTCTCGGTGCCCCCCAGAACGACGCCTCAGCCATTGATGGAGGGCAGGCCTACCTCGTTCCCTCTGGCTCCTGGAGCGGTGCCCACTTTGTGGAAACCGCTGCCACCCTGTCCATTTCCGGAAGCGCAAACCTGGACAAACTGGGCACCAGCCTCCTGGTGGCCGATCTCTCGGGCGACGGCATCGCCGAGCTGGTGGCAGCCGCACCCGACAATGACCTGGGGGGCAGCAATGCAGGCTCCCTGTTTGTGTTCGAGCAGGCCCACACCCTCTCCGGGGCGCTGGCGGACACGGATGCCGACCTGGAGATTCGCGGCTCCGGTCCCTACCAGAAGATCGGAACCTCCCTGGACACAGTGGATCTCGACCAGGACGGGGGGCTCGATCTCCTGATCGGCTCCCCCGGCGCAAGCTCCGGCACTCCTTCCGGGGGCGCCGTTTGGGTCTTCAAGTCCCTCCCCTCCATTGCCCAGGCCAACGTCACCATGGCGGACCACGTGCTCTCGGGAACCCTTCCAGGGGGGGCTGCCGGCACGGACATCGTGGGTTGGGCGGATCGACGGGGCGATGGGTATGGCGGTGTGGCGGTCGGCGTGCCCTTTGCCTCCGCCGGCGGAAACACCAACAACGGCGTGGTGAGCGTCTGGACCTATTCCCCCGCCTGGCTCGATGCCGACGGGGACGGCTTGTTGGCCCAGTCCACCCGCGGGCCTGACTGCGACGATGACGATGCCACCGTGTTTCCCGGGGCCACGGAGGACACGGGCCTGGATGCCGATGGATTCGCAAACGACGGCGACTGCGACGGATGGGTGGATGGAGCGTTTTCCGTGCGCAACCGCCAGGACTGGTGGGAATACGATGTCACCCTGCACACAAACCGATCGTCCACCGAGTTCTTCGACTTTGAGACCGCCACCCTGGGCGCGTCCGTGGAGAACCTCTACGCGGACGACGATCTGACGCTCACCACCGGCGGCCAGGCCCTGGCCACCATGGACGTGTATGGCTCCCTGCCTCTTTCAAGCCTCGCTGTAGAGGTCATTCCCGCCAACCGGAACAAGCTCACCTTTGAGTTTGCAGCGACTGTGGATGCCTTGGCGTTTCGCTTGTTTGACTCCGAGTCGCCCCTGTCCCTTTCCGCCACCGATGCCTCCGGCGCCGAGTTGTTGGCTGCCCCCGCCCGGGTCTTCCACCCGGGGGACGACGTGCCCGGGGGACGCTTTGTCGGCATCACCTTCTCCCCTTCCGTTTCCTCGGTGTCGATCTCCGGCCCCACAAACGATGGGTACGGGGTCGACAACCTTTTCATTGCCTGGGCGGCAGAGTCGGACAAGGACTCCGATGGGGTGTCCGGGAGCGAAGGGGACTGCGACGACACGGACGATGCCGTGGGCCCCAATGCCACGGAGGTCTGGTACGACGGGGTCGACCAGGACTGCGACGGAGGCTCAGACTACGACGCCGATGGGGACGGATTCGACAGCACGGACTTTGGCGGCACCGACTGCGACGACTCCGATGGCTCCATCCACCCGGGCGCCACCGAGACCGACCCCCTGGACGGCATTGACGAGGACTGCAACGGCGACGCTGAGTGGGACGACGATGGCGATGGGTACAACGGGGCGGTGTGGGGCGGGGATGACTGCGACGACAACGATCCAGCCATCCATCCCGGGGCAGTGGAGGTCTGCTACGACGGCATCGACCAGGACTGTAGCGGAACCTCAGACAACGACTGCGATGGCGACAGCGTCGACGACATCGGCCATGGGGGCAGCGACTGTGATGACAGCGATGCCACCACCTACCCTGGCGCCACGGACCATTGGTACGACGGGATCGACTCGGACTGTGCGGGCGACTCGGATTTTGATGCAGATATAGATGGATTCGATGCCAACTGGTACGGCGGACCTGACTGCGACGACACCGACTCATCCATTTATCCAGGGGCGACGGACACCTGGTACGACGGGGTCGACTCGGATTGCGACAGCGCCAGCGACTTTGATGCCGACGGGGATGGGGTCGACTCTGACCAACACGGAGGCACCGACTGCGACGACACGGATGCAGGCGTCCTCCCCGGCGCCACCGAGACGCCCTATGACGGCGTGGACCAGGACTGCGACGGGGCGGATCTGCTGGATGCGGACGGCGATGGATTCGACTCCGCAGCCCATGGCGGGGACGACTGTGACGACACAGATGCAGCGACTCATCCAGGCGCCACCGAGACCTGGTACGACGGAGTCGACTCGGACTGCGACGGGGCCAGCGACTCGGATGCAGACGGGGATGGGGAGGATTCCGATGCCCACGGCGGGACGGACTGCGATGACAACGACCCCCTCGCCTTCTCCGGCAACACCGAGCGCTGGTACGACGGCCGGGACGGCAACTGTGACGGCGCCGATGACTACGACCAGGACGGGGACGGCCACCGCAGCACCCTGTGGGGAGGGGACGACTGCGACGACCTGGACATGACCGTGAACCCGGATGTCCTGGATGGCTGCGATGCCGGGGACGAGAATTGCAACGGGGTGGAGGACGAGGACTGCACCGACACCGGCGGCAGCGATGACACCGGCAGCAGCGATGACACCGGCAGCAGCGATGACACCGGCAGCAGCGATGACACCGGCGGCAGCGACGACACGGGCCAGACCTCCACGGACACAGGCGACACCAGCGACGACACGGGCCAGTCCTCGACAGACACCCAGTCAGGTTCCGACACGGGATGGGTCAGCTACCCGGACGGCCCCGGTGGAGAGGATGGCAACGGAGCGGAAGGCGAAAAGGACCGCCGCAGGGGGGAGTGCGGTTGCAGTGCACCGCCACAAGGCCCCCGGCTTTCCTGGTTCCTGGTCGCTGCTTTGTTGCTTCACCGCCGTCGGCGATCAGCCTTCCCGCTACCGCACGTAGACCAGAATGCACCCGTCTGAGGTCTGGGGGGAGTGGCTCCAACTGTTCGACGACCCAAGGTGACTGACACCGTTGTAGTTACTCAAGCTGTCGATCTGTCCCCACTTCATCCCGTCGCTCCCCCACACGGCACAGCTACAGCCCAGCGTGGGAATGTCATGGGTCTCGCTGCCGCCATTGTTGTGCTCGATGGTCATGGAACAGCTGGAGCCGCTTGAGCCGCCCAAGGGTGCTCCAAGACTCTGGCAAGAGTTGATGTTTGACGTGCTTCCATCCAGCAGCAGCTGAGCGTGGTTGACCCCTGAGGTGATGTCCGACCAGTTGAACAGGTAGCCGGGATCCGACCCGAAATCACTGGTGAACCGAATGGTGGAGGGGGCCATGGCATCCACTGTGGCAAAAGCCAGGCTCGTGGGCGGGCTCTGGCTGCTTGGGGTGATTGGCGTGGCGTGGGACAGGCCGCCGGCACGGGCATCCCCTCCCCCGTCCTGGCACATGATGTAGGACAGCGCCCAGCCCCCGCTGTCGGTTGTCATGTCGCACCAGGCTTCGAAAGCGCCCGTCCCAAGAGGGTCGATCCAGTAGGTTCCGTCCCCAATGGACAGGCCGGCGCTCACGATTGCGTTGCAGGACTGGGCAGGACAGGCCGATTCCGTGCCCAGGAGATCATCGTCGACGGTGCCACTGCAGTTGTTGTCCACGCCATCGCAAACCTCGGACGCTGCAGGGCTCACCGTCCCATCACCGTCGTTGCAGTCCGCCGCGTTGCCCACATGACCGGTCGGCTGGTTGCAAGCCACGGTGGTGGAGGTCGAGCCGTACCCGTCCCCATCTGAGTCGATGTACCAGCTGGCAGCATCTGCTGCATCGTCCTCATCCACCGTGCCGTCGCAGTTGTTGTCCACACCATCACACAACTCCGTTCCACCGGGATGGGTGGTGATGCTGGTGTCATCACAATCCGTCTCATCGTTCACAAAGCCGGTGGGCTGGGAACAAGCCGCCGTGGTGCTGCTGGCGTTTCCGTACCCGTCCCCGTCCACGTCCGCGAACCAGGTGGCAGCATCCGCAGCCTCCGGCTCATCCACTGTTCCATCACAGTCGTTGTCCACCGCATCACAGAACTCGACAGCGGCCGGGCTCACCGCCGAATCGGAATCGTTGCAATCCGAGGGGTTGGCCGCGTAGCCGCTCGGCTGGCTGCAGGCGGTCGTGGCGCTGGCGAGGGTTCCATACCCGTCGAGATCGCCATCCACGTACCAGGTCGTGCTGTTGATGGCGTCTTCGTCCGTGGCGCCGTCACAGTCATTGTCCACCCCATCACACACTTCAAAGGAGGCCGGATTTGTGGTCGCGCTGAAGTCGTCGCAGTCCTGGGAATTCGTCACGTACCCCGTCGGCATGTCGCAGGATTCTTGCGACACGCTGCCGTTGCCGTAGCCGTCGCCGTCCGCGTCCTGGTACCAGGTGGAACCCACCCCTTCGTCCACCGTGCCATCGCAATCGTTGTCGGCCCCGTCGCAGGACTCGGACGCACCCGGATAGCTGGCGGCATCCAGGTCGTCGCAGTCATCCGAGCTTGTGACGTACCCGGCAGGCGCCGAGCAGGCACTCCATTGGAATTGCTGTCCACCGTGGCCATCGCCATCGGCATCGGCGAAAAACACGGTCGTGCCCGTCACATCCGGATCATCGCTGTCAATGAGTCCATCGCAGTCATTGTCCAACCCATCACAGGTCTCCACCCCATCGTCGTTTACGTCAGCATCCGCATCGTCGCAGTCCTCGCACGCGGCGAAGCCGTCCCCATCCACATCCGCGTGACCCACGGAGCCATCGCAGTTGTAGTCGGCGGGGTCGGTGCAGTCCGCTTCCGCAGCGCCCGGGTGGTAGGCAGGATCAGCGTCATCACAGTCGCCATCGTGAAGGGCGTAGCCGGCGGGAGCGTCGCAGTCGGTTTCCACGGAGACGGTGGTTCCATACCCGTCCCCATCCCCGTCCTCGTACCAGGTGAGTGCATCGCTTGCCTCTGGTCCATCGATCCGACCGTCGCAGTTATTGTCTACACCATCACAGATCTCATCTGCATCCGGGTGGCTCGCAGCATCCAGGTCATCGCAGTCGCCGCGGTTGTCCACGAATCCGGTCGGGGAATCACAGGCCTCCGTCGATACGAGGTCCCCGCCGAACCCGTCCTGATCCGAGTCGATGTACCACGTCGTTGCCCCGTAGAGGTCCGGGTCCTCGTCATCCAGCAAGCCATCGCAATCGTTGTCTACCAGGTCACAGATCTCTCGGGCACCCGGGTGAATCGCAGGGTCCGCATCGTTGCAGTCCTCAGTGGAGGCGAAACCATCACCATCCGCATCGGCGCCCTCAGCCTGGGTGTCAATCCGCGAGTCTGTGGGATCCTCCGTGTCCTCGGAGCCGGTCTCCTTTCCCGGGTCCCTGCAGCCCATCAGGAGAATGACCACAAGCGTCAAACTGCGCATCGCCTTCCTCTACCCGTCACTCTGACGGTATTTGCCCGTCACAAATAGAACTCGCCGAGTAGCCCGCTCCGTGGATTGTCCCGCCGTTGTTGGATCCGGAATAGTCGGTGGCGGTGCTACCAGAACCTTCCACGAAGGTGTACCAGACCAGCAGTCCGGCTTCTCCTGAGAGGCTGTTTCCATCCATCTCGGCTTGAATCTCCGAGGCCGAGCGGGCCACATTCCACACGCTCAAGTTGTCGATCAGCCCATTGAAACGCTCTTGGCCGCCGTTGTCCCTTGCCCCCACCAGGAGCGGCCGACTGGAGTCGAGGTTGCTGTTGAAGCTCGTGTTGGCGTCCATCTCGGTGCCATCCACATAGATGCGCAGCGTGGCTCCATCATGGGTGACGGCCACGTGGGTCCATATGTTGTCGCCGAAGGGCACGTTGAAGTGGTCATTGCCCTGGCCCACGACCCGAAATGAGCTGCCATTCACCAGGAGGGAGAACCGGGCATTGGTGCCATTCGTGTCGCCCAGGGTCACCACATTCCCCTGGTGCGGACCATAGGAGTAGATCCAGGCCGAGATGGTTCGAGCCCCATTGCCGGATGGCATCCCCGACACATTGTCGGCTTGAAGCCGCCCACTTCCCATGAACTCCATGGAGATGCAGTCAGGAGCCGCTACCGTCACCGAGTCCTGGCCTGCGGGGCCGGTACCCCCAACGGGATCCGTGGCGGTTGCCTCACAGATCCAGTCTGTGGCTGTCTCGGCATCGCTCGGCGAGATCTCGCTGCTGGTGGCCGTGTCACTCTGGTTCCCAGTCCACGGAAAAGAGTCTGCGATCCAGCTGAAGCTGTAGGTGAAGGTGTCCCCCATCTCCGCGGTGTCCGGGTCTGTCGATGGGTTGTCCAGGTTGCAGAGCAGGGGATCCAACCCCAGGACGGGCGAGGGAGGCTCGATGGAGACGCCGGGAGCCGTCGGAAGACTGTTCACCACCGTGACAGAAGAGGAGACGAATGCAGAACCTTGAGTTCCAAAGGAGTCTGTCGGAGTCACCTCCACCCAGACAGAATCGTCACGCTGGAAGTGGGCGCTGCCCTCCAACTGGTTGGAAGTGGAGCTCTGCTTCAAGGTGGGCCCTGAGGTGGGCCCTGCTACGTAGAACTCATAGGACAGGTTGACCGAGTCTCCGTCCAGGTCACTGGCCACCGCGTTGGCGACCAGGGTGGCATTCGTGTCCGGATCGGATGGACTCAGGGTCGCCGAGGTCATTTCCGGCGCGGTGTTCTCTATAAAGGCCTCTACGGAGACGCTGCTCCCCTGCTCGTAGGGGTCGCTCGGCGTCACGGTGCACCTTACAGATTCGCCGCGCTGCACGGAGGTACCAAGAGTGGAGCTTGTGCTGGCCACATTGGCGGTGCCCACCATCCATTGATAGCTCACGGAGACCGGATCTGAATTCGGATCCACCGGCGTGTCATGCAGACAGGTGATTGAATCCACGGCCGTCGGCGCCGCCGGGGAGATCGACACGTTGCTGACCGTCGGCGGATGGTTGA
>CAZSZE010000020.1:13792-59653 GCA_964610645.1 uncultured Enterobacterales bacterium | reverse complement strand
TTGGTGTGGCCTTAACCATGAATTCGACTGCGACATTAGAGGGTGTGCAAGTCCTTGACACCCAGCCGGATGAAGCCGGAAATTGGGGTAGGGGCATCCAAGTAGAGTTCAACAGCACCCTGTTCGCTACTGACTGCCTGGTGCAGGGAAACCACGAGGATGGCGTATTTGCTCTTGAGGCGACTGCGATACTGGAAAGGGTGCAGGTCCTCGACACCCAGCTCAGGGCCGGTGGGGACTTTGGACAGGGCATCCTTGTCCAGAATGGCATTCTGGAAGCCATCGACTGCCTGGTGCAGGGAAACCACTCGGTTGGCGTTTTTGTTCGTGAGTCAACTGCGACCCTGGAAAGGGTGCAGGTCCTCGACACCCAATCCGAAGCCGACGGTGAATTCGGACGCGGCATCGAGGTGGGCGTAAGGAGCACGGCAGTCATCACAGACTGTCTGGTCCAGGGGAATCACGAGGCCGGCGTCTCTGTAGACGACTCTACGGCCACGCTGGATGGTGTGCATATCCTCGAAACCCGCCGCAGTGCGCTCCTCACGGATGCAATAGGGCTTCAAACCCAAGACGCGGCTACGGTTGTCGCTACTGACATCACTGTCCAGGACACCGAGGGCCCTGGACTGCATGTGTCTGATTGGGCCTCTCTGGAGTGCACCGACTGCACACTGTCTGGGAACAGACTTGCAGGTGCTGCGACCCAGGACGGAGGAAACCTCGTGTTGATGGGGGCGCAGATCGAGGGAACGACAGCCAGTAGCAGCGCGGGCGGAGGAGTCGGTGTGTTCACATCAGGAAGTGTGCATGGTACCGCTACCCTGCTCCTCCAGAACTCCACGATCAAAGGCAACGAGATGGGTGCCGTATACATCAAGGGAGCAGGGAACTACCAGGTCACCGGCAATGAACTGTCAGGGGGAACAGGTCTCAGCGTCCATCCCGGATTTTGGACCCATGGAGACGCAGTCTTTGCGACCACAAGCGAGGGAGCCCCCTCCGCCTGGAACGAAGAGCAACAGACGGGTTTGCTGCTACAGGGCAACACCTTCTCCGAGAGTGCCGGTGCAGCCGTCTTTCTGGACGGCGCCAGCGCCACGCTCTCCTCCAACACCTATGACGACTTTGAGATCGGCGTCGTCCAACAGGGTTGCACAGCCACTTCTCCTCCCGAAGGGCTCGACGAGGAGGCCATTCCCAACGCCGAACTGTGCCCGACCTACGACTACTGGACCGAAGACCTGACTCTCGAACCGTATTTCAGAGAAGCCGACGCCGCTCCCTGACCTCGTGCGCTACCCTGATCGGGTGCTCCCAATCCTGGCCACCTCCCTCCTGATCGCCTGCAACGGTCCCGGCCCCGGCCCCGAGCCCATGGCCTGCGCCGAGGGCGAACTGCTCGACGGCCAGGACTGCGTTCCCGAAGCCTGCGGAACCGGGACCTGGGGAGATCTCGAGACCGCCGACGACACCGTGTTTGTGGACACCGCCGCCGACCCGGATGGCGACGGTACCCAAGACCACCCGTTCACCTCGATCCAGGAAGGCCTGGACAGCCAAGGGAAAGACGGCATGGTGGCGGTGGCAGCGGGCACCTACGTGGAGAACCTGCAGATGTCCCGCGACCACGCCGACATCCACCTGGCGGGGCGGTGCCGGGAACTGGTCACCATCGATGGGAGTGAAGGATCAGCGCGCGATGTCCTGATCGGGTCGGGAATCTACTTGGAGGGAGGGTTCTACACGAACTGGACGATTTCCGGCGTGACACTGGCCTCGGCCTCGCGGGATGGGATCAGACAAGACCAGGGCACGCTGATACTCGACCGCGTTTCAGTCCTTGAGAACAAGGACATGGGGTTGGAAGCCTACAACGCCTCGGTTCTGATCAGTGACAGCGTGATCCAGGGGAACCGCAAAACGGGCGTGCTGGGGTTCGCGTCGACGATCACGCTGGAAGGCGTCCAGGTGCTCGACACGCAGCCTTCCGGAAGTGGGGACTTTGGACGGGGCATCACCCTGGAGGGCGGGAGCGAGCTGCTGGCCACCGACTGCCTGTTTCGAGGAAACCACGAGACCGCACTGGTCTTGTCCACCGCTTCGTCCGCCACGCTGGAAGACGTTCAGATTCTCGACACCCAACCCGATGGCAACGGAAAGATGGGGACAGGCATCTACCTGGGCGACGACAGCACACTGACCGCCACCGACTGCTTGCTGCAGGCCAACCACGAGACAGGATTGTCCGTGCAGTCCGGTGCGACAGCCACGCTGGAAAACGTGCAGATCATCGATACCCAACCCACTCCCAATGGCATTGTCGGATACGGAATCGAGCTGCAGGCTGGCGGCAACCTCGTTGCCACCGACTGTGTTTTGCAGGGCAACCACCGAACCGGCCTGGTGGTGGCCTCAGGCTCTACCGCCACGTTGACAGGCGTCTCGGTGGTCGACACCCAACTGGATCCCAACGGTGACAACGGAAGGGGCATCCACGTAGAACGAGACAGCACCCTGGTGGCCACTGACTGCCTGGTGCAGGGCAGCCACGAAGTTGGAGTGCTCGTGTACTCCGGTTCCAGCGGCACTCTGGAGGGAGTGCAAGTCCTCGACACTCAAAGGAACAAGAACAGCGAGGGCGGAATCGGTGTCTGGGTGGTGGGCGAGAGCACCCTTTTCGGCGCTAACAGCCTGGTACAGGGCAACCAATTGGGCATTCTGATCCAGGGCTCAACGGTAACGCTGGAGGGAGTGCAAGTCCTCGACACCCAGCCGTCAGATCTCGGCGAGTTCGGGCACGGAATCGAAGTCATGGAGCGGAGCAATCTCGTGGCCACCAACTGCACGGTGGAGAGGGCCCACGAAACCGGAATCTTCGTCGACAACTCGACAGCCACACTGGAGGGAGTGCACATTCTCGACACCCGCCGTTCTCCCACGCTGACCATAGGTGCCGGCCTGCTCTCACAGAAAGGTGCTCACGTGCATGGCACCGACCTCGTCATTTCAGACAACGACGGCCCGGGCCTGCTCGCGGTTGCGGGGGACCTCGACTGCACCGGCTGCACCCTGTCAAACAATGCCTTTGCAGGCGCCGTGGTTCAGGCGGCAGGTGTGTTGGTACTGACAGAATCCCTTGTCGAGGGGACCGGGATCAGCAGCAACGCGGGCGGTGGGCTCGGCGTGTTCGCAGAGGACACCGATCTGATCACGCTGGGAGGCTTGCCCACCCTGACTCTCCAGAACTCCACTGTACGCGACAACCCGATGGGTGCCCTCTACATCAAGGGTGCAGGGACCTTCCAGATCACCGGCAACGATCTGACGGGAGGAGAGGGACTGTCGGTGAACTCGGGAGTGTGGGCCCACGGAGATTCGGTGTTCGTCAGGGCTGGCGAGCAGGAGGCCTCCTACTGGATGGAAGACCAGTCGATCGGTTTGCTGCTACAAGACAACACCTTCATGAACAGCGCCGGAGCCGCCGTGTTCCTGGAGGGTGCCAGCGCGACGCTCTCTGGCAACGCCTACACGGGAAACACGTTCGACCTGGTCCAACAGGCCTGCACGGGGGCCGACTCACCCCCAGGGCTCGACGACGAGCCCATCCAAACCTCCAACCTCTGCCCGGCCTATGACTACTGGACCCAGGACCTGACTCTCGAAGCGTATTTCAGAGAAGCCGAAATCACTCCCTGAGGCTCCTGGGCGTTCCGTACACATCTCCCCCACGGGGCCGCCTGGGGCCTGGCGGCTCCCGCCCGCTTCACCGAGTTGGCCCGCTCCTGCATCGCAGAGGTCATTCGCCCCTGGTTCGAGAAGCGGGGACTGCTTTCGCCCGGGGGTTAGAAAGAAATCTGAGCCCAGTTCGTCGTGCCGCTGGACAGATCTGGGACAAAATCTGCCGAGCCCACATCGCTGCAGAAGAGCGTGCCGACGACCCAGATCTGGCTGGGGCTACCGATGTCCACGCGGTCAAAGCCAAGCCGCACCTCGCTGGTCCCGCTTGAATAATCGGAGGGATTCGCAGTGGCGACCTCGCTCCAGAGGTCCGGATCCATGGAGTACAGGACGTTGCCATCTTGATTGCCCACGAGCACGTACTCTGACTGGAGCCACTCGTTCGATCCATCCAAGTCGATTCGAATCTGGAATTCCTGGTCGGTGTCCTGGAGGATGTCGTGGGTGGTCCAGCGAAACACCACCAGGTCCGACTGCTGGCTGTAGCACCAGGCCACTCGGGCGAGATCCCCGTCGCTGTCGCTGGCGCAGCTCTCCGACGAGATCCAGTCGGAAGACAACGTATAGAAATCATTTGTGCCGTCCAGGGAAGCCAGGTTTGTAAAGCCCTGGCTTCCCAAGCAGTCAGTGTCGGCGTCGGAGTCGGAGTCGGCATCAGCGTCGGAATCGGAGTCGGCGTCAGAGTCGGCGTCGGCGTCGGAGTCGGCATCGGCGTCAGACTCCTCATCCTCACAGTCCGGGTCCGTCACACAGGAGGGATCGTCGCAATCCATCAACCCGTTCTTGTCATTGTCCAGGTAGTCATTGCACTGGCCCGGTTCCGCGTTCTCGCGGGGACTCAAACAGGAGATCAACAGAAGGAAAATCCAGGTCGTCACGATGCTCCAGGGAGTCCGGACCGGAAAGCAGTGTACCACGCTCCCAGAGCCGGCCCGGAACCAGATCGGTTAGCAGAACCACCGAAAGGAGCATGCGTGCGGATCAGCGTCACCACCCCCACCTACGGGCGGCCCAACTGGCACCGGCTGCTCTATCGGTGCTACGCCGCACAGACCTGGGAAGACAAGGAACTCATCGTTCTCGATGACAGCCCGACCCCCTCCCCCTTCTTCACCGAACTCGACGACCCCAGCGTCCGCTACATCCACAGCGAAACCCGGGAGAACGTGGGCCAGAAACGAAACCGCCTGGCCTCCCTGGCCACTGGGGAGTTGATCGCCCACTTCGACGACGACGACTACTACGCCCCCCGCTACCTGGAGCGCATGGCCGGCTGGATTGGGGATGCCGGCCTCGTGCGCCTGGCGGCTTGGTTCATCTACAGCCAACCCCAGTCCCGCCTCTGGTACTGGGACCAGACCCGCATTGATGAGCCCATCCACTTTCGCTTGATCGATGAGGCCAGCCTGGATGCTGTCCCAGTCCATCACCTGAGCGAGGCCGACCAGCAGAACTGGATCAAGACCAACCTGGATGGCTGGGGCTTCTGCTTCGTCTACCGGCGTGACCTCTGCGACCAGGCGGGTTTCGACAGCGTGGTCCACGGAGAGGAGGGCTTGTTCACCGAGAAGGTACGTGAGCTCGGCCACGCCGTGGTCCAGGCCCAGGACCAGGAGGGGCTGCTCATCAAGCTCAAGCACGCCAAGGACAGCTCCAACCTCTTTCCCCAGCACAGCTTGCCCGACTTCCTGATCGAGGGAATCTTCGGGCCGGACGTGCGGGAACACCTGGATCACCCGGTGTGACTCCACCGGATTGGGCACTGGTCACAGGCTTTGGTCCCTTTGCCGGCGTGGAGGCCAATCCCACCCAGCGGCTGGCAGAACAGCTGGATGGACTGAACCTGGGGGCGGTTCGAGTCTCAGGCCACGTACTCGACGTGTCGTTTGCTCGGGCCCCCCTGCAGCTTCGGGGGCTGGTGGAATCCGGCTGGCCCAGGTTCCTGGTGCACTTCGGGGTGGCCACCACTGCCGATCACATCCGCATCGAAACCCAGGCAGTCAACCTTGCCGCACCGGAAGTGCAAGATGTGGACGACCGACAACCCGAGAACACACCGGTCCACGGCGCCTTTCCCCTGGGACAGCATCTGCCCACCAAGGTCCCGGCCCAGGATCTCGTGGATCACCTGAACGCCGCCGATCTGCCCGCCCGGCTCTCCGACGACGCCGGCCGGTACGTGTGCAACGCCCTCTACTTCCACTCCCTGGCAGCCCTGCACAAAGCCGAGGCCCAGGCGCCCTGCATCTTCGTCCACCTTCCCCCCGTGGAGTCCGATCCCACCCCTGAATCGGAGGCCGACACCGCCTGGACCGAGGAGCGTCACCTGGCCGCCGGCACGCAGATCCTCCGGTGGCTCTTGTCCCTTAAAAGTCCGTGATCCCGCACGCCCACTCCGGGTGGTCGATGAAGGGATTGCGGTTTCCCTGAATGGAAAAGACCGCATCGTTGCGGGCGGTCTCCTTTTCATCGACCGGGTCCTGGATATGCCACGCCAGGAGAAGTTCCTCGGCCCAGGGCTCCAGGTGCGCCCCTGTGGTGGCATAGCTGGAGTCAAACGCTGCGCCGTCGTTGCGGTAGCGCACAGAGAAGTAGAGCAGGGCTCGGGCGATGTCGCCCTTGTAGGCATCAATGGGCTCGAACACGGTTCGCGCGAAACCGCACTGGCGGCTGATACCCCGGATGGCCCCGTTGGAGCTGGTCCAGACGGCCTCCCCCACGATGCCAAAGGCGTAGTTTCCACGCATGTTGTTCACGTAGCCATCGGTTGGAAGCACGTGAAACAAGTCGCTCTTCATGGGGGATCCCCCCCCAAACCAATTCGAGGGCCAGAGGTGCTCGCGGTTGAAGCACTCCCCTTCGCCCTGGTACTGCCCGCACTGATCGTCAAATGTATAAATGTATGGCGCATCGCCCCCAGGCAGGTCCGAATACACATCCCAGACCGTTCCATCCGCCCGGGAATCTGTCGCAGGAAACCGCTCCCACAAGTTGTCGTAGGAGACGGAGTTGTGATCGTCGATCAGCAAGGAAAGCGCATCCGCGAGATCCGCTGCATTTCCATCCAAACCGTCGTAATAGGTTCCGCCACCCTCCCTGGGTTGAACAAGGTCGCCGCACTGGGACACGAGATCCGAAAGGTCCTCGCAGTCGGTCGCCGTGTCTTCCCCGGTGTCCGCAGTGTCCGCTGTCTCACCCGAGTCCGCACCACTGTCCTTCCCGGTGTCTTCCGGAGGGCGGCAGCCAAGAAGGGCGAGAAGAAGCAGGATGGGGAACCTCCGAGCAGTCTTGGAGGTTAGTCTCCAAACCATGCCCACCGCCTCTAACGCCACTTTGGGAGCTGCGTCCCTGCTCTCCACGACCCCGGACTCCTGGATCCAGGCGGTGCTTGGCGACTTCGACGCCTTCCTGCTGGACCATGCAGCCTGCGAGCGGAAGGCCTCGGCCATGGCAATGACCTTTCTGGTCCGGTACCCGGACCGCGATGCGATCCTGGAACCGATGATCCTGCTGGCCCGGGAGGAGCTGGCCCACTTCCACGCGGTCTTCAAGCTGCTCCAGGCCCGGGGGCTGCACTTTGTGTCCGACAGCAAGGACCCGTACCTGAACGCGCTGCTGCCCCACTGCCGGAATGACCGGAAGGACCGGAACCCCGAGTTCCTGGACCGCCTGCTGCTGGCCGGCGTCGTGGAAGCCCGGGGCTGTGAGCGGTTTTGGCGCCTGGCCGATGCCCTGGAAGATGCCGAGTTGAAGCAGTTCTACGCCGAGATCGCTGCCTCCGAGTCCCTCCATGCGCAGCTGTTTGTCGACTTGGCCAGCCAGTACTTTGACGGAGACACAGTCCAAGAGCGACTGGGATTCTGGCTGGAGCGAGACGACGAGATCACCGCCAGCCTTCCTCCCCGGGCCGCCCTCCACTGATGGACCGCGCCACCGGGCAATACCTGGACCGCCACGCCGAACCCGAGGGCAGACTGGCGCTGGATCTGCTGCAGGACGCCCCGCCCAAGACCCACGCCATCTGCATTCCCGCCTGCAACGAGGACGAGCGCTTCCTCCAGACGCTGGAGACCCTTTGTGGGCTGCTCACAGCGGAGAACACGCTACTCGTGCTGGTCGTCAATGGCGCCGAGGACTCCCCTGCAACCGTGCACGAGGGAAACCAGCGGTTTCTGGACATGCTGCGCTCCCACCTGGGCGCCCCGCCAGGAGCTATGGTCATCTGTCGCAAAAATACCCTGGATCTGCTCCTGGTAGATCGGGCCTCTCCGGGGCAGCGGCTGCCCGAAAAGCAGGGGGTCGGGCTGGCCCGGAAGATCGCCTGTGACATCGCAGTTGCCCTCCACGCCCACGGCAAGGTCCGCTCCCCGTGGATCCTCTCCACCGATGCGGATGTGGCCCTGGCCCCGGACACCCTGGATGCACTGCCCGCAGACGATGCCCCGGGGTCCGCAACGCTCTACCCTTTTGTGCATTCCCTCGAAGGTGGCCCGGACCAGCAGCGGGCCATGGTGCAGTACGAAACGTTTCTGCACTACCACGTCCTTGGACTGCGCTTTGCCGGGAGCCCCTTTGCAACCCACGCCATCGGCAGCCTCATCGCTGTCAATGCCCGAAGCTACGCCGCGGTCCGGGGATTTCCCCGGCGCATGGCGGGAGAGGACTTCTATCTGCTCAACAAGCTGCGCAAAGTAGCCCCTCTGCATGAACTGCCCGGCCCCCGGATCCGGATTCGCGGGCGGATCTCCCACAGGGTCCCCTTTGGAACCGGCGCTGCCGTCAAGCGACTCTCCAGCCAGCCCGCGGAGGCCTACCGGGTCTACCCTCCCACCCTGTACGAAGGCCTGCGCCGGTGGCAGGCCGCACTGGAAGCGTTCAGCGCGGACCCGGATCCCCGCCTGCTGGTCGACCTGGGCACAGACGCCCTGGGCGAGGACCTTGCCCAGGCCCTGGACACGTTGGGGGCCCTGGATGCCGCCCGGGATGCCAGTGGGCGGGCCCAGCCGGGACCTGCCCTGGCCAAGCGGCTCCTGGACTGGAACGACGCCTTTCGCAGCCTGAAACTTCTCCACGCCCTGCGGGACCGGGCCCACCCGGCGATCCCCCTGGACGAGGCCCTGCGCACAGCCCCGTTCCTGCCCGCATTGCAGGGAGACGATCCCCGAGAGCACCTGGTGCAGCTGCGCACAAGGGTCGAGTCCCATTCCCCGGATTCGACGGACTGAATACATGGAAAGCATGGCCACCTCCCCCGCTGGATCCCCCCTGGAAATCCTCCAGGGAGACAACCTGCCCATCCTGCAGTCCCTGGAGGCCGCCTCCTTCCAACTGGTCTACATCGACCCCCCCTTCAACACCGGCAAGAACCAGTCCCGCACCCGCCTCAAGACCGTGCGCGACGATGCCGGCGACCGCACGGGATTCGGCGGGGCCCGGTACAAGAGCGTGGCCCTGGGCAGTCTCTCCTTCGCTGATGCCTACGACGACTACCTTGCCTTCCTGGAACCCCGCCTGCGCGAGGCCTGGCGCCTCTTGTCCGACACCGGCAGCCTGTTTCTCCACGTGGACTGCCGCGAGGTCCACTACGTAAAGGTCTTGATGGACGCCCTGTTCGGGCGGGATCACTTCCTGAACGAGATCATCTGGGCCTATGACTTCGGAGGCCGGTCCAAGAAGCGCTGGTCCGCCAAACACGACAACCTGCTCTGGTACGTGAAGGACCCGAAGAACTACACCTTCCATTTCGATGAAATGGACCGGATTCCCTACATGGCACCCGGACTGGTCACCCCGGAAAAGGCCGCCCGGGGCAAGACCCCCACCGATGTGTGGTGGCACACCATCGTCCCCACCAACGGCGCCGAGCGCACAGGCTATCCCACGCAGAAACCCCTCGGCGTCGTCGAGCGCATCGTCAAGGTGCACAGCAGCCCCGGGGATCGACTGCTGGACTTCTTCGCGGGCAGCGGCACCCTGGGGGAAGCCGCCCTGGCCCACAGGCGAACCGTGGTCCTGATCGATGAAAGCCCTGATGCCATCGCCGTGATGCGCACCCGGCTGGCCCCCTGGATTCCCCAGACCTCCACAGGGTAGGTTGCTTCCCATGATCCTCCTGCTTCTCGCCACGGCCCACGCCCAGGAATACCGGTTTCCCACCTCCACGGAGGACGCCACCCACTTCTACCCCACCGCCTATTTCGACCATGGCAACGTGGACTGGGCCTGTGGCACCACCACCTACGGGGGACACCGCGGCTCCGATTTCGGGGTGGGGAGCTTTACCGGAATGGATGCCGGCCGGGACGTGGTGGCCGCTGCCCCGGGCTGGGTCACCCAGACCCACGACGGAGAGTTCGACCGGTGCACCAGCGGGGAGTGCAGCGGCGGAGGCGGATACGGAAACCACGTGAGGGTGGTCCACCCCGATGGCCGCACCACGATCTATGCCCACCTGAAGAAGGACTCCGTCGAGGTGGTTGCAGACTCTCACGTGGCTTGTGGCCAGCGCCTGGGACTCGTGGGCTCCTCCGGGTACTCCACAGGGCCGCACCTGCATTTCGAGGTCCGGGACGCAAACGACACCCGCTTCGATCCCTTTGTGGGCGACTGCTCCGACACCCCCACCACCGCCTGGGTCGACCAGGGGATTCACGAAGACCTGCCCGGACTTTCCTGCGACACCGTGGAACCCTGCGCCCCAGCGCACTCCATCGCCTGCGGGGAGACCCTACAGATGCGAAACGATGGCGACGGGTCCACCCAGGCTCACGCGGCCTACGGCTGCACCGACTTCCAGTACTCCGGCCCGGAACAGGGCTTCTGGTTTGCCACGGACCTGGAGGAAGACGTGCAGGTCTCCCTGTCGGGACTGAGCGCAGACCTGGATCTGTTTGCCCTGGACAACGAGCTGTGTGACACGTCGAACTGCCTGGCGGTGTCCCATTCCTCAGACACCTCCGATGAGTCCCTTGTCTTTCACGCCACCCCGAACCAGCTCTTCGTCCTGGTCGTGGACGGGTGGGAGAACGCCTCCAGCGACTTCACCCTCACCGTCACCTGCGAGGGGAGTTGGCCCGAGGACGACACAAACGCGCCGGACACGAGCGCCTTTGATTCCGGCACCGTCGACACGCAGGAGGAGACCGGGAAGGGAGAGCCCGTCCTCGGGTGCGGATGCGGACACACGCCGAATCCAGCGGCTCTCTGGACCCTGATCCCCCTGGTGGTGGTTTTCACACAAAAAAGAAGAACAGCCGATTCAGGGCTTGCCACCCCAATCTCCCGGTGCTAGGCTGCCCAATATGAGAATCATGTTCCCCGTTTCCGCTGCACTCCAGGCCTGCGCTTGTACCTGTTGTTGTACCGGAACCGGGGCTTTTTGATTCAATAGTTCTCCAAGAATCAACCCGCCCCGGTCGCCGCGGCGGGTGGTTGTGCTTTGCATCCTTCTCGACGCGCAGAGAGGGCAAACCCGCAAGGACCAACCATGACCACGACCCCACGACAGTCCATCGCTGGCTCCACGGAGCTTGTCGCCCTGGAGATTGACTCGTTCTCCCGATCCATTGACCGGTTTCGCACCGGCCGGGTTCCGGAGGCGGTCTTCCTGGAGGAGCGGCTGCGCCTTGGCGTGTACGGACAGCGCCAGGACGGCGTACACATGATGCGTTCCAAGCTCCCGCTTGGGCTCATGGGCGCGGGACAGCTGGAGGCCTTTGCCGATGTGGCGGAGACCTACAGCCACGGCGTGGCCCACCTGACCACCCGCCAGGACATCCAGGTGCATTTCATTCAGCTGGAGGAAAGTCCGCAGGTGATGCGGGTCCTGGACGCTGCCGAAATGACCAGCCGGGAGGCCTGTGGCAACGTGGTGCGCAACGTGGTGGGCTCGCCGGTGGCAGGCGTGTCTCAAAGTGAGGCCTTCGACATCACCACGCCGGGAATCGAGCTGTCCCGGTTCCTGCTTCGACACCCGGATGGCTTGAGTCTGGGCCGCAAGTTCAAGATCGCCTTTGCCGGCTGCCCGGACCCCGCATGGAACCTGGGCGCCTTTCACGACCTTGGGTTCACAGCCGTGCTTCGCGATGGCGAGCGGGGCTACGCGGTCGTGGTGGGAGGCGGTCTCGGTGCGGTGGCCTACGAGGCACAGCCCTACACGGATTTCCTTCCCGAGGCAGAGCTGCTGCCCTTCTCCCAGGCGGTGTTGCGGCTTTTTGCCCTGCACGGGGAAAAGAAGAACCGGGCCCGGGCCCGCCTGAAGTTCCTGCTGTCGGAGTGGGGCATGGACCGCTTCCGATCCGAGGTGGAGGCGATTCGCTCCTCCTTGCATCCCGACCCAGCGTGGACGGCCTGGCTGGAGCGAGGCGATGCCTACGCCGACGCCCCCCTGCACCCACCTGGCGCCATGCCCGCACAAGCAAGCCCGGCACTCGAGACCTGGATTCGCACGAACACGACCCCCCAGAGCCAGTCGGGCTACCGAGCCGTGAAGATCCGCGTCCCCCAGGGTGACCTGGGACCCGCGCAGCTCCGGGGCCTTGCAGCGCTCATGCGGGACCACACTGGAGACACACTTCGCATTGGCCCCGACCAGTCCCTGGTGCTTCGGTGGGTGCCATCGGATCGACTGGCAGCAGTCCAACAGTCCCTGGCCCACCTGGGCCTGGACAGTCCCCGCGCAGGGGGACTGGGCGACACGGTGACGTGCCCGGGCGCGGACTCCTGCAAGCTGGGAATCACCGCACCCCGGGCCATGGGGCGGTCGTTGTCGTCTACCCTGGACCGGCTGGCCCAGGACCCGCGGCTGGAAGATCTGCGAATCCACATCAGCGGGTGCCCCAACGGTTGTGCCCAGCACCAGGTCGCGGACATTGGGTTCTTTGGAGCTGCCCGCACCGTGGGCGGGGTCACCGCCCCCCACTATGTGCTCCTCCTGGGGGGGCTGACCGGAGGCACCGGGGGAGAAACCCACGGGGCTGGCTTTGGCACCACCGTCACCAAGATCCCAGCAGCCCGGCTGCACGAGGCCATCGAGAAGCTCCTGGATCTGTACCTGCAGGAGGGCCTGGAAGACGCGAGCTTTGGAGTCTTCGCCCGGCGCCTGGGACGGGGTCGGTTCAAGTTCCTTCTTCAGGACGTCTCGGATCTGCCTTCCTTTGAGGAGCAGCCGGAAGCCTACCGGGAGCCGGGTTCCTCCGTTGAGTTTGCCCTGAAGCGTGGAAAGGGCGAGTGCGCGGGTGCCATGGTCGACCAGGTGGATCTCCTGCTGGCCGAGGCGGATCGGGAGGCCGATGCTGCTGTGCAGATCCACGAGCTGTTGGGCGACTCCGGGCGGCGTCCTGCGGAAGGCGCGATGCTGCTTGCAGCCCGTGCCCTGTTGGCCAGTGAAGGGGTCTTCGAAGCCCACGCTGCCCGTGTGGAGTCCGCCTTCCGGGAGCGCTTCTACGACAACGGCCGCATCTTCGAGGGCGTCGGCTACTACTTCCTGCAGGCCCAGGCCGAGCAGACCGAGGAGCTGACAGCGGCCCGTGTCGCGCGGCTGGTGGTCGAGGCGGGGCTGTTTGTGGAGGAGATCCACGGGCTGGTCATTCGACTGCGGGGCCAGGCTGCGTTTCCCCGGGGCCGACAGGCAGTGGTGGCATGAAGAAGACCCGACCAGGCTGCTCTGCCCGCCATGCCAATCCGGACATCGGACCGGCCACACAGCAAGGACCCTTGATGGTGGCCCTGGTGGTGGAGGGCCGCCGCGTCCTGGTGGTGGGAGGCGGCGCCATCTCCGCCCGGAGGGTGCGCTCCTTGCTTTCCGCCGGCGCACACGTGCACGTGGTGGCGCCCCAATTGAACGCCGAGATCCGCGCCCGCCTGAGAAGGGGAGAGATCACAGCGATCCAGCGTCCCCTTGCAGACGCCGACCTCGCGGATGCCCACCTGGTGCTGGCTGCCATTGACGACGCCAAGGAGAGCGAGCGGATTGCCCATGTCTGCCGCGCCCGGGGGATTCCCGTGCACGTCGCGGATCGCCCCCCCTTGTGCGATTTCATCTTCCCCGCCCTCCACCGGGAGGGTCCCGTCCAGATCGCGGTCTCCACCGGCGGCATGGGACCCGCACTTGCCGCGAGGATTCGCGATCGCATCGCGATCTCCCTGCCCGCGGACCTCGGACCAGCCACCCGGAGGTTTGGAGACCTGCGTGCTGCCATTCGCAAGGCGGACCCGGAGGACGCTGCCTCAGAACGCCGCATGGACTGGCTCAAGAGGAAGGGCCGCTCTCTGCCCCTTTCCGTCCTGGCCCGCCTGAAGGACGCCGATGTCGCGGCCCTCGTGGCGGAGTACCGGGAGCGCCCAGCCACCCCCGGCGTGCAGCGCCCCCGGGTGCAGCTTGTCGGGGCCGGGCCCGGGGATCCCCGGCTCCTGACCCTGGCGGCGGTAGATGCCCTGGCCGAGGCGGACCTGGTCTTGGCGGATCGCCTGGTGCCCGCGGCGATCCGGAACCTGGCCCGCGGGGAGGTCCGCGTCGCAAAAAAGACCCCCGGTCGGTCAGAAACCGCCCAGGCGGAGCTGCACCGCTGGATGCTGGAGGGTGTCGCTGAGGGCCTGCGCGTGGTGCGCCTGAAGTGCGGAGATCCCTACCTTTTTGGAAGGGGCGCCGAGGAGGTGGAGTTCCTGTCCGATCACGGCATCGAGGCCGAGGTGATTCCTGGCATCTCCAGCGCCCTGGCGGGACCGGCTGCTGCGGGAATCCCCGTGACCGCCCGGCACATGGCAGACCGGGTGATCGTGGTGACCGGGCACGGCCATGGAGGTCGCGCGGTGGACTTTCCCTCGTTCCGGGAAGACCAGACCACAGTGGTTCTCATGGGACTTGGGCGACTCGAGACGCTGGTGGAGGCCATGCTTGCCACCGGGGCCCCAGCCGATTGGCCCGCCGCCATTGTGTGCGATGCCACCCATCCAGGCCAGCGAACCCTCATCGCCCCCCTGTCGCTTCTGCCATCCCGTGCCCGGGAAGCTGGCTTGACCCCGCCGGGCGTGGTGATCATTGGCCGCGTGGTGGAGTGTGCGGAGGCCGCCGTTCAACGGGAGATCCGGGCCACGGGATAGGCTCTGCCCATGCACCTTTGGGTACTTGTCCTTGCCTGCGCCTCCCTTCCCCTGGGAAGCGAACCGGTCCCTTCTCCCGCCTTCAGCAACGAGACCCCGGTCCAGGTGCTGGCCCTGTCGGGTCCCCTCGCGCGATCCGATGCGGAGGTGTCAGGCTTGGCCTGGCGCGAGGATCAGCTCTTCCTCCTGCCGCAATACCCGGACTTCTCCACCACGGGGGACAAGACAGGGGACGACGGGTTTGTGTACACCCTCTCCCGGAGCGAGTTGGAGGATGCCATCGCCCACGGCACCCCGCTGGTCCCCCGTGCCATCCCGTTCACCGCGCCCGGGACCCCGGCCATCCTTGGATTCGAAGGTTTCGAGGCCATCACCTTCCTTCATGGGGTGCCGTACCTCACCATCGAGTCGGCGTTGGACGGCGTGGGATTGGGGTTCCTGGTGGCTGGGATTCTGGAGCCAGACCTTTCGGCGTTCCATGTCGACCTGGAGAGAAGAGCCCCCGTCCCTTCGGCCTCCGGCGTGGTGAACCTGTGCGAAGAGGCCCTCCTGGCAGCCGGGGACGAGCTGGTCCTGTTCCACGAGGCAAACGGTGCAGCCCTGGTGGAAAACCCCGTTGCCCGCAGGTTCCATGCAGACCTCACCCCAACCGGTGAGACGCCCATGCCCCCCCTCGAATTCCGTCTCACGGATGTGACCGCACTCGATGCGGACGGCGCCTTCTGGGCGCTCAACTTCCACTACCCGGGGGATCTCCAACTCCAGACGGCGACCGACCCTCTTGCAGAAGCCTGGGGCCAGGGAAGAACCCACGCCCGATCGGGCCGCACGGAGAGACTGGTGCCGCTGCAATGGAACCACGCCGGCATCACGTTGCAGGACCGCCCCCCCCTCCAGTTGCAGATTCCCAAGCCAAGAAACCCGATCGCTGCCCGCAACTGGGAAGGTGTGGTCCGCATGGGGGACGGCTTCCTCCTGGTGACGGACAAGTACCCCACCACCCAGTTGGCGTACGTTCCCCGCTGACTACTCCAGGTCCCGCACCAAAGTGAGGGTGCGCCGTGCCTCCAGGCCACCGGTCCACTCGTTCCAGGTCCCGTCGGGCCACCGCACGCGAATGGCCTGCACCACGTCCTGGTCGCCCAGTCCAAAGTGAAGCTCCGGTGGCCCTCCCGAAGAGATGCTCGTTCCCCCCGCCATGATCCATCGCTTGTGGACCGTCGTCTCTGTTTCCACCTCGACAGCCGCGCCAATGCTGAAGGAGTTGCTGCGGCCCGGCTGGGAAAGTCGAACCTTCAGCCAGGACGCCGTTCCACACCGGCTCAAGTGCACCTGGGCTGGTTGTCCGGTCTGGCGCTTGACCACGTCCAGCCAGCCATCCCCGTTGAGGTCGGCCAGCACGAACCCCCGCCCCAACCCGGTGTCCGCCATTCCCCACGCGGCTGCAACCTCTTCGTCAAAGCGCCCGTCCTGCAGCAGGTAGAGCGCATCCGCCTGGGCAGCAGCGTTGTCTCCCACTGGAGGCCAGTAGCCAAAGTTCACCAACGCATCGAGGGTGCCCGAGTTGTCCATGTCCGCCAGGTCGACCCCCCAGCCAATCTCGCTTGTGCCCCGCAAAGTCAGCCCGCGCGCAGCATCGGTCCGCACCCAGGTGCCATCCGGTTGGCTCTCCAGGAGCACAAGCTCCAGGGTCCCGCTCATGAGCACATCCGGGCGCCCATCGGAGTTGAGGTCCCCGAACCCCATGCCCATGGTGTCCATGGCCACACCGATCCCGGTCTGGTCGGACACATCGGCGAACGAGCCATCGTCGTTCCGCCAGAAGCGGTTGGGAAGGACCTCCACCCCGTGGTCATTGCCCACGTGGATGTCCAGGTCACCGTCGTCGTCCAGGTCCATCCAGGCGATGGCAAAGGGATAGCCGTGGTTCGACTCGGCCGGCAGCAGGGAGTCCTGGTCAGAGAAGAAGGCCCCGCCCTCGTTTTGCAACAAGTGGCTGGGCTCCCCGGGTTCCCAGGCGCCCCCGGGCTGATCAGGCAGTCCACTCTTCATGACCGCGCTCACCAGGTCCAAATCCCCGTCCCGATCCCAGTCTCCAAACGCAGCCGCAAAGGAGACATCGTCGGCCCTGGAGGGAATCAGCGTGTGCGTCCACAGGAGGAACTCGCCCGCTCCATCGTTCAACAGCATGGCGTCCGCTCCTGCATTCACCTGCAGGAGATCCAGGTCCCCATCGTCATCCGCATCCACCGGGATGGCTCCGATCCCAAACCGGCCCTGCACCTCGTCCGGAATGGAACCCTCCGGCGCCCGCACAAACGAGCGCCCGTCGACGCCCAGGTACAACTCGCTCGGTCCGGCATTCGGCAGAAAGATGTCGAGCCATCCATCCCCGTTCAAATCCGCCACACCCGCCCCCCAACCCAGGTTGTCAAGCGGGTCAGCTGAAACGTCCACCCCCTGGGAGTCCCAATCTCCGCCAGAAAGAGAGGACCATGGGGGACTCGTTCCGGGCACCCGGGTCCGCGCAGACCACCAGGTCCCCAACCTCCACCTGCCCCCCTTCCCCGGAAAGGCCTGGCAATGCGTCGCCAGAATCCATCCCGGTCCCCTCCGTGTCCGGTGACTTCCCCCCCGAACACCCGGCCCCCCAAAGAGCCCACACCGCGACAGCCACCTGCATCATCTCAGAATGCTACACCCCAAAGTCGTCTTCAACGACCGGGGCACCTGGGGTATGCTCCTCGGGCACGACCCCACGGGAGGCAAATCCGTGAACCTTGAGAGCCTGACCCAACCACAGCGCCGAAAGCTCCACACCTTTGGAGTGACCGAGGCCGCGCGGTTTCAAAGGCTCTTGTCCGACCCCTCCCGGCGCAAGAACCTGCTGGAGGAGCTGGGGCTGAACGAGGAAACGGTTTTGCCCGTGGAGCTGGAGTTGAAGCAACTGCAACTTTCCCGGCCTGCAGCCCACTCCAGCGGCACGCTGATTCCCGAAGACTGGTAGGCCGGGGGGTTACAAAGGGCCGAATGTCCAACGACACCCAGGAAGATCGCGTCCTGTTTGGAACCTTCTTGGGCGTATTCACGCCCTCGATTCTCACCATTCTCGGCGCGATCATGTACTTGCGCTTTGGGTGGGTGGTGGGCACCGCCGGGCTCCCCTCGACCCTGCTGATCGTGATCCTGGCCAACGCGATCACCTTGGTGACCGCCCTCTCGGTCTCGACCTTGGCCACCAACATGCGGGTGGGGGTCGGCGGGGCCTACTTCCTGATCAGCCGCTCCCTGGGCCTGGAAATGGGGGGAGCCATCGGGCTGCCTCTCTACCTGTCCCAGACCATTTCCCTGACCCTCTACTGCTACGCCCTGGCGGAAACCCTGGGCATGTTGATTCCGGGCCTTCCCCTGATGCCCGTGGCGGCCTTCTTTGTCGTGGGTGTGACCGCATTTGCCTCCCGCTCGACCCTGGTGGCGCTCAAGGCACAGGTCTTCATCCTCGTGGCGGTAGCGGTGTCCATGGTGTCCCTGTTCGCCGGCGCGAACTGGGGCGGATCCATGCACACCGCCACAGCCTACGCCGGCTCAGGCGGGGGTTTCTGGCACGTGTTTGCGGTCTTCTTTCCAGCGGTAACGGGCATCCTTACGGGCCTGGGCCTGTCCGGCGATCTCAAGGATCCCGAGCGCTCCCTGCCCCTGGGCACCTTGTCCGCCGTGGGGGTGGGCATGGTCGCCTACATTGCCATCCCCTTGGCTCTCTCCACCCACAGCAGTGCCGAGGCTCTTCGGGAAAATCCCCTGGTGTGGCTGGAGGTGGCTGCCATTCCCTGGGTGGTGATCCCCGGCCTGTTCACCGCCATTCTGTCCAGCGCCCTGGGCAGCGTGTTGGCGGCCCCGCGCACACTCCAGGCCCTGGCCGAGGATGGCATTCTCCCGGAGGCCCTGGGAAAGACCGAGAACGGCGAGCCCAGGTTGGCGTCCCGCATTTCTGGGGGCGTTGCGTTGGTCGCGGTTCTCCTGGGGGATCTGAACAGCGTGGCCACGGTGGTGACCCTGTTCTTCCTGACCACCTACGGGCTGATCAACCTGGTGGCGACCCTGGAGGAACTGGTGGGCAACCCGAGCTTCCGTCCTCGCATTCGGGTCGCCTGGCCCATGGCACTGGGGGCCGCGTTTGCCTGCTTTGGGGTGATGTTCCTGATCAATCCCCTGGCGTCCGCGTTGGCCATCAGCATCGAGCTTGTGATCTACGGGGTGCTCTCCCGCCGGGTCCTGACCGCCGCCTGGGGCGACATGCGGGCAGGCATCCACATGACGGCCGCCCGGTGGCTGCTCTTGCGCAACAAGGCCATGAGCCCCCACCCGCGCAACTGGCGGCCCCACATCCTGGTGTTCACCTCGGACCTGGAAAAGAACATCCAACTGGTGCGGGTAGCCCTGGCGTTTTCACAGAACCGGGGGATTGTGACGGTCGCTTCGCTGATCGTCAGCGATGGGGACGACGTTCTGCCCAAGATGCAGCACCGGATTGATGAAAACCACCGCCTCCTCCAGCGCCACCGACTGCGGGCTTTCTACGAAACCGACTTTGTGCGGGACGTGGAGAGCGGCATGTTGACCGTGGCCCAGGCCAACGGCATCGCCGGGCTGCAATCCAACACGGTCCTCATCGGCTGGCCCGACCGCCACCGCCTGGTGACCTTTGTGCGGGTGATGCGGCGCTTGAACCGCCTGGGCAAGTCGGTGCTGATTGTCCGACTGATCGACAAGCCCCTGCCCCGCCGACGGCGCATCGACCTGTGGTGGTCCGGCCGAGCGGAAAACGGGGACCTGATGTTGCTGCTGGCCTACCTCCTGACCCTGGGCGAGGGGTGGCGACGGGCGCGAATCCAGATGAAGACCATTGTCGATTCCCCCGAAGAGCGGGACGAGCGCCTGGCCGCCTTGCGGACCATCTCCGAGGAGACCCGGATTCGCTTCCACCCGGAGGTCATCGTCCACGACCCGGGGGAGCCGGTGCAGGACACCATCCGGCGCCACTCGGTGGATGCAGCCCTGGTGATTCTGGGATTGGGCATGCCCAACCAGGGAGAGGAGGAGACCTTTGCTGCCCACTTGGAATCGCTGGTGGAGGGCCTGCCCAACACCGTGCTCGTGCGCAACGCCGGGCCGTTTCGGGGGGAGCTGCTGTAAGCCAAAGCGGCGGGCGCACCCTGTCACCCCGGGGGTCCACCGGGTATAAGGCCGCCATGATTTCCCTGGCTCTGGTTCTGGTCGCGTGCACCCCGGATCTCCCGGACCCAAAGGACACGGCTGAACTCTCGGAAGGGCCCTTTGCTGTGGTGTCCACGACGGACTTCTCCGTGGGGGCCCTGGCGCAGGTGGACCTGGAAAGCTGGGCGGTTTCCGACATGTTGACCGCCACCTCCGGGGACCCCACCGTGGTGGCCGATGGGGGCCTGCTGTTCCAGGTGAACGGCTACAACACGGACACCATCCGTGTGTACGAACCCGGGGATCTCACCGCCCCCCTGGCCGAGTTCTCCACCGGGGCCGGCTCCAATCCGCACGATGTGGAGGTGTGCGGGGGCAGGCTGTTTGTGTCGCTGTACGAGACCACCCGCATCGGCATCTACGACCCGGCCACTGGATCGGAGATCGGAGAGGTTTCCCTGGTGGACTGGTCCGATGCAGATGGGCTGCCGGAGGTCTCGTCCCTGGTGGAGTTGGACGGGGTGCTCTACGCCGCGCTGCAGCACCTGGATCGGGAGGACGGTTGGACCTCCACCGAGGGAGAGGTGATCGAGATTGACTGCGACAGCGGCGCTGTCTCCCAGACCTGGCAGGTGGGACCCAGCCCACGGATCATCGCCCACCCGACCCGGCCCGATGCCCTGCTTGTGCAGACTGGCGTGTACTGGCAGGCCGATGGGGGGCTCTGGGTCCTGGACACCGACGAGGGGCTTGAGGAGACGGCCATTCTGCTGGAATCCGAGGCCCAGGTGGACCTTGTGTCCCTGGCCGCGAGCGCTGCGGGGCGGTTGATCCTCACCGCCGCCGGGTTTGAGTCTGGCTCGAGCCTCATCTGCTTGGATTTGTCCACAGGCACCTGGTCCAGCGCGGAGAACTCCAGCTCCTGGTATGCCCGCATCGATGCCAGCCCGAACGGGGAGGCATGGATTTCCGTGCGGCCCGCACCGGACGGTGCCAACCACGGGTTGATGGTGTTCGACATCGACACCTGCGCCCCCCGGGCCGAGCCGTCCTGGTTCACGTTGACCCTGCCTCCGTACGGCGTCGCCTTTCCGGGCTGAGGTTAGAAGGTTCCATACGCCTTTTGGCCCGCCACTCCTGGAACACGGCGGATTACTCCGCCTACAACCCAAACCTCGTGGGAGGAGACGTCGTCGGAGGTGTCGCCGACCTCCGCCAAATCCTGGCCCGCCCCACGGCCCGCCGGGTGCCCTACTCCACCCCCAACCCCCGCCTTTTCCTGTGCTCCGCCAGCACGCCGCCAGGGGGCGGAGTGCACGGCATGTGTGGGTTCAACGCTGCGCAGGCGGTGCTGAAGGGGCATCCCGAATAGCAATGGGTTCCCGGACGCAACTTGGAGCTCCCCAAGGGTAGACTGCAGGTCATGAAATCGGCTTGGCAACAGTTCAAGGAGAAGTGGGGTTGGCTGGACCCTTTCGAGTTTCCGGAGGAGCGAGGGCGGATGGTCGCATCGCTCCTTTTCTGGACTTGTCTCATCACCGTGCCCATGATTTCGCTGGGCTACTGGGCCCTGGTCATCCTGATCTTGTCAGAGGATTCCACGAGGGCGGACCGGGTATTGGGCAACCAGATTTTCGAGGCTGTAATCGCGCTCGAGTTCTTGTGCCTCATGGTGCTGGACTGGAACGCATACTCCAAAGACCTTCGAGACGAACAGACTCACGGTCAGCGGCGCTTGCTCACCCTCGTGACATGGTCGGTGCTTCCCTGGCTGATCCTGGGGACCTTTGCCTGGCTTGTCCTTCAATACAACCTCAAGCTGAACATCCTTGCAAAGGCCCGGCCGGACGTGCGACATGGGTTCGGCGTCATGGTTCTGCTGCTGTGCTACCTCCTGGCTTCGTGTCCCAGGTACATGCAGTCTCTCTGGTCCGGCCCAAGACGAAAGCGCGTGCAGGTCAAGGAGACGCCCGAGCCTTGATTCCGCTCTTGGCTGCCTTCAGCCCTGCCGCTGCTTCCAGATGTTCGGGCTCCAGGGCCAGCGCCGCTTCGAAGACAACAATGGCCAGATCGTAGGCCTCCAGCTGGCCCAGGATGTTGCCCAGGAGCACCTGGTTGGAGGCGCGGTCGGGGGCGCGGTCTACAGCCATTTGTGCCCAGGTGCGGGCAGTTGGCAGGTCGCCCAGGGCCACGGCGGCCCGGGCGGTGTTGGCGGCGGGGTTGGGGTTCTGAGGGGAGGTCCGGGCCAGCAATTCGCCCATGATGAGGGCCTCTTTGTGCTGCCCGGTCTCCACGAGGCAAGCCTGCAGGTTGTTGGCGGCCCGGGGCTCCTGGCTTCTGCGGTAGAGGGGGATGGCAGCAGTGCAGTCCCCGTTGTAGCGGTGCAGAGCATGGGCAAGGTGGAAGGCGGCCTGGCGGCTGTCCGGTTGCCGGGCCATGCTCGCGGAGAACAGGGTCACGTCGTCCACCCAGTCGCCTGCTCTCAGGAAGGTCGTGGCAAAGAGCGCAGCCGGCACGGCCCAGGCCACGGTCCAAACCCGCTTGGAAAGAGGGAGCAGGGCCACCGCCAGGCCCAGGGCCGCAAAGGCCGGGTACAGGTACCGGTCGCTGGCGTGTCCCGTGTGGCTTGCAGCCACCCCCGCTGGCACAAGGGGAAGCAAAAGCGAGAGGCACGCGGCCAACCCGGGTCGCCCCCGACTCAGCACAAGCCCCGCCCCTCCCAGCACAAGCACCGCGATGCCCAACCACAAGGAGGCCACAAGTCCCGGCAACGCATCCGCGGAGGTCGGCACGAACCCGAGCTGTCCCAGGCGCAGAGCGAGGCCCCCGATTCCCTCAAATGGATGAAACCACCCCTCCAGGGCATGCAACTCAAGACCCAGGGCAGCACGAATGCCCAGCACCGCCAGGGCCCCCACCGCGGCTGCCACCAGCACCCGCCCCCCTGACCGGGAACGCTGGCCCGCCATCCAGAGCAGCACCACCCCCGGCACCACCAGCATGGACTCCTTGCCAAAAGGCGCCAGGAACACAAGCAGCGCAGCGCCGTGAAGGCGTGACACAGAAAATGCCCAACCAGCGCCCAACAAAAACAGGGTCGGCAGCAGGTCCTGGCGACCGCTGATCCAAGCGACCGCTTCTGTGCAGCCCGTGTGCAAGCCGAACACAGCAGCCCCCAACCACGCGGACTTCAGAGATGCGCCCAGAGCCCTCGCCCACCCGGCGACGCAGCACACTGCCCCCATGTGCAGCAGCAGGGACAGCACGCGCTCAAAGCCGGGACCACCCCCAAGAAACCCCTGGCCCGGGCTGTAGGACAGGGTCACGAGCGGGCGGTACACGGTGCTGGTGGCCGACTCATCGCCGCCAAACACATCCATGGCAAACAAGGCCCAAGGGCGGTCGAAATAGGGCTGGGCCACGATTACCTGGAAGTCATCCCAGACCCACCCACCTGAGAGGGAAGGCACGTAGGCCACTGCAACCAGGAGCAGCACCCCGGCTGCCAGCAAGCGCCCCGCCCGGTGGCTCATCTGCCCCCCGGGGGTGGACCCCAGGTGTGGTCTTCGTGGAGGAACGGAACGCCGCTGGCCGAGTGACAGGACCCGTTGCAGGTGCCGTTCTCATGGTCCAACGCGGCGATGGCCACCTCCCGTGTGCCATTCACATGCAGGGTCCGCCCCACGATGCTCCCGTCGGCGGCCACCGTGTCGCCGTGGCAGTCAGAACACACCGAGCCCGCCACATCCAGGTGGTAGTCATGGGGGGTCGACATCTGCTGCCATGCGCTCAAGCCGCTGTCGGGACCCGGGTGACAGTCGCCACAACCCGGTGCGCCCTGGGTGTGGGACCAGGTGCCGTTGTCTCCGGTTCCGTTCCCGTGGCAATAGGAGTTCGAGCAGGATCCCGCGCCGTCATAGGTCCCCGCCGCATCAAGCCCCCCGCCCAACAACACCTCGGCCACCCCGGGGGTCCCGTCGAACATGTGGCCGTCACCGGTGGCAGACTCCGGGCGCTCATGGCACTCACCGCAATCGAAACCGTCGTGCAGAGTGCCCTCCACATGCCCTGTGTGCGCGCGGAACACCAGGTCGGCTTCCGCCGTGGCACCGGAGAGATCCCGGGGCGGCGCTCCGGTGTTGTTGTCTGTGCCGCCATGGCAGAAAATACAGTTGGTTCGCCAGCCCACGTCGTGGCAACCATCGCAGCTGACCTCTACGCTCCCTCCCGCCAGGTCCGCCCCGTGGCAGGCCGTGCAGTCTTCGGTGGCCAACTTGGCATCTGGCCCGTGGTTCGAGGCGGTGGAATATCCGATGGGGTGGTACAGGGGGTCTGTGTCGGAATCGGCGTCAGCATCGCCCTCCCCGGTGCCCTCTTGATTCCACGGCGCGCAGTTGCCGTCTGAGGTCTTGGAAAGACCCTCCACGCAAGGTTCGTCCCGCGAACAGGCTGCCCCCAAGAGGACCCACACGGCCAGCCACAAGAGGGGCAGGAAACTCGATCCGCGCATGCCTCCATTGAAACACACCCGCGCCCTGCGGTTATCATCCAGCCCCGGGAGGGAGCGTGGCTGAAATCACCCGCAAGGAGCTCATTCTTTCCTTGATCTCCTCTGGAGAGGCGCCTCGCTTGCGGGAATTGGATCTGTCCGGCCTGGACATGCATGGCCTGTCCTTGTCTCGCGCCGACCTGGAGGGGGCGAACCTGGCCGGGGCAGACCTGTCCGGAGCGCTTCTGGACCAGGCCCGGTTGAACCGGGCGAACCTGACCGGGGCCAACCTGAGTGGTGCCCAGCTAAGCGGTGCGCAACTGCACCAGGCCACCCTGGTCAGCGCCCGGCTTGTGGCAGCGGATCTGACCAAGGCCAGCTTCCAGGAGGCCGACGTCACCGGCGCCGACTTCACCGATGCGGTGACCCACGGAACGGTGTTCACCAAGGCCAAAGGCAGGTAGACGATGTCCGAGATCGGCAAGAAGGACCTGCTCCTGGCTCTGGTTCGTTGCCGAAGGCGCCCGCGGCTGGCGGGGGTCGACCTCTCGGGCTTGAACCTCCAGGGCGTGGTTCTCACGGGAGCCGACCTGCGCGGTGCGGACCTGCGCCGCACCGACCTGTCGAATGCAGACCTCACCGCAGCAGACCTCGCCCTGGCAGACCTGGCGGGGGCGGTACTGACCGGGGCGACCCTGGAGGATGCCCGCCTCTTCCATGCGGACCTTCGCAACGCGGAGTGCCGGGGGACCTCCTTTTCCGGGGCGGACATGACCGGCACACACCTGGAAGGTGTGCAGCACCCGGAGCTGCAGAAAGACTGATGGCAATCCTGACCCGACAGGAGCTGGCCCTGGCCCTTGTGGGGGCAGCCCCCGGACTCCGCCTGGGAGGGGCGGACCTCTCGGAGTTGGACCTGTCCGGCATGAGCTTTCAGGAGGCACGGATGCCCTATGCGGATCTCACCCGCTGCTCCTTGAAGAAGACCCAGATGCAGCAGGCCGATCTCACTGGGGCCATGCTTGTGTTTGCCCGACTGGATGGGGCGGACCTTTCCGGAGCCCGCATGGAGTGCGACCTCACAGAGGCCTTTCTGTTGGGGACGATTCTGGAGGGGGCAGACCTTTCCCGGGCGCGACTGGTGGAGGCGGATCTCACCGGCGCAAACCTGCGGGATGCCAACCTCACCTCTGCAGTCCTGACCCACGCCATGTTGCACCAGGCGGACCTCTCCCAGGCCAACTTCAGCCAGGCCTTGATGGACAACACGGATCTGCGAGGCGCCACGCTCCAGGGGGCCAACCTGGAAGGCGCCAGCCTCCTCGGGGCCAACCTGGGGGCCATCGACCTGTCGAATTCAATCCTGTCCGGGGCCCGCATGCGGGGGGCCAACCTGCGCGGAGCCAACCTGCGAAACTCGGAGATGACCCGGTGCTCCCTGACCGAGGCCCACCTGGAGGAAGCCTGGATGGATCGGGCCCGCATGCGGGGTGCCCTGCTGCGGCGGGCTCTTCTGGAACGAGCCAGCTTCAAGAAGGCGGCACTCTTGGAAGCCGATCTGTCCGGCGCCATCGCCCCCCGGGCGAATTTCATCGATGCAGTGATGAAGGGCGCCATCCTGGAGGGCGCCAAGATGCCCCGGGCCCGGTTCTCCGATGCGGACATGGAGGGGGTGCAGGCCGAGGGAATCGACTTGAGTGGCGCAGACCTGTCCTACGCGGCCCTGATGGATGCAGACCTCGAGAGAGCCAACCTGGAGGGAGCCAACATGCAGGGGGCGGACCTGCGCAGCGCAAACCTGAAGGGGGCGCGGATCAAGAACCTGGACCTGCGCTATGCCAACATCACGGATGCCCAGATGCCGGAGCGGGCGACGGGGGTCAAGCGATGAGCGAATCCCTGGTAGATGCCATTGGGGGCACCCCTCTGGTGGAGATCAAGAACCTCCCACTCACCACCCCCCACCGCATCTTTGCCAAGCTGGAGGGCCAGAACCCGACCGGTAGCATCAAAGATCGCATTGCCCGGGCCATTGTGGAGGATGGGGAGCAGCGGGGAGCCATCGCCCCTGGAGGCACACTGGTCGAGGCAAGCACGGGAAACACCGCCATCGCCCTGGCCATGATCGCCAGGCAGAAAGGCTACCGCCTCGTGGTGGTGATCCCCAGAGAAGTGGCGCCCTCCATCCTCGATGTGCTCGAGCATTTCGGCGTGGAGACGAGTTTTTGCGACAGCTGCACCTCCATGTCCGATGCCATCGCCCTGGCGGACAACCTGGCCCAGACCCGGGGGTGGTTTCCGATTCGACAGTTCGACAGCCCCCTGAATGTGGAGGCCCACTACCAGGGCACGGGAGACGAGATCGCCCGGGCGCTGCCCAGGGTGGATGCGCTGGTGGCGGGCATCGGAACCGGGGGAACCCTCATGGGATGCGGTCGCCGGCTTCGGGAGGACAACCCGGAACTCAAGTTGGTCGGGGTGGAGCCCAAGATGGGGGAGCGCCTGCAGGGCCTGCGAAACCTCTCCGATGGATTCCGCCCGCCATTGTTGGACCTCGATGCCCTGGATGCCCGCTACATCGTGAGCAGCGCCGATGCCATGCGGCGGGCCCGGGAGGTCGTGCGATCCGACGGCATCCTCGCCGGAATCTCTGCCGGCGCTGCACTTCATGCGGCTCTTCGCTACACCGAGAAGACCGAGGGCGGGAACATCGTGGTCATCTTTTCGGATGGAGCCTGGAAGTACCTGCCGTCGCGACCGTGGGACGCTGCAGAAGCAGGTGACCCCACCCTAGATGATGTTCACTGGTGGTGAGCCCCGAACTCAACACGGACCCAGCTGCTCACAGGCACAGGTACAGTCCGCGAAGCCCGCACCCAGGCAGAGCGCCGTCTGGTCTTCTTCCAGCCGAGTGGCTTCAGCGTCCAGGGCATCCCAACCCCCTGTGTCTTCTATAGGCGTACAAACACTCGAATCGTATTCCACCGCATCGCAGCTACAGGCGAACTCATAGAAGGGTGCTTCCACACATCCCACTGCAAGCCATGCCACCGCCCACAAGATCGAAAGTGAAAGCGCCGTGTTTCCTCGTCCCATGTCTTTCTCCTTTGCCAAGAGCCCGGACCGATGCAGACCTGCACGGCCTTGGGGAGCAAGCTACTCGCAAAGACCCCCCTGAAAAGGACGGGTCGCATCCATGATGGGGTGTGAAAAGGAGTCACTGGAGACGCAGCATGCAAGCCGGCTTCTTTCGAGGTGACCGCCTGCACCGACGTGCTCCCTATGCATCGATGCAAAAGAGGCACAACTCCGTCAAAGAGGCGATATTTTGTCCATGGGAGGACAGCATGTCCGACGTACTGCGCCAACACATCAAGGACTTTGGTTTCACTCACTCGGAGATCGCAAGGCGAGCTGTGCGACTCAATCAAGCCACGGCCTACCGGATCGTGGAAGGTGAAACCACCAACCCATCGCTGAAATCGGTCACCGGCATTGTCGAGGCCACCGCGCTCACCGATGCAGACGCAGGTGTGCTTTATCGACGGGTTGTCGGCAACAAGGCCGTGCCCAAGCGCCACGCCCCTCCAAAGGGCGTAGAAAACCACCAGGACGCAGCCCTCTACACCAAGAATGCCCTGGATTCAGGGCAGATTCGAGATGCTGCATACGGGGTCATGGCCATGTTCGACATGGCGAATGACGATGCAGAGATTGCGGACGCCTACGAGCAAGCCGGCATCGTCTACATGGGACTCGGCCGCTGGGAAGAGGCCCAAGCCAACCTTGAGGCAGCAGACTCCCTCATTCCAGGCAACATCCACGACCCCACACTCTCCCACGACATCCTCAACCGCAAGCTCACCCTGATGACCAACATCGGGAGTCTCATGGCCAAGCGGGGAAACGCGAGCTGGGCCATGATGTTCGGCCAGAACGTGGTGACCCATCCCAACACGAGCCTCGTCAACCGTGGATGGGGACACCTGGTGATGGGGGAAGCTGCGCTGGCGCTCGAAGCGTTCGCGGACGCACAGACACACTTCCAGGATGCTCTCTCCTGTTTCGGAGATCTCCTGGTGGAAGCAGAAGGCCTGCCCGAGGGTGATCCCTGCGGAGACAAGGAACAGTCCAGAGCGTACGGAGCCAGGCTGCGAGCTATCTCCCAGGCCGAGGGAAACCAGCGATGGGCTCGCATTCACCTGGTCTTCTCCAGGGCTCGCTGCGGCAGCCACGACGACGTGGAGAGACTTGCAGACCTCGAAGCCGAGTGGACAGCACTTGATCCCGAAGCCAGCGCAATGGCCGGGCTGTTGAACGCCACCTGTATGCAGAACGAGAAGCGCCGAGACCTGAAACTCCGGGACATCCAGGCCCGCGCCAAGCGACACGGACTGGGCGAGATCGCACAGCGAGCCAAGCTCCTGCTCGGTGCAGCGCTGTTTCTTCTTGCCATGGCCACCGGCGCCCGGTCCACGGTTGCGAATCATGACTCCGCCAGCACCGCCCAGGCTGTCGTGCTTCAGCAGTTGGCTCGAGGCAATACGGGCAAGGGAGGCATAAAGGGCATCGGCTAAGCGATCAGTCCACATACCCGAGCGTGCGAAGGGCCTCGATCTGCGCTTCCCCCGCAGAGACGGCAGAGCCCTTCTTGAACCGGGTTGCCAAGGCCTGGTGCTCCGCCCACACCTCACGCAGGCGCCCCGCGTAGGCCTCCACGAGCTCCGGGTGCTCCCCATTCACGTTCTCGAGGCACAGCGGGTCGCTTTCGATGTCGTAGAGCAGAAGCGGAGGCGTGGTGGGGCGGTGGGGTCGCGCTGCCCTCCATCCACCCGCGGTCTCCAGGCTGTCGGTGGCTCGGTAGACCTCGACCAGGGACTCGGGCATCACCTCAAGAGACGCGGCCCATCGACCCTCGATGATCTCGATATGGCCCACCATGCCCCCGGTGGGCTCGTAGGCCTGCACCTGCTCAAGAACAACAGGCTCGGGTGCCAGCTTGCCCTCCCCGGTCAACAAAGGCTCCCACGAGCGGCCCTGCTGCACCTCGGCGGGAGGCAAACCGGCTAGTTCGAGCAGGGTCGGCAGAAGATCGATCAGGGAGACCGGCTGGAGAATCCGCTTGCCTGCCGGCAGGTGCTCGGGCCAGACGACGATCAGCGGCACACGGGTCCGGTAGGAATCCGCCAGGGCCCCCTCCCAGTCCGCGGGGGTGGGCTCGACCAACCCCCGGCCAAACCGGGAGAAGCTCCCCGCCGGGTGTCCGTGGTCCGCCGTGACCACAAGCAGGGTGTTCGCCCACTCCCCCCGGGCTTTCAGCTGGTCCACCAGGTCCCCAAGGGTGGCGTCATTGTGGGCCATGGTCTCGTCGTAGAGATCCCACTGGATTCGAAAGAACTCCCGGGGGTCCACCCCCATCTGCTCAAGCTGTGCCCTGTATCGACCCAGAACCGTGTCCCGTTTGACCCCCTCCAGCTTGTGCAGCTCGTCCCACCAGGCCTTGAACTGTGCCCTCCGCTCGGGGCTGGCGTAGCGTCCAGCAAAGGGAGCCACCGGCTGGTGCGGCTCGTGTACATCGGTGGTCTGGAAGTGGACCCACCACGGCGCATCAGACTGGCTCTGGCGCCAGCTCCAAAAGTCCGAGTGAAGCTCCACCGAGGAGGTGGAATTGGGTTGGCTTCCCTCGTCGCGAAAAATGTCGACGCCGGCTTCGAGGCCACTCATACTCCCCGCGAACGGGTTGGAGGTGAACACCGCCGTCTGGTAGCCCGCCTTCTTGAAGTGCTGGGCCATGGTCACAGCATTCTCGGGAATGCGATCCTCGTTCAGGGTGAAGCCACCGAGCACGCTGTGGTGCAACGAAGTCATGAACGAGGCGGTCGACGGCTTGGTCCAGGCCGAGGGGGACCGTGCAGCCTCGAACACCACCCCTTCCTTCGCCAGCGCTTCGAGCCGGGGCGTGGTCGGACGGCCATATCCGTACAGGCTCATCAGGTCCGCACCGCCGCCATCGATCACGTACAGCAGCACATTGGGCGGGGCCACGGGTTCGACCGGAGTCACATTCGTGCAACCGGTGATGGCAAGCACCACCAGGAGCAGGGCCCTGCTACTTTGCATCACGGTCCTCTTCTGCCTCCCCCACCATGGGCACAAACATCACCGGCACGACCTGCTCCTGTTCCCACCCAATCTCCGTCCGGGTGATCACGATGAGGTTCTGCTCCCTGTCTCCCACGGGAATCACCAGGATCCCCCCCACCTTCAGCTGCTCCCGCAAGGGCTGAGGCACGTGGTCGGGGGCAGCTGTCACAAGTATTGCATCAAACGGCGCCGCCTCCACCCAACCCTGGTAGCCGTCTCCCACCCGCAGATTCACGTTGTACCCCGCCTGCTTCAGGTCCTTTGCTGCCTTGTCGGCCAACGCCTGAACAATCTCGATGGAGTACACCTCCACCCCCATCTGTGCCAGCACGGCCGCCTGGTAGCCGGAGCCGGTGCCCACCTCCAGCACCCGTGCCCCCGCCTCAAGCTGTGCCAACTCCGTCATGAGGGCCACGATGTACGGCTGGGAAATGGTCTGCCCATTGCCGATTCGCAAGGGACGATCCGCATAGGCAAAACCCACCTGCGCATCGGGAACGAACTTGTGCCTGGGCACGGTGCCCATGGCCGCCAGGACCGCAGCACTCTTGATTCCCCGGGCCTGAAGCTGGGCCGCCACCATGTCCGCCCGCTGCTGCACCCGCACCTCGGCCATTCCCAGGTCGAGGTCCCCGCTCTCCGCCACGCCCCGTCGAACCAGCCACACCACCCCGCATCCGAGCACCAGGACCAGCAGCATCCAACGCATCAGTTCCTCCCCAGGTCCAACGGACTCTCGCTTTGGCGCCGCGCATTTGTCGCAACAATCTCCTCCGTTGTGCACGGGTGCTCCGAGTCCTGCACCATGTACCGCAGGTAGTCCTCCACCGCGGACCGCACCTGGTTTCCCTGCTCATTGTCCGCGGGCCAGAGCCATTGGTCCAGCAGCAGGGTCCGCCGCGCGGCGTGGTCGGGCAGGGGCTCCCCGGTCCAGGGATTCTCCCCGAAGATCCAGATCCGATCCAGGGTGATCGGCAGATCCTCCAGGCGCTTCTGAACCTCCCGGTTGGCAAGACTGTCGGAAAAAGTGCGCACCGAGGGCGATGCCTCATCCACGAGAATCTGCTTCTGCCGCTCCAGGATCGGGTCCGCCACCAGCAGTCCCTCCAGGTGGATGCACGCCAGGGGAGCCACAAAACAAAGGCCGATCTCCAGGGGCACCTCCCAGCCATTGAGATCCGCCATTTGCGGCCGCGAGATGTGCACCCCCCGGCGCCGGATGACCATGAACCCGTCATCGTGGATCAGGACCTTCGGCTTCCAGGGACTTGGGTGGGTGTAGATGACCCACTCCCCCCGACGCCGACGACGCTGGTCCCAGCCCATTCCCTGGAGGGTCCGTTCCACCTCCATGCGGGCGTGGCCCACCCGCCCGAACCAGTCCACCACCACCGATTCTTCCGGTGCCGTCTCGGTCACTCGAGCGGTCTCCTCCGGTTCCAGGGACTCGCCCTCCTGTGCAAGGGCCCATCCGAGGAGCAGGAGACCTGTCACATCAACTCCCCGAGAACTGCACGTCTTTGAAGAGAAGCGAAGGCACGCGGTAGGAGGAATAACCCCAGGGATCGTTCGCAGCTTCCTGGAAGCGGCTGTACAGGTCCAGCAGGTTTCCCGACACATTCATTTCCGAGAGATTCCCCGCAGGGACGCCGTTCTCGAGAAGCTGGCCCCGGATCCCAAAGGAAAACTCCCCGGTGGATGAGTTGGAGTTCCCCCCCAGGAAGGACGTGACGCGAATGGCCTTGGGATGGTCGGCGGCGATCTCCTTCCAGGACCGCTCCCCGGGGGCGATGACCACGTTGCAGACCGACCCGCCGGTGGGAGTTCGGTTCAGCTTTCGCGCGTGGTAGACGTCCGTGAGGTAGTCGTTGAGCACACCCTTCTCCACGAGGGCACGCCGCCTGGGCACCAGGCCGTCGCCATCGTGCAGTCGGGTTCCCAGGCCTCGCGGCACAGCGGGCTCATCCCAGATGGTCAGGTTTTCCGCAGTCACCTGCTCTCCGAGCCGATCCGCAAACACCGAGCGCCCCTGCCAGACCGCGCCCCCGCTCATGGGACCCAAGAGCGAGCCAATGAACCGGCCCGCCGCGCGGTTCGCCAGGATCATGGGGTAGCGACCAGAAGCGGTAGGGCCCGCCTCCAGGCCCTCGCCTGCCCGGGTCCACAGCTCTTGGGAAAGGGTGTCCGCACCCGGCACATCCTCCAGGTGACGCGCAGAGTAGAAGGCCGTGGCCTCCGGCAGCTTGCCGCTGTCCTCCTTGAGAGTGACCTCCCCTCCCCAACCAAAGTGGGTGGAACCGGATGTCGCAGAAAATCCATTGGAAAACACCGCCCAACTCTGCCCGCGCACTTCCCACCCGTAGAAGGTTGCCGAAACAAGGTTCGGGGGCTGTTCCTGCAGGGCGATGGCCTCAAGCTCCCCCAATCCGTCCCGGCGATCCTGTGCGGTACGCCTCTCTGTGCTGTCTTCCAGGTCCAGGGGAGCCGCATCCTGGGCCCCCATGAGATCCCGGTCAGCGAGACGGCGATCCGTGTCCGGCTCCAGGGTGCGGGTGGCTTCCACCGCCTTGCGAATGAAGACCTCGACGGCCTCCGGGCGAAGATCCGAGGTGGAATGGGAGGAGAAACGGTCATCCACCATCATGGACAGGGCCAATCCCCGAGAGGTGGCCTCCGTGGTCTTGACCAGCCTTCCCTTGCGCTGCTCCATTTCCATTTCCAGGCCGCGGCTTCCCCAGGCCTTGACCTCGCTGGCGCCTGCCTTCAGGGCCGACTCCAGGGTCTGCTCCACCAGGTTCAGTGTCTTGCTCATCCGTTCACCCCGCCCACCACAAGGGACTGCACCTTGACCGTGGGCTGGCCCTGGGAGACCGGGACCGACTGCCCTTCCTTGCCGCAGGTCCACCCCCCCTCGTCCAGGGAGAGGTCATTCCCCACCATTTCCACCCGGGAGAGCGCATCCGGGCCGTTCCCGATGATGTTGGCGTCCTTGATGGGCTGGGTCAGCTTGCCATCTTCAATGAGGTACCCCTCCTTCATGTAGAAGGCGAAATCCCCAGCGCCGATCTGCACCTGGCCGTTGGAAAAGGAGCTGCAGTAGATGCCCTTCTTCACGCTCCGGATGATCTCCTCCGGGTCGTGGGGCCCCGACTCCATGTAGGTGGAACGCATGCGCGGCATCGGCGGATGACGGAAGGACTCCCTCCGCCCGGACCCCGTGGGTTCCACGCCGAAATGGGATGCGGAGATTTCATCCTGCAGGAATCCCCGCAGCACCCCGTCGCCCACCAACACCGTCTTCTCCGTGGCGTTTCCCTCGTCGTCGATGTTCAGCGCACCCCGAGCCCCCTCGACACAGCCATCGTCCACGACGGTCACAAAGTCGGGGGCGACCTTCTTCCCCATGAGGTCCGCAAAGATGGAGACGCCCTTTCGGTTGAAGTCCGCCTCCAGGCCGTGGCCAATGGCCTCGTGGAGGAGAATGCCCGAGGCACCCGGCGCCATCACCACGGGAAAGTCCCCCGCTGGAGGACGCTCGGCGCTCAGCAGGAACAGGGTGCGCTCCACCGCCTTCTGGACCAGGCGCTCGTTGCGGCCCGGCGCATCGAAATACTCCAACCCCGAGCGGCCAGCGACGTTGTAGCTCGCCGACTCCCGCACCCCGTCCTTCTCCGCCGTGCACACCACAATCCCCCGGCACATGGGGAGGTAGTCCTGGGACAACCGCCCATCCGGCCGGACCACCATGACCACCCGCTCGGAATCGGCAAGGTAGGCCTGCACCTTCTGGATGGCAGGGTTCTGGGCAAAGGCGGCTTCCTCCCAGGCCCGCACGCGGGGGACCCGCTCGTCCATGCCCACGGTCTCCCAGTAGCGCTGCACCGGGTAGTACCCCGGCAGGGCCAGGGCCTTGAGATTCACGGTGGTCACCCGGGCCTGGGTGGCAGCGATCTCCGCTGCTGTCTTCGCTGCGGAAACCATGGCCTCCAGGGAGAGGTCCTCGGTGTAGGCGTAGCCCACCTCGTCCCCGCACCGGGCCCGCACCCCCATGCCGAGATCCACGTGGGTCGATGCACGGTTCACCGCTCCGTCTGTCAGCCCAACGGACGTGCTGTGCTTGTGCTCAAAGAAGAGGTCGCAGTCCGTGGCCCCCCGGGACAGTGCTGCCTCCAGCACGGTGGACAAGGCCTCGCGGCCTACGCCAAATCGTTCGAAATAGGTACCCGGCTGTGTTTGAAAGGATGCGGCAGGTCCGATGAGGGTGTCGTTCATGGGAGGGTTCTAACCCGGTTCAGCCTGGGCAGAAGGAAGAGTCCAGTCCACGATTCCCGCGGTTCCGAAGCGGGCTTCTACATCCACCAGCCACCTCTGCAGGCGGCCCCCCTGACAGCTCTCGCCAGTCCACTCCCGCTCCGCCTCCTCGCAGCGGACCGTGTAGTCGTAAGAGTTGATATCCGGCAGGTGGAAGCTCCAGGTCGACAAGCCCGTGTCGCTGCGCATGGCCACCGCCCGGTGCAGCATCAGGTCCAGAATGGCCACATCCATGTCGTCGAGCACCTGCCCGCCCCCCATGTTCAGGGCATGGCACTCCCTCACCAGGAGCCCCGTGCACCCCCCTAGGTTGAAGGAGGCCCGGGAGTCTCCCGGATAGAAGAGCACGTCGCCCTCGGTGTTTCCGGTGCCGATCTCCTCGTTCCTGCTTGCTCGAAACGGCCGGGACAGGTCGGCTGTTTCCAGGGGCCACGCTTCCTTCGCCCGGGGATCCTCCACCAGCGAGACTCCCGGCAGCACCCCGGCCCCGAAGAACAGGTACCGGCCCTCCAACCCTGAATCCAGGAGCCCCTTCACGAAGTCCGCCCCGGAATCCGCGTGGCTGGACATGCCGCTGGCCCAGGACGGCTCGACCCCCAGCGCTGCAAACGACCCCGGCTGGTCCCGGACGAATTGCGCGTAGCACTGGGCGCTTTCTGCACAGCTTTCCTCCGGCTGTTGGTGAAAGAGCACCCCCACCTCCGTTTCCGAATCCTCCCAGAGGTGCCTGACGTCCTCCTCCATGCCGCACTGCACGACCCGGCGGGCAAAATGCGGCGTCAGCCCCAGAGCCACAGGCGCCGGAGTGTCGTCCAACAGGGTTCGGTTTCGCAAAGCACGCTGTACAAGCCACTCCAAGCTCACCTCCCCCGTGGTGCACTCCACGTCGTCCCCCTGTCCCCGGGGCTTCTCCAGGAAGGTGGTCACGTAGAAATCCAGCGGCGCCCCCCCGGTCTCCAGGGACTCCTCGTCAAAGTAGATTCGCAGCCCCCCCTCGTCATCGAGCACCTGGATCTCATGGGTGGGCAGGGCCAGCACATCCCGCACCGCCCCCATGCGGTACTCCCCGACAAGCACACCCTCCGCCACCTGGACCACGCCATCGTCCAGAGCGGCATAGACCCGCTGGCTCCTGGGGTCCACCGAGAGCCGTCCCTCCAGATCCAGCACTTCCACCTGCTCGATCTCCCCCGCCAGCCCCACGTGCACCAGGAGGTCCTCCTCCGGAAGGCTGACCCACACCCCCCCGTCTCCATCCCCGGCAACACCACCCAACTCCCCCTCGGGTACATGGCGCAGCGCCCCCGTGGCCACGCTGGCCTCGGTTGCAACCCACAGGTGCTCTCCGCTGACCGCGAGCCCCACCGCATCCGACGCCAGCGTTTCCTGGCTGGCCAGCTGCCCCGTGGTCTCGAAAGACTGCAGCGAGCGATTCCCCGCCAACCAGATGCGCCCCTCGAAAAAGGCTGCATGCAACAAGCCGGGCGGAACCGCCTCGGAGAGCTCCACCCCCACGTCCCGGCGCAGGTAATCCCAGGGATGGCTCCCCAGCAGGTCCGCCTCGATGCGGTACAGATTGGACAAGGAGTCCACCACCCACACCGCCAGGCCCTCCTCGTCCACCGCAAGGGCCGCCGGCTGTCCCGCCGTCTGGACGAAGCCGCGGTGGACCTCGACCAACCCTTCGTCGCAGGTTCCCCGGTGGTCGTCCCGCGCCTCCACCGTCGGCCACTTGGAGGCGGGCACACAATGGGTGAGGCCGGAGTGGCCCATGCGCTCATCCACGATGTGGACCTGCCCCCCATAGGGGTCCAGCACAAAGGTGAGCCGCGCCCGCTCCAGGACCGCAAGGCGATGGGGCTGGCGGGAGGAACGTAGCTCCACGCCCATCATCAAGCGAAAGGGGTCCAACGGCTCGGCCTGCACGTCCTCCCAGGGGTCCGGGGACGTGACCTCAGTGCCGGGCCGGCAAGCCGACAGCAGAAGCAGGATGCAGAAGAGAGAGTTGCGCACAGCCCCAATGTATCCGCGTCTCAGGGCCGTCGGTCCTGGGGCAACAGGATCCGCTCCATCTCCAGGCGCTGAGACCGCACATGCCTGGCCAGGGCCAGCTGCCCCCGGGCCCGGAGCAGGTTGTGGTCTCCCCAGGTGGGGGCCACCTCCGGGTTCCAGCCGAAATAGCGCTCGTTCAAGGCATCCGCAGCGAACCGGGCAGTCAGTTCAAGGCAGATTCGTTCCACGCCGGCCGGCAGGCGTTCCAGCTGCTCCTTCTCCAGGGGTCGCTGTGCCAGGTAGGCGTGCGCCGAGGCCTCAAAAAGGGACAGATCGAAGCAGGCCTCCTCGCTGTTCTCATCGGACACGTTGCACCAGCTGCGCCACGCATCCCCCAACTCCACATCCAGGGACAACATCCCCAGGGTGTCCAGGTCCAACAAGCAGAGGGCCTCGCCCGTCTCTGAAAAGCGCAGGTTGGAGATCTTGAGGTCCCCGTGGCTGATGCGCCGGGGTGCATCAAGAGTGCCCTCCCAGTTCTCCCAACGGGAAAGGACCTCCTGTGCCAGGGCCGACACCGGGTCCCGCAACCGGTGCTCCGGCCAGGCTTGCAGCGCCCCTTCCATGAACTGCAGCTGGAGTGGCGTGTCGTGTGCCTCTGGCCGCACAAAGGCAAAGGTGTGTTCCAGGTCGTCCAGGGCCGCGTGCCAACGGGCCACCAGCCGGCCCGCCTCGGCTGCCATCGCACCGTCTTCCATGCGGTGGGGGCTCTTTCCTGGAATCCAATTCATCGCCCGCCACACGCCCCCATCCTCAGCCACGTGGCACAGCGCCCCCTCCCCGGTCCGGAGCAGGCGCGGAGTGAGCACCCCCTTCGACGCCACGTGGGCCGTGATGGCCTCAATGTCCCCGTGCAACTCCGCTGTGTACATGGGGCCAACCTTCTGCACGACCGACACCGGGGGATCCCCCACGCACCAGGTCTCGTTGATCAGCCCATCAGGAATGATGTGGGCCGGCATCCCGCAGAGAAAGGGCCAGGGGGCAAGGGGGGGGCCAGCAGAGGGAGGATTCATGCCCCGAATCCTATCTCCCCGCCTGCAGCCCTTGTCAGCTTCCTGACGATTCGTTGTGGACGTTGGCCCGCAGACGGGGAACACTGCGCGCCATGAGACCCCACCCCATTCTTTTGGCGAGCCTCTCCGTGGTTGCCTGCAACGGTGCAAAGAACGACACCGGGGAGGGATCTGGACTCTCGATCGAGTTCCACGATTCCAGGGTTTCCTCGTTTTCACCAGAGTCCGGGGAGTTCCCTGGGTTGGTGGGCGTTCCAAACCTGGACGACGACGATGAGAACGGCACCATGGACTGGGAGGACGAGGCGACCTTTGATGAAGAGGACGACCGAACCTCGCTGGTGTTGAACACAGCCGGCCTGCCGGTTCGCCTGGAGTTGCATGGCGAAATCGACCAGGTGCGAATCTGGCAAGGCGGGAACCACGTGATGGGGGCCGGCCTGGCCGATGCGCCCATGACGTTGAGCGGTTCCGAGGAAGAAGTGGTCCTGGAGGTGGAGTTCGCGGACTACCTGTCCCAGGCCCGCCTGGATGTGTCGACGGACGACGGGGAGTCCTTTTCCCTGCGCCTCACTGCCGCACCTCTCGTGCTGTACCACCACCTGGATCCAGCCACAGAGGTCTGGATGATGGAGTACCCCTCCAACCAGACCGGTGCCCAGAACAACGACGCCATGGCAGACACCTACCGCTCGGTGTTGGGAGATGCCTACACCAAGATTCGGGCCGCCAAATACGACTGGGATCCCTGGGTGCAGGACGAGTTTGAGTGGGCCGTGCTCGATGCCCCCGAGAACCGGATGGGGGTGGTGATCGACTCCATTCGCAACGGCCAGGGGAACCCTGGGAGCGGCTTGGACAATGTGCCCGAAGACATGATGGAAGGCCCGGGGGTCATCGTCGAGGAATGGGGCCAGGGACGGGCGAGCTCCCTGGACTATTTCGGCAACCTGGAGGTCAGTCCGCCGGTCACAGTCGACGGCGTGCACTACCCCTTCGGACGGGTCTATACGGGGGGCAAGGGGGCCGAGAAGCCCAAGCCCCAGCTGGAGGAGTTCCTGGACAGCCAGGGCATCCAGGATCCGTTCATGGTGGACTCCACCTGGCTCTGCGTGGGCCACGTGGATGAGTTCAGCACATTCATTCCAGATCCAGATGCCCCCAAGGGCTTTCGCCTGGTGATGACCGACACCCGGGAAGCCTGGGAACTCTTGGAGGCCATGCCTGCCTCCACTTCCCTTCCCAAGTACGCACAGGGGGGGCAACTAGGGTATGGAATCCAGACCGTGGGCCAGCTGCTGGCTGATCGATCTCTGCGAAACCTGAACGACGAGATTCAGGAGCTCTACCTGGACACCCAGCTGGCGAAGTTCAAGGCGGAGTTGGACCTGGACGACGCCGACATCCTCACCATTCCCGGGTTGTTCGAGGAGCCCAGCATGTGCGGTCCCTATGCAGCTGCATTGATTCCGGGCATGGCCAACCTGGTGGTGGCCCAGAACAAGCAGGACCAGACCACCCTCATCATTCCCGACCCCTTCATCCGCAGCGACTCCAACAACCAGAGTTCCGACCCCTTCATCCAGGCTCTGGAAGACCGCCTGCCCGCCTCAATGGAACTGCACTTTGTCGACGACTGGGCGGTCTACCACATGGGCCTCGGAGAGGTGCACTGCGGCAGCAACGTAAGCAGAACCCCCACGGACTCTTGGTGGGAGAGCGGGGTTCATCTCCTGGAGGACCGACTGTGAGCACCTATCTTCCCGTCTCTTGGATTCTCGGATCCCTGCTCATCGGAGCCCCCTTGGCAGCCCCCGCGGATGCGCCGCCTGTCTTGCAGCAGGTGCATGACCGGGCCGCACAGGTCCACACCACGAATCCTGCGCTCGCCCAGGGATTGATGGCGCTGCAGCCGCTTCCCACCCGCGCCCGCATGCCGCGTTTTCAGTCGGAGCTGTTCCTGCAGGCCGATGCCCACTGGGTTCTTGGAGAGCGACTGTTGCAAGAGGGTGACAGCCCCGAGGTCCGGGCCGCCCTGGTTCATGCCTACGCAAGCCTGGAGGGCGCCGAACCACAGGTGCTGCTGCACCTGGCAAAGGTGGACAAGGAGTCGCAGGTTCGCGGCGCCGCAGTGACAGCGCTGGGCCGGGGAACCACGCCGCAAGGCCTGTCAGCGATTCGGCTTGGATTGGAGGATTCGTCCTCACAGGTCCGATTGGTGGCTGTCAGCGCTGCTGGCTACCGGGCGGATGGCCTGGAGCTGGCGACCGATCTCGTGTCCGCGCTCTCGGACCCCGATTCTTCCGTCCGCGCCTACGCCGCCCGCTCCCTGGGTTGGCTTGAATTCGCCGGTGCTTGGGAGCCCTTGCGGCCTCTGCTGCAGGATGCCTCCGGGGATGTGCGGGTCCATGCCTTGCGGGCCATGCGGACCGTGGATGCGACTGGAACCGCAGCACTTCCTGAGCTGGACAAACTGGTCACCGATCCGGACGAGCGGGTTGTGGCTGTCGCACGTTCCCTGTAGGCGTCTCCCGTTCTCGGGAGTCAAATCGCACCGTTGCGCGTTTGGTGAAGCCGGGGTACCCCGGCCTCCCGATTGAGGATTCCCATGAAAAAGACCCATGTTGCCCTGGCCCTTGTCGCCCTGACTTTCCCCGCATCCTGCAAGAAGCAGAAGGCCCCCGAGGCCACAGCAGAGCAGGAAGTGGCCCTGGAGCTTCCCACGTCGGACGCTGTCGAGGCCCCCGTCGAGGTCGCGGCACCCGAGCATGTCCAGGCGATGGTGCGGTCCCTGTCGCGGACCTTTTTCGAGCTGGACTCCGCAGACCTCACAGCCGATGCAAAGTCGGTCCTGGATGAGAACGCAGGCGCACTCCGGGAACACGGGGACGTGAAGATGGAGATTCAGGGACACGCCGATGAGCGGGGCACCACGGAGTACAACCTGGCCTTGGGACAGAAGCGGGCCCAGGCCGTGTACGACTACCTGGTCAACGCCGGCATTGGCACCTCGCGCCTGGCAGTGATTTCCTATGGAGAGGAGACCCCGCTGTCCGAGGATTCCAGCGAGCAGGCCTGGAGCGAGAACCGGCGGGCGGAATTCCGCATCACCTGGGGCAAGGGCGGGGTCGAAGGCACGGTGGACTGAGCCGCCCAACACTTGGGGCGTTTGGTCCGATGAGAAGCAGAGAGGCCTTCCCGCATGCAGAGCCCACACCCCATGGACATCCTGACGTTCGACGAAACCCACCATCGCTTTACCTCCTTCTGGAGGGTGCTGGGAGAGCAACCAGACCTGTACCGTCGTTGGAAGGAACAAGCGGACATGCGATGGGGGCCCATCGTGAACGATGTGCACGGATACGGATCCGAACTGCACTATTCCTTCTTCCAAGGGCTACTACACCTGTTTCCCCTGCGGCGAATCCTCATCCTGGGTGTCTACCATGGGCGAGACATCTGCTTCATGATGAAGGCCGCGGAAGTCACCGGCCGCCAGGATCTCCAGATCGTGGGTGTCGACAAGTTCAGTGATGACTTCTGCAGGGACTGGCCCGAGGAGAAACGAGCATTGGGGTGGGAAGCCGCGGGATACGGTCGTCCCCCCACCGTCCAGGAGGCGCGGGACAACATTTCCCGACACCAGACCTGCCCCGTGGAACTGGTCCCCTCAGACGACCTGCAATTCCTCGCGCAGTGCAGGGAGAAATTCGACTTCATCTACCTGGACACCGCCCACGACTACGACTACGAGACGGTCGCCAAGCAGATTGAACTGTGCCGGCCCCTTCTCTCACCGGCCGGACTGATCGGCGGCGACGACCTCATGGACGAGTCCGTCGAGGGCTGGGGCGTGGGAGCAGCGGTTGAAGAGAAATTCACCGACTACGTCGCCATGAATGACTGGATCTGGCTGACCCATGTCAGCCAATACCGTCCCTCCAAGAACGTCCAGGTTGCCTGACCTCGGGGGTTCAGTCGATCCCGCAGACCGTCTGCAGCATCACCGTGGCCACCTCGTAGGGGCAGGCGTTGGCGTTGGGGCGGCGATCTTCCAGGTAGCCGCAGCCATCGGCGGCCACGTTTGTGGGAATCCGCACGGAAGCGGTCCGGTCTGAGACGCCGGCCTTGAATTCATCGTATCGGCAGGTCTCGTGGTGTCCCGTCAGGCGCATCTCGTAGCCAGCGCCATAGGCCGCCAGGTGCTGGGTGATCCGGCCGGACATCCGCTCGATGGCGGCTTCGATGTGGACCATGCCTCCCTCCTCCCGCATGGCCTTCGTGGAGAAGTTCGAGTGCATGCCGGCACCGTTCCAGTCCCCGGGAACGGGCTTGGGGTCCAGGGTCGCAGACACGCCGGATTCCTCTCCCAGTCGGTAGAGAATCCACCGGGCGTACCAGAGGTGGTCGCCTGCGGTCAGGGGGTCTCCACCCGGGCCACCCACCTGGAATTCCCACTGGCCGGGCATGACCTCAGCATTCACCCCCGTGATGAGGAGACCCGCCTCCAGGCAGGACATGAAGTGGGCTTCCACCAAGTCTCGTCCATAGACCTCGTCGGCACCCACGCCACAGTAGTAGGGACCCTGGGCCGCGGGAAAGCGGCGCTCAGAGGGGAAACCCAAGGGGCGGGAACCATCGTAGAGGGTGTATTCCTGCTCAAATCCAAACCAGGCACCGGTCTCTCCAGCCCCGGCATCAAGCACCCGGCGAAGGGCGGCCCGGCGGTTGGTCGAATGGGGGGTGCCATCTACATTCATGACCTCGCAGAGCACCAGGTAGCAGCCTTCGCCACGAATGGGATCCGGAGTGAAACTCACCGGGTCCAACAGGCAATCGGATGCGTTGCCTTCCGCCTGTCCTGTGGAGGAACCATCAAAGACCCAGCCGGGAAAGTCCGCGAGGGTCGCATCCGGGAGATCCGGGAGGATCTTGGTCTTGGACCTCAGCTTCTGGGTGGGCTCGGCTCCATCGATCCAGATGTACTCGGCGATGCTGGCCATGGGATTGTTCTCCTTGAAGGGGGGCAGGTTGGGCAGAAGAGAGGCGGGAGGGTCTTGAAAGTTGTAACGAGGGGGTGGTTTTCGCCGGGTGACATTTCTGTGTCGTTCGGAAACCTCCGCTTTCTCACCGGGTTCCGGGGTTTTCCGCTGGATTCTGGTCTGCTCTTGCTGCCAGGAGTTCCGTGTCGTCGTCGTCGGGAACGGTCTCCCCGCGGCGCATCTGCCGAATGCGATCCAGCATCTGGTCCGCCGCTTGTTTGCCAGCCTCGACCCCGGGTTGGTGGTAGGCATTGATGCCGATCATGGAGCCGTAGAAGCCCACGGCACGTTCAAACAAGGCCACCAACGCTCCCAGGGTCCTCGCATCCACGCGATCCAGTGCCACGGTGAGGGAGCGGCGCTGGGCCTCGGAAAGGGCGTTTCTCGTGCCCAAGAGCATGGAGACCAGGCAATCGGACGAGGTGACTCCGTCGGCAACCTCCACCCCGGGTGCTCCACCGTCCAGGACCGTGACAAAGGCAGCGAAGAAGTCGTCTGGCCCTTCCCGCAGCTGCTGCACCAGGGAGTGCTGCGCGGTGCTGCCCTTGCGGCCGTAGACCGCGAGCCCCTGGTGAACGGTGTTGCCTGCCAGGTCGAATCGCTTGCCCACGGACTCCATCACCACCTGCTGCAGGTAGCAGGGAAGAACCTCCAGGCGGTCCTTGTAGGGCAGGACCACCATGGACCGAGAGCCGCGGCCTTCCCCGGCCCGAAGCCAGGCCAGCGCCAGGAGCAAAGCGGGGTTGTCCTGGCGACCGCGGGTCCAGGCATCGCAGGCGGCAGCACCCTCCAGAAACGCGCGAATGTCGGCCCCAAGAAGAGCGAGGGGCAGGAGCCCCACCGCCGAGGTCACGGAGAACCGTCCACCTACCCAGGACCACAAGGGCAGGCGGGCATGCCACCCCTCTGCTCGTTCCCAGAGGGCTGAACCCGCCACGCTCACGGCGATGGCCCGCGCTGGAAAGGCCAGACCCTCCTTTTGGAAGGCATCCTGCACCTCCGCCAGGGCGTTGCACACCTCCAGCGTTCCTCCCGACTTGGACGCAACCAACACCAGGGAACGGGCCAGGTTCACCTGGGAGAGAAGGTCGTGAATTCCGGTGGGGTCCGTGTTGTCCAGCACGTGAAGGCTTGGGCCCGAGGAGAGGGCCAATGCCCGGGCCACGAACTGGGTGCCCAGGACCGACCCACCGATTCCAAGCAGGAGAACGTGGTCCACCCCGCCCGTTGCACGAATGGAGGCAGCCAGGGCTTCTACTCCCTGGACGGCAGCCTGGATTTCGTTTCCTGCTTCCTCGGGAGCCAGGTCGGGAGCCCGCAGCCAGTAGTGACCGACCTGCCGCCCCTCGTCCGGGTTGGCCTCGGCCCCCGCCTCGACCTGTTCCATGGCAAACACCGCTGCATCGAGCACCGGGTCGGAGAGGTCACCGGCAGAGAGACCCATGCGCCGGACATCGACCCACAATCCCACTTCCTGGTTCCGGAGGCTGAACACCCGGGTCGTCTCCTGGCTCGGTCCTTCCTTTCGGGCTAACCCGCTTGCCTGGAGGACGACATGAACCTGATTCTTTCCCTTGCTCTTGGCTGTGGCGGCGGTGCCCCCGAGGCCCCCGTGGCCGAAGCTCCGGTGCCCGCACCTGCCGCTCCCGCGGCGCCTGCAACCCCCGAGCCCGCATCGGCGGACTACAGCGGAGAGGCCTGGGCCCCCACTGGTGACGGCATCCCCACTCTGGACGAATCCGGCGCGACCACGACGGAAACCGGCCTGACCATCATCACCATCGCCGAGGGCACCGGTGCTCTCCCCGAGAAGGGCAAGAAGGTCAGCGTGCACTACCACGGGTGGCTCGCCAGCGATGGCTCCAATTTCGACTCCTCTTCCAAGCGCGGCAAGCCGCTGACCTTCCCCGTGGGGGTGGGCACGGTGATTCCCGGATGGGACGAGGGCATTCTGGCCATCAAGGAAGGCGGCAAGGCCCGCCTGCGCATCCCAGGCAACCTCGCCTACGGTGAGCGGTCCCCCACGCCGAAGATCCCGCCGAACTCGGACCTGGTCTTTGACGTGTGGTTGGTGAAAGCCGGGAACTGACCCGCCTGCAAGGGCTGGTGACGAGCACCCGGGTCTTCGCGGGTTCGCCTAACCCCTGCAAACCGGTCCAACTCCCCGGGGAGATACCGCATCCCCCCTCGACTCCGGCGATCCAAGGGACACATCGCCGGGGAGATACCGCATCCCCCTCCTTTCTGGCGAACTCAGGGCCCAAGGGACGCCAAAACCAGGGGGGTATAAAGTGACTCCCCCCAATTGTGGCGAATCCAGCCCCCCCTTCGATGCCATTCCCCGGGCGAAGTTCGCCAGTATCCGGAGGAGATACCGCATCCCCCCTCCATTCTGGCGAACTCAGCCGCCTAGAGGACGCCAAAACCAGGGGGGTATAAAGTGACTCCCCCCAATTGTGGCGAACCCAGCCCCCTCGCAGGCCAGGACGAAACCACCGACAACTGTCCCGCAACCAGGGGGGGATGCGCTATCCCTCCGGGGAGTCGGGACCATTCAGCGCCAGGAGAGTCCCGACTGAGGGGGGGGATGCGCTATCCCTCCGGGGAGTCGGGACCATTCAGCCCCAGGACACTCCCGACTGAGGGGAGGGATGCGCCATCCCTCCGGGGAGTCGGGACCATTCAGCCCCAGGAGACTCCCGACTGAGGGGGGGGATGCGCTATCCCTCCGGGGAGTCGGGACCATTCAGCC
>CAZSZE010000020.1:0-13692 GCA_964610645.1 uncultured Enterobacterales bacterium | reverse complement strand
GTCCCGACTGAGGGGGGGGATGCGCTATCCCTCCGGGGAGTCGGGACCATTCAGCGCCAGGAGAGTCCCGACTGAGGGGGGGGATGCGCTATCCCTCCGGGGAGTCGGGACCATTCAGCGCCAGGAGAGTCCCGACTGAGGGGGGGGGATGAGCTATCCCTCCGGGGAGTCGGGACGAGTTCATGGGTAGGCAGCCGCCCTCACCCCATCGACACGAGCACCCGCGCAACCTTCTTGACGTTCGCGCACGCGCTGCGCCCGTCCCCAGGCGGCACGAGGATTCGGAAGGGTCCGCCCAGCTCCTGCGGGAGCGGGGTCTCGCCGGGAAGGGAGTGCACCAGGAGGGCATCGCCCACCGCCTCCACCGGCGCCGGGTCGGTCACCATGCCGTCGCTGGCCACCACCTGAAACACCGCCCCAGCCGGCGGCGCCAGCTTCTCCAGGACCCGCGCCAGGAGCACCGCACGCCCCTCCCGACCCGGGACCCACTGGCCCACGTCCTCGACCTGGTCCGGCAGAGCCATCAGAGCCTGCCGATCCAAAGTCTGTTCCTCCCCCGCCGAATCCACCAGGCGCACCACCGGCACCGCCCCTTCCGCCGGGGGCACCCACTCCGCAGCATCCACCGTGTCCAGCCAGGCCTCCAGGGCCCCGGGCTCGTCCTGGCCGATCACATCCATGCGGCTGCCCCCTCGCACACAGGTCGGGACCACCGAGGTCTCCCCGGAGGCCCGCTGCACCAGGTACCAGCCGATGTCGGTGTGCAGCACCCCCTTGATGCGCTCCGCATCCGCGATTCGGAGCAACGCCTTGACGCGCCCCATGTCGAACACCCGGTGCGGCCCCCAAGTCGCGGAAGCCACGTTCCATCCCTCGGTGGATCGGGTGGCATCGGCGGGAAGGGGGGGCACCTGTGTCGTGCCCTCCAACGCCTCGAACGACACATGCCCGTGGTGGGCAAGGTGCACGCCCTGCACCGGGGGATACCTTTCCTGCGCCAGCTTCCGAAAAGCAGCCACCGCGCCCTCGCTGGCGAGGTCCATGCGGTTGGCCACCCACACATCCGCAGCCTGCAGCTGCTCCAGGACCAAAGGTGGCGTGTCTCCCAGCAAGCGCTCCGGATCCACCACCGCCACTACCGGCGCCAGGGAGATCCGGGTCGCCAAGGGGCTGCGGCGCAGGGTGTCCACGATGTCCGCCGGACGGGCAAGGCCCGTGGCCTCGATGTAGATGCGCTCCAACGATTCGTCCGCAAGCAGATCGCGCAACGTGGGTACCAGGGCCTCCGGCGCCGTGCAGCACACACATCCCCCGGGAATGTCCCGCACGATGGCCCTCCCCTCCAGGAGGGTGGCATCCACCCGGGCCTCGCCAAAGTCATTCACAATCACCGCGCACCGCCCGGTGCGCTGCCCCAGTTGATCCAGCACCAGGCTGGTCTTCCCCGCCCCCAGGAAACCCGTCACAACGTGTACGGGAAGGAGGGTCATCTCCCAAACGCCAGGGTCACATCCGCCGACGTACAGCGCGAGCCACACACGTTCGATTCAGTCCAGTCCGGCGTCAGATCGCCCGGGTCGCTCCCATCGATCGTGATCTGAAGGACCTCCGGAAAGGCGTAGTCGCTGACTTCCACGAAAAACCCATTCGTGAGGCATCCCGCCGTCCCCACACCCCCCGCCGCCACATCATCTGGGCAGGCGAGGTTCAAGGTGGGAAAGTCCTCCCCGTACAACTGGATCTGGAAATCCGCCCGTCCATCGGCAAACTCCACCACCAGCTCACCCACACAAAGGCCATCGCATCCCACCCCGCCCGAGTCATCCCCGCCCGGTCTCACCAGACAACTGGTGAGACCGGCAAAGAAGGCAAGGGGCAACATCCGCACATTCATGGGGCTTCTCCTGGTTGGAATCGGACTAACCGGCCCCGGGGCCGGTGGTAGGCTCGATTCCCGTGGACTCCCCTCCTCCTTCGGCCCGCTTTGGGCGCCTGCGAATCGGCCTGCTGCAGTTGGTGGTGTCCCTGGGGGTCGTTGCCCTGCTGCTGCACGATGCCCAGTTGGACCGGGTCATCGCCAACCTCTCCCGGGTGAACACAGGCTGGCTGCTCGTGGCCATCCTGATCAAGGCCTGCAGCCTCACGCTCCACGAAATCCGCCTCTGGGTCGCCGTATGCGCCACCCATCCGCGCCCCCTGCTCTCGGTGCTCGGCATCGGGTACTGCTCCGGGCTGGCAAACTCCTTTCTCCCGGTCCGGGGCGGGGACCTGGTGGCGGTGGGACTGCTCAAGGGCGAGCTGGGCCTGCCCGTGTCCGCGAGCGTGGCAGCGGTGGGGCTGACTGCTTTTCTGGAGGCATTGGCCTTTGCGGTGTTCCTCCTGGTGGTCATGGCCACCGGCGCTGCCCAGTGGGCGGCCTTTGCCGAGGAAAGTGGCGAGGCCATGCGCTTCACCCTCGGGGAGGCCATGGGCGGACTGACGCTCGGGGCCCTGGTGGCGATTGCTGCAGCGGTCGTGCTGGTCATCATCGCGCGACGCCTGCGCAGGGATCCCGATGCACCTGTGCGCACCGGACCGGTCGAGCTTCTGCGCCAGACCCTGTTCCACACCGGCTCAAGCATTGGCTCCTGGGGCCAGACCGCCTTGAACCTGGCCCTGGCCGGCCTGCAGATGGTCCTGCTCGTGGGCTGCTTTTGCGCCCTCTTTCCCGCAGCCGGCATGCAGTTGGAACCGGACCTCCCCCTCCTGGCAGCCAGCGGTGTGATCGCTTTTTCCGCCCTGGCGGCAGTGGTCCTGCCCCCGGCCTATGGCGCAGGCCCCACCGCCAGCGCCATCGCCGTGCTGGGCCTGTTTGGCATCTCCCCCGATGCAGCCGTTGCGTTCTCGGCCCTGACCTGGCTGGCCAACAACGTGCCGATCCTGGTCCTGGGAATGCTCCCGCTTACCCGCCGGATTGGTCGCCTGGGCGGGCTGGTCGGTGGGGACGGGTGAACCCTCCCATGATCCGGTCATAGATCCAGTCCGGCAGGTGCCGCACGAGGGTCATCACCGCGATCATTCGCCACGGCAGGTTCACCTGTCGCTTCCGGGCCTGGATGCCGCGCACCATCTTTCTGGCCGCCACATCCACATCCACCAGGAAGGGCATCGGGAACTTGTTCTTCCGGGTCAGGGGGGTGTCGATGTAGCCCGGATGAATGGTGGTGCAGGCAATGCCCGCGTCTCGCACCTCCACGCGCAGGGCCTCCCAGAAGTTGCTGATCGCTGCCTTTGAGGCCGAGTAGGCACCGCTTCCCGGCAGCCCCCGAAACGCTGCCACGCTGGACACCACCACCAACTGCCCCTGCCCACGCTCCAGCATTCCCGGCAAGACCGCTGCTGCCGCCCGGATGGCTCCCAGGTAGTTCACATCCATGACCACGGCGAGATCCGCGAGATTCATCCTGGCCGCCGTCACCTTGCGGGAAATGCCGGCATTGGCCACCAGGATTTCCACCGGTCCCAGGGCCACCTCCAGAGAGGCCACCGCAGCGTTCAGCGCGGTTTCGCTCCCCACATCTGCGGCTGCCACTTCCGCCTGTCCGCCTGCGGAGCGCACGGCCTCTGCAAGCGATTCCAGGGCCTCCGCACGCCGTGCCACCAACCCCACCGGGTAGCCCTGGCGAGCGAACTCAAGTGCCAAAGCCCGACCGATTCCGGACGATGCACCGGTGATGAGAACATGCCCCTTCATGGCGCGGAGGCTATTGCGAGCACCGAACCCGAGCAAGCCATGACGACCCTGGAGATCTTCGCCACTGCCCCTCCCGGCCTGGAGCCCGTGGTGTGCCAGGAGGTCGCCAACCTGGCAGGCCGCTCCGTGGACGGCGTTCCCGGGGGAGCCTTGCTGCAAGGAACCCTGCAGGATGCCGCGGGCCTGGTCCTGTACTCCCGCACCGCATCGCGGATTCTGGTGCGCCTGGGGACCGTGCCCTCTGGGAGCCTCCAGGAGCTGGCGCAGCGAGCCGACAAGCTCCCCTGGAGCGACTTCCTGATGCCGGGACAGCCGGTCAAGGTGCGGGCCACCGTGCGCGGCGGGAAGATCAAGCGGCGGGATGCGGTGGAGGAACGAATCGCCAGCTGCGCCCGCCACGGCACCCGGGGCCAGAAAAACCAAAGCCGAGGCCAGGGAGGCCAGCAAAAACGCTGGCCCCAGGAATTCGTGGTGCGGGTCATGGGACGGGAGACCACCATCTCCGCAGATGCAGCCGGACTGCTCCACAAGCGGGGCTACCGCCAGGCCACCGCCAAGGCCCCGCTCCGGGAGAACCTCGCAGCCGCCCTGCTCATGGCAGCGGATTGGCACCCGGCAGAGCCACTGCTCGACCCCTTCTGCGGCTCCGGCACGTTTGCCATCGAGGCCGCCTGGATTGCCCGGGACATTCCCCCGGGGAGGAAACACCGCCCCGCCCTGGCCAGCTGGCCTTCCGCCCCCAAGGGCCTGTGGGAGGACCTGCTTGCAAATGCGTCCCCTGAACAGCCGCACCCGGCCTGGATTCATGCCTCAGATCGGGACGAGGGCGCCATTCGTGCTGCCCGGGACAATGCCCAGCGAGCCGGCGTCTCCAACGACATCCAGCTGGAGTGCTGTGACCTGCGCTCCCTCGCCCCCCCGGAGGTCGAGCCCGGCCTCGTGATCTGCAACCTTCCCTGGGGCAAGCGCATCGGGGATCCCAAGAAGATCCGCAGCCTCTACAGCACCTTTGGCGCCGCGCTTCGGGAGCGCCTTCCCGGGTGGCGGCTGGCGGTGCTGTGCCCGGATCGCGCCCTGGCGGGCCGCCTCGTACCCCGCATGGACGAGCGCTTCCGGTTTGAAATTGGCGGCCTCCCCGTCGGCTTCTATTGCGGGGTCATTCCTCCCCGGTAGATCGGCTCTCCCGCACCACGCTGCCCAAGCTCAACCCCTCGCGCACCAGGAAGAAGCCTCCGATGGCGATGGTGAAGAGGAACATGCTGGTGTGGAGAACCAGGGCAAAAGTGACCGCCAGGTCCCCCTCGATGCCCCACAACAAGAGCGATGCCTTGCAGAAGGCCTCGTAGGAGCCGACGAATCCAGGGGTCGGCGCCACCAGCATGCCGGTCATGGTGATGGCCCAGGTGGACAGGGCGGCCGACCAGGTGGAGGGCAGGTCCGGAAAGGCCTGCAGGGCACAGCGCACAGCCGCCAGGGTGCAGCTCCAGATGCCCGCACTCAACGCCACCACCGCCAGGGCCTTTGCAGGCGCTCGCACCAGCCGGGCAATGCCCGACCGAAACGCGGCAAGCAACCCGGCCACCGCGGGCCCGGCCCCCGGGAATCCCCCGAGAATCCGAATCACCGGTGCACCGATGGCAAGCACCCCCACAAGCCCCACGCTGCCCAGCACCAGGGTCACCCCCGCCAGCTTCTGGCCCGCCGCCACCACGTCCATTCCCCCCACCAACACCCCTTGGGGCGGAAGCTCCACCACAAAGCTCAAGAGCAGCAGCATCGCCGCCAGGGACCCCAGGTCAAACAATCGCTCCAGCAGAATCGCCGCCAGGGAAGCCCCGAAGGGCACCCGAAACTTCTCCAGGAGCAAGTAGGGCCGCACCAGCTCCCCCAAGCGCAGGGGAATCACGTTGATGGCCAGAAAGCCCACCGAGATGATGGAGAACATCCCTCCGTAGGGCACATGCGGCTCCAACAAGAGCTTCAGCCGCACCGCCCTGAGCGCGTGGGTGCACAGGTATCCGGCGATCACCCCCACCATCCACACCCATTGCACTGTGCCCAGCACCTCCGTGAAGCCGCTGAACTCCAGCCCCCACAGCGCCCAGACAAGGCACACGCCCGTGAGGACCAGGACCCCACCAAGCTTGGCGTTCAACCGGAACCCCGGAGAAGCTGCAGGGAGAGCACCGTCTGTTGAAGCTGCTGGCTCTCGGGCAGACCATAGTGCTCAGGCGGCAGCTCCCCGGTGACCTCGGTGCCGAAAATCCGATCCCAGATCGTGAGCACGTTCCCGTAGTTTCCATCTCGCAAAGCCCCATCCCGGGTGTGGTGCCAGCAATGAAAATGGGGGTTGTTGAGCACCGTGTTCCAGACGCGGTTGAGAGGCCGGGTCATGTCCATGCGGATGTTTGCATGCTGAAAGGCATCGGACACGATCCCCACCGCCAGGGCTGCCTCCACCACCCACGGCGCAAAGGACCCGGTGTCCAGGAGAACCGAGTACAGCACCAGGGGAATGGCGGTCAGCTGCAGCAGGTCCACCGCATGCATTCTGAGACCGGAGGTGGCATCCAGGCGCTCCGAGGAGTGGTGCACTCGGTGGAACATCCACAGCCAGGGCACCCGGTGATCCAACCAGTGCACGAAGTAGCGCAGGAGGTCGAGCAGCAGAAACGCGATCCCCCATTGGAGGAGCGGGTGGGTCACGCCCTCCATGGAGATCAACCCCAGGGAAGGGGCTGCACCGACCCCGAAGACCACGGCGAGTCGGAGGCCATAGAGCAGCGCACCGGTCCCCACATTCACAGCCGTCTCCCGCCCCACCCAGGGCTGCACCACCCGGGCGTGCAGCCCGCCGACCACCAGAAACACGACCAGGGCACCCCCCTGGAGCCCCGTCAGCCAGGACATCAGTTCACGCCTCGGCCGGTCAGTCGTCGGCGATCTCCGTCAGGGTCAGCCCCGGCTGCGCCTGGGTAGTGATGTTCACCCCACGCAGAAACAGGCAGTACGGGCTTCCATCTGGACACTCCTCACACTCTACCCCCATCGGGGCACCAAGGGTCTCACACACATAGGCCGGGTCGTTGCTGCCACCGATGAACAACTCGCCCATGTTGCGCGTGTCTCCGAGGCCCGAGAGCTCTCCACCGGCGAAGTGTGTGCCATCCGCCGAGAAGGTCCCCTGCAGGGAGAAGTCCGTCACGGGAAGCTCAATCCCCGAGTAATGGATGACGACTTCCGGCGAGGTCACGTGGAAGTACGGCTGCTGCGTGAAGTCCACTCCGGCGAAGGACCAGGTCGGCAGGTTCATGCGCTGCTTGAACCCCACCACGCTGTCGAAGTACCCCTGGCCGATCAGGAGATCGAGGTTGGTGGCCGAGGCACCCGCCACCCCCACCAGGAGCGGGATGTCCAGGTACTGGCCCAGCAGCATGCCAATGCCCTCGGGCTCCACAAAGTCCACCTGGGTGAACAGGAGCACGCTGGTGGTGCCGATCATGTCCGCAGGATCCACCGTCAACGGCGCGCCGTACTCGGTGGTGGTAAAGCCGCTGGACCAGCCTTCCTCGCAAACGGTCACCGTGAACAAGTAGACACTGGAAGCCGCCAACGGCGTATCCGGCGCGATCACCGCCTTGAGGTTGCCCTCGTCCCAGGTCACCGTGCTCGGTGCCTCCTCGCCGGTGTCCACAAGCTCCAGGCGAAATGTCGCCAGCCCGCCATCCTCGCTGAAAACCACTTCCAGGGAGTCCCGGTAGTAGACCTCCACATCTGCATCTTCCGGAGAAATGGTGAGCACCTCGGCGGTGCAAGCGGGCGGCGGCCCCGTGTCCTGGGTGTCGCCGGATGTGTCCACGGCACCCGTGTCGGGCGAAGCATCCCCGTCCTTGCCATTACAGCCGGTCAAGAGCGCAAGGGTCAGCCAGAAAGTCATTCTTCCTCCAGGGGGGCACACCATAGCCGCTGGATCAGTCGACGACACGCACCTCGATGGTGTACCAGAGGGCGTGGCCGTATGCGGTCAGGCGAAACTCCCGCACCACCAGGTACCAGGTCTCATCGCCGTAGGACGAGTATTCCAGGATCGGATCGCGGTCGTAGGTGGTGTCTCCCACGTACGCGATCTTCTTGAGGCGCTCGTCGTCGTCATACAGCTTCAGGGTCGGGTTCATGGGGGAACCCTCGCTGAAGGCGGTGACATGGACCTCGATTTCCTTGCGCCCCGGGGGCGTGCGGTAGACGAACCAGTCCTCCTCGGCCTTGCCGGCCCAGACAGGGTCCTCCTCCAGGTGGCCGAGCATCACCATGTCCTCGGTGATCTCCGTGACGTTCTGGTTGGCATTCCAGGGCAGCACCTCGGCACCGGTGGTCTGCAGGTCGGTCCAGGTCACGGGCGGCTTGGTGACCGTGGCCAGGAGCTTGTAGTGGTAGTCATCGCCGGGATCGGCGCTGGTGACGTCGTTCAGGCTGGCGGTCCAGTCCAGCTCGTTGGCCACCGGGAAGATGGCGATGGGATCGGTGCTGTCCATACTGATGCCCAGGTCGATTCCATGGACCTCGTCGGAGTAGAGGCGCAGAATCGGGGCGGCCGCGCTGCCCAGGGAGGCTGCATCCACATCGACCTTGACCCAGCTGGGTTCGGGCATTTCAAACCCGAAATAATCGAAGTCCCCCTGGTACAGGGTGCCGCAGGCCCACTTCTCCATGAGGATGGGCTGGACCTCGGAGGGAAAGTTGTTGGGCTCGACCTCGGGCTGCGTGCAGGGCGGCGGCGGGCCGGTGTCCTCGGTGTCGCCGAGGGTGTCGCCGGAATCCTCAGACGTGTCCGGGGGGCTGGAATCGTTGTTTTCGTTCACAGGAGGCGAGGGCGTGCAGCCTGCACAACCGTTGCAACCGAGGATCAGCCAGAGCAGGTTCACGCGTTTCTCCCGTGCCGATCTTGACCTGGGTTGGGCAGACCCGCCACCGGATCAGCGAAACTCTCGGGGTCGGGATAGGGAAACTCCAAGGAGAATCGCTGTGACCCCACTGGTATTTGCGCTGCTGTTGGCCCCGGGTTGTGAATCCGACACGACCATCAACAAGCTGGAGCCCAAGCTCACGTTCAGCCCGGCGGAGTTGGTATTCGGGGATGTGGTGGTGGACTACACGGAGGTGCTGTCCATCGAAATCATCAACACCGGGCGTGTGCCCCTGGACGTGGAGCGAATCTACTTGCAGGGGGATTCCGGCGCGACGTTTACGGTGTTGAGCGAGAACAACCTGCGGATTTCCGAGGACGAACGGGAGCTGCTGGAGGTGGCGTTCACGCCGGGCACCTTCCTGGACTACGCCGATGCCTTGATCCTCGAGTCGGATGATCCGGACCTGCCCCTGGCCTCGATTCCCCTCACGGGCACCGGGGTGGATGCCCCGACCCCGGACATCGACATCGATCCGATAACCCTGGATTTTGGGGTGGTGACACCGCTTACAGCCGAGACTCTGTGGTTCAACCTGACCAACGTGGGGGACGGGGTGTTGACCATCGGGGAGACCTCCCAGACCGGGTCGGGGAACTTCCAGGTGATCTCGGACCCGGCGGGGGCCACGGTGGCTCCTTTGGGGTCGGACACGCAGACCGTGGTGGTGGTCTACACCCCCACCGCCCTGGACGGGGACTCAGGAACGTTTGTGGTGAATTCCGACGATCCAGACGAGCCCGTGGTCACGGTTCACATGCTGGGCAATGGTGGCGGGGACTTCGAATACCCGGTGGCGGTTATTGACGGACCCGCGAACGCCGCCCCGCTGGACACGATCTCCCTGGATGGTTCGGACTCCTACGACCCGGAGGGCTTTGTGATCACCGGGTACACCTGGAGCCTGACCGATGCCCCCGTGGGTTCCGGTGCCACCCTCACCACGTCCGTTCCGGACAGCACGTCCATATTCCTGGACATCGCCGGGCACTACGAGGTGCAGCTTCGCGTTGCAAACGAGATCGGCCTGTCTTCGGCTCCGGAGAAGTACGAGGTGGATGCCATCCCCAGCGACCGGATCCACGTGGAGCTGTTGTGGGACACGCCGAACACCGACCTGGATCTGCACATGCTCTACGGGTTGGATGCCGACTTTTTCAACCACCCAAACGACTGCTGCTGGTGCAACCCGAACCCCAACTGGGGGGCAGCGCTGGATTCCCTGGACAATCCCCTCCTCGCGCTGGATGACATCTCCGGTTACGGCCCCGAGAACATCAACATCGAGGACCCGGAGAACGGCACCTTCCCACTGCGCGTCCACTTCTTCGAGGACAACGGCGGGGGAGCCACCGTTGCCACCGTGCGGATCTACATCGATGGCCTCCTGGAAGACTCGTATTCCCGGGCGCTCCTGCGGGACGAGGTCTGGGATGTGGCCACCGTGCGCTGGCCCGATGGGCTGGTGGTCGAGGAAAACGCCGACCCCTACGAGGCACCGCGCCGGGTGTGTTCAAGCGACGCGCGGTAGGTCGGCACTGCCGGCTTAATAGTGCGGCGGGACCTGTTCCTCGGGCGGCGCTTCATCCCCGGACAACTCACCGTATTGCTCCCGAAGCGCCCCCAGCGCCTTCTCCAAGCGACCGATGTGGTCCGCCTGCTCCTGGATCACCTCGTCCAGTTGGCGGATCTGGTCCTCCTGGAAGGCAAAGCGCACTTCCAGGTCTTCCAGGCGTGTCGCCAGATCTGAATCAGCCATGGCGCGATCCTATCGCGGTGCTGGGGGTGCTGCGGGTGCTGCGTAGATCTCGTGGCCAGCCTCCTCAAAGGCCTCCGACTTCTCGGCCATGCCCTCGGCGGCGGCTTCTTCCACCCCCATGCCTTGGGTGCGGGCGTACTCGCGCAGCTCCTGGGTGATTTTCATGGAGCAGAAGCGCGGGCCGCACATGGAGCAGAAGTGGGCGGTCTTTGCGCTGTCGGCGGGCAGGGTCTCGTCGTGGTAGTCCCGGGCGGTCTGGGGATCCAGGGCCAGGTTGAACTGGTCCTCCCATCGGAACTCAAAGCGGGCCTGGGAGAGGGCGTTGTCCCGATCCTGGGCACCCGGGTGTCCCTTGGCGACATCGGCGGCGTGGGCAGCGATCTTGTAGGCGATCATCCCCTGCTTTACGTCCTCCTTGTCCGGCAGCCCCAGGTGCTCCTTGGGGGTGACGTAGCAGAGCATGGCGCAGCCGGCGGTGCCGATGATGGCCGCACCGATGGCGCTGGCGATGTGGTCGTACCCGGGGGACACGTCGATCACCAGGGGGCCGAGGGTGTAGAAGGGGGCCTCGAAGCAGTGTTTCAACTGCTCGTCCATGTTCTCCTGGATCTTGTCGATGGGCACATGTCCCGGGCCCTCGATGATCGTCTGGATATCGTGGTCCCAGGCGATCTTGGTGAGCTCGCCCAGGGCGTGAAGCTCGGCGAACTGGGCAGCATCGTTGGCATCCGCAAGGCAGCCCGGGCGCAGGCCGTCGCCCAGGGAGAAGGTCACGTCGTAGCGGCCCATCAGCTCGCAGATGCGATCAAAGTGGGTGTAGAGGAAGTTCTCCTTGTGGTGGGACAGGCACCACTTGGCCAGGATCGATCCCCCCCGGGACACGATGCCCGTGACGCGATCGGCGGTCAGGGGCACGTGGTGCAGGCGCACTCCGGCGTGGATCGTGAAGTAGTCCACCCCCTGCTCGGCCTGCTCGGCCAGCACATCCAGGAAGAGTTCGATGTCCAGCTTTTCCACCTCGCCTTTGACCCGCTCCAGGGCCTCGTAGATGGGCACCGTGCCGATGGGCACCGGCGAGTTGCGGAGAATCCACTCACGGGTGTCACGGATGTCGGAGCCGGTGGAGAGGTCCATCACCGTGTCGGCCCCCCACCGGGTGGCGTGGCGCAGCTTCTCCACCTCTTCCTCAATGGAGGACGACACCGCGGAGTTTCCGATGTTCGCGTTGACCTTGCACAGGAAATTGCGGCCGATGATCATCGGCTCCAGCTCCAGGTGCTTGCGGTTGGCGGGAATCACAGCGCGGCCCCGAGCGATCTCAGATCGCACGAACTCCGGCTCCACCTGCTCCCGCAGGGCCACAAAGTGCATCTCCTCGGTGATCACCCCCGCCCGGGCGTAGCGCATCTGGGAAAAGTGGGTGTCGCCCCGGGCTTCTCGGGCTGCAATCCAGTCCGCCCGCCGCTTGGGCAGGCCCCGGTGCACATCGCACCCCATCGGTCCGGAGGTGTCGTAGATCTGGAGCTTCTCGCCGTTGGAGAGGGGAATCTCCCGGAAGGGCACCCTCAAGTCTCCGTGGGTGATCTTGCGGGAGGTGCCGCCATTGAAGGAGTCGTAGCCGTCTTGCATCTCGCCTTTCCTCCGCCGGTGCGAACCGGGCCAGGCAGACCAGCCCGACCCACCCGCAGCGAGCGTCTTCCGCGTAACACACCGGCTGGATGCAAACGCCCGGTTCAAGATCCTACAGCCCGCGCGGCTCACGGAGGACGGCGGCAGCGAGTTTGTGGACCAACTGGAGGACATGGATTTGGTCCTGGTGGGGATGGGCAGCGGTTAGCCCCACGCCCAAGACCGCCAGGTTGGGAATGAGCCGCGTGGCCTGTGCGTATTTCATGGACGCGACCCTACCGCAGTTCAATCGCAGGCCAACCACTCGCTGCCCAGGTCCCAGGTCTTGATCAACGTGTCCAAATCCGGGGCTGCCCCACACACGGAATCCGCCAGGTCCTGGGCGGCGCTCCAGTCGTCCACGTACTCCACGTGGAAGGCCGCTTTGCCTGCATCGGTGAAGACCGAGAGCCGGTCGCATTCGTTGTATTCGGCACAGGACTCGTTCAGGGCCCAGTCGAAGTCATCGACCAGGGCCTCGATCTGATCCAGGTCGTTTTTGAGCCCGATGCTCAAGCCCCGGGCATGGGCGGCCTCGGCGAGAAAGCGGTTGAAATCCAGCTGGTCGTCGGCGTCGAGGCCAAGGCCGTTGTCGTTGGCGTACCCATCCACATTGTCGGGCTCCACGCCGTCGCACCCCCGGTCCGCCGCATGGTCCAGTCGGGCCTCCATCACCGTGCGCACCTCCGCGAGACGGATGTCCACCCAGCGCTCATCAGGCCAGCCGTCCAGCTCGTCGCCCAGGGATTCCGCGGGGAAGTCGTCGGCGTCATCCCGCCACTCCTCCCAGGAGCCCGCCGAGAAGTAGCAGATGACGATGCGGCCCTCGTCCCGCAGGGTCTCAAATGTGGCATCCGGCGGATCAAAGAGATCGATGTCGTACATGTCCACATCGAGGGAGATGTCCACCTCCCCCTGCAGTTGCCACTGCCAGGAAGTGCCTGGTCCAGGCTGCCAGAAATCGCCGTTGTTGCCTCCTCCTCCGCACCCCGGGGAAAGACCCAGAAAGAGGCACCCTATGACGCCGAGGCCCGGCCGAATTCCCGGGGTGGGCTGCGTCCTCCTCAGCTGCGAGGATTGCGGGTTCTTGAAGGGAGTTCCCACCGATTGAAGCTACCACGGCCCCGCAGACCATAAGATGCGGTTCCAGGTGAGGTTTTCATGCGCACATTCCTCTTGGCTTTCCTTCTCCTGTCCGCTTGCCGCAGTTCCGACAAGGACGCTGTGGAAACCGGCACCGTAGACAGCCAGGCAGACACCAGCACCGAAAGCGGGCTCGATGACACCGCCGTGCAGGTGGGCCGCGCGGACGAGGACGGTGACGGGTTCGATGTAGACGACGACTGCGACGACAACAATGCCGCGGTGAACCCCGATGCGGAGGAGGTCTGCGACGGCATCGACAACGACTGCGACGAAGAAGTGGATGAAGAGGACGCTGCACCCGCCACCTGGTACGCCGATGGAGATGGTGATGGGTACGGCGACGACAGCACTGCAACCGAGTCATGCGATGCCCTCAGTGGCCATGTCCTCGAGTCAGGGGACTGCAACGACACGGATCCCGA
>CAZSZE010000019.1:10451-60161 GCA_964610645.1 uncultured Enterobacterales bacterium | reverse complement strand
GTATTCGACCGCGAATACATCTACCGGGACCGCCAGCACATCCAGGATGCGACGGGTGTCTGGCAGCATGACCTGCCCAATCTCGAAGGCCCAGAGACCTTCATGTATGTGTGGGTTGGTGCCTTCGTCGGCGCGCTCATCCGGCCGGTCGGTGGTTGGCTGGCTGACAAGACAGGTGGAGCGATCCTGACTCAGGGAGTGGCAGTGGTCATGGCCCTCAGCTCGATCGGCGTCGGGTACTACGCACAGCTGGCCTACAAGTCTGCGACTCCACAGGACCACTTCGTGCCGTTCTTCGTGCTCATCGTGGTCCTGTTCACCGCCACGGGCATCGGGAACGGGTCTACCTTCCGGACCATTTCCATGATCTTCAATGAGGAGCAGCGTGGGCCCGTTCTTGGTTGGACATCCGCGGTCGCTGCCTACGGTGCGTTCTTGATTCCAAAGGTGATTGGGGAGCAGATGAAGGCAGGAACGCCGGAGGTCGCCATGTATGGATTCGCAGCATTTTATGTTCTCTGTGGCGTGTTGAATTGGTGGTACTACCTGGGACCTATGGCCGAATACAAGAATCCATAGGGGGGCGCCCTGGCCCGTGCGCGTGGGCTGGCGAAAGGAACCCGGAACGTGCAAGGAGAGGTAGTGGCGACACCAACGGTCGACATTCAAGGAAAAGCGACCAGCATCCGACTCTTCAGCTTGAACACCCCGCAGATGCGGGTGTTTCACATGTCATGGTTTGCGTTCTTCCTCTGCTTCTTCGCGTGGTTTGGGGTGGCTCCCTTGATGGCCATCGTGCGAGAGGAGCTGGGGCTGACCAAGGCGCAGATCGGAAATACCATCATCGCCTCGGTGATGATGACGGTGATTGCCCGCTTGTTTGTGGGTTGGCTGTGTGATCGAATTGGACCCCGGCTCTCCTATACCTGGCTGCTGATGCTCTGCTCCCTGCCAGTCATGGGAATTGGCTTGGCAAACAGCTACGAGACGTTTCTCCTGTTTCGCCTTGGAATTGGCGCCATTGGGGGCGCGTTCGTCATCACCCAGTACCACACGAGCGTGATGTTCGCGCCAAACGTGGTGGGGACGGCAAACGCCACGTCGGCCGGTTGGGGAAACCTCGGCGGCGGGGTCACTCAGATGGTGATGCCCCTGGTGTTCGCCGGGTTTGTTGGGCTTGGGTACTCCGAGCATCTCTCCTGGCGGTACTGCATGGTCGGCGCGGGCGTGGTCTGTTTTCTGATGGGTATTGCTTACTTCTTCTTCACCACGGATCTGCCACACGGGAACTTCAAGGAGCTTCGTGCCCGGGGAGAGTATCGACCCCCGGAGAAGGTAAAGGGCACGTTCATGCAGGCTGCCCGGGACAGGCGTGTATGGGCCCTGTTTGTGATTTACGCCGCCTGCTTTGGTGTCGAGCTCACGATGAACAACATCGCCGCCCTCTACTACATGGACTTCTTTGGCCTCTCCTTGAAGACCGCGGGTCTTGTGGCTGGATTGTTCGGGTTGATGAACATTGTGGCTCGCACGACGGGAGGGCTTGTCGGCGACAAGTTTGGCCAGCATTGGGGCCTCAAGGGGCGGGTTCGCTGGCTGTTCATGGTGCTCATCGTGGAAGGTATTGCCCTGACGGTCTTCTCCAGAATGACCTTTCTGCCCGTCGCGATCGCATCCATGGTGGTCTTCAGCTTGTTCGTACAGATGGCAGAGGGCGCCACCTTCTCTGTGGTGCCTTTTATCAACAAGCATGCTCTTGGTTCCGTCGCTGGCATTGTCGGAGCGGGTGGGAACGCAGGCGCCGTCGCGGCCGGATTTCTCTTTCGACGGGAGGACCTTAGCTGGAGCACCTCGTTGCTCATTCTTGGCGGGGTTGTGCTCGTTGTCTCCTTTGCGACCCTGTTGGTCACGTTTTCGCCAGAGGAGGAACGGGAGGCACAGAGGGAGCATCAACTGGCCGCACAAGAGGCCAGGGAGCTTCGTCTCGGCGGCCGCGCCATTCCCGTCCTCAGCCCGGCTGGCATTTTCGGGGCTGTCACTCCAGTGTCACTTCTAAGGGTCTTCATCGGCCTTGCCCTGATGATCAAGGGTGTCTACTTCATCTTGAACATGCAGGAAATGGAGATGATGCTCGGCGACATTGGTCGGATCGACAATGTGATCGCCTGGTACGTGGTCACAGTCCATGTCGTCGGTGGATTCGGACTGGTCTTTGGAATCTTCACAAGGGGAGCGGCGATTGCAAATTTCCCCGTTCTTCTTGGGGCGGTGTTCTTTGTGCACTCCGGGACGGGCCTCTTCGCGGGAAACACGGGGAGTCAGTTCTCCATTCTGGTTCTGGCGGTGCTCGCGGTCTTTGCCTGGCAGGGAAGCGGGAAGTTCTCCCTGGATCACCTGCGGGGGACTGCCTGAGGGCTGGCCAGGCGGCGGCGTGAACTACCCGACAATCGCGGCGTGCAGTTCCGGCCAGGAGTCTGCAAGAGCCTGCTCACAGAGGGGGTAGAGCACGCCCTCTTCCTTGCTGTTGTGTTGTTGGGTGAGCATCAGGAGAGTGTCCCCCAAGTCCAGGACTCGTTGGGTGGAGTCTGTTCTTGCCGCCTCTGCAATGGCATCCATGAATCCGCGCATCTGCTCGTGTTCGCCGAGCATGACGGGAAGGGGGCCGTGTGCCGCCATTGGGACCTCCATGGCCAGGCGTGGAAAGACCTTTTCTTCCTCGATTTCCAAGTGGTTCCGGGTGGCGCTGATGAAGGCGGAAACGGCAGATCTCAGGTCATCTGGTCGGTCTTTCAATGCCGCCTCTTCCACCTCGGCCCACAAGGAATCACACGTTCTATGGCAAGCGGTCAGCCAAGCGGCCAGCCCGCTCTCCTGGGTCACCCCGTTTCCGGTACAGGTGCAGTGGGTCATGTTCTCTCCTGTTGTTATCATATGATAACCTTTCGGGAGAGGAGCGCCCATGGCTTCTATCAGTCGGCGAGATGAGATTGTGGCTGTGAGCTGCTCGTTGTTGGAGGAGCACCGGGTAGATCAGCTGAGCACCCGTCTTGTGGCTCGAGCCGTGGGCATCAGCCAACCCGGACTGTTTCGGCACTTTCGAAGCAGGGAGGAGATCTTGTTGGCGGTGGTGGAGCGCGCTCGGCTGGACTTGGCAGGGGTGCTGGAGGAAGTTGTCTCCGAAAACGAGCACCCGCTGGATGTGGTGTTTGGGTTGCTGGCGGCTTTGCTTGGACAGGTGGAGCGACAGCCCGGGCTTCCTCGGCTCTTCTTTCACGACGTGGCGAGCGGGAGCCAGAACGCGCTTCGGGCCAGCCTGGCCCACCTGGCCTCTGCACAGGAGGGGTTCGTCGCGGAAATGGTGCGAGAGGCCGTCAGGGAGCGCTCCCTTCCGAGCAGCGTCGATCCTTCTCGTGCTGGAAAGATGTTCGGAGTTGTTCTGCAGGGGTTTGTTCTTCAATGGCTTCGCGCGGGGGCGGGGGCGGGGCTCGCTGAGTCGGCCCCTTACCTCTTTTCCTTTTGGAGGGCGGGGTTGCAGGAAGGGGAGGCGGCCTCCCACCAGCCGCACGAGGTTTTGGCGAGAGGGGAAAGGCTTGTCCAGCTGGATGTGCGCCCATTGATTCGTGATGGCATTGACCCGCTTCGGGTGATCTTGCAGAACCTGTCCGAGGTTGATTCGCGGGGGCTGTTGATCTTGCGGGCCCCGTTTCGGCCGGTACCTTTGCTTGCGCTATTGTCAAAGCGCGGGCACGCACTGGTCGTGAGAGACCACGCGGACAGGGGTTGGGAGGTATTTGTCTCGGGCAAGGAGGCGCCACCCCTCCTTGAGTTTGCGGATCTTCCAGCGCCGGAACCTCTGGAGAGACTCTTGGAGGAGGTAGAGGAGTTAGACGCGGGTGACTGCCTCCTGGCCCACACTCCGAAGGTGCCGCACCTCCTTCTGGAGGCGCTCAAGGGGGAGGATCTCGTTTGTGTGACAGAGAGCGCTGCGGATGGGACCGGGCTGGTTTGGATAGGAGCGGAGGAGTGAAGCCGGGGTTGTCCTTCCACTTGGGTCCACCCCTGGGACGCACGTTGTCTTTCTTCTTGGTTGTCCCGCTCTCGATGGTGGCTGCGGGTGCCTTGGTTTTTGGCACGGGGGTGCCGTTGTTTTCGAGTTCTTGGTTTCCTGCGACCGTTGCCTTGGTTCACCTGGGGACGCTAGGCTTGTTGGCGTCTGCCATGCTTGGCGCGGTCTTTCAGCTGAGCCCGGTGTTGGGTGGCGTTTCCGTCCCGGGTTCTGCCGCATCCCTTTGGGGGCTGGGTCTCTGGTTGGGGGGGCTGGGCGCTTTTTCGTGGGGACTTCTCTCCCCCTCTACTGCAGCGGTCTATGTGGCGATTGCCGTACTGTTTCCAGTTCTTTGTTGGTTCGCTCTCTCTGCAATCTGGGCCCTTCGGTTGGCTCCCAGGGAGACGCAGACCCTTCGCGCCATGCGCACAGCGCTTTGGTCACTTGTGGCCACGGTTGTTCTGGGCACTTGGATGGCCCACGGGTACACGGGCGACGGGTTTCCTGGTCCCCGTGGGTTGTGGATCCAGGTGCATCTCTGCATGGGGCTTCTCGGCTGGGTAGGGGGGCTGTTGGTAGGGGTGAGTTGGGAGTTGGTCCCAATGTTCTACCTTGCGCCCTCGGTTCCGGAGGCCACCAAGAGAAGGGTGGTGAGCGGGCTTCAGGGGTGCCTGGTTTTCATTGTTCTTCTGCACGTGGTGTCGCTTCTGTTTTCTGTTTCACCTGAAGTCGCAAGGTGGCTTGGCGTGGGTGCGGCCGGGGCGTTGTCTGGGATCGTGTGGCTTTGGCATCCAGTGAGCACATTTCGGACGCTCCGGGCTCGGCGCAGGCGTCGGGTCGATCCCAGCAAGGACTACTGGCTGGTGTCCATGGGGTTGGGGCCGATCAGTCTCGTGCTGGGAGCGGCGACCTTGTTCGGCGCGGATCCGCGCTGGGCACTTACGTTTGGCTGGGTAGCCATCTGGGGATGGGCTGGGGTCGTGATCCATGGCATGCTCACCCGAATTGTCCCCTTTCTGGTCTGGCTCCACCGATTTTCCAAACTGACGGCCCGTCCTGACGCTCCAACGATGGCAGACATATTTCCCGCACGCCGGGCACGCCTGGGGCTGTTCCTCCACTTGGGGACCCTTGTGTTGGCGGTGGCTGCTGTTTGGCGTGCTGGGCCGGTACTCGTGGCTGCGGTCGGCGTGGGGCTCTGCTTGACCGGGATTCACCTGGCAGTTGCCATGGTGGGGGCGCTGTCCCTGTCCCGGCGCTCTCCAATCAGCGACGGGTAGCCCCCTTTTTGGGTGCTCCTCTTTGCCCGGGCTTCAAGCCGGTCTCTTCAAATCGGGCCTCCCGCTGGATGTTTGCAACCGCGCCACTCTCGATGAAGCCACCGTCCGCGCTGAGCTCTCCCTTGCCGCAGTTGATGGCCACGCTGGCATCGAAGTTGTGGGGGTCGCAGGCCGTAATGAAGCCGAGAAGAAGCAGTCTTCCAGGGACCTCGTCCAGGTTCATTCCTTTCTGGAAGAGTCCTTGAAGACGAAGAAGATCCCGGGCCGCCGTGATGCCGCGGGGGTTCGCGAAGCCAAGAGCAATTGTGGCAAGAAAGCGGGCCCTGGCGAGAACGGGGTTCCGTTGAAAGCCCCGGGCGTATTTCTCTGCAGCCTCGGCCGCCCGTCCCAGGTCCATGACTTCGGAGATTGGCCGATGACCTCCGCGTCCATCCCGGAGAACCAGGTAGTGCTGCACGTAGAGGCACTTCTTCACCTTGAAAACGCTCAGGAGCGCAAAGTAGAGCTTGTTGAATTGTCGGATGTGTTCTCGCTGGATCCCGGGCACCTGCTCACAGAGCAAGGAGGTGATCTCGTCGGGCATGATCGTCATGCCTGCGAAGCGAGGTTCTTCACCTTGGGCGAGGTCCGCCCGCAAGGACCCCAAGACCCTCAGGCCAAGAAAGAACACCTCGCGAATGAATGTGTTGCCCTCCTCCAGGGCATACGAGAAGGTCTTGCTGATTTCCGGCTCGTTCAGGTCCCTGGCGACGACCACGATGAGGCTGGTCGCGATGTTCAGCGCCCGTAGGTTCTCCAGGGTGGCGAGGCGGGCCTTGAGAAGAGGGCGGCCCCTCAACGTCTTGTTTGCTTCCTCATCAAAGCCGTCGAATTGCAGGAACACCTCGTCAACCCCCGCGTCCTTGATGCGCTTGGCGTATTCGAGGTTGGCGAGCTTCAGGCCATTGGTGTGGAGGGCCGCGATGTGGCCGCCCTCCTTGACCCGGCGAATCCACTGCTCCAGGTCCTCGCGCAAGGTGGGCTCTGCGGCCATCAGGTCGATCTTCAACCGCCGCCTTGAGTTGATGAGACTCTCCAATCCGCTGAGGTCGAGGTCCTCTGTCTGTTCGGTATTCGCTTTTGCGAGGCAAATTGGACAGTCGAGATTGCACGACTCGGTCATCCGAATGATGTAGTCCCGCTGGGGGTAGTCCTCCTCGTTCACCTGGAAATAGAAGCGGTCAAGGTCCTCCCAGTAGTCACCACAAGCACTGAGGAGTTCCTGGGAGTGACCGTGTTCGGAACAGGTCTTTCGCAGCAGGACATCGTCTCCTATCCGCAGCACCTGGGCCGGTACCTTTTGCAAGCAGGTGTGGCAGACCCCGACGGTGTCGCGCAGCACTCGCGGCTCTTGTGGGTGCTCAGTATTTCGCATCAATTTGCAGCCATCCCCACAGGTTTTCTGGGGTGTCATCCCCGTACATGAATGCAGACGCTCCGAGTGCGAGATCCAGGCCCTCTGTGAGGGTCCTCTTGCCGGTCAAGTCCAACTCCTTCCCGAGGGTCGCCAAGTCGCTGTCTGCGGTCGTAAAGAAGTGCCCGTCCAGGAGCACGCGCCACCCTTCCGCCGGACTGATGCCGGTCTTGAGAGAGATGTCGTGAAGACCTCGGCCGTCCGCGGCGCCTCCCAGGGAGAAGGCGGCGAGATCTGAGGTGCCATAGAACTTGTGGTTGGTGGCGAAGAGTGTGTTGAATGCCGGGGTGTCCCCTGTGGCCGCTGAGAGTCGGTCCAGCCAGAGGGTCAGGCTTGGATTGCCGCTTGTCTCGGGCTTGATGGTTCCTCGCACACCCACCATGTGGGCGAATCCGTCGTTGTTTTGCAGGTAGCCCTCCAGCCGTCCAGAGAGAATGCCGGAGGCTCCCTTTGCGTAGACTCCGGCGGTGGTGCGGTCGGTCTGGCCAGCGGAGCTTGTGTCCCGAATCACGAGAAGGTCCACCTGACCGCTGTCCGACCCTGTCCAGCCCACCCGTGCGATCTCGAGATCACCATAGACATGGGGATCTGCTTCCTCTTCGCCCGGATGATCGGCGAGCACTGCGCCAACCAGGTCAAAGTGGATGGTGCCCATGGAGCCGGTGGCTCGAATGGCGTCGAAGCTGCGGGCCTGCTGTGCCCAGCCCACCGTGCCGATCAGGCGGTGTTCGTGCATCGACACCTCCTGTCGTCCCACCTTGAAGGAGAGGCCGTCTCGAACTTTCCAGTTCAGGAATCCCTCGTGGAGGTCCAACCCGTTGGCGTCAAAGTCTCCCAGGGTATTGGTCTCCTCCCCCCAGCGGCGAACGTCCTGAAGCGTGAAGGCCACAGTGAGATCCTCGGAGCCAGTTGCAAATGCGGCGCGAGCCCTGTGGCCAACACCCGCAGCAGGAGAGCGGGTGGGGTCCGTGGCTCGAAGCTCCAGGCGTGGCCGATATTGGAAGGTCGTGTCCAACTCGGCTGCAGGAGATGAGGAGACAAGCAGAGTGGATAGCGCAACGAAGGACACCTGGATTCCGGCCTGAAGAGATCAGTGGTCGAGCATTACTTCTACAGGCTATCCAACACCGGTTACAGGCCGATTACAGAACCTGGTTCGGAGACGGTTGCCTGTGGGAACTCTTGAAGTTTGTAGAGTTCCTGGGCATTTTCCCAGAGGATGGCGCGGCCTCTCTCCTCCGGGATGTTCAGCTTGTCAAACTCTTGAAGGTAGCGGGACCAGTCCAGTCCGTTGGTCCCGAAGAGTACCTTCTTGTGCGTACTTCTCCCCCGCAGGAACTGGGTAAGGTTGGGTCCAAAGTACTTGGGCAGCCAGGCGGCGATGTTGACGTACACATTCGGCCACTTATTTGCGACCGCCAGCATCTCGTCCACCCACGGATAGCCGGTGTGCGTGCCAATGATCACCAGGTCCGGAAAGTCGCAGGCGATCCGGTCCAACTGCATTGGGCGGCCGTGTTCGCTTGGCATGGCCTCAAGTACGTGTCCGACCTGCATGGAGACGGGGATCCCCAGCTCTTCGCAGCGTGCATACAGTGGGTACATCTTTCGGTGGTCAAGTCCAATGTCGTATCCATAGATGTGGATGTAGACGCCGATGTAGCCATGAACGTTGATGTCGCGGTCGAGCTTCTGAAGGCTCTGTTTGATGTGAAGCGGGTCGTAGTCGGCGAGCCCGTAGATCCGTCCGGGATAGCGCTTGCACAGACCATTGATCCGCTCGGTCATATCCAGCGCGAACCTGGTTTGTCGCACATAGGACCAGGCAAGCAGATCCGTGGCGAGGACCGTCTGGACACCGGCCGCATCCATGGCGGCGATCAACTGCTCGCCGTCGTTGTAGCCCTCGCCCCACGAGGCTTCTACCTGGCACTGTAGCTCCCCCGGGGAGTTGGTGGCGTTTACCCAACTCTGCTTCCACTCTTTGAGCATGAGAGGGAACAGGCAGTCGATTGCTTTGGGTGGGTTCATTCTGCGCATCCTATGGTTTCTGAAGAGGCGATTCGTGGGAGAAGGAAGGGGGGCGTCTCTCAAGAAAAGAGGCGATGCCCTCGTTTGCGTCTGGAGTTGTCATGAGTTCCTCCAGGTAGAGCTTCTCCAAGCCAGGGAGCAGCTGTTCCATGTCTCGTAGGAGGCCCGACCGGGCAGCGCTCTCGGCAAAGCGGAGGGAGCTGGCGCTCGTCTTGGCCAGGTGGTTCGAGACAAGCTCTTCCCACCAAGGGGTGGGATCGTCCGTCACCGCGCTCAACAGCCCCATCTTCAGGGCCTCCTGCGCTCCGATCGAGCGCCCAGATACACACAGGTCCATTGCCCGCGGGCCCCCGACTCTCCATGGAAGCAGCAAGGAGGCCATTGGAGGAAAGACCCCGAGCTTGATCTCTGGCTGGCCCAAACGAGCATCAGGAGTTGCCACAATCCATGTGCACCAACTCGCGAGCTCAAGGCCTCCCCCCAGGCACTGGCCTCTGACCACTGCGCAGGTGGGGATGGCGAGGTCGGCAAGTCGGGCGAAGAGGCCGTGGAACGCCCTGAGCATGTCTGGTGCCTGTTCGGCCCGGTGTTCCGCTACACTGGCCCCAAAGCAGAAGTGGTCCCCCGCCCCCTCAAAGACAACAAGGGCTGTGCGCTCGGAGACGTGGGTGTCCAAGGCCTCCTGGATCGCCGCGATCATCGACGCATCCAATATGTTCGCTTTGGGGCGGTTCAGGAGGATGTGCAGGGCGGCACCCTCGAGTCTCTTTTCGGCGTGGATCATGGGGTCTCTCCACGTTTTGGGCGAGTGTAGAGCGTCAAGTAGGATCCACAGATGGTGGAGGCGCAGGCTCCACATGCCGGGCCAAGGTCCGCTGGAACCAATGGCTCGAAGTGCACCTCCCGACCCACCTGATCGTGCATCCACCGCAGCTCGTCGGCTTGGTCTGGACCCACCACTGAGCGTCGCTCCCAGCCATCGCGCAGCAGGGACTCATGCGTCTGTTCCGTGTCGTCTTGTTGTGTCATTGTCTCGGCACCGTCGGTTGTGCCATTTCCTGTCGGTGGCGCCCCGACATAAACAGCATTATGTTGCTACCACGCGAAACGCAAGGGAAATATACTGCCGAAGGAGGCTGTTTTTTTGGACCGCGTCTTTGCACAGGGGGTGGAGGCAGTGATGACTGGTTTGGATGGCATTCGCACCCCTCGCTGACCTTCAACCCCAAGGTGCAACAAGTGAAACTGCAAATCCGTTGCTGGCAGATGGTGGCTCCAGGCGAACCCCTGGAGCTCTCAACTCGTGATGTCGATCTCGATGATTTGAACCCCGAGACGGTGGTGGTGGAGGTGGCCGGGTGTGGGGTGTGTCATACCGATCTTGGCTTTCTCTTTGGAGGAGTTCAGACCCGACATGCGCTTCCCTTGGTCCTTGGCCACGAGATCTCCGGGAAGGTCGTGCACGCAACCGGGGCAAACGCAGAGCTGCTTGGATGCTCGGTCGTGGTGCCGGCGGTCATTCCTTGTGGACAATGCAAACCTTGTCGCGCAGGGCGGGGGGCCGTCTGCCCCAAGCAGTTCTTTCCTGGAAACGATGACCACGGGGGCTTTTCTTCCCACGTGTTGGTTCCTGGACGAGGGCTCTGCGTGGTGGACGAGGAGGCCTTGACTGCCTGGGGTGGTGCTCTTTCGGCTCTCTCCGTCGTAGCCGATGCGGTCACCACACCCTACCAGGCAATCCTCAACAGCGACCTGAAGCCGGGGGACGTGGCTGTCTTTATCGGGGTGGGGGGGGTTGGCTCCTTTGGGGTCCAGCTGGCCAGCGCCCAGGGGGCGCACGTTGTCGCTCTGGATGTAGACTCGGGACGGCTTGAACAAGTGGCAGGATCTGGCGCCGACCTGTGTCTATCGGCCCTGGGGGAGCACAGAGAGATCAAGCGCACGCTTCGTCTTTGGGCAAAAGAAGGGGGCTATTCCCAGACTGGTTGGAAGATATTTGAGACGTCAGGGCACCCGGATGGGCAGGCGCTAGCCTTCGCTCTTCTCGGCTATGACGCCCATCTCGCCGTGGTCGGCTATACCCGCGAGAAGATTTCTGTGCGGCTGAGCAACCTGATGGCCTTTGATGCGACTATGCGGGGCACTTGGGGGTGTCTTCCGGAGCACTATCCGGCTGTCCTGGATGAAGTGTTGTCCGGGGCCGTGGACTTGGGACCATTTGTCGAGGTGAGGCCGATGAGCGAGATCAATGAGGTCTTTCGGGAGCTCCATGAACACAAGCTCAAGCGTCGTCCAGTGTTGGTCCCGGACTTCAACTGAGAGGGCTTTGTGGCATGTTATTTGCTTCCCAGATCCCACAAATGCCTCGTCGTTTCCCAGGACAGCGCGGAATTCGAATCCTTGTGCGAACGGCACATATTGGCGCTGTCGTGCTGTTTATGGGTGCAGTGCTTGGCGGTTCCCGCTCCGTGGTAGGCGCGGCAGCGCTTGGTGGAACGGGAATCTACCTTGTGATCGACCAGATGATCCGAGATGGGTCGGCGCACTTCAGGTATGTGGCATTCTGGGCGGTCATTCTCAAGATTCTGGCACTTACCCTTGGCATCCTGAATCCCGATTGGCTGGTTGCCGCCCTTTGGTTCTGCCTCGTGGTGGGAGGGCTCATTTCACATGCGCCAGGCCGGGTTCGGCACCACGCATTGTGGGGCGAGAAGGGACCGTGTGCCAAGCACCCGGCGCATTTTGATGGGGCAGATGCCTCTGAAGGGGCTGGGCGATTTGGCACAAATATCCCGTCCGAGATGTGCCAGTCGACCCCTTCGGCTTCGTCCAAAGCGGTAAGTGGTTTGCCCGGGGCTGCATAGAGGACTGAGGAACGAATTGTGCAAGTGTTCTCTGGGCATGCAACCCCTTGTGAAGGAACTGTTGGAACGCCTGATGACTGATCCGGAATTTGCGGATCATTTTTTCTCGGGTCCGGAGCAGGTGCTGGCGGAAATGGACCTGGATGTGTCAGACCGAGAGGCGCTGCTGCGTTTGGACCGAGGTGCGGTCATGTACATGGCTGGGGTGGAGGAACATGAGCCCAAAAGGGCCCAAGAGCACGCTGGCAACAATGCACAGAATCGCTGGATGACTCTGGTCATTGGCCTTTGGGGATGCGCAGCCTACGTCCTGTTTTGGCTGTTGCTCGGAGGGGCGCTGTCATGAGCCAGTCGATGAGATCTCCGAAGGGCAGGGTTCCTCGCAGAAGAAAGCCGGGGCACCTCAACGCGATGCGGCTCTGGGTGCTGGCGGCGCTGGTGGTTGCCATCACTCTCCACATCGTGGGTTGGTATTGGTGGGGGTGGAGGGCCATCGGGAAGCTGAGCTTCAGCGGTTGGACCTCCGTGCTGGTGGGGCATTTCAACATGGCCGCTGTTTTTTGCCTGGCGGTCACGGTGGGGCTTGTGTTGACTGGGAGGCTCTTTTGCGGCTACGCCTGCAAGCTGTCCGCGTTCCAAGAACTCACCGAGTGGGTTTACTCGCTCATCGGTTTTCGGCCGGAGCTGGTCCACACCCGCGCCCGCATGGTTCGCCTGTTCATTTTTGTTCCCTACCTGTTGCCCGTGCTCTACACGTGGAGCGATGTTGGGATGTCCACCGGCTACTACGATCTGGGGGCGGTGGAACCATGGACTGGGGACATCCCACAGACCGTGTTGAGCTCAGTGTTCTACTTTGCCAGCATCACTTTTGTGCTGACCGCCCTGTTTGGGCGACGGGCGTTTTGCCGCCTGGTGTGCCCATTTGCCCTGTTTTTTCAGCTGTTTGAACGGCTTCCGTGGATTCCCCGGGTCCAGCAGAAAGGGCGCTGCATCGGTTGTGACGTGTGCACCCTTACTTGCCCCATGGGGGTGAGCGTGGCGGAGGAGATACTCTCCAAGGGGCGCGTCCAGGACCCCGAGTGCATTCGCTGCATGGTATGTGTGGATGTGTGTCCCGTTCGTTGTTTGAAGTATGGGGTGTCGGCTGGCGCGGTTCCCATCCAGGAGCCGGAACAAGTGCCTCGCTTTCGTGAGAGCGCTTTTCCTATCTGGGCGGACACTGCCCTGGCAACGAGCGCTGTGGTGGGGGGAGTCTGGGCTGCGACCCGCATCACCGGGTTTCACGTCTTCCTGGGCGCCTCCTGGGGTCTGATCGCGGGTGCTCTCGGGTGGCGTGTCCTTCAGAGAATGCGGAACGCGGCGACGGCTGAGAAGCCAAAGGAGAAGAGTGCATGGGCCGGCTGATGGAGACCGTTTGGGCTGCCAAGATGACCTGGCTTCCGATCCTGTTGCTGGTCCTGGTCCTGGTTGTGACCTTTCTCCTGGTTCCCAGGGCCAACGCCCCCTTTGTCTACCAGTTCTTCTAGGCTATCGGAGTCGCCGGGGCCGTTTGTTCGCTTGTGCCGGAGCGAAGGAGCACAAAGTTCTCCTGGCACAACTTCTCCAAGACTGGGGACAGTTCCGCCTCGGCCCGCCGAGGGGAGAACCCGGAACGGTTGGCAAATGCCGTCAAGACCTCAGACCAGGTTCGCACGCCATTTACAAGCGTCAAGAGATTGACCTCCTGGTCCGCCATGGGGGTGAAGTTTCTGCCGAGCAGCCAGGAGACCGTAGAAGAAAAGATGGGCTTCTCCATGTCGAAATGTACGCCATGAACCCTCCGAAGTTTGTGACTGTCCTCGTCGATGATGCAGGACTCCTCGAGGCAGCCGTTGATTCTTGGAACCGTGTCCTGGGTGAGGCTTGAAAAGGAGACGAGGCCGTCGCGTGATCCGTTGTCATGCTGCTGGTCAACGCACTCGTCCGCTAGTTTGTCCACAGGGTGATTTATGTGGGCCATAAACTGGGAGAACATGTGAATTTGGCGGATGACGGCGGGGTGGGGATTCCCACCCACGGTGTTGACCAGGAAGCTGAACGCTTGTTTGGCCCCGAGGTTGTCGCCGAAATGCATCAATCGGCGAGACTCCCAGAAGATGTCCTCCTTGCCGATATCGTTACAGGAGTAGAAATACAGGAGACAATCTCTTGTGACCGAGTACATGCGCTTGTAGTTTGTGTCATAGAACCCGATGGCCGACTCCTCCATGGAGGGGTCCTCCAGGATGGAGTGCATGCACACCGAGGATGAGTAGCCGGCGAGCATGGCCAGTGTGACTCCCGTGGAGAGAAGCGGGTCCACAAAAGCAGCGGCGTCTCCCGCGAGGAAAAACCCGCGGCCAGCCATCCTGTCACAGGCGTATGCCCAGTCCTTGATGCCTCGGTAATCGCCGATCCGTTCCGCCTCGGGGCCGAGTATCTCTTGCATCTGGGGGCACTCAGAGAGAGCCGCCTCAAAGAAGGCGGCCGCCCCAAGCTCCTGAAGTTCGGGGCGGAATTCCTGTCCGGTCACGAGTCCCACGCTCGCTTCGCCCAGCTCCTTGCTGTTCATTGGGATGTACCAGAACCAGCCCCTTGGGCAGGTGCTGACGACCACGTGGCCCTCCATGCTCTCCGGGCTGCCGTGAATGTTCTTGTAGTAGGCGAAGACCGATGTCTGGCGCATGCGGTCGTCGTAGGAACGGACCGTCAATTCCCTGCCGATGACGCTGGCCGGTCCAGAAGCATCCAGGACAAAACGGGAGCGCATCTCGCGGTCATTGCCGTTCTCGTCTCGGTAGCGGACCCCCACAACCCGGTCGTTCTCCTGGAGCACACCGGTCACCGTGCAGGGCTGGCGGACGTCCACTCCCTCTTCAATGGAGCGGTCCAGGAGGATCTTGTCAAAGACGGAGCGCTCCACGTGGTAGCCGAACGACGAGGGTAGAAACGGATTCTCTGAAAAGAGCACGCTCCAGGGTTCGCTGTCCTTGCCCCAGGTGAAACTGCCGCCGGTCTTGTGAGGGAAGCCTGCTTCCTCCATCGCGCCGACCAGCCCGAGGTCTTGAAGGACGGTCATGGTGCTTGGCAGGAGCGACTCTCCGAGCCGATACCGGGGGAAGACAGCCCTTTCGAACAGCACGACGCGGTGGCCTTTCATGGCCATGTAGGTGGCGGTTGTGGACCCCGCAGGTCCCCCGCCAACGACGATGAGGTCGGTGTTCATTGTGTGTTCTCCTTTAGAGTTGGAATGCGTACAAGTGGTACCCGAGGTACCCAAGGGGTCGAACAGCAGCCACGGTGCAGCCGGCGTCCGTGAAGAGGGAAACCCACTGTTCTCCGGTGAAGATCTGGCCGTTGCGGATGAGGTGGTGGATCAACACGTTTGATTGGGCGTAGAGCCAGACGGTTTCTGAGACATCCTTGCGTCGATCTGGGGTCAATCGCTCCTGTTCAATCGCGATCACGTAGGCCCCGGGCACCTCCTCTCGCAGTCGCTGGAGGGTCTCGGTGAGTCGTTGCCCACCATCGGCTACGAACTCGTGGAAGTGGATTGAAGCAATCGCGAGCGGGCCCTCACCACTGATCTGCGGAAGCCAGGTTTTGGGTTCGAAGAAGTCACCATGGATGAAATCGATGTCCGCGACCCCAAGTTCTTCTGCCCGTTTGCGCGCATCCACCAGGGCCTCCCTGGATCGATCCACGCCAAAAGCTGTAATGCTTGGGTGCTTTTGGCAGAGGGCAGCGAGCAAGCCGGTGGGAACACCGAATTCTACAACCCGGCTGATCCCGAGTTCGGCAGCAACCTGCTCCACATGGGGGAGCAGCTGGGCGGCCACCTTGTAGACCCCCTGTGCGGCATATTCTCCGGCCCGGTGCCGTGCGCCTGCGTAGGGGGCCCCGTGCAGCATCTCCCCCAGTCCTGCCCACACAGGTCCGTAGCTCCCCACCCGCACGTCAAAGAAGTTGAAGCACCGACCATCCGTGTCTGTTCGGCAGTAGCGATCCAGCACCTCCTTGCCGAAATCCGTAAATGAGTAGTGCTCGTCTGTGCTCTCGAGGAGCTCACTCACTCCCGCCAGGTACTCCAGGCAACAGGAGAGAATGTGGGGGTCCAGGCCAAGTTCCTCAGCGAGACTGGCGGCGGTTCTTTCGCTGTCTTCGTCCAGCGCCAGCAACACCCTTGCTTCGTTCAGGTGAAACAGAACCTGGCTGGCCACGTAGGCGGTGGCTTGCTCATGGAACCAATGCTCCGGTGTACGGGAGGGAGATGGCAGGTCTTGCATTCGGCGGTCCGGGTGTCGTTTGACAAGAACCTAGACAAGAATTGGGCCAGTCTTGAGATCGCCCATTCCTTTGCGTACGAGGGGGCTGGGCGCGGGTTGGTTGGTGATATTCCACAACGGGTGAGCCAGATCGCCCACTTTTTCCTGGTCCCGCGTGGGGGGGGCTACTGCCTCTCCTGCCTCTTCTTCTTCTCCTGCTGGTCCTGCTTCTCCCGCACCGCCGCCATCGCCTCTTCCTCGACCTGCATCTGCCTTATGTTCGCCTCGATCAACTCGTCCGGATCCAAGCCCTTCGCCTGCAGGGTGCGGCGGATGATGTCGTCGATGATCACGTACTTGGCGTCGAGGAAGCTCCCCACGCGGTCCGGCGGGTAGGTGGTGTGGAAATCGAACACGATGTCCAGGGCATGCTGGAAGCCCAGCACGCAGATCGGTTGGTAGCCCTGGTGGCTTCGGCGGGCCCCCCAGCCCGGGTCGATGTCGTGGTCTTGCAACACACGGCGCTCCTCGGGCTTGGCCATGCCCAGGTCCAGGAGCGGGGCGTTGTAGCGGATGCCATAGCGGGCATAGAGTTCGAGGTTCTTCTGGCGGGTGATGGGCATGCTCATCACCGCGTATTCGCCCCCGACCGAGGAACAGATGAACGTGTTCGAGATGTTCCTTTCCAGGCTGTAGATGATCGTGTGGGTCGCCATGGATTCCTGGCACCCGAGGCAACAGACCCAGTGACCCCGGTACTTCACGATGTCCCGGAGCATCTTCTTGAAGCCCACCTCGTTCCAGACCTCGGTGAGGTCGATCAGGTGGTGCTCGACCCGCATGCCCAGCTCCCGTTGCAGCTCGGGCGTATGGCGCTTGGACCACTCGTTGAAGAAACTTCCGTAGGCGTGCTTGTAGGTCAGCAGGTGGATGCCGCCCTGGGTGTGCTCGCCGATGACCAGCGGAACCGCGCAGGAATCCAGGCCCCCTGAATAAAGCACCGAGAAGTCTCGAATGCAGGCGTATTCCTCAATGGTCAGCGGCATGGCCCCTCCGGAAGGGGGAGCATAGCGCACAGGCGCCTACATCTCGACGGAAAGTCCGTTTGCCTCCAGGTAGGGCCGCAAGCGTTCCAACTCCGAGCGAGCCTCGTCGTGGGTCAGAGAGCGCTCCGGGTGGTTGAAAACCAACTCCAGGGTCAGCCGCTTCTGGCCCTCCGGCACTCCTTTTCCCGCGTACACCGCCTGGAGCCGCCGCGCTTGCAGGTGGGCCAAACCCGCATCGGAGACCAGGGCGAGCACATCCTCCGCCCAGGTCTTCTCCGGGGCCAGGACATTCAGGTGGTACTCCACCGACGGAAACCGCGGCGGTGGGACAAACCGGTGGATCGGGGCGTGGAGCGGCAGCAGGGCTTCCAGGTCCACGTGGAAGGTGACCGGCGGTTCCTCCAACCCAAGCCTTCCCACGAGGTTCGGGTGCAGCTCCCCGACGATTGCCACAGCGAGTCCTTCCACTGAGAGCATCGCAGTACGGCCAGGATGAAAGCACGACGCCATCATCCATGGAGCCGGGTCTCCCCGGTGCAGTGCAGGCTCGGTCCCAAGTGCCTCCAAGGCCCCCGCCACGGCATCTCGCGCGGCGTAGAAGCGATCACCTGTCTCGTCTCTGCCCGGCGTGGAGAGCCCGCCGGCGAGGTGGTGGCGCTCCACGACCTCGCCGTCCTCCCCGCGCCAGTAGACCTTGGCGATCTCAAACAGCCCCACCCGCTCCTGGTTCTTGCGGTTCAGGTGCAGCGCCCCCAACACATCCGGCAGCGCCGTGGGGCGGAACCAGCGCAGGTTGGAAGCCAAGGGGTTCTTCAACTCGAGCAGGCTGTCCTGGGCAAGGCCAAAGGTCTCCGCGGCCTCCTCCCCCACCCAGATGCCCAGGTACACCTCGTCCAGTCCTGCACCGGCCAGGGAGCGACGAACAGCAAAGCCCTTGGTGTACACCGGGTTCTCCCGCGGCACGCCCAGGGGGGCGGTGGGTGCTTCAGCCACCACGTGTTCGTAGCCGTGGATGCGCCCGACCTCTTCATTCAGGTCCGCCTGGATGTGGAGGTCGGGCCGGGTGTCCGGCACGGTCACCCTCCAGTCTTCGTCCACCCGAAAGCCCTGGTGGCGAAACCGGCTTCGAATCAGGGTGTCCTCCACCTGCATGCCCAGGCGGGATCGGGCCTCGTCGGGGCAGAAGGGGATCGTGGTGGGTTCCTGGCGTCCCGGGAAGACATCTGCCAGGCGGCCCACGGTCACTTCCGGCCCACCGTGCTCCCCCAGGAGCTGTGCCAGCCGGGCCAAGGCGGGCACCACCTGGCTGGCTGGGAGGCCCTTTTCAAAGCGCAGGGACGACTCGGTTCTCAGGGCAAGGCGGCGGCTGCACCGGCGCACCGCTGCCATGTCAAAGGTCGCGGACTCGATGATCAAGTCGGTGGTTTCCAGCCCAATGCCGGAGTGCGCATCGCCCATCACGCCGGCCAAGGCGATGGGGGTGTCTCCATCGGTCACCAGCAGGCACTCGTCCGTGAGGGTGCGCTCCTCGCCGTCCAGGGTGGTGAGGGTCTCTCCGTCCCGGGCCATGCGCAGGCCGATCTCACCGGACTTCAAGACAGCCCGATCAAAGGTGTGCAAGGGCTGGCCCAGCTCGAGCATCGCGAGATTCGCTGCATCCACCACGTTGTTGATGGGGCGCATGCCCAGCTTTCGCACCGCGTTCTGCAGGGACTGGGGGGAGGGGCCGACCTGGATTCCCGAGATTTCCAGGGCTGCGTAGCGCTGCACCTTGTCCGGTGAATCAATGCGGATGGAGAGATCCCCGGGGGGCAACTCCCCCCAACCGACAGGGTCCACGGCCACGGGGATCGACAGGGGCGTATCGAAGATGGCGGCCAGGTCGCGGGCCATGCCCACCAGGCTGAACAGGTCCGGACGGTTCGGCTCCAGGTCGAACTCCAGGATCGGGTCGTCCAGCTCCAGGACGGCGTGCACGGACGCACCCGGCTCCACCTCGGGGGCAAGACCCAGGGGCCGCGCCGCGTCATCTCCGATGCCCAGCATTTCCTCTGAGACCAGTACCCCCTGGGAGTCGAACCCACCCACTGTCCGGGCCTTGACTGTCCGGGCCTCCACGGCCTCGCCGCTCGGGAGGGACCCGCCGGCGGCTATGGCTGCGTAGATCTCTCCGGCCTGCACCCCGTACTTCTCCCCCACGACCACACAGAACTCGTCTCCACCCTGGACCCGCCAGACGCCAAAGACCTCATCGCCGTCCAGCTTCTCCTCCAGCCGCACCGCCTGCACATCCGCCAGTGCCTCGCTGCTGGGGGCCAGGTGGACCGCTTCGACCTCGGCAATGCGGCCATTCATCAAGGATGCAAGCTCGGTCACATCCACAGGAATGTCCACGAACCGCTTCAGCAGGGACAGGGGGACGCGCACGTTGTCTCCTCGGGGCCCGCCTTAATCCGATGCGGGAGGCGGGGCAGCCTCACCTGCAACCTTGAAGAGACGCACCCAAGCTGCGTGCACCTGGATCTCTCGCACCAGGGTCAGGTCCAGCTCCTGGAGCCTTCCGAGGGGCTCCCCCACCGAGGCGTGCACCAGGTGGCCGCTGACCTGGGCCGGACGGGTGTTTACATCAAAGCTCTTCAGGTGGTCCAGGGGGGGCGAGCCGATGCCGGAGTAGGGGCGTGTCAACTGTGCGTGGGCATGGCTACCGACCCAGACTTGCCCCCCGATCTCTTCCAGGAGCGGCCGGGCCTGTCCCAGGGCACGTGCCGTGTCGATGCCATGGAGGGAGGCCTCGGGTCCATCGTCGGACCGCTCGTGGAGGAACCACAGGGAGGCCAGCAGCAGGGGAGGGGCTGCAATGGGTCCAGCCGCCAGCCCCAGGGCAGCCGCGCTGGTGATGCCGGGCAGAAGGTACCGGACGTGGGTGTACCGATCGACCCGGTCGATTCCCCCCAGGTAGTTGAGGGTGCCGAAAAACAGAAGCTGTGTGCCCGCGTGGATCGATACCAGACGCCAAGCCCGCCGGGAACCGGGCAGGCCCTTCCATGCCATCCAGGCGAATCCGACCAAGATCAGCCAGCGCCCCTGTTCGAACAAGGTGATTCGAAGCACTGCCAGCACATCTCCAAGCCAGTCCAGGGGACCCGCGGGAAGGTGCTCGCTGCTGGCCAGGGCCCAGCCGCCGAGGGGTCCGCCGGTCTCAAGCCAGTGGATCCCCGCCCAGGCCCCCAGGATGGCCACCGGTGCCAGCCACCCAAGGGTCCACCGCTTGTCCATCCAGCAGGCTGCCAGTGCGGGCACGACAAGAAGCACCCCGGGTTCCTTGGAGGCCGCGGCCAGGGCCGCCAACAAGGCGAAGAGGCCGTCTTTCTGATCCAGAAGTGCCACCAGGGCCCAGGTGGAGAACAGGAGCAGCGGCACATCCGTGTCGGCGCGCAGGAGGAGCGCTGCCACCGGGGGCAGGCAGACCAGTACCGGTGCTGTCCACGCAGCGCGAACCCCGCCCAGACGCTGCAGAAGCGCGGCAAACCCCACGCCGATGCCGATGGCCAGGGGCAGCACCGCCAGGTGGACTCCCCAGTGGTGGGGGCCCAGGATCTTCAACCACAGGGCCAACCACGCGTACCAGAGGGGCGGATGGGCATAGTCCGGCAGTCCGTCCACCCAGTGGGGGGGCAGCTTTGCATCGGGTCGGAGGGCGGTGGGCAGGTCGCCCGCCAGCACCCAGGGTCCCCCTCCTTCACTGAACAGGAGTGCTTTGGGCACCCACCAGAAGAACGTGTCGTCCACAAGCGGCACGCCAAGCCCCAGCACCACCACCAGGGCGCCGGTAAGACCAGCCAGTACGAATTGGGGCGCAGGGCGTCGCATCCTGGTGCCATGTTAGACCCGTCCTGGCCGACGGGAATGTCCCGGCCAAGGAGTCCCCATGACCACCACCGTCATTTCCCGGGAAGATGTGCACACCCTGGCCGAGTCCTGCTCGGAGTCAGGCGATGCCTTTCGCAGCGTTGCGAGCCGGCTGCTCAAGGATCAGAAGCGCCTGACCAACTTCATGCAGAAGAACATGCCCCAGCTGGATGCGGAAACCCGCGAGGTGGTGCTCTACATGTTCGCGGTCTGTATTCGCGTCTTCGACCAGTTTGGCGGCCGCATGAAGAAGGTCAGCGGCTCCCAGATCGATGCTGCAGCCTCCCGGGTGCAGGGCAAGGCGGGGGAGCTACTGCCTTTTGATGCGGGCTTTCCCGAGCGGGTGCGCTCAGCAGACTGGAGAGCCCAGCCCCACCTGCTGGACGAGGCCCTGTGGGCCCTGTTTGAGAGAGATGAGAAGGAAGACGGAGAAGTGGACGTGCCCCAGGAACAAGCCGGCTTGATCTTCCTGCTCCTGTGGGTGGCTGTGGAAGCCCTGAACGAGAACTGGACTCCGCCTTCCTAAGTTGCGCCTTCGTGGGGCTTGCCCTCCTACCAGGAGGCTGAGCGCAGGGAAAAGATCCCCGGGTCACACTCGGTCCACCGGGGAAGAGAGACCCTTGTGGATTCCTGTTCGCCGGGGTCGATCTGGTGCAGGTCCGTGCGAAATCGCTCACTCCCTCCACAGTCCATGCTCACGGTGACCCGGGCCATTGGCCGCATGGAACGGTTCTTTGCCTCCACCTCCATTTCCACGCGACCATCGGACCAGGAGTGCACCGTGCCGGAGAGGCCGACCCACGGAGCCACATCTGACAGCCGGTTGGGAAGGTCCCCCCGAGGCTGCAGCACGATTTCCTGGCGCTCCGGGTCCAGGGTCACGTGGAACATGCCGGAGACGTTGAGGCCCAACAGGCCCACCGTGCCCTCCGGTGCGCAGGCGTCGCAGGCGGCCACGGTCACCCCCTCCACGGGCATACCGCCTATCCACAGACGATCCAGCAGCACGACCGGGTCCCGCCGCATCCCGTTGGCGGTGTGCAGCTCCAGGGTGGGGGCATCCTTTTCGGGGGATTTTCGCAACAAGGCCAGGGTCTGGCGGTCCACCGTGGTGAGAGACGCCCCGGTGTCGAACACCATCTGCACCTCGCGCGTGTGACCCTCCGAACCTTCCAACACCACGGACACCCGGCGCTGGTTGTCGGTGCCCTCGAACGGAAGAGCCACCGCATCCTCGGCATCCGGCAGGGCCTTGACCGAAGGAAGCGTCGTGACGGTTTCCTCTGGCGTGGCTTCAGGGGGTGGCTCGGTGCCCGCCAGGCGCTCGGTCTCCAGGAATGTGGCGACGGTCTTGGACAGGGAAATGACCTTCTCCTGGTGCTCCGGAGGAATGGGGGCTGCGAAATGGGCCATGCCCGTCAGAAATGCATCGGCGCGTTCCTGGGGCAGGTACAAAGGGATGCCGCCCAACAGGGTGGCGGGCCAGACCCAGCTGCCCACGGCGAGCCCGGTCAAGCGGCTCCGGAAGAAACTGGCGATGCCCAGCCAGGGAAGCACCACCAGGGCCAGGGCAGAGACAGCCAGAATCCAGCTGGGAAGCAGGCGCACGATGCCGAGGCCCAACACGGTGGCCATGGCGGCCAACAAGGGACCCATCCCGGCCAACACCGCCAGGGAGCCCAGCACAAGGGACATCCGGGAGGGGTTAGAGGGGGCGGCGGAGGATGACATGGAGCGAGCCACCTGGTTCTGTATCGACATCGAGTGCTCGGGTCCGGTACCCGGTCTCTACGACATGATCTCCCTGGGCGCGGTGGCCGTCCATGAGAACGGGGATGGAACCCTTGCGATTGGCGGCAGCCTCTACCAGGAACTCAAGCCCCAGGGGCCCCGGGTGGACCCGGGGGCCATGGAGGTCAACGGGCTGGACCTGGATCGGCTCAAGCGGGAAGGGCTGGAGCGGAGAGTGGCTCTGGAAGAACTCACCGCCTGGGTGGCGAGCCAGGTGGCGCCCGGCGCCAAGGCGGTGTTTGTGGGCCACAACGCGCCCTTTGACTGGTCTTTCGTGTCCTGGTGCTTTGCAGCAGAGGAGCTACCAAACCCATTCGGGTACAAGGCCCTGGACACCAAGGCCCTTGCCACAGGGGTGCTGGGGGTGCACTGGCTCGACAGCAGCAAGGAGGTGCTGGCGGAGGCTTTGCGCCTGCCGGAGGAGGACCTCTCCCTGAAGCACCGCGCCGACTATGATGCGGCGTACCAGGCGCAGATTCTCGTGGCGCTCCTGGAGCGTTCCCGAGGGGTTGCCGGAACGTCCGGAGTTACTTGACCTCGAAGGGGTAGACGACCTGCAGCTCCTTGGGGAGCTTGTCCAGGGCATCCGACTCCCGTGAGTTCAGGATGGACTGCGCGTGGAAGGCGTAGACCCCGGCCTCCAGGGGAGCTTCCGAGGTGATCAGGTAGTGGTCCATGGCCCACAGGCCTTTCATGTCCATCCCTGCATCCGCGTCCGCCACCCACATATTCAGGTCCACGGTGGTGGGGCCAAGTAGACCCGTGACTTCAGCGGATTCCTCAAACTTCAGCTTGGCCAGCCCGAGCCCCAGACGCCGGATCTCCCAGTCCCGCAGGAGGGCGTAGTACACAAAGCGCTGGTTCTTCTTGTTGACGGTCAACCCGTCCCGGGAGACGTCCTGGATGCCGTGGTAGCGCGTGATTTCCGAGGCGATGGACTTCACTGGCTGGGCCACGAGGGGCAGGTAGCTGTGGTCGCCGATGGCGTAGAAGCCCGGTTCGTTCGGGGCGGGGTAGAGCGTGATGGTGGCGTCCACCGGGTCGTCCTGGTCCGATTCCACATCGACCGTGATGTAGTCCTTGATGAAGCCATCGGTCCCTGCCTGCAATCGCACGGGTCCCGGCTCCGTCACCTGCAGCTGGAGCGCACCGTTCATGTCGGCCTTCTGCATGCCCGAGACGCCTTCTTGAATGATGCTCGCCGTGGCGACAGGTTTGCCCCAGACATCCAAGACTTTCAGGTTGATTTCTGGTGCGTCCTTGCAGGCGGTGAGAAACAGTGTGGCAAAGAACATCTGGCAATCTCCAATCGGGCGTCCATCGAGGTGCAACGCTGGGATTGTTGCACAGTTCACGGCCAGACCGGCAACCCGGCCCCGCTGTTTCCCCTGCAGAACAGGGACCGCCCACATTTCCTTGTCACCCTGGGACTTGTGGTTGGTGCGTTGTGCTTCTACATTTGGCAAGCGTTCCCCAGGAGTTTCGTTGCTCTTCTTCCTGATCGTTCCCGCCCTCGCCCAGGAGGCCCCCCCCATCGTGGGTGGGTCCACCACGTCGGCCTACGAGGAGGTGGGCGTGCTCTTTGGCTGTGGTGGCGGATCGGGATGGTCTTCCATTTGCTCCGGAACCTTGATCCACAAGAAGTGGGTGCTCACTGCAGCCCATTGTGTGGAGTCCTTCCTGGATTATGGTGGCGACATCTGCTTCGTCATCGGCACCGACTTGGATTCGCGGAGCGGCGTGGAGGCCTACGTGACCGCCACGCAGATGTTCTCCCATCCCAACTACGGGTCCGGGAACAGCTATGCAGACATCGGGCTGGTGGAGCTGCTCAACAACCTTCCCCAGTACGACACGATGCCCCTGAACACGGATCGGGTCCGGAGCAGTTGGTATGGCGATGACGTCACCTACGTGGGCTGGGGCGTCACGGCCGACAACCGGGACGACTCGGGTGTCAAGCGCACGGTGGATGTGCCGATCTACAACCACGACCAGTACATCATCTACACGTACGAGAATGGGGTGAATGTCTGTAGCGGTGACTCGGGGGGGGCCGCGCTCATGCCGAGAAGTGGCGGGGGCATGGAGTTGGTGGGGGTGAACTCGTTTACCTACAACATCAATGGAGGCCAGCCCTCTTGCACGTCGGCGGGGGCGGCCGGGGGCGCTGTGCGGGTGGATTCGTACTACAGCTGGATCGACCAGTACGTGCCTCTCGAAGACAACGACGCAGATACGGACAGCGACAGCGACAGCGACAGCGACTCGGACTCCGACTCTGATGCGGATTCGGATGCGGATTCGGATGCGGATGCGGACTCCGATGCGGACTCCGATGCCGACACGGGCAACGGACCGTCGTTGGACACCGGCGAACTGCCGGCCCGACCCAGTGGAGACTTCCGAGGCATGTGCGCATCCCTTCCAAGCCAGGGAGCGGGGATGGGGCTGTGGTTGCTAATGGCTGGGCTGATTCGGCGACGCAGGTCCTGACACGTCCTTCACGTGGGGCCCTTGGTGCCTCCCCTATGCTGACCCCGACCAAACGGGGGTCGGATGATCGGGATTCTGCTGGCACTTGCGACGGCTTCAGGCCAGGAAGCCCCTCCCATTGTGGGGGGGGAGGAGACCCTGGATCACCCGTCCTCAGGCGCCCTGATGATGACCCAGGGTGGCCAGGGGATGTTCTTCTGCTCGGCGACGCTGATTCACCCGGAGTGGGTGGCCACGGCAGCCCACTGCGTGGAGGCGGCTGAAGAGTATTTTGGACAGTCCGGCGTCGGGGTCGACTTTGTGCTCGGCAGTAATGTGCACCGAAGCAGCGGCGTGGACCACGAGCTGGAAGTGGCCGAGCTGGTGGTTCACCCGGAATACGATCGGCAGCGCCTGCGCCACGACATCGGGCTCATGCGGCTGGATGGCTTGTTCTACGACGTCACCCCGGCACCGCTCGGCGATGCGCGGCCGGGCAACCACTGGCGGGACGAGGAGCTGACCTTCGTGGGCTTTGGGGTCACCTCAGACAACGCGGGAGACTCCGGGGTCAAACGGACCGTGGATCTGCCTCTCTACGAGTGGGATGACTTCTTTGTGTATGTTTTTGATCCGGGGGGCGGAAACCTGTGCTCCGGTGATTCGGGGGGCGGTGGATTCAAGAGCAATGAGGACGGGGTGTTGGCATTGACCGGGGTCAACAGCTTTGTCTTTGCAGCAGAAGAAGGCAGCCAGGGATGCGTGGGGGGCGGTGCAGGGGCGACCCGTGTGGACACACACCTGGAATGGATCGACGAATACGTGGACTGGGACACCCTTCTTCCGCCGGAAGAAGAGGAGGATCCAGACAACTGGGTGGACACGGGCTTTGAAGCCACCAGCGGGAGTTCATTTTCCGACGAAGAACTCTCCGTCGGTGGGTGCGCTTGTTCCGCCTCCCCTGGGCCCCACAAAGGCTTTGGTTGGATGGCACTTGTGGGGTTGCTTGTTCCCTGGCGGCGCCGGACGTAGATTCAGATAAGCGAACCGAAACGCTTTCGGAACGCTGCGGCCTGCTCGGAGAGCAGCTCCTCCATGATGCCGCGGGCCAGCCCCCGGGCATCTTCCAGGTGCTTCTGGGCGGTCACGTCGTCACTGGCAAGAGAGGCCAGGAGGACCCGTGACTCCAGGTTTCGGAGCCGGAAGGCGTTGGAGGCCGCCGAGTTTGCCACCAGGTTTCCAAGTCGTTGGGCCTCCTCGGTCTCTCCCAGCACGGCAAATCCCCGGGCACAGGTCAGGAGCACCTGGCAGCGCCTGGGGAGCGGGACCTTGTCCACACTGCGTTCAGCGGTGCTGAACATGCGACGGGCATCTGAAGCATCGCCGGTCATGGCACAGGCCCAGCCGTGCAGTGCCACCAGGGCTGGGGCGTATTGTTCCGGGTCCCGCTTGGCTGCCAGCACCCGGGCGACGGAGACCTGAGCTTCGGTCTCCTTGGGATCGTCTCGCTCCATGAAGAGACGTGCCAGGGCATACCGGCCGGAGATCATGTCCGGCAGCAGGTTCAGGGAGGAGGAGTATTGGACCGATCGGCGCAACGTTCGCTCGGCCCGGTCCAACTGTCCCACCTCAAATTCCATTTCACCTCGGAGGCGCAAGGTGCTGGACTGGCCGAGGGCGTATCCCAGATCCCTGGCATTCCGGTAGGCCTCTTGTATTCGTTGGGTGGCTCGACCGATCTCCCCTTGCCAGAGCAGCAGTTCTGAGAGGTTGCACAGGGTGATGACCCGCGAACGCCTCTGGCCGAGTTGGCGGAAGATTCGCTCTGCTTCTTCCATTCCGGCCGTCGCTTGGACCAGTTGTCCCTGGAACGCCTGGGCTGCGGTGGCGGCCAACAGAATCTCGGCGCGAATGCGCGACATGGACTCGCCTACCGCCAGAACCAGGCCCTCTGCTGCACGCTTCTCGCAGCGATCCAGGTCTCCTGCACTCCAACTCGAGGCAGCAAGAGCTGACAGGGCCTCCGCCACTCCCTCCCGGTCCTTGAGCTTTCGGGCTTGTTTCAAGGCTCGATTCAACAACTCCGCGGAGGCCTCGTTCTCGTTCTGGCGGTTGAGCACCCGGCCCAACTCCAGGTTTGCCCTGAGTTCAGCCCACTCGTTGCCCGTCAATCGACACAGCGCGTGCAAAGCCTCGAGCGTGGTGCGGCACTCCGCCCAGTCCCCTCGTCCGTACTGCACGTCTGCACGCAGGCGCAGGAGCTTGACGCGGCTGTCCTCCAGCTCCGCGGGCGAGAGATCCACCCGGGCGAGGTCCTCAATGGCAAGCGCCCGGTTGGAGGTCTCCCAGGCTTCTGAGGGAAGAGAGCGGGCCAGCATGCGGCTCGCAGCGGCCACCAGGTGCCGGTAGGCCTTTCCGGACTCCCCTGCGAGACGGTAGTGATCGCCTACCAGCTCCAGCGCCACTGGGTTGCTGCCAAATCGGATTTCCAGGGTCTGGGCGAGACGACGGTGGAGCAGTGTGCGCTGCTCCGGGTCCAGCTGCCGGTAGATCAGGTCTGAGAGAAGACGGTGGGAAATTCCATGGTGGATCAAGCTGCCGGTTCGACGCTCCTTCACAATGCCCCGCTCGATCAGGAGATCCAGGTGGTCCATCACCTGGTCCTCGTCCTCGTCCAGCACCTCCAGGGTCAGGTCCAACTCCAGCTCCCGCCCACTGCAAGCCAACACCCGCAGGAGCCGCAAGGCGCCGGGTTTTGTGTCTTCCAGGCGGCTCTGGAGGAGGTTTCGAACCCCCGGGGGGAATTCCAGGTGCCCGGTGGCAATCTCGGCTGCATCCACGGTCAGGCTCATCCGGCTTCCCAATTGGGGCACCAGCACGCCGCGTTGAATCAGGTTTGCCAGGAATTGGGAGATGAACAGGGGGTTGCCTTCGGTCTCATCCGCCAGGCGCTTGGCGAGGACCTTGGACTTCTCCCCCATTCCCAGCATGCTCTGGGTCATTTCCAGAATGGATCGGTCACTCAGGGGCTCCAGCATGACCCGCTTGGCGGTAAATCCAAGGCGTTCCGTCCCCAGGGTGCGCTCCAGTTCCACCTCCTTGGAATCGATGCGCACGGAGAGTGCCATCAGCAGAGGTAGTTTTCGCTCGCTGACCACCCGAAGCAGGTGCCCGATAAGTTCCATTTCGCGTGAACTCACCGCGTGAAAGTCGTCGTACAGAACGATTCGGGGACCATCCTCCAGCAGCCGGGCAAGACCCTCCACCAACCCATCCAGCAAGCGCCACGCCGCATCGCCGATCCACTGGGTGCCGCCGAGCCACTCGTCCAGCGCGGTCTTCAACCGCTTGGGGGACCGGTCTCCCAACTCGCTCGAGACCTCCCGCGACAAGGCGACGATTCCTGAGAGGCCGGTGGACTTGGGCTCGACCCGGAGGCGGTGGTAGGGAATGCCGATCCTGTTGGCCTGCTCGGTCATCAAATCCATCATCCGGGTGCGGCCGCCTCCTTCCGGCGCGGAGATCCACACCAGGTCCCCGTCGCTTCGGGTCAATGCGTTGACGCAATTGAAGAGCACCTCCTGTGCGTGCTCTCGCCCCACCAGCGGCGGTGCCCAGTGTTCCAGGCCCGGCACGGGGTCCCCTTCCTCCAGTTGCTCAAGTCGGTACAGAATCTCCCGCGCACTTTGAAATCGATCCCTGGGAAGCTTCGACAACAGGCGGTCGCAGATTTCGTCCAGGGCCTCGGGAACCTCCGGCTCCACGGCCTGGGCCCTGGGTGCGGGCTGTTCCAGGTGGGCCTTTCGGTACCCGGACATGTCCCGCGCAGCAAAGGGGCGCCGGCCTGTGAGCATGGCAAAGAGGATGACCCCCAGTGAGTACAGGTCCGATCGGTGATCCAGGGGTTGGCCGGCGATTTGCTCTGGGGAGGCGTAGGCCCATGTGCCCACCAGGGTGGTGGTCATGGAGTGATCCACCGCTGGGTCCAGGTCCTTCACGATGCCGAAGTCCGTGAGCTTGGCCCGTCCCTCCGGACTGATCAGAATGTTGGAGGGCTTCAAGTCCCTGTGGACCAGGCCGCGCTGGTGTACATGGGCCAGGGCCCGACAAATGTCCACCAGGAGCTCTTCGCACCGCCGCCAGCGGTCCTCCTTTGCGGGCAGGTTCACAAAGGAGCGGATCGTCTGGTGGAGGTCCGGTCCGTCCACGTACTCCATGGCGATGAAGGGATGGTTGTAGACGTCTCCGTAGGCCTCGACACGGATCACATTGGGATGTTGGATGCGTGAGAGGGCGCGGAATTCCCGGCGAAATCGGGGGAGGCCCGTCTTGAAGCGACTGGCCTTCAGGATCTTCAATGCCACTTCCCGTCCGTTGGGATCCCGGGCCAGCACGACGTGCGCCATGCCCCCTTCGCCAATCGGGTGGACGTACACATAGGAGCCGATTCGATCCCCGGCCTGGATGGTCAATCCAGCCATTTCGAGGGAGGCCTGCTTCGGTGGCTCTTTGCGCATGAGGCCACCCTATCCCCGCCGGTGTGTGGGGGACTACCCCAAGAGCTCCGCCATCTCTTCCCGGGCACCAAATGCAGCGGCCAGCTCGGGGGGCAGCGTCTCCATGACCAGGCGTGCCAACTCCTGGGCCCGGCTGCGATATTCGGCGTTCTCCGAGAGTCTTGCCAAGCCCGTGTTGAGCTGTAGTTCCAGGCCCCGGCATCCCTCTGAGGGCAGATCTCCAAGCACGTCCTCCAGGCAGGCCAGGGCGGCGGACTTGCCGTCCTTCTTCTGGAGCGTTTGGGACCTGGCGATGGCGTCTCGCACGCGGTCATGGGGGGGCATTCCCGCGGGAATGGCCATGGGGCACTCGGCTTCCCGGGCCCGGATGAGCCCCTCGGCCTCATTGAGAAGGCGCCGCGCATCCCGCTCCATGCCGACGGCCTCCAGGGCCCTGGAACACAGCAGGAGGCTCAGGGCGGAGCGACTCAGGTCGTCGATCTGTTGTGCGATGGCGCTGGCATCTTCGGCCCGGGCCAACGCCCGGCGGTAGGAACCGTCCAGGAGATCCAGGTCCCCCAGCTCGATCAAGCAGCTCGCCAGCTCGGCGGTGTCATTGCTTCGAAGTCGGTTTTCAGCGGCCTGAAGTGCCTGGCGGGACTCCGTGAGCCTCCCCGCCGCCTTCAAGGTCTGTCCCAGCCCCAAGAGGAAGAGCCCCTCCTGTTCGCTGTTTCCCTGCTCCCGGGCCGTCATGCAGCCCAACTCCCAGGTGTCCTGGGCTTCCTCCAGCTCCCCCAGGAGCCTCTGGGCACAACCCAGGGAGCGGAGCGCTTGAAAACGGACGGGATCCCCCGGCTCGATTCTCTCCACCAGGGGAGTCAGCAGGTCCGAGGCTTCCTGGGCCTCTCCCATCTCCGCCAGCACCGTGCCCAGTGCTGCTTGGGTGGCCCGGCCGTACTGGCTGTCTGCTTGCAGCCCCAATTCCAGGGCCTTCTCCAGGGACGTGCGGGCTTCCCGGAAGCGGCCCGTGGCAAGAAGGGCACGTCCACGCAGGGAAAGGGTGCGCTGCGTAAGATCCGTGGTTTCCTCATCCAGGGGGATGGTCTCTATGGCCTCCGTGGCTTCCAGGGCACGGCGGGTCAGGGAGAGCACCTGGGGGTAGAGGTGCCGCCTGGCGGCCCGCTGCGCTGCCTGCACCAGAAGGGGCCAGGCCCGCTCGGGGCAATTCGCCTCCAGGAAGTGGTCTGCAACGACCTCAGCCATGGCGCCCAGCCGACGGGGGTTCCCTCTGGACAGCATTTCAGCCACATCCAGGTGCATGGTCCGTCGCTCGGCGGGCTCGAGGTCCTCCAGGATGACTTGGCGCAGGCGCTCATTGTTGAGTTGGAAGACCTGGTGCAGACCCTCCTCCCGCACCTGGACCAGCTGCGTGCGAGCGAGGCGGCTTAGGCGGTCCACGCCCAGACCCGCCAGGCGGGCCAGCAGATCCTCGGAGGCTTGCCCGCCGAGCACCGCCAGCAACATCAACTGTGAGCGCTCCTCGGCCTCCAGTCCGGCCAGGCTCTGTTCCAGCTCAATGCGTACCTTCTCGGGCAGGGGAAGCGGATCACGCTTGAGACGGTCCATCTTGGTTGGTTTCAGCTTTCCGGAGTCCGTCTCCTCAATCCAACCGGCGGTGATGAGAGCGTCGACCTGTTCCAGAAGAAGCGCCGGATGCCCACCGATTTCCTCCTGGAGTCGGCGACCCAGCAAGGCCGCTGCCGTAGAAGAGAGTCCGCGGTCCCGAAGAAGGGCAATCACCTCGCCCCGTCCAAGGGGGGGAAGGACCTCAGAACGGGCAATGGGAAGGGCCAGCAGCTCCCGCACGCCCAGGTTGTGAATGGCAAGATCACCGGTCTTGGTGCGGGCGCTGAACAGCAGGCCCACCGCATCCTCGGGGGCGTCAAAGAGGACCGCCAGCTCCCGGACCTCCCACTCGGGCACGCGATCCAGGTCGTCTGCCAGCAAGAGCCAGGTTCCGCTGTCCGGGCGGTGGCTGACCGCTTCGGCCAAGCCCTTCTGGGGGTCCACTATCGACAGGGAGAGCCCACGCTCCTCCGCCAGGGACCGGGCCTCCTGCACCAGGGCGCTGCTTCCTGATCCCTTGTGTCCCACCAGTCCCAACACCTGGCTGTCACCCGACTCCAGGCCATCCAAGAGCCCCCGGATTCGACCGAGCGCCGCATCTCGACCATGAAGGGGGGGGCGTTCTTCCACGTCGTCAGAGTCCAGCACCGCCAGCACCTCCTCTGCGCTGCTGTAGCGTTGGGAGGGCTCCTTTCTGAGAAGGCGCGTGCAGATGCGGTCCATCTTTGCGGGCACCTGGGGCTCCACCAGGGCCGGCCGACGCGGTTCCTGGGCGAGCTGGCGGGCCAGGTACGAGGCGATGGTGTCCGCCACAATGGGGCGCTGGCCCGTGAGAAGCACGTAGAGCACCGCCCCGAGGGAGTACAGGTCCGATTGGTGCCCAACGGTCTCGCCGGTGATCTGCTCCGGGGACATGAAGGCCACGGTTCCCACCAGGCGTCCGGCCACCGTCAGGGCGGTGCTGAACACGTCTGGTGCCTTCACCACCCCAAAGTCCATGAGCTTGGCCTGGCCCTGGGCATCCACCAGCACGTTGGAGGGCTTTAGATCCCGGTGCACGATTCCCTTTTCGTGGAGATAGTGCAGGGCATGGCAGAGCCCGCGGAAGAGGGTGTCCACCTGCTGCCAGCGGTCCTCGGGCGGTTCGATCTGCCACTGCTCGGCCAGGGTGCCCAGGTCCAATCCCTGGACGAACTCCATAGCCAACCACCGGTTCCCGTCGCTTTCGCCTGTTTCAAAGACCCGGACGATCTGGGGGTGGTCGATCAGTTGCAGGGTCTCGTACTCCCGTTCAAACCGCTTGAGATCCTCCTCGGAGAGCTGGCCGGGATGAAGCACTTTGAGGGCCACCACCTCGCCGTCGGTGCGTGTCGCTTCGTAGACCGTTGCATTGCCTCCGGAGCCCACGCGTTTCTTCAGGGTGTAGCCCCCCAGGGTGTCGCCGATCTTGGGAGGAGCAGGGGGGAGCTTCATTCAACGCTTCCGTGGGCGATGCCGAACTGGGCCAAGAAGGTTGTAGCATCGTCCCGGGAGAGGTTGGCTGAAAGTGAGCGGGCCAGGGTGTGGGTCACGCGTCGGTGCATGGCTTCGTTGGCATCGAGTTCGGTCAGGTCGGCGATCAATGCGTGGGATTTGAGGGAGTACAGGCGATACCCGGATGCGTCTGCAATTCGCAGGGCTTGTTCCGCCCGGGACTCCGCTGCGGACTTCATGCCCGCTGCTCCGAGGGCCCGCGCGGAGACCAGGTGCAGACGACACACCTGGTGGGGCCAGGTGCGACCTTGGGCCGGGTCCGCTCGTTCCAGGGAGGCCATCGCTTCGTCCAGGAAGCCCAATTCAGCCTGGGACCGGGAGAGCCAACTCCAGAGCAGGGGAAGGTAGCCTTCCACGTCGCATTTCTCGGCGATGGAGAGGGCCCGGGCGATGTCATTCTGGCCTTCCTTGAATTCTCGCCTGGCGAGTCGAATGCGGATCAAGCTGATGAGCGCCCCCAGTTCGTCCTCCAGGTCTCCGATCTCCTGGGTGAGCCGGAGGGCCTCCCGGGCGTTGTCTTCCGCATCCGAAAGCCTTCCCAGGTCCACCAGCACCATGGATCGGTAGCGAAGCCCCAGGGCCACCCCCATAAGGTGCTGCACTTCCCGGGCCTGGGCGATGGTCTTGTCCGACAGCTGCATGGCCTTGCGCAGATTTCCTGTGCACTGGGAGAGTTCCGCCAGGTTGATGCGGGTCACGGCGAGGGAGCTGACGACGCCGATGCGCTCGAAGATCTGGATCGCCTGGTCCAGGTACTTTCGCGCCTCTGCTGACTGGCCGCGGCAGATCGCAACCAGGCCCAGGCCGTTGTAGCCGTCGCCCAGGGCCCGGTCGTCCCCGATGTTGCCAGCCACCGTGAGGCAGTCCAGGCTGTAGCGCCGGGAGGCATCCAGGTCTCCCCGGGACCAGTGCAGCGATGCCAGGCCGTGCAATGGCCCCACCCGCAGGGCTGGATCTCCCACGCGATCCGCAAGGAGCAGCGCCTCTGAGAGGTTGGTGGAAGCCTCGTCCAGGCGGTGTTGCCGGCGGAAGAAGTTGCCCAACTCGCAGGCGGTGCGGGCCTGCAGGCCGGGATCATCCAGGGTTCTGGCCAGGCTGTCCGCCCGTTCCAGCTCAGCGCAGGCCTCTGACCAATTTCCCATGTGGTAGAGGGCCAGGCCCCGGCGCAGCCGCAAGTCAGCCAGGCGGGCGTCCGCATCGTCCAGGACGAGGTACTCCCGGGCTTCGGGTTCGATGCTCAGAGCCCGCTCATAGAACTCCAGGGCCTCGGGCACGAAAGAACGTGCCTGGAGGCGCTCGCCGGAGCGCACAAGGTACGGGTAGGCCTTGGCGGGCACCCGTCCCTGTTCGAAGTGCCAAGCGAGGGCATCCACCACCAGGGCCACGCGGTGGCGGTACAAGCGCTCCATGGATGCCCCCGCGCGTCGGTGCAGGGCAGAGCGGTTCTTGGGGCTCATTTCCTCGATCAGCAGGTCCCGAAGGCGGGGGCGGGCCAGCACGTACAGCTCGTCGGTACCAGAGGTGCGTTGTCGGATCACCCCGCCATCCAGGAGTTCCTCAATCCGGTCCAGCACCTCGTCCTCGGTCTCCCCGAGGGTGTCCAGCACAAGCTCCAGGGTGACCTCCTGCTGGCAGATCGCCAACAGGCAAGCAATCGCCCGGGCCCTTTCACTCAACGGGGCGATGCGCTCCTTGAGGGCCTCTCGAATGTTGGAGGGGAGGGGCAGCTGGATCCGGGTGACCTCTTCCAGGGGGACGGTCAGCTCGTAGACCCGGTCGTCTGCGTGGCGAATCACCCCATTTTCCACCAGCCCACGGATCATCTCTGCAATGAAGTACGGGTTTCCTTCTCCCTCCCGCTGAAGGCGCTTGGCCAGCTTTCTGCACCGCTCGTCCGTGGGGATCAGCTGGGAGAGAAGCTCCTCCACACTCGTGGTGTCGAGGGGGGGCAGCCGCACCCGCTCAAAGAGGAAGTCCTCGTCCTCCAGCATGTCGGCAAAGAGATCCAGCGAGGTGGGTGGCAGGCGGGTCAGGACAAAGAGAATCGGGTCGTCCGCCAGCTCCAGGTGGTTTCGCAGCAGGAAGACCAGGAGCTCCAAGCTTCCCCGGTCTGCTTCGTGGAGATCGTCCAGGGCGATGACCCGGGGGCTGTGCTCCCGGAGCAGATCCCGAAACGCTGCGTGCACGGCGTAGCGCTCCACCTCTCCCTTGCTGTCATAGAAGGCGATCTGAAGGGCAGGGGGCAGCTCCGCCTGGGGAATGTCGAGGGATTCCAGGATTTCGTGAAATGCTCCGTATTCCCGGTGGTCGTCAATGCAGATATGGCGCGAAATGGGCTGGGTGCGCTCGCTGGCGCGCTCGATCACATCGGCCACCAGGCGGGACTTTCCATAGCCGCTGGGGGCCTCCATCATGATGGCGCCCCCCTGGCCTCCTGCGAGAAGGGAGATGGCATCCCGGCACTGGGCCAGGGCCCCGGTCCGCCCGACCAACCGGGGAGGCCAGGCTGCCAGGTCCACGTGGTCCAGGCCCGCCATGTGTCGATCGAGGACGGCCAGAAGGTGGTTCGCCGAGCCGTAGCGGTCCTTGGGGTTCTTTTCCAGCAGCCGCAGACAGATCTGGTCCAAGTGGGCGGGGACAAAGGGGTCCACTTCGCGGGGCGGTCGGGGACGGAGTTGGAGGTGTTTCTCCAGGTACCCGGCGAGGGTGCGGGCGTTGAAGGGCCGCTTGCCCGTGAGCATCAGGTACAGCACCGTGCCCATGGAATACAGGTCCGCCCGGGCATCCACCTGGGCTCCGGAGATCTGCTCCGGCGCCATGTAGGCCACGGTGCCCACCATCTCCCCCACGGCGGTGACTTCCTGCCCTGGCGCCTTCACCACGCCAAAGTCCATCAGCTTCACGTCTCCGTCGGGGGTGATCATGATGTTGGACGGGGAGACATCCCGGTGGATCAGGCCCCGATCATGGATGTAGGCCAGGGCACCGACCAGCTGCTTGAGAATGTGTTCGGCCAGGACAAAGCGCTCGGCGGGGGGCAGGTCCTTCCAGGTCTGGACCAGGGTCCGCAGGTCCATTCCCTGAACCCGTTCCATGACGAAATAGGACTGGTCCTTCCAGGTGCCCGACTCCAGGACCCGCGTGATGTTGGGGTGGTCCAGCTGGGACAGCACCCGGAACTCGGAGGCAAACCGGGCCTGGGCTTCCTCGTCCTGGATGCCCGGATGAATCAGCTTGAGTGCAAGTCGCTCCTTGGACTGCAGATCCTCCACCTCCAGCACGGTGGCCATGCCCCCCTGGCCCAAGCGGTCCACCACCCGGTAATTCCCGACCTCAGCGCCGATCAGCTCGTGGGCCGCACTCATGCGTTCCCCGGGCAGGAAGCAGTGAAGAAGGACTGGTTTGCTGGGACGATTGGGGGAGACATGGGAATGCAGAGCATATAGAAGGCGGGTCACCCTGCAACCCATGGTATGGAAGGAATCGTTATGCGGCTTGAATCCTATGCAGTCACGGATACCGGTCCTGTCCGGGAGCACAACGAGGACTCCTGGGGTGTGGACGTGGATGCGGGCCTGTTTGTGGTCGCGGATGGCATGGGTGGGCATGCGGCAGGAGAGGTAGCATCGCGGCTTGCGGTCGAGACCGTGACCGAGATCATGCTCGAGGAAGAGGACCCGGATGAGACCCGCCTGCTCCTGGCTGTGGACGATCCAGCGGACCGAATCCGGGAGCGTCTGCGCTATGCAATGAACCAGTCATCTGTGCGCATCCGCAAGGCCGTGGAATCCAATCCGGGGCAAGCGGGGATGGGCACGACCCTGGTGGTGCTCCTTGTGGAAGGGAGCGAGGCCCACCTGGCGCACGTGGGGGACTCACGCATCTACCTGTTTCGGGATGGGCAGCTTCAGCGCCTGACCCGGGACCACACGGTAGTGCAGCAGGAAGTGGATGCCGGTCGGCTGACTCCTGAGTTGGCCCGGACGGTGCCCCACAAGAACATCCTGACCAAGAGCGTGGGCTACCACGGGCCGGTGGACCCCGATGCCACGACCCGCGGCGTGCAGCACGGCGATGTGTTTGTCCTCTGCAGCGATGGGCTGACGGATCCTCTGCCGGACAGCGACATCCAGACCATCTGCGCGGAAAAGCACCCGGAGGACCTGGCCCAGGCCCTGCTGGATGCAGCCCTCATCGGCGGCACGGAAGACAATGTGACGGTGGTGGTGGTGGTGGCGAGCGAGGACTGATTTTCAGTCGTCCTGGACCGACTCCTCTTCTGCTTCCGCTGCCCAGTCTTCGAGGACCACGCTCCGCAACACCTTGTGTCGATAGAGCAGGCGCTTGTTGACCTCGCTCCAATTCCCTGTGTGTTGCGCCTGATGACCTCCTGTGTCCTGTTGTAGACGATTCCCGGGGGACTGCAATGAAGGCAATTATTGCAATATAATGCTGTTTTAGTTACTTTGAGAGAGAAGCGAGGTTAGGGTGCGAGCAGAAGAAGCCATCCGAGCAATGGCCGCCAAAGGGCAGCATCACTTCACGACAGAGCAATCCGTGGAGGCGATGGGAATTTCTCTTCCCGCAGCCCGGAAACAGCTGCGTCGCCTGAAAGACCGCGGCATGGTAGCCAGCCCACATCGCGGCTTCCATGTGATCATCCCGCCGGAATACGCAAGCCTGGGATGCCTTCCAGCCGCCCAGTTCATTCCCCAACTCATGGCGCATCTGGGTGAGCCCTACTATTTCGGACTGCTCAGCGCCGCGGAGCGACACGGGGCTGCACACCAGCGGCCGCAACGCGGGCAAGTGATCGTGCGCAAGGCGCGGCGGTCCATCAACTGCGGCCTCGTGGGGGTGGACTTCGTTGGACGCGGGGATCTCGAAGCGATGCCCGTGGTCCAGGTGAACACACCACGAGGATTCGCACGCTACTCCAGCCCGGAGACCACCGCACTCGAGCTTGTCGGCCACCCGGACCACTGCGGCGGCTTGAGCAACGTCGCGACAGTGCTCAGCGAATTGACCGATGAAATGGAGGGCGAGCGACTCCTTGCCGTCGCCGCGCTGTGCCCGATTACCTGGTCACAGCGCTTGGGCTATCTGCTCGAGCTGGTGGAAGCGGATGGCTTGAGTGCCTCGCTCCTCTCCCACGTGAGAGCCAAGGCGCGCTGTGTCGTCCTTTTGCGCAGATCTGCCGATCCGACCGGCGCACCACGGTCGCCGAAGTGGCAACTTATCCTCAATGAAGAGGTGGAGCCCGACCTGTGATCCCCAAGGACTACATCACCGCCTGGCGCTCTCAAGCACCTTGGATCCGCGATGAGCAGGTCGAGCAAGACCTGGTCATCAGTCGCGCCCTCGTTGACATCTTCAGCGTTCCAGCGGTCACGGACGCACTTGCCTTTCGGGGGGGCACGGCGCTCCACAAGCTCTACTTCGACCCGCCGGGCAGATACTCCGAGGACATCGATCTGGTCCAGGTCCGTGCCGAGCCCATTGGGGACACGCTCGACCTCATCCGGCAGGTACTCGACCCATGGCTTGGTGAGCCGCGCCGGGTCTTCAAGGAGGGGCGGGTCAAACTGGTCTACCGCTTCTTCGCCGAGGGGCCGACCCCCATGAAAATGCGACTCAAGGTCGAGATCAACACCCGTGAGCATTTCACCCAACTTGGGCACATCCAGATGCCCTTTTCAGTGGAGAGCCCCTGGTTCAACGGTCGGGCCGAAATCAAGACCTTCCGAATCGACGAGGTGCTCGGAACCAAGCTGCGGGCGCTCTACCAACGAAAGAAAGGGCGTGACCTCTTTGACCTCTGGCTGGCCTTGGAGCATGGGCTCGTCAATCCCGATACGCTTGTCGAGTGCTTTGAGAGCTACATGGCCGAAGGTGGGCACGCAACGAGCCGGGCTCAGTTCGAGGCCAATCTCGAAAGCAAGAGACAGGCTACAGCGTTTCGAACCGACGTCGGCCCGCTGCTGAGAACGAGTCAGGCATGGCACTTTGACAACGCAGTGGAGATTGTCCTGCGCCGAATCATTGGGCGCCTACCTGGCCCAGGATGGAAAGGAGAGCCCGGTAAGTCCTGAGACCTCCCCTAAAGGTCGAGAACGGTCTCCAAATCCTCGCTGGTCTCACTCGCCAGCGTCTTGTCCAGCTTCACCAGCTCCCGCGTATGCTGCGATCTCGCGTACCAGCCTTCCTCGCCCTTTTCATTGGTCCCGGTGAGCACCTCGAGCCGCGCGGAAACACCGGCCTCGTCGGTGGTCTGCACCGTGAACTGAGAAGTCAGCCCCGTAGGCGTCTCGTCGGTCTGAACGTACCCGCGTGAACGCAGTCGAAAGAACTTGTCCAGCCAGCCCTCGGCCACGGGGTCGGCCCCTTCCGCACCGGGGGCAGCCCAGAAGGCGGCCTTGCGGTCATCCCGGTTGCGCTGCTCGAAGGCAGCACTGCCATCGCTGGATTCAACGGCCAGGTTCGTCAGCTCGGGCTGCTTGGCCCCCAGCAGATCCCGGTCCGGCAGACGGGTCTTGGCGTGCTCAATGGGGCGCAGGACATCGGCCGCCACGATGTAGATTCGGCCGCTTTCCTTGTCCCGCACATAGCGATCCCGCGTGCCATAGGCCTCGCCGCCGACCTCCACCACCACGGGAGACTTGCCAGTCCGGGTCAGCGTCAGGGTGCCCGAGGGGGTTGCCAGGCCCAGGGACTCCATCTGCTCGTCGGTCACGCCGTCCAGCTGTCGTTTGGCCACGAAAGGAGCCAGCTTGCCTGCCAGGTCCCGTCCCGCCTTGCCGGCCTTGAAGACCTTGGTTTCTTCGGTCATCACCGGTTCGGTCACCACCGGTTCGGGGGTCTCCGTCGGCTGGTCCGAGGTCTCTTCTGCGGGGGGTTCTTCCTCGCCCTCTGCAGGGGGTTCTTCCTCGCCCTCTGCAGGAGGAGCGGGCGGAGGCGGCGTCTTCTTCTTCTTCACATCCACGTTCTCGACCCAGATGAAGTCCCCGTGGTCATCGGACTTGAAGGTCATGACCAGGCGCTGGTCCTCGGACTCGAAGCGGACCTCGGTGAGATCCCCCGGTTCCGCATCGACGATGACCGCGCCCTCCTCGGTCTCCTGGACTTCCTCGCTGCTCCAGGTGCTGTAGGAAAGCCCCAGGGCCACGGTGAGCAGGGCCCCGTGAATCAGGATGGATCGGGTCATGCTGCACCTCCAGTCTTGCGCCGCCGAATGCGCAGGGCCCCGGCGATGAACACCAGGAAGGGGACGCCGGCAATGGTTCCGTAGAACCAGACCACCTGGTCATCCCGGGTGTGCTGGATCTTCACGTCTTCTTCCGACTCGATGGTGCCGCCGCTGCCTTCCTCTCCCAGCAGCCAGCTCACCGCATCGTAGACATAGAGCTGGTTGCCCGGGTTGGGAATCCACCGGTCCGACAGGGCTGTAGCATCTGCGATCACGATGCCGCGCCACTCGCCGCCTTCGGAATCGCTGCCGCCGGTGCTGGCGGCCGCCACCGGGCGAACCTCCTTGCTCTCGCTGTCTCCCAACAAGAGGTCTCCATCGAGGTCGGCCCAGTTGTCCGGAAGGGACCGGGCGGTGATGGTCACCTTGCCGGAGAAGCCCTCGATCTCCTCGAGATGGCCCGCCGTGGGGAGGATCAACTTGGCGCCGCGGCGGGCGTAGGTCGAGAGGGTGGTGGTCGATGCGTGGGAGGAGAACCGCGTGGTGAACACGTTGGTCCGATCCTGGAGCCGGGGTCGCCGGGTCTCCATGTAGAAGCTGGCCTCGGACGCCAACACGCCGTCCCCGGCCTTGATCCCCATGCTCGCCAGGACGTCGTCCAGGGGGTCCGCCTTGTCAAAGGCCACCAGGTCCGAGGTGCCGGTCTCCGGCTCCAGGGCCACAAAGAGGGAGCCCCCCTGGTCCAGGTAGCGGGTCAGGGTTTCGGCCTCCGAGGGCAGAAAGGGAGCCTCCGGTGCGATGACCATCACGAGATCCGCATCGTCCGGGACTTCCTCGCCCAGGCCTTCCTTGAGCCCCAGGGTCTTGACCTTGAAGCTCAAGGCCTTGAGCAGCTTCTTCAGGTTGGCCAGCTTCTCATCTGCGCTGTCGCCCCCCTTCGTGCTGAACTCCCCGTGCCCCGTGGTCAGGTACGCGATGCGGTTGCCCTTGGCGACCTCCACGAGCACGGTGTGGAAGTCCTCATCGAGGGTCTTCAGCTTCCGCTTGGCAGCATCCAGTTCGGTGCCCACCTTGAAGGACTTGGTGACGGACTTGGCGGTGTCGCCGTCCTTGCCGTCGTCCTCGCTGTCCTCGTTGTCGTCGCCAGCAGGGGCCAGGCCGGTCACGGCCACGTACCCGTTGTCCCGCACCTTCATTTCCTTGGCCAGGGTTGGATCCGCGGCCTGGTCCAGCAGCTTCACCGTGAGCTTGGGTCCCTCCAGGGGGCCGAAATACGCCATGAGCTCTTCCGCCACGTCCGATGCGGGGGCGAAGAACAGGTGCACAGTGACCGGGGAGGTCAGGTTCTCCACCAGGGACTGGGTCGCGTCTCCCGCGGTGGCGGTGCGGAAGTAGGTCAGGTCAAAGCGGTGGTTGTGTTCCTTGGCCAGGTAGTTGATCGGGAACACAAGAGCGAGGGCGAGGCCCACCAGCATGGCGGTGTCATGGGCCTGGTTCACCCGCCGCACCGGAATGAGGCGCGGCGACGCACGGCGGACATGGTCCACGGCCAGGAGCACAATCGCTGAACACGCCCAGATGATGGGCCAGGTCGCACCGGCCACGACGGCCAGGGTGTTTGCAGCCTCCTCTCCCAGTCCCAGGGCGGCCACACCTCGATCGGTCGTGAGGGCGTAGATCCCCACCGCCCCCAGTCCGATGACGCTGGACCTGAGGGTAAAGGCTGTGGCGGCCACTGTTCCGTCGTCCGCTGCGGACTTGCGTCCCTTGGCGGCCAGTCCGATGGCGGCCAGGACCAAAGCCAGGCCCCCAAGAGAAAGGACGGCGCTTGGGGTGTCGTGGCCCGCGTAGAGACGTTGGCCGGCAAAGACCGACACCATTCCCGCGAGCCAGAGAATCACAGGGCGGCTCATTTCCACCTCCGGCTGGACATCCAGCGCACGGAAAGCATCAGAAAGGCAAAGGTGACGGACAGGTAGTAGACAATCCCGTCGATGTTCACCCGCCCTCGCATGAAGGGCTGGAAGTGCTTGTCAAACAGGCTCATGTACGAGAGCACGTCGGAAAAGGGGGCCTCGGTCTTGCGGGCCAGCATCCAGGTGATGAGCAGGAAGACCACCCCGAAACTGGAGATCACCGCTGCGAACAGCTGGTTCTTGGCGACGGAGGAGCCAAAGGTCCCAATGGCCACCGCTGCGCTTCCGGCCAGCAGAAGGCCCAGGTAGCCCGCTGCAATCTGTCCCAGCGCCACCTTGCCATTCACGAAGATCAAGGCGGGCATGTAGAGGGTCGACAGGGTCAACAGGGAGAGAAAGGCCAGGGCCGAGAGGTACTTGCCGACGATGATCTGGGTGTCGCTCAAGGGCGAGGCATCCAGGAGCAGCGCCGTGCCGGTCTGGCGTTCTTCCGCCAGGAGACGCATGGTCAGCAGAATCGCGGCCACCATCGTGGTGCCAAAGGAGAAGTAGAAGAACTCCTCCAGCACCTTGGTGCTGTACCGGGCGCTGGTGCCCAGGGAGTAGGCGTTGAACAGCAGCCCGTCGATCACCAGGATCGACGCCACCACCAGGTAACCCCACATACTGTTGAAATAGGCCGACAAGTCGCGTCGAACCACCAGCATCATGCCCTTCATGCCGCCTCCGTGCTCTTGGTGATGTCCAGGAAGATGTGCTCGAGCTCCCCCTCGCTGTCCTCGATCTTGCGGACGCCAAGGCCGGCCCCCACCAGGGCTGCCACGACCGCCTCTCGGCAGTCGTCACCCAGGTCGATGCTGGCGTGGACGAGTCCGTTGGATTCCAACTCCACCGTGTGGCCCGTCACCCCGGACTGGCCTGCTAGAGCGCTTGCGAGGGCTGCAGCCGTACCGCGGACCACCACACAAATGCAGGCGCTGCCTCCACTGGCGCGGCGAGCCAGGTCCTCCTCCGTGCCTTCTGCCACCAGCTTGCCTTCGTTCAACACGAGAATCCGGTCGCAGGTCTGGTGGACCTCCGAGAGAATGTGGGAGCTGATGAGCACCGTGCATTCGCTCTTCAGGTTGCGAATCACACTGCGCATTTCCACGATCTGCACCGGGTCCAGCCCGGAGATTGGCTCATCCAGGATGACCATCTCCGGCTTGTGGAGAATGGCCTGGGCGATGCCCACGCGCTTGCGGTACCCATGGGACAGCTCGTCGATGACCCGGTTGGCCACATCGCTCAGCTGGCAGCTTGCAAGGACGCCGGGAAGCCGGGCCTCCAGGTCTGCAGCGGACATGCCCCGGACCGCGCCGCACCAGCGCAGGAAGTCGCCGACGCGCATGTCTGTGTACAGGGGGGGATCCTCGGGGAGGAACCCGATGCGGGCTCGCAGGGAGTCCGCATCGGTGATGGCATCCACACCCTTCATGCGGATGGTGCCGGCACTGGGGTAGAGCAGGCCGGCGAGCATCTTGAGGATGGTGGTTTTGCCGGCTCCGTTCAGTCCCAGGAACCCCACGATTTCCCGGTCTTGAATGGAGAAGGAGACCCCTTTCACTGCGGAGGTGTCTCCGTAGTAGAGGGTGAGGTTTTCGACCTCGATCATGGTGCGGCTCCTTGGAAGGGCCGCTCTCCTATCGTTTGTCCCGCGGTGACGCCAAGATTGCGGATTCACTCACGCACGAGAAAGCCCCGCTCGGAGAATTCCAAGCGGGGCCCAAGGGGTGTCGAGAATGAAACCAAGACCCGTCTCCGGGTTCAACTGGCACCGATAGTTGTCGCCAAGTCGGGATTGACTGGACGAAATCGCCGGGATGATGCACCTGGCGCTTGGGTTCCTCTGACTCCACGCCGTTGTAAAGCAAACGTCGTGCCAACTTGAATTCAGGGCTTCTGGGCCCGGTTCGAGGTGGGGGTGGGGAGGAAGGGTCGCACCTGGGGCACGGGGGGGACAGCCCCAAGGACCCGATCCGAGTGGGCGTAGAGCTGAATCGCCTTGTACAGGGCTGCCACCCCGTCCCGAACATGGGGGGAGGGGTCCACCGGGTTGTACCAGCGAAAGGTGTCTTTCCAGGTGGAGGGCTGGAGGGGCTGAAGGCCGGAGCGGGTCAACTCCAAGAGAAAGCTCCGGGTGCCGTGCACCCCGTGCATGTGATCGATCTCCATGCCCAGGCCCCGGAACCAGCGGAAGTACCGGGACAGCTGCACCACCCGGTACCCCCGGCCGGGCATGGCCTGCGACATGGCCCGGGCCATGGCCAGGTGTTCGGCTTCTCGCTCAATCGGCTCTGAGGTGCCGGCCCAGGGAATGTAGATCACCCCGCCAAATGCATGGAGGGAGAACGAGGCATCGAATCCGGTGGCTGCCAGTGCATCCAGCGCCCGGGTCTCCGGCTGGGAGAGGGGGGCACCACTGGAGTGGTAGTACTTGTTGAAGAACGGGAGCCGGCTCCAGATCACGTTGGACTCCCGGTGCAGGGACCAGTCGCGGTTCAGATCCACCCCGTTGCTGTTGGCCCGTCGATACACCTCCACCCGATCGTCCACCAGGTCGGACTCCACCCGGAACCGGCCATCGGGATTGGCCACCGGGACCAGGACCACCTCCACCCCTTCCGGCGGATGTGCCACAAGCCTCTCCGCCAGGGACACGGCCACCTCGGAGCCGATCCACTCCAGCGCATGGAGCTGGGCGAAGACAAGCACCCGGTGTCGAATGGGTTGGGTGCGCGGGGTGATGGTTGTCGCCCAGATGGGACGGCCTTGTACGCTCCGTCCAATGCACCGGGTCTCCACCATGTGGGGGCGGGCATTTTCCAGGGCGAGGAGGCGCTGGCCGAGTTGCGCGCCGAAGTGCCAGTTGGCTGCACGCTCCGGGTGGGGGGTTGGTGCAGATTGGTGACGGACCCACGAGGAGAAGGCCACGTGACAGGGACGTTCCTCCAGAGTTGTGGGTTCCGACCTTGACTCGGCGCCGTGGGGAAAGCCCGCCCCGGGAGTTGCCAGAGAGGTTGTGGTGAGCAACAGGGAGAGAAGCAGCATGGGCAGTCGGTTCCCGGGGGCGAGGGGCATGGTATCGTCCGGCGCAGTCTTTGGAGAAACCGGGATCGAGTCGGACGCGCCGGTGGAGACGAAAAACGACGGGTTGAGGCGGGTCCTGTTCACCGGTGGTGGCACTGGGGGTCATGTGTCTCCGAACCTGGCGATGGCCGATGAGATCGCCCGCAGACACCCCGGGGTGAAGTTCTTGTACGTGGGGGTCCGGGGAAAGGCCGAGGACTCCATGGTGCGCCGGGCGTGGGACCTGGAGCAGCCGGAGCGTGCCCTGTCTTTTGTTCGCTCGCGCGGCTTCCCCGGGGCCAGCAATCCGGTTGCCCTGGCCCGGTTTGGGCTGGACCTTCTTGTGGGCATTCTTGTTTCCCTGGGCCTCGTGCTCCGGTTTCGTCCCCAGGTGGTGGTTGCCACGGGGGGCTTTGTGGCTGCGCCGATCCTGTTTGCTGCCTCTGGGCTGCGCCGAATCGGCTTGTACCGGGGGCGGATCTTCATCCATGAACAGAACGCTGTGTTGGGGCGCATGAACCAGCTGGCGGTGCGCTTTGCCGATGCGGTGGGGGTGGCCTTTCCCGAGACCCGTGTGCCTGCCGAGAAGAAGCTGTGGGTGGGCTACCCGGTGCGTCCCTCGGTCTCCGATCCCCGGCCGCTTGCAGAGCGCCGGCGAGAAGCCAGGGTGTCTCTCGGAATCTCACCGGATGCGCGGGTGGTGCTGGCGTTTGGTGGGAGCCAGGGGGCGCGAACCCTCAACCGCGCCCTGGTGGAGGTTTTGCCCCGTCTGCTGGCGGATCCCAAAGTGGTCATCCTCCACGGCACCGGCCGAATGCCTGCCGGGGGCAGCTACAACGGGGCTGCGGATGTGGAGCAACGACTGGAGAGACTGCAGGGACTTCCGGCCAGCCTGGACGAGCAATACCGACGCCAGGAGTTCATCCACAACATGGGCACCCACTATGCGGCTGCCGACCTGGTGTTGTGCCGTGGGGGGGCAGGCAGCCTGAACGAGGTCTGTGCCAACGGTGTGGCTGCGGTGGTGATACCGAAAGCCAACCTGCCTGGGGATCACCAGGCTGCCAATGCCCGCTCCCTGGAGCGCCGCGGGGCGGTGAAGGTGGTGTATGAGCAGATCCGACTGGTGGACGGTCAGGCCCAGGAGATGGTGGATCCAGACCGGCTCTTCGAGGCGATTCAGCCGCTTCTGACCCAGCCGTTTGCCCGGAGCACCATGGCGGCTGCTGCCAAGAAGCTGTTTGAGCCCCGCACCCTTGGTTGGATTGCAGACATGGTGGAGCATCTCTGCCTGGGGCGGCCGCCGGCGGAGGTGCCGGATCCGCCCCCCAGACCGGACGAGAAGATCCTGGGCCTGAGCTCCAACCAAATGGACCTGTTGCTGCGCCGGGTGCGGGCGGGCTCCGAGTCACTGGAGGGAGAAGATCGGGCCTTGGCCCTCTACAAGATCGACGGGTACCTGGCAGCTCCCGGGTATGTGTCCCGGGCGCGAGGCTGTCGCATGGTGGGAAGCGGTGGATTCCATGAGCGCCTCGAGGCCCTGGTCTCGTATGCATCCGAAAGGCGGGGCGCCGAGTTCGTCCAACCCCCCATCGTGCGCAGGGATGCGTTTCGCGGATTGCAGGCCCTGGGGGTGGTCAACGAGCGCGTCCTGGAGGCCCTGGAATCCGGGCTGAAGGACCCCTATTTCGAGACCCGGGCCAAGGCGGCCCAGGCCATCGGCGGGCTGGGCGGGGAGGACCACCCCCTCGCCATCGATCCCACCACCGGTCTTGCACAGCGCTTGAAGGACCCCCGGTCGTTTCAGCCCCTTTTGGCCCCCCTCCAGACCATGACCCGCGACCGCTTCTTTGAGGCCCGGGCCCGGGCGGTGCGTGCCCTGGGGTGGATCGCCCTGGACTACCAGTCGGTGGCCGACTCCTTTCGGGGCTTGGGATTCGACAGCCGATGGAAGGTTCGGGTCGCCTTGATCGAGGCCCTGCACCTGCTGGTGGATCGCGGAATTCTCACGGCGGACGATGCGGCGGCAGAAGCCGAGGACGTGCTTCGCACCAGCGACGGGTTTGAAACCCGCTACTCCTTCAAGGGGGCGTACAACGAGCTGTTGTCTCTCCGGGATGAAGCCTCGTGATCTTCTGGTTGGCAGGACTGTTGGAATCCGTGGGCGGGCCCGCGCTGTTCCGCTTTCTCACATCCCGGGCGGTCTTTGCCTTCATCACGGCCCTGGGCGTCGGCCTGGCGGTGGGGCAGCCCATCATCCACTTCCTGTACCGAAAGGGCATGCGGTCCAAGGAGCGCAAGTACCAGGCAATGGACACGGGCTCCAAGGTGGGCACGCCGGTCATGGGCGGGCTGATTCTCCTGGTGGCGGGGGTGGGGAGCGCGCTGCTCTGGTGTGACCTCGGCTCCCTGACCGTGTGGCTGTGCATTGCGGCTTGTTTCTGGTTTGGTGGGGTGGGGGCCCTGGATGACGTGATGAAGGTGCGAGGCGGGGCGGAGAAGGGCCTGTCCCGTCCTGCCAAGTTGGGGGCACAGCTGGGATTTGGGGCCCTGGTGGGGCTTGCGGTGATTCTGCCGGAGCACACGCCCTTTCCCGTGGAGATGGCCGCTGAGGTCCATGTGCCCTTTCGGCAGTCAGCCCTGGTGGACCTGGCAGCGTTTTCGGTTCCGGGTTTTCCCACCGTCTGGGACATCTCATGGGCCTACGTGGCCGGCGCTGCGGTTTTCGTGGGGTTCTGCACCAACGCCGTGAACTTCACCGACGGCCTGGACGGGCTGACCACGGTGCCTTGCCTGCTGTCCTTTGCGGTGCTGGGCGTCTTTGCCTATGTCCTGGGAAACACGGTCTGGTCCACCTACCTGCTCTACCCCTACATGCCGGGGGCCGGGGAGCTGGGGGTGTTCTGCGCGGCGATGATGGGGGGTTGCCTGGCCTTTCTCTGGTTCAACGTGTACCCGGCGGATGTCTTTATGGGGGACATGGGTTCGCTGATGCTCGGGGGGGCCCTCGGAACGGTGGCGCTCCTGCTCAAGCAGGAGGCCCTGATGTTCATCGTGGGGGGGATCTTCCTGATCGAGTTGGGCAGCTCCGCCATCCAGGAGCAGTTTGGCCTCAAGCGGGGCCGCCGGATCTTTGCTGCTGCGCCTCTGCACCATCTCTACCAGCACCGGGGAATTGCCGAGAGCAAGATCGTGGTGCGCATGTGGATTGTCTCGGTGCTCTTTGCAGCGCTGGCCCTGGCGACCCTGAAGGTTCGCTAGGGTGATCTCTCTTCGGTTCGACAAGGGAACGCTGCTGCTGGAGGGGGTGGAGCCCGGGGAGGTGCCGCCGGGGTTCAAGTGGGACGAGCGGGTTGGCTGCGCCCGGGGCATGGCCATCGAGTACCGGGACCTGGTCCAGTCCTTCCATGACCGCGGGGTTTCCTACCAAGACACGGTGCAGGACTACGCCCGGTTTGAGTCCCTGGTTCACTCGACGGATCGCACGCCCCGGGATTACCAGCTTGCGGCGGTGGAGCGCTGGGAGCGGGGAGGCCGGCGGGGCCAGGTCATCCTGCCCACGGGCTCCGGCAAGACGTACGTGGCGGAGTTGTGCATCGCCCGGGCGAACCGCGCGGCACTGGTAGTGGCCCCCACCATTGATCTCATCAACCAGTGGCAGGAGGTGCTGGAGAAGGCCTTTGGCCAGACCATCGGTGTGCTGGGCGGGGGACAGCACGAACTGCGGGACCTGACGGTCTCGACCTACGACTCGGCGTTTCTGCACATGGAACGGTACGGCAACCGCTTTGGCCTGATCATCTTCGACGAGGTGCACCACCTTCCATCCGGGGCCTGGTCCACGGTGGCGGAGATGAGTGCAGCGCCGTTTCGCCTGGGACTCACGGCCACGCCCGAGCGGCCGGACGATGCCCACCTGGAGTTGGAACACCTGGTGGGGCCGGTGCTGTACCGGAGGGGGATCAAGGAGCTGGCCGGCGAGGTGCTTGCCGACTACGAAACCGTCCGGGTCGAGGTCAGCCTGACCGAGGAAGAGGCCGCGGCCTACCAGGAAGCTCGGGGCACGTACTTGTCCTTCCTGAGTGCCAAGCGCATTCGCATCGGGGGGCCGGGGGGATGGAACCGGTTCATGCGGGCAGCCGCTCGAAGCAAGGCCGGCCGGGCAGCACTGCGCGGGCACCGGGAGAGCCGGCGCATCATCCACGAGGCGAGCGCCAAGGTCGATGCCCTGGAGGATCTGCTCGCTCGGCACCGGGAGGGGCGGGTGCTGATCTTCACCAACGACAACGCGACGGTCTACAAGCTGAGCCGGGAGTTCCTGGTGCCGTGCATCACCCACGAGACCCCAGCCAAGGAGCGGCGGGAGATCCTGGCCGGCTTTGGTTCCGGGCGCTGGCGGGTGGTGGCCACCTCCAAGGTGCTCAACGAGGGGGTCGACATGCCGGAGGCGGATGTGGGGATCGTCCTCTCAGGAAGCGGCACCGTGCGCGAGCACGTGCAGCGCCTGGGCCGCATCCTACGTCCCGGGGAGAACAAGAAGGCGGTGCTCTACGAGCTGGTGACCACGGACACGGTGGAGGAAAAGACCAGCGCGAGGCGGAGGGAGCACGATGCTTACCAGTGACCTCCTCCGCGCCCGGGTCCAGCAGAAGGAGCTTCGGCCCT
>CAZSZE010000019.1:0-10351 GCA_964610645.1 uncultured Enterobacterales bacterium | reverse complement strand
ATGCTTACCAGTGACCTCCTCCGCGCCCGGGTCCAGCAGAAGGAGCTTCGGCCCTCGTTGGTGCGGGTGGGGGATCCAAAGCTGCGGGATCGGGCGGATCAGGTGCTCGGGTTGTTTCGATCTGGGGAGGGGTCCGTGACCCGTGAGGGGCTGAAGCAGGCCATGGACGAGGTGGTGGGGGATGGCGTCGATCACAAGCTGGTGCGGGGGCTGGCGAAGGTCGTGGTGGATGCCTCCCGGTTTACCGAGGAGCCGGAGGTTCCAGCACCCGAGCTTCGGGCACGGCTCTTCGAGGCCGCCGCCGCCGGGGCCTCCAGGGCGCGGGCACAGCAGATCTACCGCGATGTCGGGGAGGAGTTGGGACTCGCCCCAGAGGAACTGATGCGGCTGCTGTATTCGGATCGCAAGCAGGAACAGGTGCTCCTGGAAGTGGGCGCCAAGGACGTGGACTGGCTCCTCCAGCGCTACAACGTGGCCCTGGTGCAGGCGCTGCTCCTGCGGTGCTCTGGCTTGGAGGTGCGCCTCGCCGGGCCGACCCCCGCGAGAGCGCGGCAGCTCTTTCGGATGCTCAAGTTCCATGGGCTCATGCACCGGGTGGTTCGGGGGGAGGGGGGCTTTTCAGTGCACGTGGATGGGCCGGCCTCGCTCCTTCGGCTCAGCAGCCGGTACGGCATGGCCCTGGCGAACTGGTTTCCCGCCCTGCTGCTCCAGGAGTGTCCCTGGGAGCTGGAAGGCACCGTTCTCTGGAGCAAGCGAAACCTGAAGAAGCGGCTCTTTCTCTCCTCGGAGGAAGGCCTGGTCTCACACACCCGGGACACCGGTGCCTACACCACGCGGACGGAGGTCTGGTTTGAGGAGCGCTTCCTGGCCCTGGAGTCTCCCTGGGAGCTGGAGGCCGGTTCTGCCCCCCTGGACATCGGGGAGAACACGGTGGTGGTGCCGGATTTCACCTTTCGCCACGACGGGCGCGTGGCCCACCTGGAAATCGTCGGGTTCTGGCGCAGGTCCTGGCTGAAGAACCGCATGCGGCTGCTGACCAAGGGCGGGCCGGAGAACCTCGTGCTTGCCGTCAGCACCAAGCTCTCGGGCACCAAAGAGGCGCTCTCGAAGTTCCCGGGGCGGGTGGTCTACTTCAAGGAAGTGGTGCCCGCCAAAGACGTGCTGGCTTGTGTCGAGGGCTGCGCCTCCTCCTGAAAGCCCAGAGCGTCCAGCCGCGCCCTGAGCGCTGGCAGGTGGGCCCGGTTCACCAGGGATTGGTTGCCCTCGAGCATCCGGCCCAACAGGGGACCGGCGATGGGGTCACGTTGCAGCACTTCCGATGCGTTCTCCGGAAGGTGCACCACCAGGGCCTCCTCCGCGTGGTACCCGCCGCTCCCGGCGCGGGCCCAGATCGCCGCCTCCAGCTGGGGGGGCACGGTGGCGTCCTCGCAGTGGGTGCGCAGGGAGGCGAGCAGAGACTCCGGATCGGTCACGGGATCCGGGCGCAAGGTGAAGTGCCAGGCGCCATCGTGGACACCGCTTGAGGCGGCAATGCGCTGCAGGCGGGACCGCACCCGAAGAGAGTCCGCCCCGAGGGGCACACGGATGTCATCTCCCTCCATCTCAAATCGTCCCGTCGGGGGCCCAATGTACTCGATGGTCCGATCGGCCTCTGCCGATTCCGCCCGCACCAGCGCGCCATCCTCCTCCAACACATCCACGCCGGTCCAGAGGGAGACCCGGGCGGCGCTGCGGCTCCACTCGACCAGGCAGGAGACCACCGAATCCGGCAAGGGGAATCGGGCGTACTCGGACAAGAAGTCCTGGGCGTCGGAGTGTCCGGCGGAAATGTCTGCAGCGATGCCTTCTCGGCTCAGTCGGTGTCGGTGGGCGCGGTCTCCGTCCACGTAGGGGGCCAGGCGACAAAGGCGCCCGTACAGGGACAGTGGCAGCTCCGCCGGTGCCACGAGGATGTCCAGATCGGGCGTGACCAGAAAGCCGGGCTCTCCCGGGTGGCTGCCAGCGGGAATCCGCACGTGGGTGGGTCCCTCCGGTCCTTGCTGGGCCTCCAGGCGGCCCAGGCGCACGAGCACATCTGCAGCACGGTGCATGGCGGGTGCCTCGAGGGCGCCCCAACCCATGTCGTCAAAGGCATGGGCCGGGTGCTCCGTGTAGGCACTGCCCGAGGCGGTACTGCCGGCATCGGGGGAGTGGAGAATCCAACGGCCGTGATCCCGAAGGACCTCCAGCAGGTCCTCGAGGTGCAACCAATCGCCATCGACGGCGCGGAGCAGCACGAGGGCTGCCCCTCGATCCTCCGGGGCGAGAAGCTCCTCGGGGTTGGGAATGCGGCGCAGCGGGGACTCGGGAAACCCGAGCAACTTGTCTCCCACCGGGCGTGCCAGCCCACCGGTCTTTGCCAGCTGGAGGGCGAGATTCCACCGGTGGGGATCGTCCCCGAGCGAGGCATACAGGCGCTGTTCCACGTCGGCCCTCAGAATGCCCCCCTTGGTCAGTCCGGGCTGGGTGCTATCCAGCAGTGCAGCCATGATGATCGCATCCCGCCGGGCATCTGCAGGGGGGAGGCTGGCGGGGGCATCGGCATCCGTTCGCGTAAGGAGGGTGCCAAAGGGAAGCCGGGCGGAGAGATGCGGGCTCGTGCGGCAGGAGGCTGCATAGTGGCGGGGATCCACCGTGACCCCCTTGGAAGGACGCACCTGGGGAAGGAGAAGGGCTGCTGCCCAAAGGGCCTGGCCACAGGATTCGATCTGGGGCCGAAAGCGCGGGGCCACCGCGGTACCCGCGTCATGGGCAAGGAGCAGCGTGTCCAGCAGGTGCTGGGTCTCTTTCGGCAGGGCCTCTGCGCGGGCCAGGCAGGCGGCGGGATCTGTGATCTCGGCGTCCGACAGCTTCATGCTGTCCCGAAAAGCCGGGTCGTATTGCTGGATGATCTGCAGCAAGCGCTAGAACCCGCTCTTGAAGGCTTCGAAGTCCCCCCGGGCGAAACAGTCGATCTCACCGTCCCCCAGGGAGTCCAGGCCAATGAATCCAAAGCCTTCGATCACCGTACGGTCCCGGTAGGCGTCGAAATACACCATGCCGCCCATGGTGGTCCACATGGTGCCGTGGGTTTCATCGGTGTGGGTGCCGGAAATCACGATGCCGCCGTGGCTTGCCTGCAGGCCATAGAAGCGCTCGTCTTCATCGTCGAAGATCGCGTAGAGGTTGTCCGGAACCCGGCCCTTGATCTCCATGGAGCCGTTGAGCCAGTCCTCGGAACCGTTGTCGAAGTCGGAAAGGCCGCAATTCTCGATGAAGTTGTTGGTCCCGAAGGTGGCGGTCCATCGACCCAGAACTCCCGGGAGATTTCCTGTGTCGGTGCCGTCTCCATCCAGATCACCGCACACAGCCGTGTCCTCGCCGTTGTCATCACCGCCGCCGCATCCCGTGGCCAGCATCAGAAAGAGAAGTTTCATGGGTTCTCCGGGGGAAGAATCTCGATGACCACGCGGCGGTTGGTAGATCGGCCGGCGGAGGTGCTGTTGTCTGCTATCGGCTCAAGCGCCCCTCGCCCGGCCACGGTGAAGCGATGGGGCGACACGCCGTACTCGGTCATCAAGCTGCGGGCGACCGCTGAAGCGCGGGCTGCGGAGAGTTCCCAGTTGGAGGGGTACGTTCGCGTCAGTCGGCCGGTCAGCGCGGTGTCGTCCGTGTGCCCCGTGACCCGGAGTGGGTGCTCCGGATGGCTGCGCAGTCCGGTGGCCACCAGATCCAGCAGCATGTCGGCCTCGGTGCGCACCCGCACCGATCCACTGGCGAAGAGTTTTTCTCCGGGAATGGTCACCAGGATTGTGGCCCCTCGGCGCTCCACCCGGACATCGCCCTGGTAGAAGACCTGGGTGAGCTCGGTGAAGATTGCGGGGGGGGGAGCAGAGGGGTCGTCGCAGGACTTGGCCTGCTCTTCCAGGATTTCGTTGCGCTTCTTGAGCGCCATGACCTCCCGGTCCAGCTGGTTGACCAGGTCTTCGCTTCCTGGGGGCATCCCGAGGGTGGCGCAAGAGGCCAGGAGCAAGAAAGGGGCGGAGCGCAGCAACATGGCGTCAGCGGAGCGGGGCACGCTCTAGGGGAAGCGCCTGGCTCTCTATCGTCCAGTCGCCCGGGCCAAAGCTCTTGGCATTCTGGCGGGCGCGGCCCGAGGTGCGAATGCGCAGGTACCGTTCCGCCCAGGCCCGCACGGTCTCGGAAAACCGGGGGTGCCAGGCACCGTCCCGGCGCTCCAGCGCCAGGCCCATCCACTGGAGATAGGCCGGGTGGTGCTCGATGGGTTCCCCGGCGTGGATTCCTGTTCCGAACACGGGGATGCCCCCATCATTCAGGAGGATGGCGTCTCCATCGGGGGGGTGTCCCAGGGCGTCCGCCCAATCCAGGAGATCCTGGAGAGAGTCCGGTGCGCCTCGCTGTCCGGCGATCTTGAGAAAAGCCCGCCCCGCTGCCTCAGCATCGTTGGAAGCCCGGTGGGCTCCGTCCAGCCGCACGCCGAGGCGCTCGGCAACGGCGGAGAGCTTGTGTCCCCGGGACTCGGAAAAGAACCGCACGGACAAATCGTAGGTATCGATCTCCGCCAGGGGGGCTGGCCAATCCATGCCAATCCGTCGGAACTCCATGGACAGAAAGCCCCGGTCGAAGGGCAGATTGTGGGCGACGATCATCCGGTTGTGGAGCAGGTCCCAGACCTCCTGAGCCCGGTCCGCGAAATCCGGAGCGGACGCCACGTCCTCATCCGTGATGCCCGTCAGCTTCACCACCTCCCGGGGAATGGGAATCCCCGGTTGGAACATCATCTCGTTGCGGGTCACGTTCTCAATGTCCCCGGACGCGTCCAGGGTGATCTCCACGGCTGCAAACTCGATGACCCGGTCTCCCGCATGGGCGTTCAGACCGGTGGTCTCCGTATCAAAGGCGATGATGGGCAGGGTCTTCCATTGCATGCCCGTCGCTTAACCGGTCACCGCCGTCGAAAGGAATCGCGGTGCTTCAGCCTTGTTGACGAAACTTCGGTGCCCCCAAGAGCTGGGTGGCGGCTGCCCGGGCCTGTTCTCGGGCTTCTCCCCTGTGTTCCATCCATTCCACGTGGGCATCCGGCCCCACCCGGTTGGAGATACCGAAGATTCCCACAAAGGGCACCCCGGCCTGGGCGCAGGCATAGGCTGCCCCGTAGGCTTCCATCTGCTCGATCTGCCAGCCGTCCGACAAGCGAGAGGCAAGGACTTCATCGGTGGTGACCGCGCCGACGGAGAGCACATCCACCGCCGGGAGGTCCAGGCGCTCCAGGAGCCGGGTGTCGCAGGCGCAGGGCACGGGCGGACGCGGAACGTATCCCAGGCCCATGACCGCGACGCCTAGACTCAGTCCCACGCGCTTTGCAGCGACCGCGGTGCCCACCTTTGGACCGTCCTGGTAGCTCCCGGCCGTGCCCAGCATCACCACTGCGCTGGGGCGGGATTCAGCCAACAACGTTGCCATTCGCGCCGCGGCCACCGTGTGGCCTACGCCGAGAGGCTCGCCTGGCAAGTCTCCCAACTCCTCGGAGACAGCAGCAACCAACAGAATCAAATCAACACCTTGTGCAAATGCAACCCCGGCGTCGAGGGCATTCTAGACCATAAGTGCGCGCAAGGCAAAGGGTGTGTGCGGGGAAGGGCGACACTGCACCCCGTGGATTCAGCGGTAGGATTCCCCCATGGAATCCGGTGCGTTGTCCTTGTTGCCCGCGGTCGTGGCCATTGGCTGCTGCCTGGCGACCCGCAGAGTCATCACCTCCCTGCTGGTGGCAACCTGGCTGGCGGGGGCCTTGCTGGTGGTGGGGGAGGTGCCCGGTTGGAAGGTGCCAATTGCCGGGGCAGTCCGGGTAGCGAGGAGCATGTGGGAGGCCGGTACGGACAGCTTCCACGTCCAGATTCTGATGTTCACGATCTTTGTGGCCGCCATGGTGGGAGTCATGTCCGCCAGCGGTTCAACCCGCGCCATGGTGGGGCTGCTGGAGCGCCGCGCCCGTTCCCGGCCGGGGGGCATGATCGCCACCTGGATTGCGGGGCTTGTGGTGTTCTTCGACGACTACGCAAACTGCCTGGTGGTGGGAAGTGCCATGCGGCCCCTGGCCGATCGACACCGGATCTCCCGGGAGAAGCTGGCCTACATCGTGGACAGCACCGCGGCCCCCATCGCCTCCCTCGCGCCCATCTCCACCTGGATCGGGTACGAGGTGCTGCTCCTGACCCAGGGCTTGCAGTCCGCGGGGATTGAAAAGGACGGATACCTCTTTTTCGTGGAGGGGCTGGGCTACCGTTTCTACAGCCTGTTCACCATTGTCTTCGTGGGGGCGATTGCAATTACCGGGCGGGATTTCGGCCCCATGGCAGAGGCCGAGAAGCGGGCCCTGTCGCGGGGCCCAGTCTCTGAGGCCGACGAAGACACGCCCCCTGGCAGGGTGGCAGCCGGTGCGGTGCTCCCCATTGCGACCCTGCTGGGACTGGCCTTGTGGTTGATGTGGGACACGGGCCGGGAGGGGCTGCCCGCCGGCGCCCCGTTGTTCGAGATTCTCGGCAATGCCGACAGCGCTGCAGCCATGTTCCAGGCCTCGGGGGTGGCGCTGGTTCTCTCCGTCGTGCTGGGGCGCATGCTGGGGGGGTTGCGGGGATCCAGGGCGGCCCGGGCGGCCATGGGGAGTGTGCGACACCTGGGGGTGGCCCTGGTGGTGCTCTTCTGCGCCTGGACCCTGGGGGGAGCCATCGATGACCTGGGCGCTGCCGGGTATTTGAAGGGCCTTCTTGCCGCCACCTTGCCGGCCTGGTCTCTGCCGACGATTGTGTTTCTCCTGTCCTCGGTGACCGCATTCGCCACCGGCTCGTCCTTCACGACAATGGCCATTCTCATTCCCATGGCCGTGCCCCTGGGATTTGCCATTTCTCCGGACTCCGTCATTCACCTGGCGACGGCGGGGGCGGTACTCACCGGTGCGTGCTGGGGGGATCACTGCTCCCCAATCTCGGACACCACGGTGCTGTCCAGCATCGGCGCGGACTGCGAGCTGGTGGACCATGTCCAGACCCAGATGCCCTATGCCCTGGTGTGTGGCGGAATCTCGATCTTTGCGGGCAGTCTGCCCGTGGGGTTGGGTGTGCCCCTGTGGATCTGCCTCTTGGTGGGGGCCCTGTGCTGCATCGGAGTGGTGCGGTTTCTGGGGCGTCCTGTTGGTTGAATGCCCCTATTTTCGAGGCCCGCCGGACTTGCCCTGGAGCCAACTTTCCAGGAAGAGCCCCATGTTCGGGGAGGAGGCAAAGGCCGTCATGAACTCCTCGATGGGGATCGCTGGCAGGGTTTCCGAGTGGTAGACCCGCAACCCGGCGACTGCAGCATCGATATTCAGCATGCTCTGCTCGTCCGGGGCATCGATAATAGACACGACGTCGTAGCGGCCCATGGTGGCCCAGGCGCCGGCGAGTTTTCCGCCTTCCTTTTCAATGGCCGCTCGAATCTCGCCCAGGAGGGCAAGCTGGCCGCCTCGTACCTTCTTGATGCCTTCATCGGTGAAACGGGCAAGTCGAATCCACTGGGGCATTGAAATCCTCGGGGTGCCTTGAGACGCCCAAACATAGCACCCACATTCAAAGATCCGGGGGGCAAACCAAAATCGTCAGTGGGTTCGCCTGAGGCGTTAGCAATCATGCGTGCTCTTCCACTCCCTGGACTACCTCTTCTTTCTGCCACTGGTCCTTGGTGCGTACTGGTTGTTGCCTCTGAAGTCTCGGGGAGCGGTGTTGGCGGGGGCCTCCTTGTTGTTCTACGCCAGCTGGAGTCCGGCCTGGCTGCTGCTGCTCCTGGGGGTGGTGGCGATGACGTGGCTGGGAGGGATCTGGATGGAGCAGATCTCGGGGTCTGATCGGGGGGGGCTGCGCACGGCGGTGATGCTTCTGTTCTTGCCGTTGGGGCTCTTCAAGTACTGGAACTGGGTGGGGGAGAGCCTGGAGGGGATTCTCGGGGTCCCCCTGCCCCGCACGTCCCTGGGACTGCCGGTGGGAATTTCGTTTTTCACGTTTCAGGCGGTGGCCTACCTCGTGGATGTGCGTCGCGGGGAAGAGGCGGAGCGGGACCCCGTTCGCTTCACCTCCTTTCTGGCTTTCTTTCCCCAGCTTGTGGCGGGCCCCATCGTCCGGGTCACCCAGCTCATGCCCCAGCTGGGACGGGCATCGACCCTGGCGCGGGGAGATGTAGGCGAGGGCCTGTACCGCATTGGGGTCGGCATGGTGAAGAAGGTGGTCTTTGCGGACACCTTGCGCCTGGGAGTGGTGGGGCCGGTGTTCCAGGAGCCGTCGGCGTTCACGTCCCCCGAGGTGATGGTGGCGCTGTATGCCTACAGCCTCCAGGTCTACTTTGATTTTTCCGGGTACACGGACATCGCCCTGGGGAGTGCTCGCCTGTTTGGCATCCACCTGCCCGAGAACTTTCGCCGTCCCTATGGGGCTACCTCGGTCACGGAGTTCTGGCGGCGCTGGCACATCACCTTGTCCAACTGGGTGCGGGACTATGTCTATTTTGGCTTGGGAGGTGCGAGGGTCGATCGCCCCTGGAAGGTGTACCGGAACCTCATGATCACCCTGCTGGTCATCGGCATCTGGCACGGCGCCTCGTGGAATTTCGTGATCTACGGGCTCTTGCATGGGGTGGCGGTGTGCCTGAACCGCTGGCTGCGAAAGGGCCCGGGGCACATCCCGGCTGCGGACCTTGGGGGGTGGTCCTGGGTGTGGCGCGTGGGGGTGACCTTCCACTTTGTGGTGCTGGCGCGCATCCTCTTCCGGTCGCCGGATCTCCTTGTGGCGGGAGGGGTCTTGTCGGCTTTGTGGGGAGGAGGATGGGCATGGCCCCGGTACTCCACTCTTTGCTGGCTCTTGCTCGTCTTTGGCTACTGCACACAGCTGATCCCATTGCCCGTTGAGCGCCGCCTGCGCACGGCCTTCATCAAGGGCGGGCCGGGCATGTGGGCCTTGGGACTCGGAGCGGTTGCTGCAGCGTGTTTGGGCGTTGGAACCGGTGAAGTTGTGGCCTTCGTCTATTATCAGTTCTGACCCCCCTCCTCCCGCCTTGACTTCCTCCCACCACCAGCGAGAACTCCGCGACCTGGCGTTGTTCCTTCTTTTCTTTGCAGCCCTGGCGGCTGAGGCCCTTGTTGTGCCTGCTGCGAGCCGGTGGTCACCCTGGGTGAAGGGCGAGCCCGTGCCGTTGTTGGGGCTGGTGGAGGAGGCCCCCCAGGCGGAACTTTCCCCGGAGGAGGCGGCAGCCTGGGAGGACACGGGGGAGGAAGCACGCCTGCCCGAGCGCCCCCCCGCGGTGGCCACCTTCCTGGAACTGGAGGGGGGGGAGCTGGATGCGTTCTTCGAGGGGCTCCTGGAGGTGGAGAGTGGAGCGCCCGAGCGGATTGTCCGGGTGCTGCACTGGGGAGATTCCACCATTGCAGCCGATGGGATCACCGGCACCGTTCGCGCGAGAATGCAGGATCGGTTTGGAGATGGGGGGCCGGGCTTTCTTCCGATCAAGGTGGATCCGCGCTGGGTGGTCCGGCCGGGCATCGCTCGCTGGCCGAAGGGGGATTGGGAGGCCTGGAACATCACGGAAGGGGGGGCGCCTCTTCCTCGCTACGGGTTGGCTGGGACCGTGGCCCGGGTCGATGGGCGGGCGCGGGTCACCCTGGGGGGCCTGGAAGTGGACGGGCGCAGAGGATTGACGCATCGCTTTGATGTGCACTACCTGAAACAGCCCGGGGGAGGCACCCTGTCCCTGACCGCGGACAAGGGGCGGGAGTTGCTCGTGGCGACCAACAGCCGGCGGGCGAGGGATGCGTATTTCACGGTGGAGCCGGACGGGGGCGCTGCTTACTTGAGGCTGCGCACGGTGACAGATGGCCCGGTGGTGGTCTACGGCGTCACCCTGGAGACGACGGGGCCGGGCATTACCTGGGAGACCCTGGCGGTGGCGGGTTCATCCATCGACTCCATGCGTCGCCAGGGGGTGCTGCACCTCGCGGGGCAGGTGGAACGGCGGGTGCCGGATCTGGTGGTCTACCAGACCGGCGGAAACGAGATGTTGTTCGACAGCTTCCTGCTGGATGATGGGGAAGCGTTCCTCTGGGAGTACCTGGATGTCCTGGAGCGGCTGCGGGCGGGGGCTCCAGAGGCGTCTTGTCTGCTCATTGGGCCGGTGGACCAGGCCACCCGGGTGCGCGGCCGGGTGGTCAGCAAGCCGAAGATGGGCCGCATGGTGGAGTTGCAACGCCGCGCTGCCGCCCAGGCCGGGTGCGGCTTCTGGGATGCCTTTCACG
>CAZSZE010000018.1:0-61687 GCA_964610645.1 uncultured Enterobacterales bacterium | reverse complement strand
CGATTCTGGATCACCACCAGCGCCAGGCATCCAGCGGTGCCCCAGAGCAGGATCCGCGTGGTGGGGGCAGGCTCGGCGCGGGCCAGGTGGACCCAGCAGACGGGCAGCAGCACCAAGCCGAGCCCCAGCAGGCGCACCGATCGGATGCCTCCCGCAAGCAGCCCTCCCTCCCACATGGGCTGCATTTCCGTGACCGTTGCCAGCCAGGGGTCCCCCCGGGTCAGCCAATCCTCCAGCCCTGTTCTGGCGGCGCCGGCCAGCAGCAGGGCCCCGGCAAGAAGGACCCACCCCAAGCCCACCTGCCGCTTTGGATCCGCCCCGGACCGCCAGGCCAGAAGCCAGGCCCCTCCAGCCGCTGCCCCCACCACGGCCAGGGGGTGGAACAAGGAGAGCCGGGCGTAGTCCAGGAGTCCCCCCGCTTGCAACCCGGTGGCGGCGGCGATGGGCATGGCGAGGGCGGCGCCGAGGGCGATTCCCGTGAGGCCGATTCGGCCTGTTTCTGTGGGGCGGGGAAGCTGGGACAAGGTCAGGGCGGCAGCGGCAAGGACCGCGTAGAGGAAACCGCCCACCCAGACGAGGCAAGCGCCTGCGGTCCACAGGGCCACGCGCCGCCGGCAGGGTCGCTCGGTGGCAAGCGCTAGAAGCAGACCCGCTACAAAGAGGCCCTCTGCGCCGCTGTGATCCGGTCGGCCCCATTGGGTGGCCGCCACGTGTTGGGGGGCGAGGGCCACGATGAGGCCGGCCGCCAGGGCAGCGGGCTCGCCAAAGAGGCGCCGTGCTCCCCGAAGCACCACGGCCACGGTGAGCACCCCGACGAACAAGGGAAAAAGCGCCAGTCCCACCTGGAATCCAGGTCCGCCGGTTCCAAGCCCCCCCAGGATCCAGGCAAAGAGCCCCAGTGCGGCATCCCAGCCGGGGGACCAGGGGAATATCGCCCCTTCGGGAAAGCCCAGAAAGGGATCATGAAGCGGAGGCCAGGGGAATTGTTCGACCCACGCCAGGGCGCGCCGCGTGTGCATTGCGGCATCCGCATCCGCCGGGACCAGGCGGTCGGCGTGGAAATGGGTGCCAGGGGCGGACAGCCGCACCGCCGTTGCCAACCCCAGAACGGCAAGTGCTCCCGCCCGCCAAGAGTGGCCTGGGGTAGAGTCCGGGGGCTTCAGCATGTCACGCGTCATCGACGATCCCCTGCTCTCCGTCGTCATCCCCGTCTACAACGAGGAGAATTTTGTCGAGGCCCTCGTGCGCCGTGTGGCCGAGCAGCCCTGGCGGATGGAGATTCTCGCCATCGATGATGGCAGCACCGACGATACCCCATCCCGCCTTCAGGCCCTTGCGGAAGAGCTGGACAACCTGCGGCTCTTCCGCCACGAGCGCAACGCGGGCAAAGGCGCTGCTCTGCGCACCGGGTTCGCCGAGGTCCAAGGGGACGTGATCATCGTGCAGGACGCCGACCTGGAATACGACCCCCGGGAATACGGGGTGCTCTTGGGGCCGATCCTGGATGGACGGGCGGACGTGGTCTACGGAAGTCGGTTTCTGGGGGGTCCCCACCGGGTGCACAACTTCCACCACTACGTGGCAAACCGGGGCCTCACCACCCTCTCCAACGTGCTCACCAACCTGAACCTCACGGACATGGAGACCTGCTACAAGGTCTGCCGGAGGGAGGTCCTCGAGCACCTGGATCTCCGCTCCAACGGGTTTGGCTTCGATCCGGAGTTTACCGCTCAGGTGGCTGCCCTTGGCTGCCGGGTCTACGAGGTGCCCATCTCCTATTCGGGGCGCGACTACTCGGAAGGCAAGAAGATCGGCTGGAAGGATGCCGTGGTCTCCCTGGGGGTCATCTTCACGGCGAAGCTGCGCCGGCGGAGGCGAGACTGATGGAGTTTGGGGCCGGCCTCCGGGATCAGTTCCTGTTGGACAGGGACCTGGTGTTCCTGAACCACGGGTCCTTTGGGGCCTGCCCGGTTCCGGTCCTGGCTGCTCAACAGGTGTGGCGGGATCGGTTTGAGGCCTCCCCCATTGAGTTCGTGTTGGGGGAGTTGTGGGGCCTGCTCAGGGAAACGGCGATTCGGCTTGGGGACAGCGTGGGTGCCCGGGGCGAGGACCTGGTCTTTGTGGAAAACGCCACCACGGGCGTGAACACCGCCTTGCGGGCAGCGGACCTGGAGCCTGGGGACGAGGTGGTGCTCCTGGACCATGCCTACCCGGCGGTGAAGAATGCCGCCGCGCACCTGTGCGAGGAGATCGGGGCCCGCCTTGTGGTGGCAACGCTCCCTCTTCCCTGCCAACCGGACTCGGTGCTCGAGGCCCTGGACGGCGCTCTTTCCGAGCGCACGCGCCTGGTGGTGTTGGACCACATCACGTCTGCCAGCGGGCTGGTGCTGCCCCTGGAGTCGCTGGTGGCCCGGTGCCGTGATCTGGAGATCCCCGTCTGTGTGGATGGGGCCCACGCGCCGGGCATGCTGCCTCTGGATCTCACCTCCCTGGGGGTGGATTGGTACACGGGAAACTGCCACAAGTGGATGTGGGCCCCCAAGGGATGCGCCTTTCTCTGGACCCACCCAAAGCGCCAGGCCCAGACCCGTCCCCTGGTCATCTCCCTGGGCTACGGCCAGGGGTACACCGCTGAATTCGACTGGGTCGGCACCCGGGATGTCAGCGCGTGGCTGTCCTTGTCCGCTGCCCTGGATTTCATGGAGTCCCTGGGTCCGGCTGCAGTGCGCAGCCACAACCACGACCTCGTCCTGTGGGGGGCGCAGCATCTCGCGAACCTGTGGGGGGTTGAGCTACCGGTGCCCGCATCCATGATCGGCTCTCTTGTGACCTTGCCCCTGCCCGATGCCTGGCAGGTTGAACCCACCGTTGAGGCGGGACTGGCTCTGCGTGGGCGGCTCTACAAGGACCGCCGCATCGAAGTGCCGATCCACCCGATCGGGGCCCGGATGTGGGTGCGAATCTCCGCCCAGGTCTACAACACCCGCGAGGACTACGAGGCGCTTGGAGAGGCGCTGGGATCCGGCCCAAACTCGATGGCGCCTCCCGGCCCCCATGACTCCCTTCTGGGAGTTTGACAACTTGTCACGTTGGCAGGGCCTGGCAGCCTCCCGAATGACAACCTGTCTCCTTTTTGCCCTCCCGGACCCCCAATTCCCGCCGTTCTGGCCGGCACGCGCCTTGCACTGTAAGGGGTGCTTCCCATGCGAATTTCGTTGAACCAGCTGCTCAACCCTTTCCGCTCCCGCCGCGTGCAGGCCGGCCTGGGCCTGGTGACTCTGGTGTCTGCCCTGTCTGGAATCGCCCTGGGCACGGGTGTGGGCAAGCTCCTGGCCCTGCCGGAAGACGCGGTGGTGGAGGAACTCGATTCGGAGAGCGAGGAGAAAGAGGCGGAGCCTGCTGGAGCCCGCCGGACCCTGGCGAACAAGGCCCGCTCGAAGGAGTTCTACAACCTCCCGATCCTGGACCGGAACCTGTTTGATCCGGATGCGGTGGCGGTGGTGGCGAGTGTCGACACGGAAGATGGCCGCCCCACGGACCTGGACGTGGTGCTGCTGGCGACGGTGGTGGCCTTGCCGGCGGACTCAAGTTCCGCCTTGATCGTGGAGGGCAAGCGCGGCGCCCGGGCCCGCGGCTACGGCATCGGGTACTCGCTGTTGGGCGAGGGGGTCATCCACAGCATTGAAAAGAAGAGGGTGGTGATTCTCCGGAACAGCGGGGAGATCGAGTACCTGGACATGTCCGAGAACAAGGGCAAGCCCAAGGCGAGAGCGGGCAAGGGGTCCGAGGATGGGGAGGTCCAGCGGGATGGTGACAACTTCACCGTGGAGCGCTCCCTCCTGGACGAGGCCATGGAAAACATGGACAAGCTCGCCACCCAGGTGCGTGTGGTGCCCCACAAGGGGGCCGGGGGAGAGGTCGATGGATACCGCCTGTCCGCCATTCGCCGCGGCACGCTGTTCGACAAGTTGGGCATCAAGAACGGCGACATCGTCCACAACGTGAACGGCCAGTCGCTCATGAGCACCTCGGATGCCATGAACGCCTACCAGGGCCTCCAGAACGAGTCGTCCTTCACCTTTGAAATCACGCGTCGGAACAAGAAGAAGACGCTGAGCTACCAAGTTCGCTAGGGGAAATGCTGTGATCAAAATCCAAAACTGGCTGCTGAAGACATCGCTGGTTCTCGCTGCACTGGTGGTGTTCCAACCGCCGCTGGCAGCACAGGACGACGACGACAGGCCGATGATCGGCGGACCCGCGGGCAAGCTGCCCCTCATGCCGGGCCTCGGCCCGGGCGGTTCTATGCCTCGACCTACCCTGAAACCCACAGCCTCCCGCTCCGATGAGGATGGGCCTGGCGGGGGAGACGACGCCAAGCCGTCCGGAGGAGACGACAAGCCATCCGGCCCCACACCCCGTTCCTCGTCCAGCAGATCCTCGTCCAGCAGCTCTTCGTCTTCCACCCCCAGCGCACCTCCTCGCCCTGCGAACCAGAGCCGCCCCCCCAAGCTGGCCCCCAACTCCAAGGTGACCCTGGACTTCGTCAACACCCCCCTGCAGGACCTGGTGAAGTTCATGGCCGAAATCACCGGGCGGAACTTCATTCTCACGGACGATCTCAAGGGGGAGATCACCATCATCTCCCACCAGATGGTCTCGCCAGCAGAAGCCTACGAGGCGTTCTTGTCCGCTCTGGCAGTCAAGGGCTACACCACCGTCACCGTGGGCAAGATCACCAAGGTGGTCAAGGACCGGGAAGCCGCCTCCCACCCGCTGCGGGTCTACGAGGGGGGCACGATCCCCTACATCGACAACTTCGTCACCCAGATCTTCCAATTCGAGAACACGGCGGTCAGCGACATTTCCAGCGTGGTGAAGCAGCTCTCGGGATCGGCTGCCAACATCATTGCCTACCAGCCCACGAACACGCTGATTGTCACCGACTCGGCCGTGAACATCCGCCGCATGTGGAAGGTGGTGAGCCAGTTGGATGTGGCCGCCCCCAGGTCGACCCTGCAGGTGGTGCCCGTGCGCTACGCGATGGCGGCTGAAATCGCCCGCCTCATCACCGACCTGTACGGGGTGGCGGGGGAAGGCGCGTCGAGCACCTCGAGCTCCCGGAAGTCCAACTCGGCGAAGGACCGCAAGCGCCGGCGCCGGGCTGACAAAGACGCGGCGGGGTCCGCCACCACCACCTCCGTTGGAGAGGGCCGGTACATCTCCAAAATTCTCGCGGATGAGCGCACGAACTCGCTGATCATCCAGGCCAACGAGACCGCCATGGCGGACATTCTCTCCCTGATTGGGGAGCTGGATGTGGATGTGGATCCCTCGTCCCGTTCCCAGATCCACGTGGTCTACCTGGAGCACGCCAAGGCCCAGGATGTGGCCCAGGTACTGACAAACCTGTCCCAGGAATCCCAGAGCCGGGGCAGCAGTCGAAGCAACAGCCGTCGGCAACCCCAGAGCCGAAACCAGAACAGTCGCAGCAGCAGTCGTGGCCGGCCCGAGCGGGACCAGGGCACGGCTGCGGACAGCGCGAGCCCCACGGCGGTTTTCGAGGATGGGGTCAAGGTGACGGCGGATGAGAACACCAACTCCCTGGTCATCGTGGCCAGTCCGGAGAGCTTCGCGATTCTGCGCCAGGTCATCGACAAGCTGGACATTCGCCGCAAGCAGGTCTTTGTGGAGGCGGTGATCATGGAGATCGCCTCGGACGATGACCTGAACCTGGGGCTGGGAATGCACATGGGCCTTCCCGGCGATTCCGGAAGTGCCTTCAGCTTTGGTTCCGCCCAACTCAACGGCAACAGTGTTGGGCTGGACCTGCAGAGCGTGCTGTCAGGCATGGCGATGGGGGTCTTCGGGGACTCCATCGAGGTGACGTTGAGCGATGGCACCACCGTGCCCATTCCCGCCTTTGGTGTGGCCCTCAACGCGCTGCAGGCGAACTCGATGGTGAATATCCTCTCCACCCCGAACATCCTCACCCTGGACAACGAGGAAGCCAAGATCGTCGTGGGCCGGAACATTCCCTTCCCCATTTCATCCGGCCTGGATTCCAACGGAAACCAGCTGATTTCGTACCAACGCGAGGATGTGGCCATCACCTTGAAGGTCACGCCCCAGATCAACGAGTCGGACTTTGTCACCCTGGAGATCTTCCAGGAGGTCTCGGAGATCGAGGAGGACTCCAGCGGGCTCGATGTCAACTCGGCGGGCTTCATCACCTCGAAACGCTCCGCCGAGACCACGGTGTTGGTCAAGGACAACCAGACCGTGGTGATCGGTGGCCTGATGGGCCAGACGGAGACCGAGGTGGAGACCAAGATTCCGCTTCTGGGGGACCTGCCCCTGGTGGGAGCCCTGTTCCGCGGCCGCCGAAAGAGCGCCCGCAAGACCAACCTGCTCATCGTGATGACCCCCCATGTCATTGACGAGCCGGAGGACCTGGAGGAGGTCTACCGGATCAAGGTGGCCCAGCGAGAGGAGTTCTTGCGACGGTTCTATGGCAAGACCACCCAGGAGCAGGCCGCTGAGCTCAACGGTCTTTTGCGCTACAGCATGAACGTGGTCAACGAGCCCAGTGTCTACCGGACCCAGATTCAGGAGCCCGAACCGGAGTCTGCTCCCGAGGAGGAGTCGACTGGCGAGGAGGGCCCTTCTGGGGAATCCGCAGCCCCGGTTTCTCCGGAGGACTCCGAGAGCGCGGCGTACCAGGAGGAGACCGTTCCCAGTGAGAACGTGACCGCAGCCCTGACCGATGAGGACATTCGCATGCTCCTGGGGGGCGGGCTGGAATCCGCCTACCTCCAGGGCGAGAAGGAGGCCGGACGGTGAGTGCTGGTTTCTTTGCCCTGGAGCAGAGCCTCTTGCAGGAGGGGGTGCAGGCCTCCGATCTGGAAGATGCTCGGCAGCACGCGGATCGCACGGGCTTGAGCCTGTTGGAGGTCATCCAGCGCACGGACTCGGTGGACCCGGGGCTGCTGCACAGGGTGTTGGCGGGGCTGACGGGGTTGGAAGTGCTGGAGGAGGTGGACCTGGAAAAGGTGGATGTGGAGTTGGTGCGCCAGCTTCCCCTGGGGTTGGCCCGGGAGCAGGGGGTTCTGCCCTTGTGGGAGAAGGATGGCCGGGTGCTTGTGGCCATGGGCAGCCCCGAGGCCCTGAGCGCCACGGATGATCTGCGGGTGCTCTTTTCCATGCCGGTTTCACCGGTCCTGGTGCGCCACGACACCCTTCGGGACATCATCAACAAGGCCTTCGACAAGGCGTCTCGCACCGCCAGCGCGGTGATGGAGGAGATCCAGGAGGAGGAAGAGGACGATTTGACCGGCGGCCTGGACCTGGAAGCCGACATCCTGGACGATCCAAACCAGGCCCCGATCATCCGGTTCGTGAACACGCTGCTGACCCAGGCCATCAAGGATCGGGCCTCGGACATCCACATCGAGCCTTTCGAAAAGGAGCTGGTGGTCCGGTTCCGCATCGATGGAGTGCTCTACGAGGTGGTCAAGCCCCCCCCGCGGCTGCAGGCGTCCATCGTGTCCCGCGTGAAGATCATGGCTGGGTTGAACATCGCCGAGAAGCGCATTCCCCAGGATGGCCGCATTCGCATTCGCATGGCGGGCCGGGAGATCGACCTGCGGGTTTCCACCCTGCCGGTGCGGCACGGGGAGCGCGTGGTCATGCGTATCCTGGAGAAGGGCGCTGTTTTCAGCCTGGACTCCACGGGAATGGAGGCCGGCGAGCTGTTGGACTTCCGGAAGCACATCCGGCGGCCCCATGGAATCCTCCTGGTGACCGGCCCCACCGGCTCCGGAAAGACCACCACCCTCTACTCGGCCCTCTCGGAGATCAACAAGCCCGACCTGAACATCCTCACCATTGAGGATCCCATCGAGTACGAGCTCAAGGGCATCGGCCAGACCCAGGTGAATCCCAAGATCAAGCTGACTTTCGCATCCGCCCTGCGGGCGCACCTGCGGCAGGACCCGGACATCATCATGGTCGGTGAGATTCGGGACAAGGAAACCGCGGACAACGCGGTCCAGGCAGCCCTGACCGGCCACCTGGTGTTTTCCACTCTGCACACCAACGATGCCGCAGGCGCTTTTTCGCGACTGGTGGACATGGGGGTGGAGCCCTTCCTTGTGGCCTCGTCCCTGGTGGCGGTGCTTGCCCAGCGACTGGTGCGACAGCTCTGTGGCGAGTGCAAGGAGGCCTATGAGCCCTCAGCGGTCCAACTGAAAGACGTGGGACTGACCAAGAAGGACCTCAGGGGGCCCGTCTACCGGCCCAAGGGATGCCCGGAGTGCCTGGAAACTGGCTACCGGGGAAGGTCGGGCATCTACGAGCTGCTCCACGTGACTGACGAGGTGAAGCACCTGGTGATGCAGTCCGCCGATGCGGGTTCCATCAAGAAGGCGGCCCTGGCAGATGGTCTTGTGACCCTGCGCCGTGATGGCCTGCGCAAGGTGTTGGATGGGGTCACCTCCTTCGACGAGGTAGTGCGCGTCACCCAGGAAGAGGTCGCGGGCTGAACCCATGGCTGTCTACGAATACAAGGGACTGGACGGCCGCGGCAAGGCAATCGCCGGCATCATCGACGCCGAGGGTGCCAAGAGCGCCCGTGCCCGCTTGCGAAAGCAGGGCCTCTTCCCCACAGACATCAAGCAGCAGGCGGTCTCCGGCGGCGGGAAGGGAAAGGCAGAAAAGAGCGGTGGCGGCCTGTCCCGAGAAGTGGATGTGGCGGCCTTCTTCCAGCGGGTAGGGATCAAAGATGTATCAGCGATGACCACCCAGTTGGCCACCCTGATCGGGGCCAACATTCCCATGGTGGAGGCCCTGGCGGCCATTCAGGAGCAGTGCGAAAAGGACAAGCTGAAGGTGATCCTGGCGGATGTGCGGGAGAAGGTGAACCAGGGGTCGGGCCTGGCGGATGCCATGGAGAGCCACCCCAAGGTCTTCTCGGATCTCTACGTGAACATGGTTCGCGCGGGGGAGGCCTCTGGCAGCCTGGACCTGGTGCTGCAGCGGCTGGCCTCCTACACCGAGGGCCAGGTCAAGCTCCGGGGCAAGGTGACCGGGGCCATGATCTACCCGATCCTCATGTCCGTGGTGGGGGGCGCCATTGTGATGGGGCTCTTTGTGTTTGTCATCCCGCGGATTCGGCGGGTGTTGGAGTCCTTCGGGCAGACCCTGCCGGCCATCACGCGGATCACGCTGGGCATCTCGGAGTTGGTGCTTGGCTGGTGGTGGGCCCTCGGCCTGCTGGGCTTTGGGGCCTACACGTTGTTCCGCCGGTGGAAGAGCACGAAAGAGGGCCGCTTCAAGTGGCACACTTTTCTGCTCAAGGCACCCATTCTGGGCCCCATCGTTCGCCGGGTAGCCGTGACGCGCTTCTGCCAGACCCTCTCCACGCTGCTGGATTCCGGTGTGCCGATCCTGACTGCCGTGGGAATCGTGGAGCGGGTGGTCCAGAACGATGTCCTGGCCAAGGCGGTCCGGGAGGCGGCGGAGAACATCTCCGAGGGGGACTCCATTGCTGCTCCCCTGCGCCAGTCCGGGGAGTTTCCGCCGCTTGTGACCCACATGATCGCCATCGGGGAGCGCACCGGCGAGCTGGAAAGCATGCTCGGCAAGGTGGCGGACTCCTATGAATCCCAGCTGGAGTCCACCCTGGAAGGGCTGACCAGCTTGCTTGAACCTCTTCTCATTCTCGTGATGGGGGGCGTGGTTGGCTTCATTGCCATGGCCATCATGCTGCCCATGCTCAACATGTCCAATTCCCTTCGATAGCCAAGGAGCCCCTGATGTTTTGCCTTTCCTCCCGCAGCCGCAACCGCCGCGCTCGCTCCCACGCCCGGCGAGGCATGACCCTCATGGAGATCATGGTTGTGATCGCCATTCTCGGCACCATCATGACCGTGGTGGCCGTGAACGTGCTCGAGGTCTTTGGTGAGTCCAACGTGGAGAACACCAAGATCCAGATGGCGAACATGGACAACATGCTCACCATTCACCGGGCCACGCACAAGAACAAGTACCCGTCGACCCTGGACGAGGTGAAGAAGAAGTTCAAGAACGGCGAGGTTCCCACGGACGCCTGGGGCGGCAACTTCGAGTACAGCTGCACCGATGACTGCCGGGGCTACAAGCTGGTCTCCTTCGGGGAAGACGGCAAGTCTGGCGGTTCCGACAAGGAAGCCGACCTCGTGTCCAATTCCGGGAAGATCCAGTAGGAATTGATGCGACTTCGATCCCAATTCCGCCGCGGCATGACGCTCATGGAGATCATGGTCTCCATCGCGATCATTGCGGGCATCTTCGGGATCGCCCTGCCGGGGCTTGGGGGCTTGTTTGGGTTGGAGCGATCCCAGATGGCCAAGCAGATCGCCACCACCTACAACTTCCTTCGGGAGGAAGCAGGCCTGCGGAACGTGAGCTTCCGGGTCGAGTACGACCTGGATCGCAACAGCTGGAGCGTGCAGGTGGGGGACCCGAACACGCTGGTCTTCACAGATGCGGAGGCCCGCATGGAATTCGAAGAGCAGATCGAGGACGAGCTGGCCCGGTACACCCAAAGGGAGATCGAGGAGGGCGAGGCCCGGGAAATCCTGGAGAAGAGGGGCCGGTTCGACGGCCTGGAGGGAGATCGCACCCTGCCGACCCGGGTCGAACTCCCCGGGGGCACCGTCTTTGGCTGGATCTACACCCCCCAGTACGAGGAGCCGGTGGAAGCCCCCGACGAGCCCTGGGACGCAGAGATGGACGAGGAGTCTGATCGCCGAATCGCCCATTCCCATGTCTTCCCGGACGGGTACATGGAGCACACGCTGATCTACCTCGTGGATGAGAACGATCCCGACGATGGTCTCACCCTCGAGGTGGAGCCCCTCACCGGCCGGGTCCAGATCCACGCGGGCGAGGTGCGGCCCGAAGACCGCCGCGACTGGTTGCCGGATGCAGCCCCGGAGTTGGACCTGTGAGCCCCCGGAGCAGGCGCCGCGGCTTCACCTTGCTGGAGGTGGTCATTGCCATGGGCATCCTGGCCATTTCCCTGGTGGTCCTGGTGGATGCGCAGGCCACGAGTGTGGACATGACCCTCGGTGCGGAGCGCTACGGCACGGCCACCATGCTGGCCCAGGAAAAGATGACGGAGATCCGGCTCATGCTGGAGCGCGAGGGTTTTGGGGACCAGGAGTTGGAGGAAGATGGGGACTTCGACGAGTACGGCGACGACATGGAGTCGGTGGATTTTGATGAGGCGTTCTCCGACTACGAGTGGGCCTACACGGTCCGGGAGATTGAGTTGGCCCTGGCAGGGGATCTCATGGGAATGGCGGGGGACCTGGCAGGCGATGGGTACTGGGGGGATGCAGGGGAAGAAGCAGACCTCTCGCAGGCAACCCCCCAAGCGGGCATGCTGGGGAACTTCCTCTCCCCGGAGATGATCACTGAAGCCCTCTCGCCCTACATGCGTGAGCTGGTGGTGCGGGTCTGGTGGGGGGAGAACGAGGATGGAATCGACCAGGTCGAGCTGACCACCCACGTGATCAATCCATCGGGTGTTGTGATGCCGGGAGCGGGAATCGGTGGATTGTCCGGGGAAGCAGACGCCGGCACCGGGGGGGAGGAAAAGTGAGGACCCGGCGACTGGGAATGACCCTCATGGAGGTGATGGTCGCCATGGGCATCCTGGCGGGGATCGCAGCCATGACCTGGATCTCCCTGGCTGGCGTGCTGGATGCCCGGGACACCCTGGAGCTGCAGGACGAGGTGCAGCAGTCGGCAAGGGTGGCCATGGATCGCATCACGCGGGAGCTGGAGCTGGCCTGGCTCACCGAGCACACCGCAGCCATCAACACCTTCCGCACCGTGTTTGTAGCCGAGGACAACGAGCCCCTGGACCGGATCTGGTTCACCTCGCTCTCCCACCGGCGCATGGTGCGGGACTCTCGCGAAGGGGACCAGACCGAGATCACCCTCTGGACGGAAGACGATCCGGAGCACTCCGGCAACGCCGTGCTGCTGCACCGGGAAGCCCCGCGCATTGACCACGAACCGGACAAGGATGGCGTCATCCTGCCCCTGGCCCACCGGGTGGAGCGGTTCGACCTCTCCTTCCTGGATGGCACCCGAGGCGAGTGGGTGGAGGAGTGGGACACCACGGGCATCGAGACCCCCAACCGGCTTCCTCGAGCGGTGCGAATCGTTCTTGTGTTGGAAAGCCCCGATCCAAGCGACCCGGAGGAGACCCGCGAGACCACCTACGCCACCACCGTGCTTCTTCAGTACTCCAAGGCCCTGGCGAGATCCGCCTTTGGTCGCGGAAAAGTGGAGGGCGGTTGATGGGACTCTTCCGCAATCCGCATCCATTTTATGGATTCCCCCGCCGGCGGGACAAGCGCCGGGGTGTGGCCCTGTTGCTGGTGGCCACGACCCTGATGTTCATGACGGTTCTTGTCACAGAAATCAGCTTCAGCTCCCGGGTGCGGTTCCTCCAGTCGGCCCACGCCCGGGATGAGGTGGCTGCCGGTGCCCTGGCCCGCACCGGGGTCAACATGTACCGGCTGATCCTGGTGGGCACCAAGCAGGTGGAAAACAACCCCATGCTCAAGAACATGATGAACAGCATCGGGATGGGCGGGATCGAGTTGTGGCAGCTGATGCCCAACATCAACACCAGCCTGCTGCGAATGATCTTCGTGAGCGGTGGGGACCTGGAATCCGAAGACCTGGAGAAGCTCCGGGACGAGGGCCTGGATGCAGAGACCCGGGAGGCCAGCCGGGAGAGCCGGTTTGCGAATCGGAACTTCCTGGATTTCGACGGGGACTTCCTCGCGGAGATCGTGGACGAGGACTCCAAGGTCAACATCGGCCTCATTGGCACCTACGGCACCGTGCCCCTCATGGAAAACCCCACGGCCATTCAACTCTACGGACTCATGTCCGGAGAGGAGCACGACCAGTGGTTCTACGATCGCAACATCGATCGCTGGGAGTTGATTTCGAACCTGCTGGACTGGGTGGATCAGGACACCATGCGCTCCGGCGCCCAGGGTGGGTACGAGGACGACCTGTACAACAACCTGGATTCTCCCTACCTCTCCAAGAATGCCCCCTTTGAAACCAAGGCGGAGATTCGCTTGGTGGAGGGCTGGCAGGACGATGTCTACGACCGGTATTCCGAGTACTTCACCCTGTACGGCACGGGGAAGATCAACGTGAACACCGCCTCCTCCGAGGTGCTGGTGGGCCTGTTCAAGGCCTACATCAGCCCAAGCCCCATGGACACCCAGTGCGAGGTGCTGCTGCAGGAGCTGGCGGAGTACCGGATGATGGGGGCGAGCTTCGCCAAGGCCAAGGATTTCACCAACTGGCTCTCGGGCCAGGGGGTGAACGTGGAACCGGCCATGAGAAAGGCCATTGGAACGAAGTCGACAGTGTTTACGGTCAAGTCCATCGGCATGGTGGGAGACGCGACGCAGAGCCTCACCGTGGTCATGGATTTCGAAAAGAGCAAGGAAGGCAAGTTCGTCTTCTGGCGCGTGGATTGAGGAGAAGAAATGGCAACCATTCTCGGCGTAGACATCGGAACCCACTCGGTCAAGCTGGCCATCGTGGAAGGGCGTCTTGGGCGCGGCGGCACCTTGGACTACAAGGTGGCACCCATCCTTCAAGACACAGAAAGCCTCCCCACAGAAGCCGAGCGCTTTGCCGCCTTGGCGGCACTGCTTCGGGATCTTCCCCAGACGGAGGGGGCCACCTGCGCAGCGGGTTTTCCCGCCGATCGGGCCTCCCTGCGCGGCATCCGCCTTCCGTTCAGCGACCGCGCCCAGATTCAAAAGACCCTGGCCTTTGAGCTGGAGGGCCACGTGCCCTTTGATTTGGATGACTTCGTGCTCGACTACCGGGTGCTCAAGCCCGTGGGAGAGGGGAGCCGCGTCCTGTGTGCCTTGGCCAGCAAGCAGGTGCTTGGGGGCATGCTCCAGGGCTTGAAGGAAGCCGGCCTTCAACCGCGCCGCGTGGTGCTGGATGCAGAGGTGCTGGCCAGCTTCGCCCCGGGCATGGGCCACCGGATGGTGGTGGACATCGGGCACACCCGGACCCTGGTGGCCTTTGTGTCCGGGGGAGAGGTCATCCAGGTCCGGGCCCTGTCCCGGGGGGGGCGGGATCTGACCCTGGCCTTGTGCCGGGCCTTTGACTGGGACTGGGAGGTCGCTGAAGAGGAGAAGCACATGGCCTCTCTGCCCAGGTTCGCTGGAGGCGTGGCTGTGGTGGAGGCCACGGAGACACCGGATGCGGAGGACGTCACGGATGCGGGTGTCGGCCCGGGCCGGGTCCTGGAAGAGGCATTGGCGCCCCTTCTTGCTGAACTCCGGGCCACGCGCCTGGCCTTCGAAGCCAGCACCGATGTGGAGATTGAAGACCTGGTGGTGACCGGTGGGACCTCGGAGCTACAGGGCCTGACACCCCGGGTGGCGGCTGCCCTTGGGGTGCCGGTCCGCCGTGCTTCCATTTCCGATGAGGCGGTCTTCGAGGGAGACCCGGGCCGGTTTGCCCTGTCCCATGCTTTGAGCGAGGTGGCGGGGGGGATGACCCACAGCCGGGAGTTCCAGTTCCGGAAGGGGGAGTTTGGCTACAAGGGGGACCTGGCCATTGTGCGGGACCTGGCCGGGTACGCTGCAGCAGGAGGTGTGGGACTGCTTGCCGTGGGCCTTGTGCTCTTTGCCCTCAAGGGGATGAGCTTGTCGCAAGAAATCTCCGAGCTTGAGGCCCAGGTCATTGCCGAGGTGGCGTCGATCGTCCCGGACATGCCGGAGTCCATCGCCCAGAAAGCAGAACTCTCCCGGGATTTCCTGTTGGAGTTGGCCGGTACCGAAGCCGAGCGGGTCGACATCCTGGAAGGCGCCATGCAGGGAGAGCCGCCCATGCTGGTGCTGCTCAAGGAAATCTCCCAGGCCTTTCCTCCGCCCAAGGACGTGCGGGTCGAAGTGCGGGAGATGACCCTGACCCCCACCTCCGTGCGGATGAAAGCCGAAACCACGGGCTACGAAGCAGCGGCCAGCATTGAGCAGTCCCTGCAGCGGAGGGCCCGGTTCAAAGACACGGTCAAGGGTGATGAAAAGAAGCTGGGGGACGGCATCAGCTTTTCCCTGACCATTCCCCTGGATGGGGACGAGAAGGAGGAAGGCTGATGTTTGAAAATGTACGTGCCCGGGTAAGCCAGGTTGCAGCACCATGGGGGGCTCGGTTCGAGGCCTTCTTGCTGGGAATGACCCCCCGGGATCGGAAGCTGTTCTACGGCCTCTCTTCCACCCTGGTGGTGGCCCTTGTGGGAGCCGTTGTCCTGGGGATGATGGCGGTCTTGGAGGGGTTGGAGGAAGACCTTGTCCGGGGCCAGCAGACCCTGGTTCTGGTTCAGGCCCTGGGGGTGGAGTACCTGGAGGCAGGCGCCAAGGCCGAGGAACTGGAAGCCAAGCTCAAGGTCTACGAAGACACGGACCTTTCTGCCTTCCTGGAGAAGGCTGCCAGCTCGGCCCAGATTCGCGGGAACCTGGATTCGGTGCGGGAGACCTCAAAGAGCCAACAGGGCATCCTGGAAATCAAGAACTACTCGGTGACCGTCAAGAAGGCAGCCCTGGACCAGGTGCTGAACTTTCTCTACGAAACCGAAGGCACCGGCTACCCCCTGCGCATCCAGTCGGCGAACCTCAAGAGTGTGCGCGTGTCGGGTGAAAAGAAGTTGACCGTGAAGTTGGATGTGGCGGCCTACCGCCTCGTCGAGGAGGAGAGCGGATGATCCAGCGCATCGGCATCGGTTTGTTCGGCGTGGTGTGGGGGGCCCTGGTCTTCCAGCTGGCGTTTCATTTGAGTTTTCCCTCTGAGGCCCTGGGGGACCGGATGGCCTACGAGGTGGAGCAGGCCACAAGTGGAAAGCAGCTTCTCCGGGTGGAAAAGGCCGCTCCCTGGGGCGTGTTGGGCGTTTCATTGAAGGGGGTCCAGCTCTTTTCCCGTGCCAAGGGCTCGTCTCGGGACGAGGAGAGCGCGGGCCCCAACCTGCGCCTGGTCCTGGACAAGTTCGCGGCCCGCATCCGGGCCTTGCCCCTGTTGGGGGGCACTCGTTCGGTCGAACTGAACACCCGCCTGTACGATGGTCGAGTCTTTGGGGAGGTCTACCAGTCCAGAGATGGCTCCGGCATGGACCTCAAGATTCGCGGCCTGGATCTTTCGGCCTACCCCATCGAGAGCGAGGCCTTTCAAGTGGGCCTGGAGGGGCGCCTCAAGGGCTTGATCAAGCTGGCCATCGATGGAGAGGATTCCTCGAAGAGCAAGGGCCGGGTTCGCCTGTCGGTGGACGGGCTGGCTCTGAACCAGGCCTCTTTTGGCGGCTTTGAATTGGAACCCACCACGTTTGATGAGGCCATCATTCAATTGGAGGTGGATGGGGGCCGGCTGAAGGTCAAGAAAGGAAAGATTGAGTCCGACGTGATCCGGCTGGTCCTGGACGGCGACATTGTCTTGCAGGAGCCGATGGAGCGAAGCCGCGTGCGGCTGAAGGTGCGGTTCAAGCTCTCCGAGGAAATGGACGACCTGGCGAAGATCCTTCCGCAGATGAAGAGGGCCCGGGACTCCGGCGGTGAGTACCACTTCCAGGTCACCGGCACCGTGGCCAACTGGCGGTTCCGAGAGGACCGGAGTGCAGCCCGGGGCAAGACCTCTTCCCGCGTGGACCGCCGAAGCACGAGCGGATCCGTGACCCGGGTGGATGGCGGCGAACCCGAGGCTGAAGAGGACGATGCCCGGAAGGAGCGGCGGGAGGACCGCATTCGGGAGCGACGGGAGCGCATGCGGGATCGACGGTCCAAGCGGGAGTCGGACGAGGAGGGATCCCCAGAGGACGAGGCCCGGGACAAGAAGGTCATGCGACGCCCGGAATCTGAGGACGATCCAGACCTGGAATACGACGACCTGGACGATGAGCCGGAGCGACCGACCCGGTACCAGGACTTTGGGCCGGACGACGAGGGCCCGCCAGACGACGAGTTTGGAAATGCGCCCCTGGATGGCGACTACGACCCGGACCCTGTCTACGACGATTGAGTCACTGCGACGATTGAGTCACTGCGACGATTGAGTCACTGCGGCGGGAATGAAGCGCCGGATCCGGAGTACCCCGAGCAGCACTCCGCACAACACCAGCGCGTACAGTCCCGCCACCAGGCCGGGGGCGCTGAACACCGCGGGAAGGAGCTGGGTCTCACGCACGGGAAAGGTCCACCAGCGCAGGAGGGGCGCAAAGTGCCAGTCCCAGTACAGGAGCTCAAAGTGGTGGAAGATGCCCAGGGCAGCCCAGGCCTCTTTGTCGGTCACGAAGATCGCCTTCAGCCACTGGTAGTAGTCGTGGGGATTCACCAGGATGCCGTTGATGGCCACAAGGGCCGTGAGACCCACTGCCGCCTTGATGGCCCTGCGCTGGGCCCCCTCTGCATTCTCCAGGGCCACGGCCACAGGCACGTAGAGAAGCGGGAGCACGGGCACAAGGAACCGGGGCCCCCAACACCAGCTGCCGCCCCAGTCCCACCACCTGCAGTACAGCCCCAGCAGTGTGACAAGCCCGCTGAAAGCCAGAATTGAGAGGGTCCGGGAGGTGCCCTGACACTTTCTGATGGCCCAGAGGGACACCAACACCAGGGGGAAGTGCCACAAGAGTCCGCGTCCCGGGCTTGCGATCAACCCCAAGAGCCCCTCGGTCCAGGGGCTGGTCCAGGCATCCACAGCGACGCTGTACCCGGTGGAAAGCGGAGAGCCAAACCGCACCGCATTGTAGGCCCCGACCCCCGCAAAGCCAGGCGCCGCCCCCGCCGTGATCCAACCCACATCCCCCAGGAAGTCCCTCCACTTCCAACTGCGGCTGTGCAGGAGGGCCAGCCCCAGGGGAAGGGCCAGGATGCCGAGGGCGATCTTCGTGGCCACCAACAACCCGTAAAATCCACCTGCGCCAACCAGGTCCCGCCTGTCCCCGGACCTGGCATTTCGAACCAGGCACGCGGCTATTCCGGTGAACGAGAAAGCCGCCAACGGCTCCGCCCAGAAGGTCCGCGCATAGTGCAACATGGGGCTGCCCAGCCCGCAGGCCACCGCACAGCCAAGGGAGACCCGGACACCGACTCCGAGGCCGCGCAACAGAAGAAACAACAGGGCGCAGGTCCCTGCTGTGAGGGCCCCGTTGGTCCATGTCACAAGAAAGGCGCCAAATGCGTCGTCAAACCTGTCCCGGCCCACCTTGTACCAAAGTCGGCGAAAGGAGCGCCGATCCGGGTCCCTTACCCGACGGTGTGACCCCCACGAGAACGGCCCCTCCATTGTGGCCGGCGTGTGGAAGATGCCTTTCTCTTCGTCGGTGGCAAGGGGGGAGAGGAGTCGGCTGGCAGCATAGGCGGGCACAGAGGCAGCTGAGAGCCCAAGCCCATACTTGGAGTGTCGCCGTGTGACCTTGCCGTCCTCCTCCCGGGAGACAGGACCGCCAAACGCTTCGTGGTCCGGCAGGACGGGAAAATCCAAGGTGCCGTCTTCGACCCACCCCTGTGTCACCCGGTACATGACCGTACCGTCGGGACTGTAGATGTGTCCCCCCAGCAGCAGGATGTACCAGCAGGTCAGGGACAGCCAGAGCCAGCGGGCAATCTGTGGGTCCTTGCCTCTGCCCGAGGAGTCCAAGGATCAGATTCCGTGGTCGCGGCGCAGGCCGTTCAAGAGCGTTCGGGCCTCGCGGTTTCCCGGGTCGTCTTGAAGCAACCCCTGCAGCCGCTTGACTGCCTGCTCTGGCTTGCCATGCTTGCTCTCGATGAAGGCCAGGAAATACTGCCCCTCCTTGTGGTGGGGGTCAAAGGAGTTGGCAAGGCGCAGGAAATCCAGCCCCTCGTTGCAGCGGTCCTCCAGGGAGAGCTTTTTATTGTGGTAGGTGGCCCAGCCGAGCCACGCAAGGTTGCGGGCCGAGTCCAGGCGCTCGTTGCGGGCCGCGGTGAAACACTGGGCGGCCCGCTCGTAGAGGCCGGCCTCCAAGGCCGTCTGCCCTTCCTGGAAGGCCAGATCCTCCTTGGACAAGTTGGCGGAATCCGCGGCCATGCCAAAGGTCGCCACCGCCTGCTTGCGGCCTGCCACCAGATCCTGGGCGTCCTCGACCCGGCCCAGGATCTTCCGCGCCAACTCCCGCACTGGATAGGGTTGCTTCTCGTCATTCGCAAGGGCGGAGTAGCGATCCACCATGCGCTGGGCCTGGGCTTCCAGTCGATCGGGTGGAGTCGTCGGAGAGGCGCCCAGCACCGTGTAGTGGTCTGCCCCCTGGAGGGTCCCCCACTCTCGCACGAGGCGTTTCATGGTCACGGTGGCATCTTCAGAGGCCCCCTCGGGCAAGGACAGGCCCTCCTCGGGAAGCGCTCCAGTTGCTTCCTCGATGGCTGGCTCGAGCGAGGTGGGCGCCTCGGCAGGGGTGGGGGTCGCTGCGGCCCGGGCAGCGGCGCGCCTTCTGGCTTCCGCTGCCTTCTTGCGTGCTGCAGTCCGGGTGGAGATGGGCTGAAACTCGATCACGCCGAGCTGTGCCAGCGCTGCAAGCTCACTGGCCTGTTCGTCGGTGTCGTCCAAGAGCGTTCCCAGGGCGACCTCGTTGTTGCTTGCCTGCAGCAGGGCTTGGACGGAATCCGAAGCACCCAACTCCTCCAGGCGGTCGTTGCGCTCTCCGGGGGCTGCCCAGTTCTTGTCCCGCTGCAGGACAAAGGTGGTTTGCACCCGGGCCATGCACCCCTCCATCAACAGGGCGGCGAAAGGCAGGATCGAGGCGCTCCCCGACTCGTTTGTTTCCGAAAAGGAAGCCCCTCCCTCGTACATGGCTTGCCGGGCCAGCGAGAGGGACCCCTCATCCATGGCTGCACCATTGTTGAACAAGGCCCAATTGTCCGTGGATGCCAATCGGAGCACGCCTGTTCGCTTTTCAATCCAGATGGACTGCAGCAGTCGCAGGGTCTTTCGATCCGGCTTTGGGGCGGGGGCGCTGGCGGTCTCGGCGACTGGCGCATCGGCGGCTGCGGCGCGAAGGCGATCAGCCAGGTCCAGCATGGGAAAGGGACGAGCGAGAAAGCCCTGGCACCGGTGGTGGGACAACAGGTGCTGAATGTGCGGGTTGGTTTCCGACCACGTGGAGGACATGAGAAGGATGGGCAGCGTGGCTCCCACGGGCTCCTTGCGAAGGCGCTTCAACAGCTGGCCACCCGCAGCGAGATCCCCGCCCAATCCCAGGACCAGGAGATCCGGCAAGGAGGTTCGCACCTTGGACAGTGCCTCTTCCGGGGAGGGAACCTGTTCCACTCGGAATCCGGCCTTGTCCAGCACCTGCGTGAGGACCCGGGCAAAGTCGGCATCTGTTTCGAGGAGGACGAGTTTCATGAGCGGTCTATTGGCAATCGATGAAGGTGAATTAAACACACCTCGGCGCGGGCTGCAACGGTGTCCCGGAGACTTCCGGGCGTGATAGCTGCCCTGCATGGTACGCCACTTTGGCCAGCTTTCTCCTCCGTGGGAGTCCGTCGCCAGAATCGCTGCTTTGAAGCCCAGGTTCTGTTGGTTTGATGGGCCATGGGGCACGGTCTTCACCTGGGGGGCGGCCTTGGATGTGGACCCAGGGCCTGGCTGGGCGGAGTCTGTTCGTTGCCTTCTCCGGCAGTCCTCCATGGCGCCTGGAATGCCCTTTGCGGGAGGGGTGGTCGGATACTTCGGCTACGAGGCGGGCAGGTGGTGTGAGAAGATGCCGTCTCCCAAGGGGCCTCGCCCCCTGGCGGATCTTGCCCTTTGGCGAGTGGACGGCGCACTTTGGTGGGATGGGCAGTCGTGGTGCGCCGGTGGTGCGCCCACCTTTGTAGAAGCGGCCTCCGTGGTGCTGGAGGAAGCGCACGAGGTGCCCCTTCCCCAGGTCCCCGGGGGACACCTGGCGGAGGTGGGGGATCCCGCGGGGTTCCTTCAGGGCGTGGAGCAGGTACTGGCATCCATTCGTGCGGGGGCCTGCTACCAGGCCAACCTGTCCCGGCGCCTCGTGGTGGACCGGGCGGGTTCTCCTTTGGAATGCGCCTTTCGTCTTCGGAGAAACCACCCCGCCCGGTATGGGGCCTTGCTGGATCTCGGCGAGGCGGGGCAGGTGGTCTCGAACTCCCCGGAGCTCCTTCTGCGGGTGGAGAGTGGACGGGTGGAAACGCGGCCGGTCAAGGGAACGCGCCCCCGGGGAACAACCGGCGAGTTGGACCGGCTGTTGGCGCGGCAGCTCATGGAGGATCCCAAGGAGCAAGCAGAACTCACCATGATCGTGGACATGGCCCGCAATGACCTCTCCCGGGTGTGTACCCCGGGCTCGGTGGTCACTTCCCCGAGGGTCCTGGCGTCCCTGCCCACCCTGTTCCATGCAGAGCAGTCGGTGCAGGGCCGGTTGGCGCCGGGCCACGACGCGGTTTCAGCCCTGGAGGCCACCTTCCCAGGGGCCAGCATCACCGGTGCGCCCAAGGTCGCGGCCATGGAGATCATCCACGCCCTGGAGCCGGTGCCGCGCGGGGTGTACACGGGTGCCATCGGTTTTTTTGGGGATGGCGGCTCGGCCCAGTGGAACGTGGCCATTCGCACCGCCACATTTCTCGGGGCCGGGTGCGGGGAGCGCAGCGCCCATGTGCAGGTGGGGGCGGGAATCGTTGCCGACTCCAACCCGCGCACGGAATTGGACGAGACCGACTGGAAGGCACGGGCCTGGCTTGCCGCCCTCCTGGAACCGCATTCACAGACACTGGGGGTCTGCGTCAAGGCATCCTGAACCGCCGGGTGGTGGCGACAATGTCCTCCTGTCCCAGCAGGGCCGAGATGGGTGCCCAGGCCTGGACACCCGTCCTGCGTACCTCCGGGAGGTTCTCCTCGGTAATTCCCCCAATGGCCACTACCGGTGTGTTGCCGGCTGCCTCCACCGCTCTTTGCAGGGCGGAGAGGCCCCGCGGCGTGTAGCCCGTGGCCTTGGTTCTGGACCCAAAGACAGGTCCGAACCCGATGTAGTCCACCCCTTCTGCCAGGGCCGCCTGGACCTGTCCCTCATCATGGGTGGAACGGCCCAGGAGCGCTCCATGCGGGAGGTCAGATCGCTGCACCACACCATCTTCCTGGCCCAGGTGCAGCCCACCCGCGAGGGGGGCCAACTCCAGGTGGTCGTTGACCAGCAACAGGCAGCCCCGAGCGGCACAAGTAGGACCAATCTCCTGCAACACCGCACCGATTCGGGCGGCACGCCATTTCTTGCATCGCACCTGGAGTGTTTCCACACCCCCTTCCAACAGTTGCAAGGCCAGTGCAACCGGGTCTCCGAAATCCGCGTCCGCGATGCCGTACAGTCCGCGAATCACCTCTCCTCTCCCTCGATTCCCAGCTGGGTGAGTTTTGTGCGCAGGGTATTTCTTGCGACACCGAGAAGGTTTGCTGCTGCCTTTTGGTTGCCCCCCGTACGAGACAAGGCCAGGCGGAACAGGGCCCGTTCGGTGGCGTTGACCGCGAGGCGGTGAAGGCCAAGGTCCGAGTCGATCTGGTATTCCCCGACGATGGGTCCCAGGCGGGCCTCCACCACTTCCTCGAACCCCTGGGCCAGGTCTCGAATCTCAGCGTGGGGGTTTTTAAGTATCAGATCGCGCACGGCGCGAGGGATGTCTCGCCGGCGAATCTCCGGCCGGTTCGTGGAGGTCAGCACCCGGACCACCAGGTGTTCCAACTCCTTGGTGTTGCCGGGCCAGTCATAGGAGTGGAGCATTCTCCAGACGGACTCATCCAGCCGTCTCCTGGGCATTCCGAGGCTTCGTCGGTACCGCTCCAGGTAGATCTTCGTCAGGGACTTGATGTCTTTCTGTCTCTCGCGCAGAGGGGGCAACAAGAGGTGGGTCCAGGAGAGCACTGCATCGTCGCCGACAGGTGGATTGCGGGACCCGCCGATGAGGCGCCAGCGGGTTTCCTCCAGACTCCGGATGAGCTGCTCCAGGTCGGCCTCGCCCCACTCGTCCACATCCTTCAGGTACAGGGTGCCCTCTCGCCCGGAGAGGGTGGGCATGGCGCTGCCCCTGTGCTTGACGAAAGGGCCGGTGTCTCCGTTGAGGGCGTGCAGCGCCCGGGCGATGCTCTCTTTGTTGGTGCCTCGTTCCCCTTGGATTCGGACGGGAAGAGGATGGGTCGCCATACGGGCCAGCCTTCGAAACGGCTTCTTCCCCAGCCCCATGTGACTCAAGATGCGGCGTTCCCTGGGATTCAAGCTGGCGGGTGTGCGGGACCGTACCTGGCCCAGGAGCAGGTCCTGCCGGGTCGAGACGCGGGTAAGGGGCGGTGCAGCTCCCCCCATGACCCGCACCAGGGGCTTGTGGGTGAGGGAGGCTGTGATCTGGAGGAGCAGATCCGGCTGGAGGTCCGGTAGGGACGCATCGACCAACACCATGGTGCAGCCTGGATCTGCGAGGCCTCGCACCAGTCCATCCCAGCCTGTCGTGGCATGTACTGCGTGACCGGTATCGGCCAGGGGCTCCACCACCTGGTTCCGAAGGACATCGTCCTGGGTAGCGATGACAATGTGGGACATGGGGGTTGCCAGCCGGTGGGTGCGCCGGTGGTAGCGCAGGATGGCTCACCGGGCAACGCTGGCTGGGGAGGGGGGACCCGGCTACGGGAGACCATGATCTCCCTTCTGCCGCTCTTGTGGTGTGTCCTCGGAGCCCCTGCGTGGGGACAGGAGGAGAGCCCCTGGAGCCCACCGGAAGAGGAGCCGGAGCCGCCCCCTTCCCTGTGGGACATTGTGGAGCAGGGAAGCGAGCCTGCGTCGGAGGAGGGGAAACAAGAGGCCGAGGAGTTCGAGGAGGAGAAGGTCGCAGAGAAGGAGCTGCTGGAGGATGGTGCCTGGCCGGGGGTGCCCGCCGAGAAGGTGGAGGACCCGCCGGTGGAACCGGAGCCGAAGACCGGCTTGGACCCCTCGGAGTTCGACATTCCGGTCGTCTTGAATGCGGATGTCCAGCGCTGGCTCCACTACTTCCAGGGACGGGGCAGCAAGTACTACCGAAAGTGGCTGGCGCGGCAGGGCCGGTACCAGCCCATGATCTCGGCAGCCCTGACGGAAGCCGGCCTGCCCCAGGACACCCTCTACCTGGCCATGATCGAGTCTGGTTTCTCACCCCATGCCAAGTCCACGGCTTCAGCGGTGGGGCTCTGGCAGTTCATCGCCCCCACGGGCCGCGGCTATGGCCTGCGCATCGACTACTGGGTCGACGAGCGCCGGGATCCGGAAGCCGCCACTGCGGCGGCCATGGAGATGCTGGACGATCTCTACCGGCTCTTCGGGGACTGGCCCCTGGCCTGGTCGGCGTACAACGCGGGCACCGGGCGGGTGCGGGGGGCGGTTCGAAAGCAGGGGACGGATGACTACTGGGAGCTGGTTCGCCTGAAGGCATTGCCTCCCGAGACGCGCAACTACGTGCCCAAGATCATGGCGGCGGCCATTATCGGCAAGCATCCAGAGCGGTATGGGTTCACGGGAATCACCCCCCGGTCCCAATTGGTCTACGAAACGGTGGAGGTCGAGGGGTCCGTCACCCTGGACGTGATCGCCCGCTGCGCCGGGGTGGATGAAGCGGCTGTGGTCACCCTGAATCCCGCCTTGCTGCGAGGCGCGACGCCCCCTGATTCCACGACCCACGTGCGCATTCCCCTGGGAACCACCGCTGCATTTCAGGCGGCCATCGTCCAGGTGCCAGCCGCCGAGCGGGTCACCTACCGCAAGCACCGGGTCCAATCCGGCGAGTCCCTCGGGTCCATTGCTGCCCAGTATGGTGTGGGTGTGGATGCGCTGGTGGAGTTCAATCGCATCTCCAATCCGAACCGCATTTCCGTGGGGATGGAGGTGGTGGTGCCCCTGCTGGGTGCAGAGGGCGGGTCGAAGAAGGCCCAGTCGTCAGGGGAGCCCATGAAGGTCAAGGTGCGGACCGGCGACAACCTGGGGATGATTGCCCAGAGACACGGCGTGAGTGTGGGGGACCTGGTGGCCTGGAACCACATGGAGGACCCGAACCACCTGCAGGTGGGCCAGGTGCTCCTGGTCTTTCCGCAGCCACTCGAGAGGGGAGCGCAGTGATGCGGGAGCGCAGTCGTGCTGTCACCTGAAGAGGCCCTGGCGCGGGTGCTGACAGCGGTCACTGCGCCGGTGTCGGAGGAGATCCCCATCGAGCAGGCTTGTGGGCGGGTGCTTGCGGAAGACGTCACGGCTTCGGCCGACCTTCCTCCTTGGGACAACTCGGCCATGGACGGGTTCGCCGTGATTGCAGAGGACACCCGGACCGTTCCCGTTTGTTTGGATGTCGTGGAGCACATCGGGGCTGGGCAGACCCCGTCGGTTTTGATCACCCCGGGCACATGCGCCCGAATCATGACCGGGGCCCCGATGCCTTCGGGGGCGGATGCGGTGGTGATGATCGAGCGCACCGATGGCGGCATGGAGGCCGTGGAGATTCACCAGGGCGTCTCTCCCCGGCAGAACGTGAGAGACCAGGGAAACGATGTCTCCGCGGGGACGGTTGTGTTGCGCAGCGGTCGGATCCTCGGTCCCCCGGAAGTGGGACTTCTGGCAGCTCTTGGCATGCCTCGCGTGCAGGTGGCGCGGCAACCGCGGGTGGCCATCCTCTCCACGGGCGACGAGGTGATGCCGGTGGATGTGGCGCTCAAGCCCGGGCAGATCCACTCCTCGAACACCCACGCGCTCATGGGGTTGGTCGCTGCAGCAGGGGCCATCGGCGTGGACTGCGGAATCGCCCCGGACGATCCAGCCGAGCTGCAGCGATACCTGGCGCGGTGCGTGGAAGAGGACGTGATCGTGACCACGGGGGGCGTGTCCATGGGGGATCACGACCATGTCAAGGATGCCTTTGACGCCCACGACGCCGCGCTCGATTTCTGGAAGATCCGCATGAAACCGGGGAAGCCACTGGCCTTTGGGAGAATGGGGGGCAAGCCCGCCTTTGGTCTTCCCGGCAACCCGGTTTCGTGCATGGTGGGGTTTTACCAGTTTGTGCGGCCGGTGATCCGGGGAATGCTGGGCGACCCGTCCCCGTTTCTCCCGGTGGTGCGGGCGCGGCTCACCGCCGACCTGTCCAAGAAACCGGGGCGGGCGGAATTCTGCCGGGTGTCCCTGACAGACGCCGATGGGATTCGGGCCACGCCAGTTGCCAATGCCTCCTCGGGGGCGCTCACCTCCATGGTCTTTGCCGATGGATTTGCGCTCCTGGGAGAGGACTGCGCGGGCCTGGCAGCGGGAGACGAGATCTCGGTGCAGGTTCTGCGGTGGGACTGGACCGGGCGTTCCGATGCGAGGTTCGATTGGTAAAGGGGTTTGTGCTCGCCGGAGGGCAGTCCATGCGCTTTGGCTCGGACAAGGCCCGGCACCCGATTGACGGCGTGCCCATGGCGGCCAGGGTCGCATCCGCCCTGGAGGCGGCCGGGCTTCCCGTGTGCCTCGTGGTGCGGGACGAGGCCCTGGCGGACCTGGGGATTCCGCTCCTGCGCGAGGCGCCTTCCCCCGAATCACCCCACCCCTTGCGGGGGCTGTTGGCGGCACTGCAATCCCTGGAGGATGGAGAGACCGCCCTGCTGGTGCCATGTGACCTGCCGGGACTCCAGGCGTCTGGTGTCGCCCGGCTTGTGAAGGCGGGTGCGCCCTCTGTCGCGGTGGATGAATCCGGCTCCCCCCATCCTCTTCTCGCCCATCTTCCCGGATTCTGGGCACCGCGGGTGGCGGCCGTGTTGGCCGTGAATGGCAGTGCCACCGATGCCCTGGCCGGCGCGAGGCCCGTGCCTCTTCCTGGCGACCAGCTGGTCAATTGGAACCGGCCGCCGGGATAAGCCCTCCACCATGGGCCACAGAGAACATCACGGTCACGCCGGTAAGACCTCGGTGCAGGTGCGTCTCGCGGTGGTCTCCACCACCCGGACCGAAAAGACCGATACTTCCGGTGCTGTGCTGCAGGAGCGCCTCGAGGCAGCGGGCCACCGGGTATCCGGCTTGGACTTTCTGCCCGATGATCCGGACCGGGTGCGGGCGTGGGTCCTGGAGGCAGTGGAGGGCGGTCTGGACCAGGCACTTGTGCTCTCCGGGGGCACCGGAATTTCAGCCCGGGATGGGACATTCGAGGCGGTGGACGCCTTGATCGACAAGCCATTGCCTGGGTTTGGGGAGCTGTTTCGCATGCTGTCTTTCCAGGAGATCGGCGCTGCAGCCATGCTCTCCCGGGCCTCGGCCGGGATCTGCCAGGGGGTGATCCTCTTCTCGGTCCCCGGCTCCACTGCAGCATGTCGACTCGCGGTGGATTCCCTGATCGGCCCCGAGCTCTCCCACCTGGTCTGGGAGCTTTCCAAGGAGGCCGCGGCCGACCCCGCCGGATAAGGGCAGGGCCTCGTTCGAGGGCAACATGACCACTGCAGATCATCTCCTGGAACCCGCTGCCACGCAGGTTCGCGATCCGGTAAGTGGCCGCTCCATCTGGTTGGCGGACATGGTCTCGGACAGCAAGCTGGCTGACGGCAACCTGCGCTACACCCTGACCTTTGGTTCGGGCCACACCCCCACGGATCGGGAGCAGATTCAGCTTGCCCTGCACCAATCCCTGGAGGACCAGGGATTCTCCGGTGAGGTCATCTGCAACGTGCGGCTGGCGAGGGTGTCAACACCTGCACCCACGGCGCCCGGCGGGGTGCGCGGCATGCAGGGACCCGGAATGGGACCCCACGGAGGACCGATTCAACTTCAGGCCATCGAAGGGGTGAAGCACATCGTGGCGGTCGCCTCGGGCAAGGGCGGGGTGGGCAAGTCCACGGTGGCGGTCAACCTGGCCTGTGGCCTGGCCAAGGCCGGCAAGAAGGTGGGCCTCCTGGATGCAGACATCTATGGACCCTCCCTGCCCCTGATGATGCGGGTGAATGGCAAGCCCCTGGCCAGTCGCGAGAACAAGATGATCCCCCTGGTGGCCTACGGGGTGAAGTGCATCTCCATCGGTTTCATGGTCGATTCCACCGAGCCCATCATCTGGCGGGGCCCCATGGTGATGGGGGTGGTGCGGCAGTTTCTGCGGGACGTGGACTGGGGGGAGCTGGACGTTTTGGTGGTGGACTTGCCGCCTGGAACGGGGGATGCGCAGCTCACCATGATCCAGGCGGTGCCCATTTCCGGGGCGATCATTGTGTCCACCCCCCAGGAGGTGGCGCTCCTGGATGCCTGCCGCGGCATGGAGATGTTCCGCAAGCTGAATGTTCCGGTGATGGGGGTCGTGGAGAACATGGCCTGGTATGCCCTGCCGGATGGTTCCCGGGCGCATCCATTCGGGGAAGGGGGGGCAGCCGCCATGACCCGGAAAGAGGACCTGCCCCTCTTGGCCCAGATTCCGTTGGAGCAGGGCATTCGGGAGGGGGGGGATGCGGGTAATCCCGCGGTGCTTGGGGAAGGCCCGGCGGCGCACATCTTTGACCAGCTCGCCAGCGCAGTCCTGGATCAGCTCGCGTGACGGCCCTGGTCGACAGCTTTGGTCGCGTGCACGACACCCTTCGGGTCTCGGTGACGGACCGCTGCAACTTTCGCTGCACCTACTGCCTCCCAAAGGAGGGGATGACCTGGCTGCCCCGGGATGGGCTTCTCACCTTCGAGGAGATCCAGCGCCTCGTGGGGTGCTTTGTGGCGCTGGGGGTTCGACGGGTGAGATTGACTGGCGGGGAACCCACTCTGCGGCGGGACCTCCCCCGCTTGGTCCGGGTACTGGCGGATTTGCCGGGGTTGGACGATCTGTCCATGACCACCAACGGTCACGTGTTGGCCCTCGTGGCAGGCCGGCTGGCGGCCGCCGGTTTGAATCGCGTCAACGTCTCCCTCGATGCATTGGATCCGGACCTGTTCCACCGCTTGACCCGGGGGGGGGATCTCACCAGGGTACTGGACGGGATTGATGTGGCCCTGGCCGCTGGTCTGTCCCCAATCAAGGTCAACGTGGTGATTTTGGAGGGGGAGAACGAGGACCAGGTGGAGCCGCTTCTTGCCTGGGCCAGTGAACGCCCCGCGGATCTCCAGGTTCGCTTTATCGAGTACATGCCGTTCGAGGTCAGTCGTCATCGCTGCGTGACGGGGGCGACCCTTCGGGAGCGCATTGCCCGCACCCACAAGATGGAACCGGAACCTGCCGCGCAGGGAGGAGGGCCTGCGGTGCACTGGCGACTGCCGGAGACGGGGGCAGTGGTGGGCTTCATCTCCTCGCTTTCGGACCGCTTCTGCGCCTCCTGCAACCGCCTGCGATTGACTGCGGAGGGCAACCTGCGCACCTGTCTCTCGGACGATGGAACGCCGCCGCTGACCACCTTGCTGCGGGAGGGGGCAAGCGATGCCGCGATCCAGGATCAGATCCGTGCACTGACCCTGAGCAAGCGCGAAGGCCACGGCTGCGAGGTGGATGGTGGGGTGCCCTTCGAGGGCGTGATGACACGCATCGGCGGTTGATGCGGGTTACCCGCGCGTCGAGGACCGGGCCCATGCCAGAAGACAAGCGCCGTGCGCAGGGAGAAGACCTCGTGGCATTGGCTGCATCGGCCTTCGCCGGGGTCTGTGCCTATGCCTGGCTGGGCCGCCTGGGACTCGCAGCGATGGGCCTCTTGTTGGTGGCTGTGGTTGCCTTGGCCAAGGCCCGCAAGAAGCTGGAAAAGCCAGCGCGGCTGCGGGTGGACAAGTGGGCCAAGGCGCTCTTCACATTTGCGGGGCTCATGGCGCTGCTGCGGCACCCGATCAAGGTCCCGGTGCTGGACCCGGAAACAGGTGCCACCCTGGCGGGGGGGGGCGTGGAGCTTCCGATCTACGCGGCCATCGCCGAGTACGTGGGCCAGGTGGAAGCAAGCACCTTCTTCCTTTTTGCCTTCCTGGCCATGGCGGTGAAGTTCACGGGGGTCATCGCCTCTGCCTTTGGCTGGCAGCTTCTGCTGCGAGGCCAGGGGGTGCGGTTTCCCTTCTGGTCCCTGACCTTCACCAGCTTTCTGATCGGCCGGTTCATCGGGACCTTTCTGCCCAGCACCCTGGGGCTGGATGGCTACACCCTCTACGAAGCCGGGCGCTACTCAAACCGCTGGCCTCGGGTCATCACCGCCAAGGGGCTTGAGAAGTTCATCGGGGTGGCGGGGCTCTTTCTGGGCATGCTGTTGACCCTGCCCTTCGGGTACCAGGTCATTGTGGATGTCACGGAGCACGTGGGACGTCCCGAGGCGGCCGGGCCCCTTGCTGGGGCCATCGCGTTGGTGGCGGGAGGCGTGTCGGGCTGCGTGTTGCTGGGCCTGGTCTGGCCTGTGCTCATCGTCTGGGGCCTGGGTCTTGTGGGCCGGTTTCTGCCCGCCAAGGTCTCGGGGGTGTTTCAGCGGTTTGTGGATGCGGTGGGGGCCTACCGGGGCCAGGTGAAGCTGCTGCTCCTGACGCTCGTGTGCAAGTTCGTCACCCACTTCACGACCGCGGTGGTCTACTTTTTCACCGCCCTGGCCATCGGCGTCGTGGGGGCGAAATTCTGGCCGATCGTGTTTGGCTCCACCATCCAGATCCTGGCCACGCTCCTTTCTCCCACCATTGCAGGCGAGGGAGCGCGGGAGGCATTTCAGGCTCTGCTCCTGTCCAAGCAGCTGGGGGGAGTTGCCCCGGCGGTCTTGTCCGGCGCCCTGGGTTTCATCGCTGCGGAGGCCGCTACCTTGTGGGGCGGGGCTTTTCTGTGGACGAGAAAGCCCGGATGGCGTCCCAAGTACGCGACGGTGGATGGGGAACAGGTGGACTACGCCTGGATTGCCGATGATGACAAGGGGTCATGGGTCGACGCGGGCGTGGCTGCGCGGTAGCATTCTGCAACTCTGGAGCGTCCGATGGATCGTGTGAGAGGGTTGCTGTTGGCTGGCTGCCTTGGATTGCCAGGATCCGCCTGGGCGGGGGGCGAGCTCGATGTGGACCCTCGGGCCCTCGCCACGTGGAACGGGGTGACGGTCGATGACGTGACCATTCGCCAGAACGCGTACCACAAGGTCGTGCGGGAGCTGGGGGCCGTGATCGCCAACAAGCCCATGGCCCCGGGGAACACCCTGGGCGCCTATGGATTCGAGATCAAGGCCATGGGAACGGTGGGGTTCATCTCGGGCGTCGGGGGCTCCGCGCCCACCGCCTGGGAACGGGTCCAGGAAGAAGGACGCGCCCAGCCGGCCCTTTGGATGTCCGGCCTGGGGATTCGAAAGGGGCTGCCCGCCTCGGTGGACATTGGTGCCACGATGGCGACCCTGTCCTCCAGCCGGCAGACCGTGTTTGGCGCCTATGGCCGCTGGTCTCCGTTGGAGGGCTACCGCCAGTATCCGGACCTCACCATGCAGTGGGGCTACTCCGGGGTGGTTGGGAACGACCAACTGGAAGCAGGCGCCATGGATTTAACCGCATCGAGTGGGTACACGATTCCCTTTGGCAAGGTGGTGGGGGTGAACCACGGAACGGTGACGCCCTACACCGGCATGGGGCTGCTGCGCATCCACGCCCGGCCCCTGTTGTCGGAGGAGGAGACCCTGGCGCTGGGCATCTCGGAAGTCAGTGGATTCAAGGACTCGGACTTCTACGACGAGTCGTTCCAACCCCTGCAGTTCCACTTGGGGCTACGCATTGTGAGCTCCGGATTCGAGTGCGTCCTGGCAGGCACCCTGGCCCGGAGCGTCCTGCCCACGGTCAACGTCGGCCTCGGCTTCAGCTACTAGTCGGTCGCGAGCGTGCGGGGACCAGTGGGTTGCCTGCCGGTGCTGTGGACGGTGCTTTTTACGGGGGTGCTTCGCGCCCCGCCAGCCCTCGCGATGGAGTTGTCCGTCGATGCTGAGGTGGATTCCACCTTTCTCGGCATTCGCGGAACCGTGTGTGGAGCCGGGCCGGAGGACTGGCTGAATCCCCTGGAGGACCTGCCCTGGCCTACCGATGACCTGCTCTGGCCCCGCACGGCACCGGGGCGCCAGAACCGGGGGGAGATGACGTGGGAAGTGGCCGGGGAGGACTGCATCACTTTTCGCACTCTGCTGCCCGAGCGATATGGCGCGATGGGAGGTCTGGAGGGCCGGGGGTTGTGGGCAAATGGAGGCTGGTTTCCCCAGCCGGTCCGGGGGGACTCTGCTCCGCGGGTGACCTGGCAGGTGGATCTGGCGGGGCCTGAAGGGGCGGTCCTGGTGGTGAACGATGTCGTGGGCCAGGGGGCGGCACAGTGGACCGGCCTGTCCTATCGGGTGGCGATCGCGGTGCTGGCTGATGCGACCACCACGGTGTTGGGAGAGGAGGGACTGGAGACGGTGCTTGTTTCAGAGGGACAGCACGCTCGCCCCCTGGAGGGGGAGCTTGCCCGCCTGGCCCAGGCTGCCTGGACCCTGGATCAACCGGGGCGGGTGGTGGTGGTGGTGGCCCCGCTCTATCGACGGCTTGTGCGGGCGGGTCCCGGGGTGCTCTTTGTCTCCGAACTGGCCTTCCGGGTCAGCCCAAGCGTGGTTCAGTACCACCGGGCGCCGGTGGCCCAGGGATTGTTGGAGGCAGCCCTTCCCCTTTCCGATCCCTGGCACCGGGCCCTGGCGGCAGAGGTCCTGGGGCAGGTTGCAGCTGATGCGGTCATCGCGGGCGAGCACCAGCGGCTGTTGGCTCGCCTGGGCCTCCCGGGCGCACACACCCTGCTCTACGACGGCCGGACCCTGTTCCTTTCCGATGTCTTTGGGGAGGCGCTGCAGTCGGACCCCCTGGCCGATGACCTGTTGGAGCGCTTCCGCCCGCGGGTTCCCGGGGCGCTTGTGGCTCACTGGGTGCAGTCCATGGCAGGGAAGGCAGCCGCCGAGGCCATTGCCCGGGACCTCCTGGCCGGGGAGACCCTGCCGGCTGCCTTTGTGGCCCAGGGGTTGGAGGGTGAGCTGGCGGTGGCTTGGCAGGCACCCATGCCGCGCCAGGATTTGATCCTGGCAGTGGATCCCGGCGCGGAGCCCCGCCTCTGGATGGAGCGCCGTGCGGGGGAGGATGCTGCCCCGGTCCCTGTGGTGGTGGATGTGGACGGAGAGCGGGAGGTCTGGCTCACGGGTTCCGGGCCGGACTGGCGCATCCAGGCTTTCGACGAGAAGGTGCAGCGGGTCTGGCTCGATCCGGATCGCCAGGTGCCCCAGGCGAACCGGGCCAACGACCGGTGGCCCCGGGGGGTTTCCCTCATTCCGGGCATCTACCTGGGGGGCATCCACCTGACCGAACGCCGGTTCGAGGGGGTCGCCTGGACCACCATTCGCCGCCCCTACAACACCCACCGCTTGGCCCAGGTGGTGGTGTCCCACGATGCCCGATCCGTGGTTTCCATGGAGTCCCTCCTGGTCCGGTACGTGGGCCCCTTTCGGGATCGGATGCGACGAGAGCACCTGGTCTGGCTGTCCGGCACGGGGGGTTTGTTGGATGCGGAGTACCGGCCGACGGAGGATGCGCTCTTCCATGTGGATCTCGGGGCTGGATACGCCTGGGACACGCGGGTCACTCCCTACTTCCCCGAGCGGGGCCGGCGCCTCTGGATCGATGGGGGAGGCGGCATGGTGCCGGAGTCCGACTCGTTCTGGCTGAGGGGACGCTTGGGGGCACGGGGCGTGCGGGCAGTCCATCCGCGTCACGCCTTTGCAGGAAAGGCAAGCCTCGGCTGGATGCGGGGCAACCTGGAACACCGGATGTTGGGAATGGGGGGATCTGGCGGGCTGTACTCCGTGCCGAGCAGCGAAATACTCGGGCGACGCCAGGCATCCCTGGCTGGGGAGTACCGGGTCCTCGCAGTGCGAAACCTCTCCTTGCATGTGCCCCTGTGGTGGATCACCGATGTGCAGCTCTCGGCGGGCGTCGAGGCCGGCTGGCTGGATGCCGGGGAGTTCACGGATCCCCTGGACGGGGTGCTGGGCGTTGGCGGCACGTTTGGCATCAGCGTGGTGGCGGACACCCTTGGCATCCGGCCCGCGTTGGGAGGCATCACCTTCAGTCGGCTGTTCTGGCAGGAGCCCATGTTCTACCCGGATCCGCAGGTGCTGGTGATGTTGCGGATTAGTCAGTTGTTCTAGGTGGCTCAATCCCTCCCTTGATGGCGCGGGCGGCGGGTCGGGCGACGTCTGGGGTGGTAGCATGGGCATTCGCCTGAACCAAAACCCGGTGGTCGCGGTCATGAGTACGCGGTTTCTGCTCCTGTTTTTGCTCTGTTCCTGCCCAACGCCGTCCAAGGACACGGGGCTGGGCGACACCGGAATCCCACCCGACGATACCGAGTCGGTGGATGCGGATGGGGATGGGTTCGGCGCAAACCAGGACTGCAACGATGGCAACGCGGCGGTGAATCCTGCCGCAGCGGAGATCTGCGACGGCATCGACAACGACTGCGACGGCCGGGTGGATGAAGACGATGCGGTCGATGCGGCCACCTGGTACCCCGATGCCGATGCCGACGGCTACGGGGATGCGGATGCGGCGACGAAAGCCTGCGTGGCCCCTGACGGTCACATCGCGGACGGTACGGACTGCGATGACTCCGACGCCTCCTTGAACCAGGACGACGCGGATGCGGATGGGTATTCCTCTTGTGAAGGGGACTGCGACGACGCAAACGCTGCTTTCAATCCAGGCGCCAGCTCGGACGGCCCGCTTTCCGACTATGACTGCGACGGTGTCATCAGTGCCGGCAGCCTCTCGCTGGCGGACTACAGCTTCGTGGGCGAGAACAGCGAGGACTACGCGGGCGTCTCCGTCTCAAGCGCGGGCGACGTGGACGGCGATGGCCTCGATGACCTCCTGGTGGGGGCTTCTGGCAACGACGATGGCGGCATCAATGCCGGCAAGGCCTACCTCCTCATGCCCTGAGCCAAGAACGCCCAGCGCTGCCCACCCCCTTGACCTGAGCGAGAATGCCGCCAGCAGCGTGCAATCTCGCTGAAAGGTCCCGGAGCGCCGAGTTCGCCAGATCACGGGGGGTATGAAGTGACTCCCCCCGAAATTGGCGAGGTGGTGGCCTGGAAGTTCGCCAGATTTGGAGGGGGATGGGGTATCTCCCCCTTGAATTGGCGACAATTGTGCTGTGTGGTTCGCCAGATCTCGGGGGGTATGAAATGACTCCCCCTCGATTTGGCGAAGTCGGTTGGGCCGAAACTCTGGGTGGAGCCGACCGCCGGGGGGTCACGTGCCTGGGCCAGGTGGGCTCTTTCAGCCCCTACACAAGCTTCGTGTCCACGCTGCCGGGATGCACGATAGTGAAGCGGACGCTAGAATTCCAATCGGATCCGCAGGTGCTGGTGATGCTGAGGATCAGCCAGCTTTTGTAGTCATTCGATCTACTCCTTTTGCCGTGCCACCCAGTAACCGGGCCTTCGGCGACCATGGGCGATCGCCATCACGAGGACGCGATCCCCTTCGACCTCGTAGAACACCACATAGGGAAATCCTCGCAGGCCAATCCGTCGCCAAGGCCGATTCGTACTGATTTTCGGGTAGCGATGGTGATGCTGGGCGATCGACATGAGCGCTTCATCTACAGCCATGGCGAAAGCGACTCCCAGCCCCTTTTTTCGAGAGGCGTACCAGCGGGCGGCCTCCTTGAATTCGTCTGCTGCCTCCGGGTGAAGAACCAGCGCTCGAGTCACTGACTGTCGAGTGTACTGAGGAGGCTGTCACGAACCTCTGCCCATGGCCGAACGTCAGCGGTTCCATGTCTGCGCCGCGCCTCAAGTTCTTCCAACCACGCTTCTTCCCACGCCGGGTCCACGGGACCTTCGACGCTGTTGATCAGCGCATCCGCCAGGGCAAGCCGGTCCCTCTCGGGCAAATCCAACGCCTCGGCGGTCAGCTTGTGAAGGGGACGTGACATGGCCGGATTGTACCCTTGGGCCGGACCACGCGCCACGAGTGTCTCTTGCGGTGCTACGGGTCCACTGCCGCTCTACGGAAGAGGCCGCCGAAAGGCCTGCCGCACCAAAGCACAGTGAGACCGGGGATGCGAGGACTCAGTCGGAAGACTCCCCCCCATCCTCCACCGCCCCCGCCGGCGGCAACACCCGCTGGCGATACCCGTCCCGTCCCTCTTCATCGACGCGCTTCATGAGGTCCAGGGCGCCGAAGACTTTGGCCAGCCAGCGTCCGATTCCATCGGGGATCAGCCAGGGGAGGAGGGCGAAGAGGGCTCCCACAGCGGGCACGAAGACCCGGCGCTTGTTGCGGGCGATGGCCCGGCAGGTGGCGGCGGCCACTTGCTGGGGGGTCACGTGCTTGGGCCAGGTGGGCTCCGGCAAGCCAGCCACAAGCTCCGTGTCCACGCTGCCGGGGTGCACGATCGTGAAGTTGACGCCAGAATTCCAGTGCTCGTGGATCAGGGACTCGGTCAGCCCCACCACGGCGAACTTCGTGCCGGCGTAGGTGGAGACAAAAGGCATGGGCATGCGGCCCACAATGCTGGACACGTTCACGATGTGGCCGCTCTTTCGCGCCAACATGCCCGGGAGCACCGCGTGGATGCCGTTGAGGACGCCATGGATGTTGACGTCGACCATCAGGCGGTCCGCGGCTTCCGTGTGGGAGAGAAAAGGGCCGACGGGCATGATGCCCGCGTTGTTCACCAGGAGGTCCACCGGGCCCCACCGGGCCTCTACCTCTTGGATCCATGCGAGGAATGCAGCCCGGTCCCGTACATCCAGGAGGTGTCCGCCGGCTTGCCCGGCCGGATCCAGGTCGCACCAGGCCACCTTGGCACCTCGGGCCTCCAGGGCCTCGCAGATTGCCCTGCCGATTCCCCGGGCGCCTCCGGTCACAAGGGCCACCGCCCCGTTCAGCTGGGACACTACGCTGCGTGCTCGTTCTTGGTGGCCGTCAGCTCCCCCAAAGCGCCATCCAAATCAAACTTGTCCAAGGGAAGGGTCCCCGCTTTGCCGCTTCCGGCCGAGGGATGCAGGGGGCGCGTGGCCCATCGGGCAGATCGGAGGATCATGGGGGCTGTGCCTCATTGTGCAGGTGCCCCGGTTGGGTTGCAAGGAGAACCCATGCATGGGGTACCCTTCAGCAAGGGGGCAGGAGCACAGCAGATGTCCTCGGAGAGTGGTCGGCACATTCGCTTTCTGCGGCCCCTTGGGCGGGGGGGCTTTGGAGCGGTGCACCTGGCGGATGTGACCACCTCCGATGGACTGGTGCAGCGCATGGCGATCAAGCTCCTGCACGGGGAGCTGGGACTGGACCGGGAGATGCAGGCCCGGGCGCGGGACGAGGCGCGGTTGTTGGCCCAGGTGAACCACGACAACGTGGTGAAGGTCTTTGGGCTCACGGAGATCGATGGCCGGGTGGCGGTCCTGATGGAGTTTGTGGAGGGGGTGGATTGTGCCACTCTGCTGTTGCACGCAAGGAAACACTCCGGGGCGGGAATGGCGCCTCGCATTGCAGCCCGCATCTGTGAGTGTGCTGCCAGCGCACTTCACGCGGCCTGGGCGGGGGTGTCTCCCCAAAGCGACAAGCCGCTGCACATTGTGCACCGGGACATCAAGCCCACGAACATCCTCCTGTCCCGCAGGGGGGCGGTGAAGGTCATGGATTTCGGGGTGGCCCGGGGGGAGATCGAGCGGGAGGCTGAGACCGCCGCCTATAGCTTTGGGACCCGCCGCTACATGGCGCCGGAGCGAATTCTGGACCGCACAGCCGGCCACCCCTCGGATGTGTATGCCCTGGGGGCAACGTTCTTTGAGTTGGTGACCGGGACACGGTTCGAGACCCTCGCGCCCCGGGAGGACGCCTTTGCCCGCGGACTGGCCCAGCGCATTGAGGAAATCCGCGACCTGGAGGAGTCCTGGGGCACCCAGTTCGTGGGATCGGGATTGGGCAAGCTCCTGGCCTGGCACCCGGAGGATCGCCTGACCGCAGCGGAGGCCGAGTCGATGTTTGGGAGCTGGGGGGATGCCCTGCCGGGACCGGAGCTTCGACGGTTTGCCCAGGAAACGGTGCCGGGGCTGTTGGAGCACCGGGAGAAGTCCTTGGGGGACGACACCGCCCCCAGCGGGTCCATCTTGACCCACCACAGCTTCTCGGAGGCCGACCCGGCCCCCTCCCGGTCCTCGGCTGTGTTTCGCGGACTGGGACTGGCGCTCGGGCTCTTGGGGGTGTTCTGGGGCCTCCAGCAGCGGCAGGGTGACCTGGAGGAAAAGGTGGCGCCAGCATCGGTCTTTGAAGAGGCGGCGCCGATGGAACCACCGAACCCGGAGCCATCTGCGCCCGAAGTGACGGCACCTGCGACTGATCCGGCACCTCCGGCGAAGACGCGCTCGCCCCCCCCTGCCCGGACGCCTCGGGTGGCCCCGGCTGCCAAGGAAGTGGAAGCCGCCATCGCAGATCCGCTTCCCTCGCCGGCGAATGTCCTGGAGTGGGTGTCACTGAAGATCCTGGCGGATCCGCGGGAGGGCCGTGTGGAGGTGAAGAGCCAGGGCGTGGAGGTTGGGGAGCGGATCACGTTGCCGGTTGGGGCGCACACCTTTCGCTACACGGGTGACGGGTGGAATGTCATGTGCAGGGTTCTGGTGACGGCGACTTCTCGGCGCATCAAGTTTCTCAAGGACGGCGGGTCATGCGAGCTGTACTAGCGCCCGTTCTGTGGGGGATTCTCACGAAGGGCGCTTGGGCCGATTGCGGTGACGTTACACTCCAAGACCTGGCGAAAGAGGCCGTGGCCGCGGTGGTGGATGACGAGTTGGAGCGGGCGGAGGCGTGGGTGGATGAGGGTCTTCGGGGGGCGAGATGCACCCCAAGCCCTGTGGATCCACATGCCTATGCCACCCTCTGGCAGGTCCGGGCAGCAGTGCACTTTTTTCGGGGAGACGACGCCTTGGATGCAGCGATTGGCCAGGCGGTCGCAGTGTCGATGGATTGGTTCGAGCCGCGCCTTGGGTCCTCTTTGCAGACCCAGTGGGAGGCACCCCACCACCGGATTGCCCAACACTCCACCGTTCGCATTGAGCCCATGACCCCCAGGGCGTCGTTGTGGGTCAATGGCCAGGGGCAGCCGGGCGATTCCGCACAGGTGTTGCCCGGCCTGCACCTGGTGCAGGTGGTGGATGACGGCTCTGTGGTTTTTCACCGAATGGTGGATCTCCAAGGGGGAGAGCAGGCCATTCTGGATGCAGGCTTGCAGCAGCCTCGGTCCGCCCCGTCCCTGGTTCCGACCTCCCTGCTGGGACGGTGCGCCCTGGGCGGCGGCGCCCTGGCTGTGGCCTCGTGGGGCGGGGCGATGGCCCTGGATCGCAGCAGCCTACAGGCCACCACATTGGAAGCCCATGATGCCCAGTATGCTGCCTCCCGGGCCCTGGCGGGTGCGGCCCTGGGCACGGCGGCGGTTTCCCTGGCCTTGTGGGGAGTGGATCGCTGGCGTCGTTGATTCCCGTTGAGTCTTTGACTGTCAATGGGTATGCTAGTGCAATGGTTGAGAGGTTGTCCCTCGGGTTCTTGGTTGCACTGCTGTCGGTGGGCTGTGCCACGACCCCCATGCGCTTTCCGGGTCCCACCCGGCACCTGGGTGGAACCCCGGGGCAGGCGGAATCCTCCCCCCAGCAGAAAAAGACCTCCCCGGTGGCGGACCGAAACACGGGCAAATCCACACGGGGGGGGCGCCGGGTGGCGTCCTCGGCAGCGGCCTTGGTGGGGAAGAGCCGACTGCACACCGGCGGCACCACCTATCGCTACGATTGCTCCGGCTTTGTGGATGCAGCCCACGCCCGGGCAGGGGTGGACCTGGGCTCCCGCAATGCTGCGGCGCTCTATGACCTGGCCCGCAAGCACGGGGTCTACACGAAAAAGCGAAACAAGCTCCGCGTGGGAGACACGGTCTTCTTCGACAACACCCATGATCGGAACCGCAACGGCCGCCAGGACGATCGCAACACCCACGTGGCGGTGGTGGAGCGCATGGATTCAGATGGCACCGCCCACCTGGTGCACCTGGGGAGCAAGGGCGTCACCCGCATGCGCATGAACCTCGCCCATCCCACCGTCTTCAAGAACCCGGCCGGCAAAGAATGGAACAGCTTTCTTCGTGCGCGAAAGGGCCGTGACCCGCGCCACACTCCCTACCTCTCGGGGCAGCTCTGGAGTGGAACCGCCTCGTTGTGGGCGGTGTCAGCCGGTATCTCGCTCTACGAGGAAGGGACCCAGGATGAGGGCATCGAGCTCGCTCTCGCGCCAGGCACGAATAGCATCGTTGGGGGAGCAGACGATGGGCTCCTCGTGGCGGTTGAAGCTGGTGTTCACCAGGGCGGGTAGCCCGGTCTTTTCGGCAAAGGCATCCAGGATGGCGTAGAGGCCCGGGTTGTCATCGGGGGCGAGCACCTGGGGCCGCGCGGTTCCATCCACGTGGATCGCTCCCGCAGCGATCTCCTGAAACGCATCGGTGCAGTCAAAGCACACGGTCATGAACCGGGACGCCTCCGCGGCCTTCTGGATTCCAAGGAAGAACCGCTCGGCATCTTTCTCCCGGACCAGGGGTGCAAAGGGCATGAACTCGGAGCGCCCCAGCTTGTCGTTGAGCCACCGATTGACCGCCGGGTCATCAGGCCGCACCAGGACCGAGCGGTTTCCCAGGGCCCTCGGGCCAAACTCCATGCGCCCATCAAAGCGTGCCACCACCTTTCCCTGGGCCAACAGGTTCGCCACAGCCCCCGGGAGGTCATCGGGCTTTGTCTTGGAAAGCCGCGCCACTTGCAACGCGCGGATCAGGTCTGTTTCCCCGTAGGACGGTCCCAGGCACATTGTCTCCGTGCGAACCGGCGGCGCGTGGGCTGCCGCCAGGGCTGCCCCGACCGCCAGCCCTCCATCCCCCATGTTCGGGTAGACCCACAGGCTGTCCACGGCCCGCAGCCCGGCGATGCGCTGGTTGAGCTTCACGTTGGCAAAGAGCCCACCACAGACCGCCACATCGGCCACCCCCACCTCGCGCACCCAGTGCTGAATCCAGGAGCAGACCGCCTCCTCCAGGTTGGCCTGCAAGGCGCTCGCGACCTCCTCTCGGGGGCGTTCCCTGAGGGGGGCGTGGAAGGCGTCGTCCAGGCTCTGGCGCTGCCGGTAGTTGGTCGTGGAAAAGCCCGGACCCACAAAGTGGAGCTGGGTCTTGAAGTGTGCCAACAGGTCTGACGGAGGATCTGCCAGGGCCGCCAGTCCGGTGATCTTCCCTTCGTGGCGGTTGGGGATGAACCCAAGCAGCTGCGTGATGCGGGAGTAGTAGGTGTTCAGGGCCGCGAATCCAGACTGCTTCCACACGCTGGTGAGGGAGGTGCCCTCTCCCCGCCAGACCGCGCAGGTGATGCCGTCCCCCATGGCATCGGCCGTGAACACGAGACAGGGATCCCGCACCTGGGAGCGCCACGCTGCCTGGGCATGGGCCCCGTGGTGATCCATGAGATCCACCGGGATTCCCTTGAACCCCAGGCCCCCAAGGCGCTTTCTCAGCAGGCGGCGATTGGCCCGCAGCTCCAGCCCCTGGAGACCCGCAGCCCGCAGCCCCACCTGGTACACGATGTACGCGTTCAGCAAGGGGTCGAACTGGTCCTGTGACTCCTTTCGCTTGTGGTGGAAACCGGGCAGGCGCCGCAGGGCAAAGGAGGGTGTAAACGCCGTGCCCACCACAATGCGGTCCACATCCCGGGCGCGGTGTCCTGCGATGTCCAGCACCGCATCGATGGCCGCGGTGGGAAAGGCCCCGCTGTTCTTGATGCGGTCGAACCGCTCCTGGCCACACGCCGCCACCAGGCGGCCATCTTCCACCAGGGCTGCCCCCGCATCGTGGTTGTCGGCAATGCCGAGAATCAACATTCCGGCAGCCTATCAGGCGAGATCACTGGCGCCTATCAGGCGAGGACCTCCATGCCCGTCGCATCCTCACCGAGGTTGTGCTCTCGCAGCATCTGCACCGCCGTCTGGATCGAGCGCTGCACCTCGCCGATGGACCTCATGCGGCGAAGCTGCCGCAGCATCATCTTGGGCCGGTAGTAGAACCGCAGGTAGCCCAGTCGGGCCCAGCGCTGGATCTCGGCATCGGTCATGTCACACCGGGGCCGGGGCACAAGCTGGTCGTGGGGTTCCAGCACAAAGTCCCGCCAGAAATCCACGCCGGTTTCCTCGAGCATCATCGCGTACATCTCGGTGGCGGGCATGGGCGTGACCTTGGAGAACTGGGCGTAGTCCAGGTCCAGCTCAATCGCGAGGCGAATGGTTTGGCGAATGGTGGTCTCGGTCTCGTAGGGGTTCCCCACCATGAAGTACCCGAAGGTGTCGATGCCGGTCTCCCGGGTCTCCCGCACGATGCGCTTGATCTGCTCCAGGCTGGTGCTCTTCTTGAGCACCCGGAGAATCTCGCGGTTGCCGGATTCAATGCCGTAGTAGATGCGGCTGCACCCGGCGCTGGCCATGGCTTCGAGCACATCCTTGTTGATGCAGTCCACCCGGGTTCGGGCAGCCCAGACAAGGGGCAGCTTGCGGCGCTTGATCTCATCGCAGATGGCGATGACCCGGTCTTTTCGGATGGTGAAGGAGCTGTCGAAGAAGTCCAACTCCCGGATGCCGTGGTCGTGGTAGCACATCTCCAGCTCGTCCACGACAAGCTTGGGAGAGCGGGCCCGGAAGGTCTTGGAGCCCTGCTCACAGAAGATGCACTTGTAGGGGCAGCCCCGGCTGGTGATGAAGCAGCTGAAGTTCTTGTAGCGGCTGATGAACGAGTGGTAGAGCGTGTTGTCGAGCAGGTGCCGCGCTGGAAGGGGGGCCTGGTCTACGTCTACGATGCAGGCGTGTTCCGTGACCACGACCTCGTCTGTCTCCACTCGCCCGTCTCTTGCGGGGCCGTGGGGCCGGTAGGCAATGCCCCGGACTTCCCGCAGGTTCCCGCCGGTCTCCAGGGCGTGGAGCAGCTCGGCCAGGGAGACCTCGCACTCGCCGGTCACGGCGTAGTCGATCGAGTCGTGGGTCAGGGTCTCCCGGGGGTAGATGGACAGGTGCACGCCCCCCACGATGGTGGGGACATCCACCAGCTCCTTGATGGCCTTGATCCAGTCCAGGGTCTGGAAGAACAGGTAGGTGGTGATCGTGTAGCCGATGTAGGAGGGGCCAAATGCGCGGAGTCGCGCCACCGTCTGGTCCAGGTCGAGGCCCTCTGCATGGGAATCGATGAGCTGCACCTCGCAACCTGCTGCCTCCAGGATTCCCGCCACATACAACAGCGACAGGCTGGGGAAGATCCCGTAGTTCTCCTTGACGGCCTTGATGCCGGGCTCGTTCTTCACGGGGCCGTAGGGAGGGTAGACCAGTGCCACCTTCAGGCCGTCGAGCTTTGGATGCGCCATAGTGGAACTCCGGGTTGAATGATAGCCGGCCCGGTGTCAACCAGGAGGTTTGTCGTTCGGTTGCCGAATTTCCAGGCGCGGTTGCCGTGGGTCCTGGGTGGGGTTCTGGTGGTTGTTTTTGCCTGTCAGGCGATGGCTTGGCAGGCGCTGAACGGCCGCACGGACGGGTTCCAGAACGAAATTCTGCACGTGGGCAATGCCCTGGATTTCTGGGGGGCCTTTGTGGACCGGGACCTCTACCACCTGGGGCACTTCTTTGAGACCTATCCGTGGCCGCCGGGCTTCTATGCGTGGCCCTGGCCCTTCTTTGCCCTGGGCGGTGCCAACCACAAGATGATGGTGCTCTCCAACCTGGGCCACCTGGCGGTCTTGTTGGGGGCCACCTACGGGCTGGGCGCGTGTGTGAGCCGGCGGGTGGGACTGCTCGCCATGGGGATTGTGGTTGTCTATCCATCCATCTTCGGGAACCTCGTTCGCTTTGAGCCCAACGTGGCTGCGACCGCCTGGGTCACCGTGTGCGCCCTGGCGCTGGTCCGGTGCCGATCCTTCCAAAGTGGGACTGGATCCCTTGTCCTTGGGGCCTTGCTCGGAGTCGGCCTGTGGATGGACCGGATGACGGTGGGCATGTTTCTCATGGTGCCGGTGGGTGTGGAAGCCCTGCGGGGACTGTCCGGGCCCCACCACAAGAGGGTCCTGCAGAATGGTCTTCGCGCCGGGGGCCTGGTGTTGGTTCTGGTGGGGGCCTGGTACTGGGGGTTTCTCAGGAACCACCTGCCCGAGCTTGTGGAGCAGCTGCCCATTGGCGAGGTGGACTCCACAGGCCGCCTGACGGAGCACCGAGATGCGTTGTCGGCCACGAGCCTGCTCTTCTACCCGGCGAGCCTTCTGGATGGACAGGCCGGGCTGGTTCCGGGGCTCCTGGGCTTGATCGCGGTGGTGGGATGGGCAGCCACGCGGGGGAGCCACAGCCGGGTGCCCGGGACAGTCGTCCTGTGGGGAATGGTGCTGTTCACCATCATCCAGAAGAAGCAGGTCTACTACACCATCCCCATGCTGGGTTGTCTGTCGGTGTTGACGGCCACCTGGCTGTGCCGCATGCGGCGCGGCGGAACAATTCTGTCTGTGGTCCTGTTTGTGGCCGGCATTCACCAGATGGGGTTTCGCATGTGGGACCGGGGGCTGCCCCTGCCGAGCCGGGCAGCTCAGCTTCTGGGGGGAGAGGTGCTGGCGGATGCATGGGTTGCTCCCCGGTATCCGCAGGCCATCGCTCCGAGGGACCACAGGTGGCCCGTCCAGGAGGTGGCTGGGGTCCTTCCGCCCGGCGAAGTCCTGGTGTTCAGCGAGAACGGCGATTGGTACGAGGGGTACCTGGTCTTGTCCTTGAGGGAGCAGCTTCCCGGCCGCCGAATCCGCGGCGTGCTGGGAGACCCCCAGGGAACCTATGAGTGGTACCGGACCGCCACGTCCTTTCTCTACCTGGCCTCAGACCCGGATGTGCGCTGGCCGGATGCAGCCCGCATCCACCGGGCCCTCCGGGAGGAGCACTACCAGATCGGGGAGCTGCCGCCCGTTGCAGATGTGCTTGCCCAGCAGCGGGAGCTGTTTCGGGAGGTAGGGGCCTGGCCACTTCGCGGGGGGGTGACGCTGCGGGCGTACCGGCGGGTCGACTCAAGCCTGTAGACACAAGTCCACGAGCGCTCACCTTCCCATCCGCACCTGGATGATCTGCCGCAGGCGCTCCGTGAGGTCTGCCAAGTTGATGGGCTTCTCCAGGACCGCGTCGGCACCCATTTCCATTCCCCGCTCCACATCCACTGCGCTGCTTCGGTTGGTCAGGAGAATCACCGGGGTTTCAGCAATTGTCGGGTCCGACCGGATCTCCATGACCAGGGAGAGGCCGTCTTTTCCTGGAAGCCGCAGGTTGGCCACCACCCCCGCCGGGCGGAGGGTTCGAATCCGGGCGAGGGCTTGTGTTCCGTCGGGCACGGTGACAGCGCTGAAGCCCGCCCGGGTCAATCGCAGCTCAAGAGCGGTCAGCAGGGGCGCATCGCGCTCCGCGAGGATCACCGTGCGAGAGGCCACCTTGTCCTTTCGGGCCCAGACTGCCGAGTCGTCGATTGTGGCTTCTTGCTCCAGCACCCGTTCCAAGGCATCCAGTACCTCCACTGTGTGCCGGGGTGCCTCGGGCCCGAGAATGCTGTGCACGGTGCTGCGGGGGTTCTCACCCCGGGAGAGGTAGGCACCCAGGGTGAAGAGGATTTCCGCTCCTACGTTCTGTGAGACCTCTCTTTCGCCCGTGAGCCGGCCCTCCAGGGCGGACAGAAGGTCGTGAACCGGCAGGGGACAGGTCAGCCCGGACATGAGGGCCCGGGAAGCCTCAAATCGGCTGCCCTGTCTGCGATCGCTGGTTTCATCTGCCAGAAGCCCCTGAAAACGAGTCATCTCCGGGAGGTCCACCAGGAGCGTGGATACATGCAGGGCATCCCGCTCGTGGGGCGGAAGCTGAAGTATCTCCCCCAGTTGGCGGCACAGCTGGGACTTTCGCCGGATTCGCGACCTCAGGCCGAAGTTCTCTTGTTCTGACGCGATCAGCAGGAACTCGAACAGACCCATCAGGAAGTCCCGCAGTGGCTCGTGGGGTGCCCCCGGATGGCTTGCGGGGCCATAAGAGGCGATCTCCGCCACGTGGAGATGCGGGGTCTTTTCTCGCCAGCCGTCCAGGCGCTCATCGATGAGGGGGCTGGACTCCGGGCGGTAGTACAAGCGATCTGCGCCGGGATTGTCCAACAGGCTCGTGACCTGGTCTGCGTTCGATGCGTACAGTGCCGATTTGCCCTCCAACAGGTCCAGTTGTTTGAGCGCTGCAAGCCGCTGGGCATTCGGGTCCAGCAGGATTGCCAGGCTTTCCTTTCGCCTCGGGAGGTTTGGGCTGGGTGCCTGCTCCACCGGCGCCGGTGACCCGGGGTCCCCGGCGACGCGTTCGAGCGCTCGGTCCAGCAGCTCGATCAGAGGCGTTCGCGGCACGACATACAGCTTCAGGTCCGAGGCCCGCGTGGCTTCCCTGGCCTCCGCGAGAATCTTCGTGTCGGTTGGATCCGCCACCAGCAGGGAGACCACGCCGGTTTCTTCGTCCCGAAACGTGGGCAGAAGCGGACCCCGTCGCATCAGCTCGCTGGGCAGCATCCCCAGGGCCTCCGCCGAGGGTTCCAGTCCGCTCAGGCGGCTCGCAGAGACAAAACCCGCGTCACACTGCACCGCCAGGGCCCGGGCCAGGCCCTCCTCGTCCAGGACGCCAAGTTCCAGGGCGGTCTGCCCCAGGCGGCTTCCGTCCCCGGTGCGCTCCAGGACAGATGCCAACTCATTCTTGGTGAGCAGGCCCAGGCGCACAAGGATCTTTCCGAGGGGCGGCCGGTTCATCAATTCTCCAGGGGGCGTACAGCATACGTCATCAGCGGTACACTCTTCCCTCGGAGACCCAAGTGTCGGACCTTGACCAGTACCTGAACCAGGTGACCTCGCCCGAGGAGGACCCCGCGGCGATGCGCCGGGTGGTCAAGCAAGCTCGGTTGGTGTTCCAGAACCTGATCAAGTTCGGACGGACCTCGCGGCTCTATGGCTCTTCCCACCACCAGGCACAGCGTTTCGTGAACCAGTACGTGGAGGGGGTACAGGAGCTCCTGGAGCGATTCGAAGTCCTGGACTTTGAGTTCAGCGCCACGGAAATCCAGTTCTATGGGGAGAAGATTGTGGGGCAGGACAAGGTGGGGGAAGAAATGGCGTACAAACTCCACATGGAGGGGGCGCGGGGCTTTTGCATCCAGCGAGAGGTGTCTCCCCGAGAGCTGCTGAAACTCGCCGAGTTGCTGGTGGCGGACTGGTCGCACCGGGGGGAGTTCCAGGATGACCTGGTCTCTGCCCTCTGGAGGTCCGAGTTTGAAAACATCCACGTGGACATTGCGGATCGCTTTTCAGCAGAAGATGAAATGGGAATCGCGGCGGAACGGGAAGACCTGATGTCCGGGCGGTCCGCAGGTGTCGATCCGGAAATGGCTCAGGGGGACTCCCTGTTGGTCCCGGAAATCCAGGGGCTCCTGGCCGAGTTGCAGGCTGAGGGTGTTCGGGCGGACGACGTGATCCAGATGAAACAGGATGAGGTTGCGCTCTACCTGCGCCTCAAGGAGGAGTTGCAGCTGGAAGTCGAGGGGGCAGCCGAGGAAGATGATGCGCTGTTGCAGGTGGATGAGGCCGGGCGCCAGGCCCTCCAGGCAGACGTGAACGAGCTGCAGGCCGGAACCGATGCCGACTTTGAACGTGTGGGGAGGGTGTTGTTTGAGACCCTCCGGTTGGAGCAGGACATTGCCCGGGTGGAGGAGCTTGGACGAGGGGTGGGCCGCCACTGCCTGGAGCTCATCTCCAGCGATGAGATGCAAGGGGCAGGGGCCTTTGTACGGCGGGTGCTGGCATTCGCAGAGGATGCGCCCCGGGCTGCGCCTGAGCGAATGGAGGCCTTTCAGCGAGGCTTTGGGCGGCTCTTGGCGGACAAGAGCCTGGAGCGTCTCGGGGCGGTCTTGTCGAACCATTGCGAGACCCGGGAGGACTGCGGCCCGGTGTTCACGATCTTCTCAGTGATTCCACGCTCGGGTGTGAACCAGATGATCTCCTTGGGGGCCCACTGTTCCTCGTCGTCCCTGCGGCAGGTTCTGGCAGATGTCCTGGTGTTGAAGGTGGACTGGGACCCGGAGGCGGTGCTGACCCTGCTGGTGACAGCGGAACCCAGAGATGCGGTCATTCCGCTCCTTGCCCTGGGAAGGGTGACCGTGCCCCAGGCTCTCGAAGTGTGTCTGGGCCACGTGAAAGCAGAGGAGAGCGCCACGCGGAAGGCTGCGCTGCGGGCCCTTCGAAAGCAGCAGTCCCCTGCCATACGGGCTGCGATGCTTGCGGCCCTGGAGGACCCGGAGAGCGAGGTGCGCGTGGAGGCTCTGCGCTACCTGTCGGTCTATCGGGACCGTTCCTGCCTGAACCACATCGAGGTCAGGATGCGCTCTCCCTTGCTGGGCACTTGCAGCGATGCAGAGCGCCGGGCCTGGTTTCTTGCCTACGGCATCATCGGCCGGGTGGAGTCCATTCCCCTCTTGCGGGGTGTGCTTACCGGGCAATTCGAAATGGCAGGGCCGCCGCGGTCCGTAAGTGAGTGTGCAGTCCATGCACTGGTGGCAATCGAAATGGATGAAAGCCGGGCCGCCCTGGATCTCGTGGCCCGGAAGAAGCCTGATCTGGTGCCGGTGATTCAAGGGGCCACCCACAAGCGGCGGGGGCTCGTATGAGTCTTGAAGGCGGGGTCTCTCAGGCGGAGTTGCGTCGCCTCCACAATGTGGGAAAGCGATTCACCTACAGAATCGCGACGCTGATTCGCACCGCCCGGATCCACAACATGGCCAACCAGGCGTTGGACAACCCCCTCACCGTGACAGCGAGCGCTGCGACGTCCCTGTTCCAGGACGTGGGTTTCGCCACCCTTCAGGGAGAGGGAGACGTGATCCACATCAACCAGAATCGCATTCGCGTGGCGCGGGCCCAGGTCAAGCAGGTGCGTTTTCTAAACAAATTCCTTCGGGAGCGGGGGGTGGGGGGCTTTGAAATCCACGGGCCCAGCCTTGGAGAGGATTGGCGCACGGTGTTGGCCGCCATCTTGGAAGCTCCCACCGTGGATGAGGATGACCGGGAGGCGTGTCACCGGCTCAATGAAGGCCTGTCCCGAAATGCGGTGGAGTCGGTGCGCTTCAGTCGACCCATGCGCCTGACTAGCGGGACTGTGGGGGGAGATGGCGGAGGCGAGGGGGACTCCATCGCCATGGCGGGTTCCCGCTCGTTGCAGCTGTACCTGCGGGCCTTGCGTGTGGTGGCGGCCTTCTACCAGCGAGAAAGTTCCCGGGGGCTGCAGTCTTCGCTGCGGCGCATCATGCAGTTCCTGGTAGAGCAGGCCATGGACGAGCCCCGCCAGCACCTGGCCCTGGTGCAGTTGAAGGGAAGCCATGCCTACGAGCTGCGCCACCCGGTGAACACTGCGATCTTGAGCATTGCCCTGGGGCATGCCGTCGGGTTGCCCCGAGGGGCCCTGCTGGACCTGGGCATGGCGGCGGTGCTGTGTGACCTCGGCATGCGCGAGCTGCCGGAGAGCATCCGTTTCAAGACCCAGCCCCTCGACTCCGGGGAGCAGAAGCAGCTGGAACAACATCCCCTGGCTTCTGTCCGGTCCACGGTGGGAACGGGTCGCATGGACCAGGCTGCCCGGCGCTGGATGGTGACCGCATTTGAGCACCACATGGGCCATGACCACAGCGGCTACCCCCAGGTGCAGGACTGGCCGGTGCAGCACCTTTTTTCACGGATTATCGCCATCGCCGAGGCCTATGACTCTCTGACCACGCAACGTCCCGGGCAGGATGGACTGCTTCCGGACGAAGCGCTGGCCAAGATGTTGGAGGCTGCAGGAAAGAGCCTGGACCCGGTGTTGGTGGCCTTGTTTGTAAACCTCGTGGGGTGCTACCCCCTGGGTTCCTTGCTCCTGCTCTCCACCGGCGAGGTGGGGGTGGTGTACATGACGCCTTCCGATGCGGATGATCTGCGGAGGCCCGTGGTGCGCCTCCTGTTGGATCGGTTTGGCACCCAGGTGCGAGAGTCCAAGCTGGTGGATCTCAGGGACAAGGACGAGGGGGGCGCCTGGGTGCGATCCGCAGCGCGCGTGGTGCATCCCGAGGATCTGGGCGTGGACCTGAACCGGGCCATCTTCACCTGAGCAAGGCGACACCGGTTAGATGGAGCTTCATGGCAGATGTGGCTCTTCAGCGCTTGGAATCCGTGCTCGGCGAGGCTGGGAACGCCCTGATTGCGTTCTCCGGGGGGGTGGATTCGGGGCTGGTCCTGCAGGTGGCGCACCGGGTGCTGGGGGACAAGGCAGTGGCCTTGACCGCGGACTCGCCTACCTTTCCCAAGGAGGAGAAGGAGCAGGCCATTGCCTTTGCGGAAAAGCTGGGGGTGCGGCACCTGGTGGTGGATGCCCACGAGCTGGAGCGCGAGGGGTACGCTGCAAATGACGGGCGGCGCTGCTACTTCTGCAAGACCGAGCTCTTTGAGCTGGCCCGGCTCTGGGCGGATCGGGTTGGAATTCGCTGGGTCATGGATGGAACCATCACGGATGACCTCGGCGACCACCGGCCGGGCCTGGAGGCGGCCGAGGAGCACCGGGTGCGACATCCCCTGGTGGAGGCGGGGTTCGACAAGTCGGCCGTGCGGGACACGGCCCATTCCCTGGGTTTGGATTTGTGGGACAAGCCGTCCTTTGCCTGCCTGGGAAGTCGCTTTCCCGAGGGCACGCGGGTGACCACCGAGCGCGTGGAAAAGGTGGGGCGCATCGAGAGCGTCCTGCGCATCTACGGGTTTCGGCACTTTCGGGTTCGGTTCCACGAGTTGGACGAGGGCCCGTTGGCCCGCATCGAGTTGGCCCCCAGCGACTTTGCTGCCCTGATCTCCGAAGGGGTGCGGGACGCCGTGCTGGAGGCCTGTTGGCAGGAGGGCTTCCGCCAGGTGACCCTGGACCTTGCGGGCTACCGCAGCGGCGGCCTGCCCACCGAATGATGGAGGCGCCCGGTCTCGGCGATCGCCCCACCCCCGGGCTGGAGTTGCCCACGATTCTTCGGGAGGTCGTGGGTTTGTGGCTCGTGACGCTCCTCTTGATTCGGGGCGTGGTGGAGGTTCATGCAGGGGCGGGCCTGCCGGACTGGGTGCTGGCGGCGGTGCCGGTCCTGTTCATCTACGCGCCGGTGCTGCTTTGTCGCATCCGCGGCGTGGATTCATTCGCGTATCGGTTGGCGGTGCCTGCCTTTCGGGATGGACGGGCCTGGGGCCGATCCCTGGCGGTGGCGGGCAAGCTGCTGGCGGCGATCCTTCTGCCGTGGCTCGTGGCGTACCACTTCTACCAGACGATTCTCTTTGGCGCGGAGCCCGCCCTGCGGTTCCCAGCCGATGTTGCGACCCTCATCGTCTACCAGGTGTTCTTCGTCGCCATTCCCGAGGAGTTCTTCTACCGGGGCTACCTGTTGACGCGGCTCAACGAGGCCCTGCCGAGGAAGTTCATCCTGGCAGGCATTCCCTTTGGGCATGGCCTCTGGGTAAGCTCGCTGCTTTTCGCGTTCGGCCACTCCCTGGTCACCTTCCAGTGGTGGCACTTCGCAATCTTCTTTCCGGGGCTGCTCTTCGGGCTGCTGCGGGAGAAGACCGGCGGGGTGCTGGCGGCAGCGTTCTTCCACGCCGGGTGCAACGTGATGGTGCACCTGTTGGACACGGCGTATGGGTTGATCTGAAACCATTGACCCTCCATTGATGAGTAGGATATACTCATGACATGAGTAAGCGCCTACAGGTGGTCATGGACGAGCTGGAGCTGGCGGAGACCGAGGCCGTTGCTCGCCGGCTTGGACTCTCCCTTTCCGAATGGGTTCGAATCGTGTTGCGGGCTGCCAGGAAGGAGGTGCCTGTTCGCGATGCGGCGCGGAAAATGGCTGCTCTGCGGACAGCGGTGCAGTTCCAGGGCCCGACCTCTGACATCGACCAGATGCTGGCCGAGATTGCATCGGGGGTTCCCAGGACCCTCCCCGAGTGAGCATCTTGATCGACTCAAACATCCCGATGTACCTGGTTGGGAAGGCACACCCCCACAAGCTGGACGCACAACGACTGGTTCAGGTCGCCATTGGGATGGACCAGCGCATGGTCACCGATGTCGAGGTGCTCCAGGAAATCCTCCACCACTACGTAGCGATTGATCGGCGGGACATGATTCAACCCGCCTTCGACGCGGTCCTTGGGATCGTGGATGAGGTGCTGGAGATCGACTTTCTCGACCTGGACAGGGCCAAGGACATTGTCCTCGGGTCCACGCGGTTGTCGGCGCGTGACGCCTTGCATGTGGCTGTAATGGAGAGGCACTCCGTGGACTGCGTCATGAGCTTCGACGCGGATTTTGACGGGGTTCCCGGGATCACGCGGTTGCACGATTAGGGGTCCCCGTCGGAACCTGTTTCCGATGATGGGTTGCCCACGCGGGGGCAATTACCTCGAAAGTTGAAGGCGGGTCAGCTCCATCCAAACTGCAGTTTCAGGTCCTGAGGAGGCCTCCACCGACGCTGTTTCGTGAAGTGCAATCGTCTGTTCGGAAGAAAATGTAATCCAGCTATCCCAAACCAAGCCAGACCCACTTTCCGGATCCGCCAATTCCATCCGAAGGACCGCGAGATTGGCAGCGGCATCCCCTGAGGTACGACAATCTCCGACGGGCCCATAGCTTGAAACTTCTACAAGACATGTCCACTCGGCCTCCAGAATACCCGGGTAGAAGTCACTGGGTTGACAGTCGCAGGTCCCAGATCCCGACAGATTGTCCCCGGATTCCTCCAAGACGAGATCGATGGAACCCTCGCATCCATCTACTGCGACGTCAGCGTCTTCCCCAGCGAAAATGGATATCTCGAAATCTCCCATCCATTCGCCCACCAGGCTGCTTGGACTGGGCTGCAACTCGGTCTTGCAACCTTCAGGATCCGCGTTGTCTCCGTCGATGCAGGACGAAAGCAAAAAGACCGCAGCCAAGAGCCGGACTGGGCCATTGAGCGCCTTTGCAGGTGTACAGATCATGGTCACACGTCCGAGGCGACTGGATCACCTGAGAAGTGGGGTCAGGTCGTGACTTTGGCAGCTTCGGGGCGTCCGGGCCTAGGCCTTCTTCTTCGCGGTGGCTCCCTTCTTTCTCGCCGGGGCCTTGCGGGGCTTCTTCTTCTCCAGCGCCGCCACTCGCTGCTCCATGGCCACCAGTCGCTCCTCCATCTTCTTCACGGAAGTGGTGGTGGCGGTCACGGACGACCGCATCTTGTTCACCACGTCGCGAAGCTCCCGGAAGTCGGTGCGCGTGGGCACCTGGCGTTCGCCCAGAACCTCCATCACCACGTCGGTGAGGGCCTGCTGCAGGAAGGGCAGCATGGAATCGGAGGAGGCGGAACGAATGAAGTCGGAGAGGCTGCCCATGGCGACAGGTAGGGTGCGATGTGGTGCACACCGTGTCAACTGGAGATTCACGATGGGTGCCCCGGTTGCCGTATTCTGGGGGCAAGTGCTACCGTTGCCATCATGGCGGCGATCCGGGCGGACTCGTTGCACCTCGAGGAATTGGAGACCTGCATGCCTGAATGTCCGTTCTGTCGAGCGGAAGTAGAGGAAGACCTGGTCCTCTATGGCGGCTCCTGCCCCCATTGCTTCAATGCAATCCCGGGGGAGGAGACTCCAACCGATCCGGGTGGGTCCAAGAAGGCGGAGGCCAAGAAGGCGGAATCCGGGGGTCCTGGCATGGGGCGCGTGGTGGCTGCCGCGGCGCTCCTGGCGATTGTGGGGGGTGGGATCTTCACCCAGATCCGGGGAACTCCCCTGCCTGGCGAGGAGTTGGACGGTGAGTTCGAGTTGTTTGAAAACAGCGCGGATCCCGAAGCCCAGGCCCAGGCCATGTCCGATGCCTTGAAGGAAAACGCACCGGAGGAGCCCGAGGAGCCGGCACAGGCTGCGGTGGTGTCCATGCCGAGCGCCCCCAGCAACCAGCAGAAGACGTCCTACCCCGCCTCTTCCAACCACGCCTCGCGCGCTGGGACCACCCAGGAGCCTGCCACCCTGTCTTCCGGCGGGCCGGTGGTGATTCCGCGCCGTCTGCAGTTGGCCCCGGATGCCCTCTCAAACCCGGACGAGATCGCGGAGGCCATCACCCACACCCTTCGGGCCAACAACGGACGCTTCGAGCAGTGCTACAACCAGCGCCTCAAGGAATTGGAGGGCTTGAAGGGATCCTGGATGGTGAGCTTCACCGTGCAGCCAAGTGGGTCTCCCAGCAGCATTCGCGTGCGGGCCCTGACGGTGCGCGACAAGTCCCTGGAGGCATGCCTGAAGCGCCAGATGACGGACCTGCACTTCCCCAAGATCACCGTGGCTTCAGCCTTTGCCCGGAAGTACCACTTCGGCAGCGGGTAGCGTCATGAGGATCGCATCCTCGCCGTCTCGGTAGTACCCCGTGCGCCGGCCCACCTCCTGAAAGCCCAGGGCTTCGTAGAGGGCGCAAGCTGCCGTATTCGAGGCGCGAAGCTCCAGCAGGGCTTCCTCCCCGCCGCCACTCGCTACGACAGCCTCCACCAGGTTGCGCGCGATTCCCTGGCGACGGCGGTCCGGGTGCACCGCCACGTTCAGGATGTGGGTTTGCTCCGCCACCGTCCAGCCGATGGCAAAGCCGCACACGCTGCCTTCCACCTCGGCCACCAGAAAGTGCCCACCGGGCCGCTGGAGCTCCTCGCGAAATTGTGCCCGGGACCAGCCGGGGGGCTGGGCCACCTGCTCGATTTTCAGCACCCCCTCCAGGTCGGCCTCGGTGCCAGTGCGAATCATCGGGCGGGAATCCGTCGCGCTCGGGCTTCGGTGCGCCGGGGGGCAATCCAGTCCTCGTACGCGGTGATGTAGACGGCGGCCCACCCCACTTGCTCGGACTCCCACTCCAGGGACAGCCCCACGTTCCGGTGGATGTAGGACTCCACCACCATGCGGTTCCGAAGGTGGGATCGCAGGTCGGCCTCGGTCATGCCCCATTGGGCCAGGAAGGCAAGGTAGGCCTTCTCCCCGTCCCAGGTGGAACGGACCGCGACCAGCCGCGCATCCAGTTGGCTGCGATCCGGGGCGTAGAGCGGCACATCTCCCGCCAGGAGGAGCAGTAAGCGCATGTCCTCCAGGCGCTGAAGAGCCTCCATGTCCGGATTGGCAAGTGGGGGGATGGGGCTCGCCACATGGGGATGAAGTGCCTCTTCAAACCCCACCTCCGTCAGCGTGATGATGGACTCCCCCAGCACGGACACGACCCGGTCGGCCAGGACGGCGCCAGGCTCTTTCCCATCGGACGCAAAGGCCTCCAAGGACAAGGAGGTCCCCAGAACCAGCACCCACACCTGTGTGATCCGGTGGGGAGACATTACACTCCCACTCCGCAGCGCGGGGAGACCATGATCGAAGCCCGGAAATTGACGAAGCGGTACGGCGATCTGACGGCGATCGACCAGGTCAGCTTTGCGGTGGACAAGGGGGAGGTCCTGGGGTTCATCGGTCCCAACGGTGCGGGCAAGACAACGACCATGCGTATCCTCACGGGCTTCCTTCCGGCCACGGCAGGAGTTGCCATCGTAGCGGGACACGATGTGTTTGAGTCCCCCCGGGAGGTCAAGCGGGCCGTGGGCTACCTGCCGGAGACCCCGCCCTTGTACCGGGAGCTCACGGTGGGCCAGTACCTGAAGTTTGTGGCCCAGCTGCGCGAGGTGCCCGCCAGCGAGTCCCTGGCCCGCATTGGTTCGATCATGGAGCGCGTGGGGCTCACCGGGTGGGAATCGCGGATTCTCGGCAGCCTGTCCAAGGGGTACCGGCAGCGCGTGGGCATTGCCCAGGCCCTGGTCCATGACCCCCAGGTCCTGATTCTCGACGAGCCCACCAGTGGCCTGGACCCGGCGCAGAACCTGGGAGTCCGACGCCTCATCGCCGAGCTGGCGACGGAGCGCACGGTGATCCTCTCCACCCACATTCTTCGAGAGGTGGAAGCCCTGGCCAGCCGGGTGGTGGTCATCGATCGGTCCCGAATCGTGGCGGATGGCACCCTGGAAGAGGTCTGCGCCCACGGGGGCGAGCCCACCTGGCACGTGGAGTTTGGTGGAAATGCACCGGATGCCTCCGAGCAGGCGGTGGCGGTGGGGAATCTCACCGTCGTGACGCGCGTGCATCCCCGGACCGATGGCGTGCTGGAAGTCAGCGCTCCTGCGGATCCCCGGGAGGAGATCTCAAAGATGGCTGCGGCCAAGGGCTGGCAGATCGCGTCCCTGGAGGCCCACCTTCCCGGGCTGGAGGCCGCCTTTCTCTCCCTCATTGGCGAGGAGGCCGCATGAGCGGCATGTGGGCCATCTACCGCAAGGAGATGCGGAGCTACTTTGTGAGCCCCCTGGCGTATGCCTTCCTGAGCGCCTTCCTGTTTCTGGCCGGGGTGTTTTTCTACCTGGGCATTGCCCTGACCGGGGAGGCCTCCCTGCGGGTGATGCTGGGCAACCTCTCCATTTCCCTGATCTTCGTGCTGCCCATGCTCACCATGGGCCACTTTTCCCAGGAGCAGCGCGGCGGCACCCTGGAGCTGCTGATGACGGTGCCTTTGTCCCTTCCCTCCCTGGTGTTGGGCAAGTGGCTGGCCTCCTGGAGTTTGTGCGGGGTGATGCTCGCCGGTACGCTCCTGTTTCCATGGATTCTCTCCTGGTACGGGGACCCGGACTGGGGGATTGTCCTCACCTCCTACCTGGGCCTGATTTTGAGCTGCGGCGCCTTCTGTGCGGCGGGCTTGTTTGCCTCCTCCCTGACCGAGGATGCGGTGGCTGCCGGGTTGGGGGGCATCCTGATTCTCCTTCCCTTCTGGCTCATGGGGAGCGCCGTCCGCCTGGTGGGTGAGACCTGGGCCCCCCGCCTGGAGAAGCTCGCGCTGCTGCCGCACTTGCGGGACTTCAACCGGGGGATTGTCGACACGGGGGACCTGGCCTGGTTCGCTGGCTTCACCTTCATCTTTCTCTTCCTGACCTTCCGGTCCCTGGAGTCCCGCCGGTGGCGTTGAATCTCCAGAGCCGTCGTCGCCTGGCCCATGGAGGCAACGCGACCCTCATGAGCGCCCTGGTGGTGCTCTTGGTGGGGGTGGTGGTGGGAGTCGCCGAGCGCAGTCCGTTGCGCTGGGACTTGTCCGAGGATGCAGCCAGCAAGCTGCAGCGGGGTACCGTTCACAAGCTGGAGCTCCTGGAGGCCGAAGGGGTCGAGGTGAAGATCACGGCCTTCACGGCCCAACAGGGAAAAAAGGACACCTACTTCAAAAACCGGGCCTCGCGGGACTTCCTCGAGGAGCTGGGGCATGCCTCGCCGGTGGTGAACTGGCGGGTGGTGGATTTTGACCGGGAGCGCCTCACCGCGGAGGAGCTGGGGGTCGGGGAATACGGCCACCTGACCATCCAGCGGGGAGAGGACCGGGTGGACCTGCGGGATCGGGACCTCTTTCGACGGGTGGGCAAGGGGGCCGATCGGCGCATGGAATTCCTGGGGGAGGCGGCCTTCAACCGCGCTGCCTCCCAGCTGCTCTCCAAGCGCAAGAAGGTGATCTACTCCCTTGAGGGCCACGGAGAGCGGGATGTGGAGGACCGGGGGCCGGGGGGGCTGACGAACCTGGTCGAGATCCTGGACAAGGAGAACTACGAGGTGGAGACCCTGGACCTGTTTCGGGATCGCCTGGGGGATGTGGCTCCATCGATTCCTCTTGATGCAGCGGCCTTGTTGTTGGCCCGTCCCCGGGCCCTGCTGACGGTGGCGGAGGAGACGGCCCTCGCCGAGTACGTGGGGAGGGGCGGTGCCCTGATGATCTGGGTGGATCCGGGACATCCTGTTCCATCGATTCTGGAGTCTTTTGGGGTCACGGTGGCCGATGGCCTGGTCATGGATCGCACCCTGGTGTTTCCGTACAACGACCGTCCCGTGCCCCGGTACCGCTCCCACGCCATCACCCAGGATCTCGCAGAGGAGAAGCTGGTGACGGTCCTGGCGCACATCGCGCCCCTGGTCTCCCCCGTGGAGGCGCCGGCCTGGCTGCGCCACGAGCCGTTGCTCCAAACGGCGCGGTCCGGGTGGATCGAGCGCGGTGGCCCCCTGGAGGGAGGCACGGCCCTGTACCAACCGGAGATCGATGGGGAGGGCCCGGGGATCATGTCTCTGGCGGTGCAGGTGCTTCCCGGTGAGGAAGGACCGGTCAGCCCGGGTCGGCCTGTGGCCCGTGCGGTGGTGGTGGGGGATTCCGAAATGGCCACCAACCAGCTCTTGGCAGAAGGGCCCGGCAACGCCTCGTTCCTGGTGAACGCTTTTCGCTGGCTCCTGGGGGATGAGGCACGCCTTTCCGTGGTGGGGCGGCCCACCACCGTGCGGCGCCTGGCCTTGACCGCTGAGGATCGGGGGGTCATTCGCTGGGTGGCCCTGGGGCTGCTGCCCTTGCTGACGCTGCTCTTGGGCGGTGCTGTGTGGGCCTCCAGGAGGGGAAGATGAAGGCATTTCGCGGCACATTTGTGGTGGCGGTGCTCCTGGCCCTGGCCTGGTTCGGTGCCGACTTCTTCGCGCCGGACGTGGCGCCGACCTTTGTGGACAGCATGGAGCCGGCGCTGTTTCGCTTTGAAAAGCAAGAGGTGGTTCGGGTCGAGGTGAAGCGCCCGGAGGACACCCTGGTGCTCAAGGAAACCGATGCGGGATGGGTGTTGGAAGAAACCGGCTTTCTTGCTTCGCGATCCATGGTCAACCGGGTCAAGCACCAGCTCCATGACCTGAACGCCCGGGCCACGGTGATCGAGGCCACGGAGGACATGGCCCTCTACGGGCTGGGGGCCCAGGCCGTGCACGTGCGCGTGGAGCTTCGGGAGGGGGATCCCATCGAGTTCCTGGCCGGGGACCCGAACCCAAGCAGCGTCAGCTACTACATCAAGCCCATTCCCGGAGATCGCATCTACACGGTGAAGAAGAGCGCCGTGGACTACTACTCCTTCACCCTGGACGAGTTCCGGGAGCGGCGCTTTGCCTCCTTTGACTCCAAGGACGTGGAGGGCATTGAGGCGGACCTGCCCGGTGGAGACCGCCTGCGTCTACAGCGCCTCGGAGAGCACCTGTGGGAGCTCACGGAGCCCTTTCCCATGGCGGCCTCCCGGGACAAGGCCCGATCCCTCATGGGGCGTGTATCGGGCCTGAAGGCCCGGGAGTTTGCCCGGGACCTGCCGGAGGGGGATGACTCCGACTTGGGCTTGTACGGCCTGGACACACCCCGGGCGTTGATCACCCTGCACTTCGGGAACCGAGACCCCCTGGTCTTGCGCATTGGGCGCCCGGTGTCCGATGCGGAGGACGAGGAGCTGGCCTACATGATCATCGAGGGGGACCGCACGGTGTACACCGCCCGGCAGGCGCTGCTGGACGAGTACGGTGGGGACCCCGAGACGCTGCGGCTTCGGCGCTTCATGCGCATGGAGGGCAGCGATGTGGTGGCCCTGAAGGTCTGGCTTGCAGAGGGGGACGAGGGAGACCCGGCCGGGGAGGTTCACCTGCAGAAGGGGGTCTCCAAGTGGGAGTGGGCCGATGGACAGCCGGTGCCGGGATCGACGCCCGAGCGCGTGGCCTCGCGGGTGGCAGCGGTTCGGGCCGAGGAATTTGTGGCGGATGCCCCTGGGAATCTGGGCCTCTACGGCTTGGATGCGCCCATCGCACGGGCCATTGTTGCGACAAGCGATGGCACCCAGCGCACGTTGTTGATCGGGGGAGAGGGGGAGCCCTGGATGGACCCGGAGGAGCGCCCCATTGAGCGCTACTTCGCCAAGGTGGAGGAGGAACCGGCGGTGTACCTCGTGGATCGCGGCGCCCTTTCGGTGCTGCAGGACGCGGTGCGGGAGCACAGTCGAAAAGTGGACCGGGACGATGACAAGGAAGAGCGGCGCGATGCCATGGACTTGGCACGATCCGAGGCCGAATGATTTCTGCGACAATTGCAGGAGCCCTTCTCGCCGGTTGTCTCGGGAGCCAACCCCAGGCTGGAAGAGCGGAACCCGCCCGCGTCACACTGGTTTACTCCCACAACGTAGACGGTGAGATCGAGCCCTGTGGCTGACCCAAGAATCCTCTGGGCGGTCTGTCCAGGCGAGCGGTGCTGCTGGAGGGGGTGAAGTCAGAGGGAGCGGTGGTGGTGGTGGACGGGGGGGACCTGTTCTGGAAGTCGCGCGTGCTGGCGCCGGCCCGCAAGGCGCAGCAGGTGGAGAAGGCCATGCTCCAGGCGGAAGCCCTCTCCCTGGGAGGGCTGGATGCGTTTGTCCCGGGGGAGGGGGATTTTTCCCTGGGGTTGGATGCCTTTCTGGAGGTGGTGCAGGCGCATGATCTGCCGGTGCTGGCAGCGGGCCTTGTCTGTGGGGAGACGCGGTTTGATGGCGGGCGGGTGCTCGAGAGAGGCGGGATCCGGGTGGGGTTGATCGGCATGGTGGGGGCGGGCCCTATGGGCTGCGACGGGGGAACGGGGGTGAAAGGGGTGCAGGAGGAGATCGGACGGCAGGGTCCGGTGGATGTGCGGGTGGTGATCGCCCACGGAACAGCGACGCAGGTGGCGGAATTGGGGCGCCTTGCCGAGGTGGATTTTGTCATCGATGGCCACGCACGCCGCACCTGGGTGAACCCAAAGCCCCTGGAGGGGGGTGGGTTTGAGCTGGGGGCTGGCTCTCGGGGAAAGAGATTGGGGCTGTTGTCCCTGGAGGCCCGGCCCGGTGGAGTGGGATGGGGGCCGTCAGGAGAACGGGGTCCGCACCACCGGTTCAAGAACCTGGTTGTTGACCTGAACGCTGGCATCGGGGAGCACGCAGCGACCCAGAAGTTGGTGGAGGCTGCCAAGCCGCGCATTGCCGCAGCGGCCCAGGCTCCCCGGGATGTGGAGTGGTCGGGACCCTTTGTCGGGTCCAGTGCCTGCCTTGGCTGCCACCCGGCCCAGTTCGCCCAGTGGCGAACCACGGGACACAGCCACGCCCTCGGCACCCTGGAGCAGGTGGGGCGGTCCATGGACCTGGACTGCTTTGCCTGCCACGTGACCGGCGCCCAGGACCCCCGTGGGCCGGTGCACCCCTCCCAGGTGGGCATCTTGCGGAACGTAGGGTGTGAGTCCTGCCATGGCCCGGGGGAAACCCACCTTGCAGCACCGGTCGCGGGCACGATCCAGCGCCGGGTGGAACGGGCCACCTGCGAGCAGTGCCACGATGGAGAGCAGGATCAGGGACGCTTTGACTGGGAGACCTACCTGCCCAGGGTCCAGCACTGATCCCAGGTGTGCACCCGTCTGGGGAGACCCATGGTAGAACCAACGTTCCCCGGGAGGATGGCATGCGACGAATCTTGCTTTGTGGTGCGGTGTTTTTTGGATTGCTGGCCTGTCCGGGCGGGGGCAAGGACACAGGGGACACGGCGCCGGACACGGATGCAGACGCTGATACCGATGCGGACGCCGATGCCGATGCCGATGCCGATGCCGACGCCGATGCCGATGCCGATGCCGATGCCGATGCCGATGCCGATGCCGATGCCGATG
>CAZSZE010000017.1:63792-64370 GCA_964610645.1 uncultured Enterobacterales bacterium | reverse complement strand
CTTGGGGGCGTGGTCCAACTCGAACATGGGCAGGTAGTGGGCTTCAAGCCAGTCGCGCAGGTTCACCGATTCCGCCACCATTTCCGCTGGGGCCGGAGAGGGGAGCGCCCTACTTTCTCCTGGGCAGGTGGAAGCGGCCTGGGACTGCACCAGCACCTCCGCGGTCTTCAGCCTCCTTGCCGCCTCCGCTGCTTTGCGATCCAGGAAGCCCAGCGCCTTGGAGCGCCGTTTCCCCGTCACCGGGTCCACCCAGCGCAGGCTCAAGTAGTCCTCCCTGCATCCGGACTTGGGATTCACTCGCCTTTGCACCTGAATGTCTGCCACTGAAAGCCTCCTCTGGGGGCCTGCGGTCAAAGAACTTCACCGCCTCCGGCCACAACAATCTCTGGGTCCCCCGCCGATACACGCACACCGTTTCGGGGAAGGCCCGCGCTCGCATGCGGTTGCGCACGGTTCGCTCGCTGACCTCGAGCGCCGCGGCGAAGCGCTTGACGCTCATCCAGCCGGGGCCCGTCGCGGAACCTCCACTCCCATTCACCACCGCCACCACTTTCCACCAGTCTGCCCCCCGCACGATG
>CAZSZE010000017.1:40041-63782 GCA_964610645.1 uncultured Enterobacterales bacterium | reverse complement strand
CGTGCCCAACAGAGTCCAGCCCTCCCCGTGGCCCTGGAGCGCTCCAAAGTTCTCTACATGAAAGGTGTTGGGCATGACCGCACCCCCCTTTTTTGCGCAGAATAGGGGTTCAAAAGGTAACAAATGGTAACAAGCTGGGAACACATGCCCACTATTGCGCTGCAAATCGGCCTTGAATTACAAAAGCCTTCCGCGCTAAACACGCGAAAGGCCTTGCATTTCAAAGTGGAGCCGAGAAACGGAGTCGAACCGTCGACCTACTGATTACGAATCAGTTGCTCTACCAACTGAGCTACCTCGGCAGCGCCGCAGGTTTAACACGGTCCCGGGAAACGGTCCGCCAGGGCCAGAGGCTCCAGGCCGGCCAGGGTTCGCAGGGAATTGTGGGGGTTCGACCCGACTCCTCCCGCTGCGGAGAATCTTACGGTTAGATGAAGTTTTGCTGAACCCCCAGTGACAATGGACCGATGGGAGAGACAGGGCAGGAGGTTCTCTTGCCGACAACCTGTTTCCAAAGAGCGGCACCATGTCTACTGCGCTCGAATTGAAGCGTCACGGAGCCCTGACCCACGAGGTCAGTTTCGGCCCCTCGCTGATGAAATCCCAGTCGGCCCGGGCCGGCTACACCGACTACGTTTTGCTGGGGATTGCCGACCGACCCATGCACGATGGACTGTTGTGCGTGGTCCACGGTTGTGGCTGTCGGTTTGATCCGTTTGTCTGGGTAAGCCACAGGCGACGGGCCATCTGGTTCGAGACGCCCAAGGCCGCCAGTTCCTCCATCAAACAGGTCCTTGGCGTGCGAAGTCCGACTCTGGGCGCCGAGGTCTTCCAGGATGGAAGCGAACATCTCCGGGTCACGTTGCCGACAGCCTTTGCCAAGGAGATTGAGGACGCCCTCGGTCTACACCGCTTTACCAACTGGGTGATTGCCACCATTGGTGAAGTGGAACGGGAGGCGATTTTTCGCGAGTGGGGCGGCGATGGCGCCTGCCTGCTCCTGGAGGAAGCCTGTCGCAGGACGGCGGCGGAGCTCCGGGGCGAGCCCATGGATCTCTACGAGCAGATCCTCCAGAGCGCTTGGCCCTGCTACGGCCAGAAGACCGGGTTTGCTCCCTATTTTGGAGGCGTGGACCAAGTCGTCGAGGACTACGGCGACTATATGAAATTTGCCTGCGTGCGGTCTCCCTTGGGACGTCTCGTTTCCAGTTGGCGCATGTTCAGTGCCGGGGAAGGAGAGTCCGCAGAGGTGAGAGATGCCGAGTGCCAGCGCACCTTTGGCATCGACGGATCCGAACTGGATTTCCATCTCTTTGTCGAGCTGGCGTTGAAGACCCCCAACCACCACTATGAGCCTCTGGAACATTTCCTGCCTGTGCAGGACGGGAAGCTGGCTGTGGACTGGCTGCTCCCGGTCCAGGAGTTGGGCCGGAGTTGGAAGACGGTGGCGTCGCTGCTGGATCTCGACGAACCCTTGCCTGTGCGCAACTCAACCCGGCACGGAACAGTGGAAAACTACTTTGACCTCCCCCTGCGACATCGCGTGGAGACCGCCTACGCTGCCGAGTATGAGCTGCTGGGGCACCTGTACTAGCTAGATCAGAAAGTACCCCTCCACGTCCTGGGGCACCCCCTTGAGTTGCAGCGGTCCCGCGCTGGAGAGGGGGGCATCCACCAACAACGCCGCGGTGGCCTCTCCCAGGAGCACCCGTCCTGGTTGGCTGGCGGACTCCAGCCGCGCGGCGATGTTCACGGCGGGTCCAAGCACCGTGTAATCGGACCGCTGGGGCGACCCGAAGCTGCCCAGCACCACCTCCCCCGTGTTGACTCCCGTTCGGGCCTGGAGTGTTCGCCCGGTGCCCGTGTCGATGGTCTGCACGACCTCGTGGATCTCCCGGGCCAGGTGCATGGCCCGCTGGGCCTGCTCCTCGGGAGGCAGCTCATCCGGGGCACCAAAGAGAATCATCACCGCATCCCCGATGAACTTGTCCACGGTGGCCCCATGGTCGTGGGCCACCAATGACACCTTGGAGAGGTAGCTGTTCAGCACCCTGCCGAGCTTCTCCGGTCCCAGCTCCTCGGACAGGGGCGTAAAGCCCACGAGGTCCGTGAACAGAATGGTCACGATCCGCCGCTCCGGCTCCCCGTCCAGGGACAGCTCCCCCCGGGCTGCCCGCCGCACCAGGGCCGGGGGCAGGTAGCGCTGAAGGACGGACTCCGTGATGTACCGGTGGAGGCGGGCGACCTGGTTCATGGTCAGGTTCCCCAACATGAAGGCCAGGGTGGTGCAGACAAGAACACTCTGCGTCACGAAGACCTGTCGCTGGGCAACCAGTTCGGCAGTGGTGAAAGGGATGTCCACAAAGGGGTGGGGGGTCAGCCAGCCACCGACCTGGAGCAGGATTTCTCCGCCAAAGATCCCCACCGACAACACCACTGCGCAGAGCCCCAGGAGGTAGCCAAAGAAGCACCGGTAGACGACGACAATCAACACCAGGAACATGGGCGTGTGTGAGGTGGTGCTGCCATAGGCATAGTTCACCACCTCGTTGGTGAAGATCTCCAACGCAAGGCACACCAGGGTCATCGTCCACGCCACACCGTAAAGGCGCCGGCTCTTTTCGGCGGGCAGAAGCACCAATCCAAGGGTGGCGAGAAACCAGGTTCCCACGCCCAACAACCAGACCGTGACGACCGCTTCCGCCTCTGGCGTTCCCTTGCTACCGGCCATGTTGTACAGGTCGAGACCTGTGGGCAGGTAGGTCAGGAACGCAATGGCGGTCAGGCGAAGCCAGCCCCCAAATCGCATCTGCTCGTAGGTGGCGAACTGGTTGCCCTCTTTGACGAAGAACTCGTGGAGAATCTCCCGAGGCGAGAAGCTGTCCCAGGAAAGTTCGGAGACCAGCCGTGCCATCAAGAACCCCTAACTCATGGCCAAGCGGTTATACGCGCCTGCCAGGAGAGGGTAGGCCATGTTGTTCCTCGCAAGTCTGTTGTTGCTGAATTCGGCCCAAGCTGAGCCCGTGCTGGTTCCCGCCCTTACGGCCGAGACCGGTGCCGATGCGTCCCGGGTGGCGGAATTCTACGAGGTCCTGGTGGGGGAGCTTGGGCGCTCCGGGTTCGAGGTGGTGAATGCGGCTGCCCTCGCGGAGAAGGGGCTGTCTGTAGAGAACTGTGCAACGTCTCCCACCTGCGTGCCCACGCTTTTCTCCAGCTGGTCGGCACCCATTGCTGTCGTGGGTGCTGTACGCATCGTGGGAGACCGCGAGCGCATCACGCTGCGGTTCTACGTGCCCCGGGAGCGATCCCCCGCAAAGGTGTTCCAGGTGGACATTCGCGATGGAGAGGCCTGGACGAATGCAGAGCGGGTGTCGGTGTTGATCGATGCGCTCTTGACCCTCGTGGATTCGGAGTATGCAGCCCCCGAGCCAGTGACGGGCCAGGCGGTCATGGTGCTGGAAGACGAAGGAGAGCCCTCGGCTGCCCCGGCGCCCGCAGCGCCAGCAGAGGAGCCCCCGCCCGCCCCGCCGGAAGAGCAGACAGATGAGGTCCAGGCATTCCTGGATGCCGAGGATGCGGGGGAGGCCCCCGCTGAGCCGGCACCGCCCAGGACCGCAGCCCCCACCACAAAGCCCATGACGCCCGAGGAACAAGCAGAGGCGGATGCTGCCGAGCGGGATGAGATGGGGCTGGACAACCTGACCTACCGGATCTACCGCAAGAGCGGCGTGGAACAGCGGCGCTGGGTGCAGACCCGGAAGCCCCGTGACGGCCGCGGGGCCATCGAGGTCAGCGGCGGACTGGCATCCGGCGACGTGCACCGGCAGTACGATGTGCGCATCGCCATGCGCCAGGACGGATTCAAGGAAATCGGCCGCTACGAGAGTGACATTGTTCGGGCCGACTACGCCAAGCACATCAACTTCGCTTTTGGCTACAACATGGGCCAGTGGTGGGAGTTCTCCTTCCAGGCCGGGCTCCAGGCCACGAAGAAGAGCCTGTCCTCGGGTTGGGAGATGTACGACTCCGACAACCAGGTCATCAAATGTCCAGAGCCTGACATGTGTACAAGTGACCATGGGGGCCCGGTCACCGCCTACCAGGGCATTGTGTCCCCCCGTGTCCGCTTCTTTGCCCTTCCCCTGGGACCGGTCAAGCTCTACACCTCCGGCGGCTTGAAGCTGGTCATCATGGACGGCTTCCACGTGACGGATCTCAACGTTGTGGACTACCCGGACAAGCCGGGGCGAACCTTGTTTGGTTGGTTCGGCGGCGGCGGGGTGATGGTGGATCCCCAGGACTACCTGGGCCTTTTCGCCGAGGTCGAGTACATCGGCTGGCTGGTGAACACGGACCGCCAGGTGGTCAGCTCAGGACAGGCACCCAGGTTCATCCCTGGCCGGCCGGACCAGGTGGGTTTCCTCCTGCGACCCACCGTGGGCTTGCAGTACCGCTTTTAGCCCCCCTGACTACGCCGCCAGCACCTTTCGAAAGTGCTCCAAGGTGGTCTTCAGTCCCTCTTCCAGGGACACAACCGGCTCCCACCCCAGAACGTTTTTCGCACGGCTGATGTCCGGGCGGCGGCGGGTGGGATCATCCGGTGGCAGCGGCTGATGAACAATGCCCGCGGTGTTGCCCGTGTGGCGGGTCACCACCTCGGCCAGGTCGAGCATGGTGCGCTCCACCGGGTTGCCCATGTTGCAGGGCTCGGTGAGGTTGGACTCCATCAGCTTGTGGATTCCCTCCGTAAGGTCCGTCACATAGCAAAATGAGCGCGTCTGCTTGCCGTCTCCAAAGACGGTCAGAGGCTCTCCCCGGATAGCCTGGGAACAGAACGCTGGAATCACGCGCCCATCGTCGGCCCTCATGCGGGGACCGTAGGTGTTGAAGATGCGCACAATGCGGGTCTCCACCTTCTTGTAGCGGTGGTAGGCCATGGTGAGGGCCTCGGCGTACCGCTTGGCCTCGTCGTAGACCGACCGGGGGCCAATGGGGTTCACATTGCCCCAGTAGCTCTCCACCTGCGGATGAACAGCGGGGTCCCCGTAGACCTCGGATGTAGAGGCCATCAGGAACCGGGCGCCATCGGCCTCGGCTCGGTCCAGGCAGATCCGCGTGGCATCGCTGCCGGCATAGAGCGTGACAAAGGGGAGCTCCACGTAGTCAATGGGGCTGGCCGGGGAGGCCATATGGTAGATGCGATCCACGCGGCCCTCCACCGGAAGCACCTTGCTCACATCGGCCTCCACCAGGGAAAACCCGGGCTCGGGCAGCAGGTGGGCCACGTTTTCCGGTGTGCCCGTGACAAAGCTGTCCACGGCGATGACCTCGTGGCCCTCGCCAAGAAGTCGTTCACACAGGTGGGAGCCCACGAAACCAGCGCCGCCTGTCACGACAATCCGGAGGGACTTTGGGCGAAGATCAGAGGTCATGGAGAGAATCGTCATATCCCTGTATACGGCACTGGGGGCGAGATCTTGATTCCAGCGATACAGGTCTGGCCACCGTGCGGCCCCTTGAGGACCCGATGACCGCCCCGATTCGCCCCACCACTGCCCGGATCGACCTGGATGCTCTGCGCCACAATTTCAAGGTGGTGCAAGCCCATGTGGGGGAGGGGGTTCGGGTGCTTGCGCCGGTCAAGGGCAGTGCCTACGGCCACGGTGCTGTGCAGTGTGCACAGGCGTTGGAGCAGGCCGGCTGTGATGCCTTCGGGGTGGCCCTGGTGGAAGAGGGCGTGGCCCTTCGGAAGGCGGGAATCCGCAGCACCATTCTCTGCCTGGCGGGAGTGGGAAACCGGGGTCCGGAGGAAGCGGTTCGCTGGGACCTGACCCCCATGGTCTACGATCTGGACACGGCAAGCGCGCTGGCTGCGGTGGGTCGTTCCCGGGGAAGGCCTGTGGAAATCCACCTGAAAGTAGACACGGGCATGGGCCGGCTCGGGGTCCTTCCCGGGGGTTGGCCCGCCTTGTTGGACGGTGTCGGCGCGCTGGCTGGCCTCTCGGTGGAGGGCATTGCCACCCATTTCTGTGATGCAGACCTGGAGGAGGACAACTTCACCGAGATGCAGGCGGATCGCTTTCGGCAGGCCCTTGCGGTGGCTGCGGATCGGGGTTTTTCGCCGCGCTGGACGCATGCAAGCAACAGTGCTGCTGCTCTGCGCTATCCCCAGTCGCACCCGATGGTGCGGGCGGGCCTGGCCCTCTACGGAGTTGCGCCCCGGTTTGGACCGGCCCTGGATCTGCGCCCGGTGATGCAGGTCGAAACCGAGGTACTGGCCGTGAAGACCCTGCCAGCCGGCTGGGGGGTGAGCTACGGGCGCACCTGGACCGCCCGAGAAGAAACCCGGGTTGCCACCTTGCCAGTGGGGTACGCGGATGGGTACCCCCGCGCCTTGTCCAACCGGGCGGATGTGCTTCTTCACGGACACCGCTGTCCGGTCCGGGGCGCCGTGTGCATGGACCTCTTGAACGTGGATGTGAGCGGCGTAGAAGGCCCGGTGAACGCCGGGGACCCCGTGATCCTCCTGGGAGGCGGAATCACAGCCTCGGAGTTGGCGGAACGGGCGGGCACCATCCCCTACGACATCCTCTGCTCCTTTTCGGAGAGGGTGCCGCGCAGTTTCGAACCTGTCTAGCATCGCCTGGGGCAGTTGATTCCCAGGTGGGCGGATGGTACCAATGGCGGTGCATTCGTGCGTGTCACCGGGGGCCTTCGTCGCCGGGAACGCTGGGGCTGGCAGCATGTCGAAGAAGAAAAAGACCGACGCGGAGAGAGACCTCTTCGAATCCCACGAAGACGACTTTTTTGCGGCGGGAGATTCAGACGACTTCTGGACCGATGAATTCGGGGAGGAAGCCGTTCGAGTTGCTGGGGACGAGGATGACGGTGTGCCTGGGGATGAGGATGCAGGTGTTCCGGGGGACGAGGATGTCGCGGAAGACGCCGAGGAGGAGGGAGTGTCAGTGGCTGCTGAGGCCCTGCCCACCGCGGACGAGATCGAGGAGGCCATCGATGCCTCCGCGGCTCCAGATGAGGACCCCGTAGCCTACGAGGACCCGCCGCCGATGGAAGAGGAGCTCCCCCCCGATGAGGTGGAGACGGTGCACGAGGCCGCGCTGGCGGAAGAGGAACTCCCCCCCGATGAGGTGGAAACAGTGCTCGAGGCTGCGCCGGAGCCTGCAGAATTCGAGGCCGTGCCGATGCCAGAGGCACCGGATCTGGAAGAAGGGCTCTCACACTCGGATCTCGATGAGGCCTTCTTTGCGGAAGGAGACGAAGACGAGGAAGCTCCCGAGGTTTCCGTTTCTCTCTCTGCGCCGGAGGGAGGACTGGCACAGCAACCGGAGGCCCCGCCCACAGAGGTGATGACCGCCCCCACACGGGAGAGCTACACGCCCTCAGCCGATGAGGCGGAGCAGGCAGGTCGCCTGGTCGATGTTCTGGTGGGAGAGGCTTCTTCCATGGGGGGAGAGGACAAGGCGGTGGCACTCTTGGAGGCGGCTCGTGTGGCCCTGGTGCGCCTGGGAGACCCCGCGCGGTCGGAGGCCCTGTGCCGGGAAGCACTGGAGGAGCAGCCCAACAGCCGTCCCGTTCTGACCGCACTCTCCGCAGCCTTGAGCGAGCTGGAGAATTGGGACGAGCTGCGAATCGTCATGGAGCAATGCGCCCAGCAGGAGGAAGGGGACAGCACGGCGGCCGAGTACCTGCAGGATGCTGCGCTGCTTGCCCTGCACCGCTTGGACGATCCGGAAGGGGCAAGGGTCCTGCTGGATGCTTCCCTGGAGCGAAACCCGGAAGACTACCTGTCCTTGAAACTGCGGCGGGACCTGAACCGTTCAAGTGGGGACACGGAAGCGGTGGTGGAAGACCTGACCCGCATGGGCAAGATGCTGGGAGGCACTCAGGGGGCCGGGTGCCACTACGAGCGCGGGCGCCTGCTGCTGGAGACCCTGGAACGCCCCGAGGAAGGACTGCAGGCGTTTTGGGCTGCCAGAAAGGCGGACCCTTGCCATGTGCCGGCCTTTCTGGCCCTGGAGTCCATGCTCAAGCGGGGCCAGCGCTGGGTGGACCTGGCAGAGCTCTACGAGTCCGAGGCTGCCCACGCGCCGCCGGAAGATGCCTGGTACCACCTGGCCCAGGCAGCCAGGGTGCACGCCAGGCACACCGGGAACAACGAGGCTGCGCTGCGTGACTACCGCAATGCGCTCCTGGCAGGTGGGGGGATCGAATTGCGCCACGAGGTGCAGGTCTTCCTGGCCGGCGCCGAGCTCTGGAATGAGCTGGGAGAGGAGCTGGAGGCGGAGGTGGAGGCCGCTGAGGAGAGCGCCCGGCCCCATGTGCAATACCGCCTGGCCCAGGCCCGGGAAGCCCAAGGAGATCTACAAGGTGCCCTGGACCTCTACCAGGAGGTCGCACGCAATCCGGCCGCCAAGCCGGCTTCCGCCGCGGTCAGCCGCCTCTTGCAGGCCCGGGGGGATCACGAGGCACTGCTGGCCCATTGGGCCAAGCGATTGGAGGTTCTCGACGACCCCAGCACAAAGGTGAGCCTGGAATTCCGCATGGGGGAGATCTGCGAGACCCTTCTTGGCGACTCGGATCGCGCCCGAGGCCACTACGAGCGCATCCTGGACACCTCCCCCGGGTATCTGCCCGCCCTGGAGTCCCTGGAGCAGGTCTACTCGCGCCTGGAGGAGTGGAGCAAGCTTGCTGCGATCTACGAGCAGCGGGCGCTCTTGGCCAATGAGGCCTCTGGCAAGGCGCTGCAATTTCATCGCGCCGCTGCGGTGTGGGAGTTCCGTCTGGGCAACCTGGACAAGGCCAGGGAGTTCTACGCGCGTGCCCTGGAGCACGTGGCCCACTTTCCCCCCAGCCTGGATGCCTTTCAGCGAATCCTGGAGGGAGAGGGCGACTGGAAGGGGCTGGCGCAGTGTCTCCTGGCGGCAGGAGAGTCGGCCACCGACGGAAGCGAAAAGGTATCGCTCTTGTACCGGGCGGGTCGCATCCACGCGGACAAGGCCCAGTCGCCGGACCGGGCGGCGGAAGTCTTGCGACAGTGCCTCGAGCTTTCGCCTGGGTTCATGCCGGCCCTGAACCTGCTCAAGGAGCTGGACCTGGCATCGGCATCGCACCAGGAGTTGTTTGAGCTCATGCGCCAGGAGGCGGAATCGGCAGAGGACGATGATCGACGCCATTGGATGCTCCTGGCGGCTGCTGCAGCGGGTGAGCGTCTTGAAGGCGTGGATCCGCGTCCTCTCGTGGAGCAGGTCCTGGAGGAGGATCCCAACCATCCCGGCGCCCGACAAGCCCTGGAATGGGGTGCCATTCAGGCCCAGGATGAGCAGGCCATCGCCGGCATGTACCGCCAGGCCCTGGAAGCTGCGGAAAGCCCTCAAACCATCACCCGTCTTCGCACCATGCTCATGCGGTCTCTGTCCGCGGGAGAGGATGCTTCGGAGGCTTTGGAAGTGGTGGATGCGCTCCTGTCCGACGGGGGCGCTGAAGGAGCCCCCCTGGGGGTGATGTCCCGGTTGGCCGAGTCCCTCGGTCGCGCGGAGGCTGCGGTGCAGGCTGCTGAAGCAGGTGGATCTCTTTACGATGCAGCGCGGATTCGCGAGCACTATCTCGGCAACGAGGAAGGCGCTCTGGAGGGCTACCAGGCTGCGTTGGATGCGGATCCAGACAACGAGGCCTCCCTTGCTGCAGTCCTGAGATTGCAACAGCAGGCAGGGGATGCAGAGGCAATGGCCACGGCCCACCGAAAGCTGGCGGAGGTCAGTGCAAATGCATCGGTGCGACTGGTGCATGCCAACCTCGCTGGAAATCGATTCGAGGTAGCTGGAAACGGGGCGAAAGCGGTGGAGGCCTATCGCCTGGCCTTTGAAGCCTGGCCGGTCCGGGGCAGGGCCTTGGACGCGTTGCGCAGGCTGCTGGTGGATGCCAAGGATGCCGAGGGCCTCAGGGCTCTGCATGGTCAGCGAGATCGCCTCGACCCCCTTGAGTTGGCGGAGGACCTGGTTGCAGCCGGGGATGCTCGGGGAGCGATTGAGGTCCTTGGGGACGGTGAGGACCTGGTGACGTTGCTGCGAGTCGAGTCCGCGTTGGAGGCAGCGGAGGACTGGCCCGGCGTTGCGGACTGCCTGGACCGCCGGGCACGTATGCTCCACTCCGACGAAGCAAAACAGGCTCTTCAAGCCAAGAAGGCCTGGTTGCTGGCGGAGAAACTCCAGGAGACCGACGCCGCCTGGGAGTACTTCTCCTCTCAACACGAGCAGTCACCGGAGGACAGCGATATTTTGGAGGCGCTTGCTCGCATCGCCGGCGCCCGGGGAGAGGCCGGACTGGCGCTTCAATATCTCCAGGGCCTTGTGGGCCTGGCCACGGAAACCGACGTCATCGCCCGATACCATCGGCGCATTGCCGATGTGCACCGGGCCAACGACAAGCTGGACGAGGCGCGGTCTTCCTACTTGAGCGCCCTGGAGCAGCTGCCCGGTGACCGGGAGGCCTTGCAAGGTCTTCGGGCTGTGGGAGAGGCCCAGGAAGACTGGGCGTCTGTGGTGAGCGTGCTGGCCCGGGAAGCGGTCCTGGTACCAAGCGGGGAGAGACTCGAGTTCTTTGTCCGCATTGCCAAGACGTGGGAAGACCTGATCGGCGACCTGCAGGTGGCCACCGAATCCTGGCGCAAGGTGCTGGAGGAGGACGACGCCCACGTGGAGGCCCTCACCCACCTGGTTTCACTGACAGAACAACTCTCGGATCCCTCTGGATTTGTCTTCCATGGCGTGGCCCTCCTGGAGCACCTGGAAGGTGCGCCCCGGGTGTCACTCTTGCGACGCGTGGGGATCTGCTACGCCGATTCCCTTCAGCAGGAGGCGGATGCCGTCCACTACCTGGAGGAAGCTGCATCAGGAGACACGCCCGACGTAGAAGCTGCCCGGGCACTGACCAGGATTCGCGAGTCCCGGGGCGAGTGGGAGGGGGTCATGGATTCCCTGGCACGGGAAGCGCGGGGTCTCGGTGGAATTGAAGGGGCTGGCCCCCTGCTTCGCGCGGTGAAGATCGCCCTGGGGGAGCTGCGACAGACCGATGCTGCAGCGGGACTGTACGAACAGGTGCTGGGCTACGATCCAGATCAGAAGGATGCCTTGGAGTATCTCTCGGAGCACAAGTACCGGGCGGGAGACATGGAGGGGGCTGTGCCGCTTTTTGCCCGCCTTGAGAAGGGTGCTGCAGAGTGGGACCTGGAGGATTTCGATGTACAGATTGAAGCCTGTCGCTTCTATTCACACTACGCCCAGTCGTTGATCCAACTAGGGCAGCATGACGACGCCAAGACCCGCCTGGAAAAGGCGCTGGAACTCAACAGCAACCACCTTCCTTCCCTGAAGGCTGTTGGGCCCGTGTACATCCAATTCGGGGATTGGAGGCGGGCGGAGTCGGTGTACCGGCAGTACCTGCAGCTGATCGGCGGCAGTGGCGACCAGGACGAGCTGGCCAGTGCCTACGGTGCCTTGGGGCGCGTGGAATGGGCCCTTGGCAAGCATGAAAAGGCACAGAAGCGGTTCGCCAAGGCCTTGGACCTGGCCCCCAACGATGTAAATGCCCTGCGCGGCATGGGCCGGGCACTGTACAGCGAGGAGGATTGGAAGAACCTGCTCAATGTGTACAACAACATCATTTTTCACGCCCGGGAGCCCTCGGCTATTCTCGAGGCGTACCTGGTGAAGGGGCACGTGCTGGATGTCATGATGGGCCTGCCCGAAAAAGCGGCCCAGCACTTTGAAAAGGCCCGCCACTACCGGGAGACCCTGGCGGAGCGAGGGGAGAGCGTGTCGGACCTGGACCGCCTCGCGGAGCGCTCCTTGTTGTGCCTGGGAGAGATCTCCCTGCGGAAGGAGGAGTGGCCCCAGGCTGCCAACCTCGCGGTGGAGGGGTTGGCGATCTCGGAGGAGGGTTCTGAAAGCGAAGCCCTGCTCCGACTGGTTCGCGTCATCTCCCAGCAGTCTCGAGACGAAGGGCGGGATGCAGCGGAGGAGCTTGAGAAGGTCTGTTCGCTGGACGAGGAGTGGGCATCTTCGCTGCGAAACGTGCCGCTCTCGAACACGGCCCGGATGCACGAAACCTTGAGGACCCGCGTACAGGTCAGTCCGTTCTGATTCGGTCATCTGTACTGATTTGGCCATCTGTGATTTGTCCATCTGTGATTTGTCCATGACAGGTGCGCAGCTTTTTCGTTTTCGCGGACTCGTGCCCGTGCCCCTGCTTCTGGCCCAGTGGGCGCTCTCGGAGCCGGTGCACTGGGAGATCTACTGGCTGGGTCTGGGAATGGGCGAGCTGCTTCGTTTCTGGGCAGCAGGACACATTTCCAGGTCGTCTCGCACCCAGGGGCCTGAAGTGGGATCCCTGGTGGTCCGTGGACCCTATGCCCACGTTCGCAATCCCATCTACCTGGGCAACATGATGCAATGGATCGGGTTGGGGGCCTTGTGTGGGCCCGTCTGGGCCATGGCCTGGTTCGCGTTGGGGGTGGCGCTGTATCGAACGCTGGTCCCCTGGGAGGAGAAGCAGCTCGCGCGGGCCTGGCCAGAACAGTTCAACTACTGGGCCAACAGTGTGTGGCGCTGGACACCCCACCTTGAGGCGGGGGGTTTTCCTCCTAGGATGACAAAGACCCGGTGGAGACCCGGGGTGGCTGTGGCCTCGGAATGGGGGACGTGGCTCCTGTGGGGTGTGGTGACCTTGGCCTTCATGAGGCCCTGGGTCGTGTAGTTCGTTGGTCACGGACGGGAAGCAGGTGGTATCCTCACGGGGGCACGCCTCTATGGACAAGTCGCGGAAACTCAGGCACTACCAGCGTAAGGCCTACGACCAGACCGTCTCCTTTCCCGTGGAGATCGTGGGTCGAGACGGCGAGATCCGCCGGTATAGCTTTGAGGCTTCTGTCCGGTTGTACCAACGCCGCATTGCCTCAGCGGCGGTCCGATACAATGACGAGGCAGTGGTGGAGGCGGAGATCAACCATTGCCAACAGCGGATCGGCCAGCTGCGGAAGTCCTATTTCAAGTGGTACGGCTGGATGGAGTTCGACCCGGGGCCAGTGGAGTCTCCAGAGTATTCCGGGGAGATGGTTGCCTTCTTGCGGCGCTTCTATGCAGTGGGCGACAACATGGGGGAGCTGGCGGTGTCCTGGCTCCACCGCACCGAGGACCACGACCTGTTTTTCCTGGAGGGGGCGCAGGAGTCCGAGAGATGGCTCTTCTACCTCTTCCGTTTTGATGACAACGATGCGGTTTCCGTACGGGATTCCTTCTTTTCCCTCTTGAGACTGGTTCAAGGCGCCAAGGGCGAGGACGCCGAGCGCCTCGTCGCCTTCCACCACACCGCGGACTGCGGCCTCATCCTGACGGGAGTGGGGGAGGCTGTGCGCGCTGCCCCCGCAAAACTCGATGGGGACCGCCTGGTACGGGTTGGAGGCAGTAACGACGACTCCTATCGCAGGGGACTTCGGTCCCTGGCAGTGGGGGACGTGGAGGGCGCCTTGGAGATGTTCCTGCAGTCCATGGGGGACAAGCCCTACTTTCGAAAGGCCTACGTGGCGGCGGCGGTCCTGTCGGACCAGGTGCGCAAGTGGTCGGAGGCAGAGGCGGCGACCCGCATGGGGCTGCACTACTTCCCCGGGGATGCCGTCTTGAATTACCACTTTGGCCTGGCCCGGTTTCGACAGGGACAGCACGAGGATGCCCGGGTGGCCCTGGTGGCTGCCCTGGATGCCCGCCCCGCAATCTTCCCGGCCCGCTACTTGTTGGGCCTGATCGATCTCGTGGAGGGGCGCCTTTTCTCTGCGGGACGCCACCTGCGCATGGCTGCAGGACTTCCCCGGCCTCGCCGTGACAGGGATGCAGGCCACTTGAGACAGCTCCGCGCCTGGCTTCGATCTCATGCCTTGTTGCTGGGTCTCGGGGCGGCAGTGGCCCTGGCGGGGGCCGTGCAGGTGGGGCTGGGCTACCGGGGGGGCGGTTCCTTGCTGTTGGCAGGCCTCATCGCAGCGGCTGGGTCAGAGGCTCTCTTTCGGGTGCGAATGCGGCGCCTCTGTCGGGATGTCCGGTTCCGGGATGTGCGATTGCGGCCTCCTGAAGGCCTCCGCGCCGAGGGGTTTCTGGCGGATCACGGCGGCCTCTGAATCGCTTTGCCCACCCTGGTCATTCGTTTCAGTTCCCTGGGGGACATCGTCCTCACTGCAGGAGTGACGGCTGCATTGGGGGAGGTCGTCTACCTGACCCTGGAGCGGTACAGCAGCCTGGTCGAACGCTTTTCCGGAGTGGGGGAGGTGGTGGGCCTGCGCCCTGGGGAGTCAGTGGGGTCTGTTCTTCGGCGTCTGCCCCCCGTCGATGCCTGTGTCGACCTGCAGGGATCGCCGAGAAGTCGTTGGGTCTGTGCCCGGCTGGGGGTGCCGACACGGAGGGTGCAGCGAAGGAACGTGGCCCGCCGCAGTCACGTTGCCTTCAAGTGGCCTCGTTTGATTCCTTCCCTGGTGGAACGCTATGCGCAGGCTGCACAGGTCCCCCTTGCCGAGAGTCCGGGGATCTCCCTGGAGCGTGGGGGAACCGCCCTGGGGTTGGTACCAGGCGCCGCCCACGCCACGAAGCGGTGGCCGCCGGCAAGGTGGGGGGAGCTGGCAAGGTGTTGGGACGGAGAGGTGGTGCTCCTGGGGGGACCTTTGGACCGGGCATTGCTCCAGGACGTGGAGGCTGCAGCAGGGAGGGAGGTGCAGACGGTCGCGGAGTCCGGATTCAAGCAGACCCTGGAGGCCATGGCGCGGTGCGCCGTCGTGGTGGGGGGCGACACCGGGTTGGTCCACCTGGCGGCTGTGTGCGGGTTGCCCGTGGTGGGTTTGTTTGGTCCCACCACAAGCCAGGACGGGTTCTGGTGCCATCCCGGCGAGGTCGTGGAGGACAAAGCCCTGTTCTGTCGCCCCTGTTCCCGGCATGGAGGTCCCGCTTGCCCCATTGGCGATCATGCCTGCATGGAGGGCCTGCCCGTGGAATCTGTGCGGGAGGCGATTGGACGCACCTCCGGAATCTGGCATGGGCTTGACAGGGGCTCCCGTGCAATGGAATAGGCTGCTGTCCATGATTCGGATTCTCTTTCTCGCGTTGGCGCTGTCCGGTTGCCGTCGAGGCTTCCTGGACCGTGACAAGACCTGCGAATACGACGTCTACGACTGGTGGGACGGTCTCTCGACCCATGTAAACCAGGACAAGGACGCGGAGTTTGACTACAGCCCGGTGCCCGCGGCCAAAGAGTGGGTCAGCGGCACCTACGACCCCAGCCCGGGAAGCGGCGAGTTCTCCTGGCAGCTGGACTATGCGGAAGGCTACTTTCTCCAGGCGTCCGCGGTGTCCGGATACGGGACGGCCTACTTTGGAGGGGACCTGGATGTGCTGTACGAGCGCCTCGTAAGGGACAGCCTTGGCGAGGACACCCACACCCGCGTGCGGGAGAAGCGCGCCAAGTGTGATGGAAGTCGGCGCACGACAGACCTGGATGATGACACAACATGGGAGACCAACTACCAGATCGCGTCGGACGACACGGTGGTGAGTCGAATCACCATGGATCTCGGGTCGGACGCCTCGTACCTGCTCATCAAGACCGAGCGCAGCGACTACTCCGTTGAGAGCGCCCTCAACATCTCCCAGGGAGGCTTCACCCAGAGCGATACCACCGTGGAAGACGTGTCTGGACAGTCACAGAGCGAGTGGGACTGGGACGACGGCACCGACAGGGTGGGAGGCACCACGGACCGCCTCTTCAGCGGCAAGGAGATCTCCAACTACGAATGGTATCGGGACGGAGACAAGCAGGCGGACATCCACTCGGAGATGAACTACGACGGCAGCGGAACCGCCAAGTACTCCTATACGGATGGCGAGAGCTGCACGTTCACCTATGACTCGGACGGAGACTGCTCCTACGACTGCTCGGATGGAGAGAGCGGCGACTGTTCCTGACGCCTACCGCGCCGCCGCATCGCTCCTGGGCCCTTCTGCCGGCGGCACCTGCACCGTGTCTCCCTCTTCCAGGGCTACGTGCACCATCTCAAGCCCCAAGGCCTCGGCCACCTCAAAGCTCCGGTCGTTCCGGTAGAACTCGCCGTAGCAGATGCGCTGGATGCCCGCGTTGGCCAGGGCCTTGAAACAACTCCAGCAAGGGGAGGCGGTGATGTAGATGCTGGCCCCCTCGATGCTGGTGCCATTGCGGGCCGACTGGATGATGGCGTTCATTTCCGCATGGATGGTGGCGATGCAGTGGCCGTCCTCCATGAGGTGGCCCGCATCCGAACAATGCGGCATGCCCCGAATGGACCCGTTGTACCCGGTGGACAGGATGGTCTTGTCCCGCACAATCACCGCCCCCACGAACTTGCGGTGGCAGGTGGCCCGGGACGAAGCCACCCGGGCGATGTTCATGAAGTACCGGTCCCAGTCCACGCGATCAGTCATGGTTGTTCTCCAAGGGAGGACTAACCTCCACCGCCGGAATCCACGACAGAGATGCCAGGGCCGCGCGCAATTCCCTTGCCATCACCTGGTGGCCCCGCTCGGAGAGGTGCACATCGTCCAGGAAGACCCGGCCATTGGCGGGATCTCGAAGGGTTTCAGCTGGATCAAACCAGGCTACGTGCCCGTGGAGCGCTGCAACGTCCTTCATCATGCGGCCATAGCGCTGAAGCTCCGGGGTGGGGGGCGTGACCACCTCCGGCACCAGGAGCAGCTGGGCATTCGCGGTGGCAAAGGCGCTGGCCAATGCCTCGAGGTTCTCTCGGGCATGCTCCAGGGGAACTGCAGCAGCATCTCTTCGGCCGAGGGAGGATTCCAGGGCAAATCGTGTTCCCCGGTAGAGCCAGGAGCGCCCAAGAAGGCCGGAGAGTCGCTGGCTCCCAGACCACGCCCGGTGCAGGTCCCGGTAGGGCACCCTGGAGCGGGTCAGCAGGTCATTGTGCCCCACGTAGAGCAGCCCGATGTCTGGATCCAGGTCGACAAGACGGGTCTCCACGTACCGGCGGATGTGAAGCGTGGTCCAGCCGCCCACCCCCTGGTTCAACACCTGCACAGGGTCTCCCAGAAGATCGTCCAGGCGGCTGGGGAAGAAGGCATCCAGGTTGTCTGCCACGAAGGCACCGCCGGTGCTGCTCCCGCCCAGGGCCACGATCCGCATGGCGTCACCCCGGGGTGGAGGAGACACCGGGTATCCCTGGTCCGGGTAGTCCGTGTGAACCTGGTCGGACTCCAGCATGGAGAAGCTCTTGGAGAGGTTGGCCTCAGACTCCAGGGCCAGGCCCGGGCTTGCGAGACCGGCCCAGGAACGACCGCTGGCCGTGCCACGCACACCCAGCTCCCCGCAGAGAACCGCCAGAGAGATCGCGCCCAGGCTCACCCAGTTGAAGGTGGTCAGGTCCCGGGCCCGGCAGTTTGCCCAGAGCACGACCGACAGGCCCGCACCTACGCCTCCAAAAGCCAGAACTGCAAAGATCTGGTCCGGCCCCGCAAGTCCAGACAGGCCCGCGAAGACCAGGGCGCCTGCTCCAGCGCACCTCAGCGCCTGCCTCGCCAGGGGCTTCGGGGGATCTCGACGAGACGCGCGGGCCATCTCGATGCCCAGCCCCACCAGAAAAGCTGCGCCAAGGGGGAGCGTCAGGGCGACCCACAGAGGATCACTGCTGTGGATTCGAGCGCCCTGGAGCCAACCCTCCACATCGCCCAGGGCCAGGGGAAGGATGGCAAGGAGAGGATATGCAGCCGCCCCAAGACCGGGCCTGCGCTGGACCCCAACGATCACCAGCGTCCCTCCCGCAAGCGCAGCAAGCAGGAAGGAAAACCAGGATCGGCCCGTCGGGATGTGCGTCGCGTCGTCCAGGCTGATGGAGGACAGGTGGATCCGTGACAGGCCCGACTGGAGGGAAGGCACCGGCTGTGCGGCCAGGGCAGGGGAACCGCAGTGAGACGTCTCGCCATTTACGGAGACGGTCAGAGACTCGGAATCATGGGACAGGATCGCCTCGACCCGTCCTGAAACCCGGGAGGTCAGCGCCGGTTGGCAGGGAACCCTGTTTCCCTGGCGCTGCACGTCGTCCGGGCGGAGCAGGACCACCTCCGGCAGCCCCCCCGACGAGATTTGCAGGCGCACCTCTTCCCCCCCCGAACGGGTAGGAAGGGCCAGGATCAACACCCCGTCCTGCCCCAGGTCCGCTTCGACACCGATGGAATGAGCGGGGCCCGGGGCCGTGACCCGGCGGTGGCCGTCCAGGGGCCATCCCAGGCTGGCTGTTGCGGGGGCGCCTTCCACCCACTGGGCCAGCCCCGGGATGGGCGGAGCCTGGGCTGTCCATCCGAGGGGGCCCCCTTCCAGATCCGCGCGTTCCAGGATCGCCAGGAACCCGGCCCCCAGGGAGGCACCGCAGCACAGGACCAGCATCCCCCTGGCCCACCGACGTCGAAAGGCAGATCCCTCCATGGGAGGAGTTTGACACATCGGATACCCAAGTGAGGGATGGGGGGATAGCTCTCCCCACGAGGTGTGAATGAACTCCATGACTGGATTCGGAGCTGGCGGAGCCGAGACCGGTGGGGTGTCGGTGCAGGTGGAGCTTCGGGCGGTCAACAATCGCTTCTGTGATGTGAACGTGCGGCTCCCCCGGGAGATCTCGTCTTTGGAGCCCGGCGTGGCCCGGTCGGTCAAGGAGCGCTTTGCCAGGGGGCGCATCGATGCCTCCATTCGCCGGGAGGTGTCTGGCTCAGGCAATGAGATCCAGCTGGATCGCGACCTCGCAGAAAAGATCCAGGGGGCCTTGCTTGCGCTTGACCCGGAGCGGAACCAGGGCGTGTCCCTGGAATTCATCGCCCGGTTTCCCGGTGTGCTCACCGTGACGGAGTCCATCCAGGACACCGACGATCCAGGCCTTGTGCACGAGGCCCTGGAGGAAGCCATGGTGGCCCTTGCTGCGATGCGCTGCACGGAGGGGTCCGCCCTGAAGGCCGATCTCGCAAACCAGCATGCCCAACTGACCGAGCTGCGTGCCCGGGTGTCGGCCGGCGTGGAGGGGCTGGTCGAGCGCCTGCAGCAGCGCCTCGTGGAGCGCCTGGCTGCCCTGGTGGAGTCTCAGCTGGATCCTGTGCGTCTGGCTCAGGAGATCGCGGTGTTGGCCGACAAGTCGGATGTGTCCGAGGAGATTGTCCGCCTGGGAGCGCACCTGGACCAGCTGGCGCAGCTGTTGGAGGACACGGAACCCGTGGGGCGGCGCCTGGAATTCCTGGCCCAGGAGCTCCACCGGGAGGTGAACACCATCGGGTCCAAGGCCCAGGAGGCGGAAGTCAGCTCGCTGGTGGTGGAAATGAAGGCGGTGGTGGAGCGCATCCGTGAACAAGCAGCCAACGTGGAGTGAGGCCATGACAGTGACTTCCGACAAGCCACCGACTTCCGACAAGCCACCGACCTCCGACAAGCCACCGAGTTTCGATCGATGGGAACACCCGGACCACGGGGTGCTCTTCGTGGTGACGGGCGCTTCCGGAAGCGGCAAGACCACGCTGGTTCAGGGCGCTTTTGAGCGGGTTCCGGGCCTGGAGTTTTCCGTGTCCGCCACCACCCGCCCCCCCCGGGACGGGGAGACCGATGGCCGGGACTACCACTTCATGTCTCCCGAGGCCTTTTCCGAGGCCAGGGACAACGGCCGGCTGCTCGAGTGGGCCCAGGTATACGGCAACAACTATGGAACCCCCCGGGGCCCGGTGGAGGAGAGCCTTGCTGCAGGTCGATCCATTCTCCTGGACATCGACCTGCAGGGCGCCCGGCAGGTGCGTGAGGCCTACCCCGACGTGGTGACCATTTTCGTGTTGCCGCCGGATCTCGGCACCCTGGAGGCGCGGCTGCGTTCCCGGAGCACGGATTCCGACGATGTGATCGCCCGGCGAATGGACGAGGCCATGCTCCAGATTGGCCACTGTGGCGAGTTTCAGTACCTTGTGGTGAACGATGACCTTCCCCTGGCGCAACGGGTGTTCGAAAGCGTGCTTTTGGCGGAATTGGTGCGCACGGATCGGCGCCCGGGACTTGTGGAGCGAATGACCTCTACCGGCCGGTGATACACTGGTAGGGCCCCGGAGATGTGCTCGGGGCCCTTGGTTTCATGCGCCTGGACGACATCCTCGACACCGTTTCCGGCTACGCTTCGGATGCGGATTTGGACATTGTCATCCGCGCCTACTTCTTCGCTGCGCGTGCGCACGACAAGCAGCGGCGAAAGAGCGGGGAGGCCTACTTCACCCACCCCCTTGCGGTAGCGGGAATTCTCGCGGACCTCAAGATGGATGTGGACACCATCGCCACAGCGCTTCTCCACGACACCCTGGAGGACACCTTTGTCAGCCCCGCGGAGATCGAGCAGCTCTTCGGGGCGGAGGTCCTGGCCCTGGTCCAGGGGGTGACCAAGATCTCCAAGCTCGAGTTTCGCTCTCAACAGGTGGCCCAGGCAGAGAACTTCCGCAAGATGCTCATGGCCATGTCCAAGGACGTGCGGGTCATTCTCGTCAAGCTGGCAGATCGCCTCCACAACATGCGGACTTTGGGCGCCATGCGAGAGGAGAAGCGCCGCCGCATCGCCCAGGAGACCCTGGACATCTACTCTCCCATCGCGGGGCGGTTGGGGTTGATGGCCTATCGCACGGAGATGGAGGACATCTGTTTCCAGAACCTGCATCCCGAAAAGTACGAGGAGATTGTGGGGTGCATGGCGGAAGGGGAGAAGGAGCGCCAGGCTTTCGTCGATGCGGTGACGAGCGAGTTGAACCAGCGATTGGCCGAGCTGGAGATCGAGGGGGATGTGAGCGGCCGCTCCAAGCACCTCTGGTCCATCTACAAGAAGATGGTGGGCGCCAAGCTCGAGTTTGACCAGATTCACGACCTCCTGGCCTTTCGCGTTCTCCTGGAGGATGTGGGGCAGTGCTACGCGGTGCTGGGCCACATTCACGCTCACTACCGGCCGGTGCCGCAGCGCATCAAGGACTACATCGCCATGCCCAAGGCCAACGGGTACCAGTCCCTGCACACCACCGTGTTGTGGCAGGGGGGGCGTCGCATGGAGGTGCAGATTCGCACCCATGCCATGCACCGGGTGGCGGAGACCGGGATTGCAGCGCACTGGCGCTACAAGGAAGGTCACCTGGACATCGAACCGGAAGAGATCGCAAAGCTCGGTCGCTTGCGGGAGCTCCTGGATGTGGCCCGAGAGGTCGAGGACCCGGACGAGTTCATGGAGGTGGTCAAGATCGACCTCTTCACGGAGGACGTCTACGTCTTCACGCCCGCTGGGGACATCATGGAGTTCCCCATGGGGGCCACCGCCCTGGACTTTGCCTACGCCGTGCACACCGAGGTGGGAAATCGCTGCGTGGGGGCCAAGGTCAACGGGCGCATGGTGCCGTTGCGCCACGAGCTGAAGTCCGGGGACACGGTGGAGATTCTCACCTCCAAGAACCAGCACCCGCGCAGGGACTGGCTGAAGATGGTGCGCACCGGCCGCGCCCTCTCCCGGATTCGCCGCTACCTGCGGGCTGAAGAGCAGGAAACGGGGCAGCGTATCGGGCGGGAGATGTTGGAGGCAGAGCTCAAGAAGCGCGGCACCTCCATCCAGGCCCTGGTGAAGAAGGGCGCACTCAAGAGTTGGCTCAAGGAAAACGGATTCAAGGAGGCCAACGAGTTCCTGGTCAAGCTTGCCCAGGGAAACCTCTCCCTGGTGGGGGTCGTTCGGGACCTGGCCCCCCTGGACGCGGATGGCGAAGAGGGAATCACCTCGGAGACTGCCCTGGCCAGGATCATGGAGAAGATCCGGCGGAAGGGTACGGAGTCTCCGGTGCTGATCGACGGCCAGGAGGATGTCCTGGTGTCCTTTGCCCGCTGTTGCAGCCCGCTGCCCAAGGAGCCGGTCATGGGGTACATCACCCGGGGCCGGGGCATCACGGTGCACCGCCGGGACTGTGCCCAGATTCTGGCGCTGGACCAGGATCGCCGCGTGCCCGTGGAGTGGTCCCGAAAGGCCAAGGGTGGCACCCACGCCGGCAACATCCGGGTCATCTGCGTGGACCGGCCGGGCTTGCTGGCCAACATCACCAAGATCTGCACGGAGGCCTCGGTCAACATTTCCCGGGTGGAGGCTCGCGCCCTCGATGACCAGAAGGCGGACTGCTCGCTCCAGGTATCGGTGGAGGATGTCGAGTCCCTGACAAAGCTCATTCGCCGCCTGGAAAAGATCAAGGGCGTGATATCCGTGGACCGGGTGGGGTCCACCCTGGGATGAGGTCGCCATGATTCTGGTCATTGACGTGGGGAATTCCCAGACCGTGCTTGGGTTGATGGAAGGGAACACCGTGCGGGAGCGGTGGCGCATCAGCACCCACCGCCGCACCACCGACGAGTTCGGCATGCAGATGGTGCAGCTGCTCCAGCATGGGGGTTGGGCGGATGGGGCAGTGGAAGGGGTGATCGTGTCGTGCGTGGTTCCCTCGTCACTCTTCACCATCACCAAGGGATGTCGCCGCTACCTGGACATGGAGCCATTGGTGGTGGGCAGCGGCATTCGCACGGGCATGCGGGTCAAGACCGACAACCCGAAGGAAGTAGGCGCGGACCGGATTGTGAATGCAATTGCCGCCCTGGAGAAGGGGCCCGCCCCACTTGTGGTGGTGGACTTTGGCACGGCCACTACCTTTGACTGCGTGGATGCCGGCGGAAACTACGTGGGAGGTGCCATTGCCCCTGGCCTGCAGATCAGCGCCGATGCTTTGTTTTCCCGCACGGCCAAGCTGCCCCGCGTGGAGGTTGTTGCGCCCCGGGGTGTCATCGGTCGAAACACCAATGATTCCATCCAGTCCGGGCTCTACTATGGATACCTGGGCTTGGTCGAGAGACTGGCGATGGAGTGCAAGGAAGCCCTGGGCGGAGGAGAAACCCATGTGCGTTGTATCGCCACCGGGGGGTTCTCCAACCTGCTCGGGCGCGCCTGTTCCGAGGTGGACGAAGTGGATGAACACCTGACCCTGAAAGGCCTGAGCCTGCTCTGGCATCGAAACAAGTCGTAGACAGGGTATCCAAGCAAGGGCGGACTCCCCCGTTGACTGCGTCCCAGGCTGGCATTACACAAATGGTCTCCATTTTTGTAGGAGGCGCGTCGTATGGCGTACCAGAGTTCCGACATTCGAAACATCGCTCTCGTGGGACATGGCTCCTGCGGAAAGACCTCCCTCGGGGAGGCCATGCTCTTCAACACCGGAGCAAGCAGCCGCTTGGGGGTGACCCGGGAAGGCACCTCCGTGTTGGATTTTGAGCCCGAGGAACGAAAGCGGGAGGGCTCCATTGGCAGCTCATTTGCCTGGGTCGAGCACGATGGGAAGAAGATCAACATCGTGGATACCCCCGGGGACGGAAACTTCATCTACGATGCCTTCACCGCAATGATGGGCGCCGATGCGGCCGTGGTGGTGGTGTCCTGTCCCGATGGCCTGGAGGTGCAGACCGAGCGGGTCTTCCACCGGGCTGTGGAGCTTGGGTTGCCCCGGCTCCTGGTCATCAACAAGATGGACCGGGATCGTGCAAATCCGCAGCGGGTCCTGGGGGAGGTACAGGAGAACCTGCGTGTCAAGGCGGTGCCGCTCCAGGTACCCATCGGCGCCGAGGGCAACTTCAGG
>CAZSZE010000017.1:15482-40031 GCA_964610645.1 uncultured Enterobacterales bacterium | reverse complement strand
TCTCCTGGATCGCAAGGCCTACACCTGGAACCAGGACGGCTCGGGCACGATGAGCGTGGAGGACATTCCTGGGGACATGGAAGAGGAGGTCGAGGAAGCCTGGGTGGCACTCATGGAGTCCGTGGCCGAGGCGGACGAGGATCTCCTGGAGATGTACCTGGAGACCTTTGAACTCACCCGCGATCAGGTGCTCACAGGTCTCAAGACTGGCCTTGCCAGCGGGGACCTGGTGCCGGTGATCTACACCTCTGCCTCCATGAACATGGGCGTGCAGCCTCTCCTGAACTTTGTGGCGGCTATCGCCCCCAATCCTCTCGAGCGAGGTGATCTGCCCGTGGAAGGGGAAGGGGACATGGTGACCTCCGGTTCGGGGGGAGCCTTCGTGGCCCAGGTCATTCGTACCTTCATGGACGAGCACTCCGGCAAGGTCACCATCTTCCGGGTGTTTGCCGGGTCGGCTCCTGGGGATGGCTCCGTGCGAAACAACCACACGGAGGAATCGGAACGGCTGGGCACCACCTATGCCCTGCGCGGAACCGAGCGCGAGGCCTGTCCCGCCGTGGCCGGGGATATCGTGGCGGCAGCCAAGCTCAAGAACACCCGGACCAACGACACGCTTGCTGCAGGCACCCAGGTGGAGCTGCAGCGGACGCAGTACCCGTTCCCCATGATGTCCTACACGATCCATCCCATTGGAAAGGCAGGAGAGGACAAGCTCAAGACCGCCGTGCAGCGCCTCATGGAAGAGGACCCCACCCTGACCCGGTCCTATGACACCTTGAGCCACTTGATGGTGCTGCAGGGCATGGGCCAGGCGCACCTCGACATGGCAGCCGAGAAGCTGCGCCGCAAGTTCAAGGTGGAGGTGGAGACGGCCCTGCCGGCCGTGCCCTACCGGGAGACCATCAAGAAGCGCGTGGATGGCATTGAAGGCAAGCACAAGAAGCAGACCGGTGGCGCGGGCCAGTTCGGCGTCTGCTACCTGTCCGTGGAGCCGCTTGGCCAGGGAGAGGGCTTCCAGTTTGAAGACAAGATCCACGGGGGTGCCATTCCCAAGCAGCTCATTCCCTCGGTGGAAAAGGGGGTGCGTATCCGCCTGGAGAAGGGCTTCCTGGCTGGCTACCCGGCGGTGGACCTTCGGGTCAGTCTGACCGATGGCAAGTACCATCCGGTGGATTCCAAGGATGTGGCCTTCCAGATGGCGGGGTCCAAGGGAATTCGCGCGGCCATGGCCCAGGGCGGGGTCCAGATCATGGAGCCGATCTACCGCATGAAGATCATCGTTCCCACGGACGTGATGGGCGACATCCTGGGGGACATGACCTCTCGCCGCGGACGGGTGTTGGGCATGGACCAGAAGGGAACACGCACGGTCATCACGGCGGTGGTTCCCCTGGCGGAGATCCAACGCTACTCGCCGGACCTCAATGCCATGTCCAGTGGGCAGGGCTCCTTCACCATGGCGTTTGAGTCCTACGAATGCCTCCCATCGAACCTGGTGGAGAAGGTCGTGAAGAACTCCCCCTTCCGTGACCTCTCCACGGAAGAAGACTAGAGCCGCCCTCCTTGGCAGACATTCCGTTTGACCGCCTGGGGGTTCCGGAGGCCCACCGTCGCGCCGTGGGGCGGGATGCGCCGCTGAAGGCCCGCATGGCTGCAGCCAAGGGGCTGCTGCCTGTGCAGCCCCACGAGATGATCGCCATGGCCTATGTGCTGGTGGGGGATGAAGACCCAGCGGTATCCAAGGCGGCCAGGGAAACCCTGGTGGACATCCCCGTTGGAAAACTCGTGGGGGCGTTGTCTCAGGAAACACATCCCAAAGTATTGGAATTCCTTGTAGAAAACAGAACGGGAGATTCGCTCTTGTTGGAGAGGGCCCTGGGAATTCGGGCCGCCAACGATCGCACGGCTTGCCTGGTGGCCAGGCATGCACCCAAGAAGCTGGTGGAGCTGGTGATTGCAAACCAACAGCGCCTGCTGGTGACCCCGACGATGTATCTGCAGCTCCTGGAAAACCAGGAGGCGACGGCGGACCAGAGACAGCGCGTGGAGTCGTTCCTGCGCTTGCACAAGAGCCTGCCCAAGGTGCCGGTTGCAGCCCCCGAGGCCCAAAAGGCCAAGCCCGAGGCACCCCCACCCAAGCCGGCGGCCCCGATTCGGGCCAGCGCTGCCGACCTGGAAGCGGAAATAGAGGCGGCCTTGCTGGGCCAGGCGTCCACCCTGACCCAGGAGGAGGAGTATGTACCCATCAAGCTGGACATGTTCGACCTGGATGAGCTGGAAGAGGAGGAAGAAGGACTGGGGGAGTTCGAGTTTGGATTCCAGGATGAGCAACAGGATTTCAGCTGGGACATGCTCAAGGAACCGGAGGGTGACGAGGAGGAAGACGCCAACGAGTCCCTTGAGAAGAGAGTCCGCAACATGACGGTGGGCCAGCGGATCAAGCTCGCCTACACGGGCAGCGTCGCCGTGCGACGGCTCCTGGTGCGGGACAGCAACAAGCTCGTGGCGGGGGCTGTGGTGAAGTCAGGCCGGATGACCGAAAACGAGGTCATGAAGGCGGCCGGCAACGCAAATCTGCACTCGGACCTGCTGCGGGAGCTGTCTCTCAACAAGAGTGCCATGCGGAAGTACCCGGTGAAACTGGCCATGGTCAACAACCCGAAGACGCCGATTCCGGTGGCCCTGAAGTTCATTAGCCAGCTTCACAAGGCGGACCTGCGAGCGCTTGGGAACAGCCGCTCAGTCCCGAGTGTGATCTTTCAGACCGCTTCCCGGTTGTACCGGAAGAAGTACCAGAAAGAGGGCGGCTGACCCGCAATTCGCGGCGGAACCGGAGCCTACTCCCAGCTCACCAGGTCGTAGCCCAGGTCCTTGGCCACCGGTCCGTACGTGACCTGGCCGTTCCAGACGTTCAAGCCTTTGGCCAGGCAGGGATCGGAGCGCAAAGCTGCCTCCCAGCCCATGTCTGCAATGCGCAGTCCGTAGCGAATCGTGGCGTTGTTCAAGGCAAATGTAGAGGTGCGTGCCACCGCCCCGGGCATGTTGGCCACAGCGTAGTGCACCACATTGTCCACCACATAGGTGGGCTCGGCATGGGTGGTCGCCCGGGTGGTTTCCACGCAGCCCCCCTGGTCCACGGCCACATCCACCAGTGCCGCTCCCGGCTTCATGGACGGGAGCATCTCCCGGGTGATGAGCTTCGGTGCCCTGGCACCCGCCACCAGAACCGCCCCGATGACGAGGTCGGCCCAGCAGATCGCCTTTTCGATGTTGAAGGGCGTGGAGTAGAGGGTCTTGATCCGCCCGTGGAAGGTGTCGTCGAACCACCGGAGGCGATCCAGGTTGATGTCCAACAGGACCACATCCGCCCCCATTCCCACGGCGATCTTGGCGGCATTCAGCCCGACAATGCCCCCTCCCAGCACGACCACCTGGGCGGGCGCCACACCGGGCACCCCCCCGAGAAGCACGCCCCGACCCCCCTGGTACTTCTCCAGGCAGTGGGCCCCCGCTTGGACGGAAAGGCGCCCCGCCACCTCGGACATGGGGGTCAACAAGGGCAACTGCCCGTTTTCCAGCTCCACGGTTTCATAGGCAATGCCCACGACTTTGGCGTCCAGCAGGGCCCGTGTTTGCTCGGGATCCGGCGCCAGGTGCAGGTAGGTGTAGAGAACCTGGCCCTCTCGGAGAAGGGGGTATTCCGCGGGCAGGGGCTCCTTGACCTTCCAGATCATGTCTGCCTGGCCGTAGACGTCCTCGTGGGTGTCCACGATTTCAGCGCCTGCTGCCCGGTATTCGTCGTCGGACAGGCCGCTGCCGATTCCCGCTGTGGACTGCACGATCACGCGATGTCCAGACCCCACCAGGGATCGCACGCCGCTTGGGATCAACCCGATTCTGTTCTCTTGCGGCTTGATTTCCTTGGGAACACCTACAATCATCTCGACCTCCCCGGCAGATTGGGCACGGAATCTACCTCGATAGAGGACACACCGCACACCAGCAAGTGCGAGTTATACTCGGCACGTCAACAGAGCGTTGGCAAAGGCGGGTTTTGGCATCGACGTCCCCCATAGAGGCCACGAATGTGGTCCTGCGAATGGACGACGCGGAACGGCTCCGGGAATTGACCGGAGAGCTTGGTAGGAATCTGCAGGTCCTGGGGCAGCAGCTTCGGGTGAAGGTCCTGCAGCGGGGCGGGCAGCTGGTGATTGCATCGGATCACCCGGGGCAGGCGGAAATCGCTGCTGCGGTCCTGTCCCAGCTGTATGAGCTCATTGGCGACGGCGTGGCTGTGCAACCGGGGCTCGTGGAACAGGCCTGCCGACTCCTTGAAAAGAACCCGGATGCGAAGCTGGAGAGCTTCTTTCGGGACGTGGTGTACGTGGGCAGGCGAAACAAGGCGATCTTTCCGCGTTCCATGGGACAGCAGGCCTACGTCAAGGCCATGCGCACCCACGAGGTGGTCTTTGGCATCGGTCCTGCCGGAACGGGCAAGACCTACCTGGCCATGGCCATGGCGGTTTCGCAGTTGATGGGGGGGGATGTGGACCGCATTGTCCTGTGTCGTCCGGCTGTCGAGGCCGGGGAGAAGCTGGGGTACCTGCCCGGAGACCTGGCGGAGAAGGTGAATCCGTACCTGCGGCCGTTGTACGATGCTCTCTATGACATGGTCGACTTCAGCCGGGCGGAGCGCCTCATGGAGCGAAGAGTGGTGGAGGTGGCCCCTCTGGCATTCATGCGGGGCCGCACGCTTTCCAACGCCTTTGTCATCCTTGACGAGGCCCAGAACACCACTGTGGAGCAGATGAAGATGTTTCTCACCCGGTTGGGGGTGGGCTCCCGCGCGGTGGTCAACGGGGACGTCACCCAGATCGACCTGCCCCGGCACCGGGAGTCGGGCCTGGTGAATGCCCGGCGGGTGTTGAAGAACATTGATCGCATTGCCTTCTCCCTTTTTGACCACACGGATGTGGTGAGACACAGCCTGGTGGGTGAAATCATCCAGGCCTACGCGCGGGGGGAGGAATGAGCGATTCCGCTAGCCGCCGCGACCATGGAACCAAGGCGGCCCTGTTGTTGGGCTTGTGCCTCTTGTCGGCGCTGCTGCTGCTGGATTTGCCGGGCCTCCCACTGGAGGATCTGAGGGTGGGGGAGGTGGCCCCCCTGGATCTGCGTGCACCCACCGCTTTTGAATTCGAGGACGGTTTGACGACCGATGCCCGCCGGGACCAGGCGGCGGAGGCCGAGCCCCGGGTCTATGCCTTCGATCCACAGGTGGCAGCGGAGATTTCCCGGCGCCTGCGGGGGGCTTTTGAAAGCGCCCGGACCCAGTACGGGGCGGCGTTGATGCAGTCCCGATCCCGGGGCCGGCGTGAAGTGGACTCGGGGGCCCTGGAAACGGTGAGCGGTGACTTCCTCTCCATCACCGGTCTCGAGATATCGCCGGAAGCCATGGACGCCCTGGCAGCGGGTGGGTTTGCCAAGGATGTAGAAGACACCGCTGTGCGCCTGCTGAAGCCGGTCATGAGGCACTACATCATTGCGGATCGGTCGCTCTTGCCTCCGGTCCTGCGCCCGATTGCGGTGGTTCAGTTTGGGGGGGACAACAACCAGGAAGTGCGCCTGGAGACCTATGAGCACATCTGGACCCTGGAGCGTGCACGGCAGCAGATCCGGGACGATTCGGACGAGCTGGCTGCCCTGGCAGAGGAAGACAAGTGGATTCGGGTGGGTGCGGCCGTGGCCCGTGCTGCGGTTCGGCTCAACTTCTCCAACGACCTGAACCTGACCAGCTTTCGACGACAGGAAGCCAGGCGGCAGGTCTCACCGTCCATCCAGGCAGTGGATCGCGGGACCTCCCTGGTGCGAGAGGGGGATGTGATCACCGCCCAGCAGGGGCGGATGCTCAACGCCTTGCGGCACATTCAGCAGGACCAGGACCGATCGAGTGTGTTCGGCGGGCTCTTCCTCCTCTGCCTGCTGTTCTTTGGGGCCCTGGGGCGCTTCGCCAGTACCTTCGTCAGCAAGTTCACCGGGCAGAACCGGGACCTGGCGGCCCTGGCCGGCCTGATGGTGCTGACGCTTGGATTGGCCCGCTTTACCGTGGAGGTGTCTGCGGGGGTGACATCCAAGGGCACCCTGAACCTGGCCCCGGAGCTGGTCTGGTACCTGGTGCCCGTGGGCGGGGTGGCGCTTCTGGTTCGCATTTTGATGAACTCGGAGACGGCTCTGATCTTCTCAGTTGCAGCCGGCACCCTCTGTGGTGTGCTCATGGACCAGCAGGCGCTCTACGCTGCCTACTTTGTGTTGTCTTCCGTGACGGCCGCGGGGGCGATCGGCATGGATCGGGACCGCAAGGCCCTGCTGCGGGCCGGGGTGGTGACCGGGGTGGTGAATGCGAGCTTTGTGCTCCTGGTGGGGCTGGCCCAGACCCAACTCCTGGATGACTCCGGTGCGGCTGTCGCCATGGCCCGGCCTTTCTGGAGTGCATTGTTTGCCCTGGCAAGTGGATTCCTGAGCGCCTTTCTGGTGCTGGCCCTGCTGCCCTTGTTTGAGCTGGCGGGCTTTGTGACGGACCTGCAGCTCATGGAGTTGGCGAACCTCAACCACCCCCTCATGCGAAACCTCCTCTTGCGGGCACCCGGGTCCTACCACCACTCGGTCATGGTGGGCAGCCTGTCGGAGGCGGCTGCGGAGGCCATTGGGTGCAATGCCCTTCTTGCCCGCGTGGCCTCCTATTTCCACGACATAGGCAAGGCGGTGACCCCGCAGTATTTTGTGGAGAACTATCGGGGGGCGGGCAACGCCCACGATCGGCTGACCCCCCAACAGTCCGCCCGGATCATCATTGATCACGTGCGAAATGGGGGGGCCATCGCCAAGCGATACAAGCTGCCAGCCCCCATCGTGGACAACATCTACATGCACCACGGCACCGGGCTGCTCTACTATTTCTATCGCAAGGCCCAGGAGAGCGACCCGGACGTCAACGAGGCGGATTTCCGGTATCCAGGACCGCGGCCCAATACCCGGGAAGCCGGAATCATCCACCTGGCGGACAAGGTGGAGGCGGCCTGCCGCTCTGTGCGTGAGCCCACGCCGGAGCGAATTGCCGCCATGATCCAGAAGATCCTCAACAGCACCCTCGCAGACGGGCAGCTGGAGGAGTGTCCCCTGACCCTGAAGGACCTCTACATCATTGCGGGGGTCTTCCAGGAGTCGATCCTGGCAATCCACCACCAGCGCATTGAGTACCCGGACACCCAGGACCTCTCCCGGGCGCCGGGGCCTGTCTCGGTGGCCACAGGACCCGCCCCGGCAGTTCGTCCGGCTGCTGCAGCGCAGGTCCCTGCGCCCGCGGTCCAGGAGCCCGGGGAGGAGAGCCAAGGCCGAGAAAGGGTGATCACGCTGGATCTGCCCCCCAGGGAAGGAGAGGAGATTCGCCGGGCAGCCGTGGCAGCCTCCGGGCAGTCGTCGGGTCCAGTGGATTATGAATCCGCTGACCAGCTGCCTGTGTCCCTGGTGTCAAGGGGCGACAAGAACCGGGGACAGGGCGGGAAGTGACCATCCTGGTGGAGCGGGAGAGGGAGACCGATGCCCCCGGGTTCGAGGCGGATGCGGAGGCCCTGCTGGCGGCGCTGGAGTTGGAGGATGCCGAACTCTCGGTGGTGCTCTGCGACGATGCCCGTATTGCGGAGTTGAACGCCGCCTGGCGGGGGGTGGACGGTCCCACCGACGTCCTTTCCTTTCCCCAGGAGGATGCGCAGGTCCTCGGGGACCTGGTGATCTCCCTGGACACCGCTGCCCGACAGGCAAGTGAGCGATCCCACGGGCTGCAGGATGAGCTGCGAATCCTCCTGGTCCACGGGGTGCTGCACCTCTTGGGTTTCGACCATGAACGGGACCTCGAAGCCCACGAGGTGATGGCCGCCAGGGAGACCGAGTTGATGGGGTGCCTTGGCTGGCGAGGCAAGGGGTTGATCAGGCAGGCCTGAAGGATGCGGGCGCGATAGGGTGGCCCACCGGAGGTCACATGACCCAAGACGAAATCCAGCAGCGCTTGCGTGCCCTTGAAAACCGCGTCAACGCCCTTCGGGGGCATCTTTGACGTAGAGGGAAAGCAGGGGCAGCTGCAGGAGATTGAGGACAAATCGGCGGATCCGGACTTCTGGACTGACACCGCGGCTGCTCAAAGGGTCATGCGAGAAAAAGGAGCGCTGGAGCGTTCCGTGAAGGCCTGGCAGGAGCTGTCAGCCGCCACCGAGGACGGGCTGGCCTTGTTGGAGCTGGCCGGGGAGTCCGAGGGGGCGGAAATGGAGTCCCTGTTGGCAGAAGCCCGCGGGCTTCTTGGCACCAGCGAGGATCGCTGCAACTCGTTGGAGACCCAGCGGCTCCTGGGCCAGGAAGGAGACGATTCGTCGGCCATTCTGGAGATCAACTCCGGTGCAGGGGGCACAGATGCCTCGGACTGGGCGGAAATGCTCAAGCGCATGTACCTGCGGTGGGCTGAGCGCAACGGATTCAAGTCCAAGGTGGTGGATGAGCAGTCCCATGACGAGGCGGGCATCAAGTCCTGCACGCTCTCCATCGATGGGCCTTTCGCCTATGGCTACCTGAAGGCGGAAATCGGGGTGCACCGACTGGTGCGCATCTCCCCTTTTGATGCCAATGCCCGGCGCCACACGGCGTTTGCATCCGTGGGGGCCTATCCGGACATTGATGACTCCATCGAGGTGGAGATCAACCCCTCGGATTTACGGATTGATACTTTTCGAGCCTCGGGCGCGGGGGGGCAGCACGTCAACACCACCGACTCGGCGGTGCGAATCACCCATGGGCCCACGAACATCGTGGTGTCCTGCCAGAACGAGCGCAGCCAACACAAGAACAAGGCCACCGCCATGAAGATGCTGCGCAGTCGCCTGTACCAGTACGAGCTGGAGAAGCGCCAGGAGGAGTTCGATGCGGCCCGGGGAGAGCAGAAGCGCATCGAGTGGGGGAGCCAGATTCGCTCCTATGTGCTGCAGCCCTACCGCATGGTGAAGGACACCCGCACCGGCATGGAGATGGGGGATGTGGACCGGTTTCTGGATGGGGACATCCAGGGATTCATGGAAGGGTGGCTGGCCCACCGGGCGGGGGAGTTGGATCGGGAGGGGTAGGGGCGCTGCTGTCTTGCTGCCCTGTGCCCGCCCGAATTGTCGCAACCTACCTCGGGTTGGCCTCTTTTCTCAGTCGCTCCGCGCCTAGGAGTCTTGGGGGGCTGCGCTTGGTTCGGTTTTACCCGCGCCGACCGGGGTCAGCTCTTGACTTTGAGCCGGCCCCGCCGATACGCTGCGAACCCACAAACAAAGTCACGACCTGACCCCACTCTCCTCGCCGGAGAGATCGTCGTCACCGTGGGATCCCACGGCCAACCATCGCCCCCGCCCAATTGTCAAACAATCCAGACTTGACCCCGCTCCCTTCTGATTGACTGCGTTCTGCGTGATCAACGTAGGCGGTCCTGGTGCCAGATCCGGTTTCACTTCTTCTGTTTGGGGCTCTAAAAGTTGGGGCGCAGGTGCTTCAACAGCACTTGAATTCAGAAGAAGGTATTCGAGCCAAGCAACAGGCCAACAAATTGGGCATCACAGTGGAGGAGTTGTACAGGCGGGAAGCTGAGCAAAGGGATTCGGACAGGCGCGAGAAGGACGAACGAAATCGACAGCGTGGGTTGGAGAGGCGTGCAAGAGAGCTCAATTGCAGCATCGAAGAAATTCCAAGGGTTGAAAAGGAAGTCGAACGACGAAAGCAGCTTGAGCAACGTTGGGAACAAAAACGAAGGCGAGAAGCGGCGGCGGAACAAGAAAAAGCGCGTGCGGCAGAACGTCGATCGAAGGAAGCGTGGATAGCCCGAGAGAGTTCAAATTGGAATCCAGATGATTCTTGAGGGCGCGACAACATTCAAGGATTTGTGTACGAAGTGTGGTGCGTGTTGCAGGCAGCTGAAGTCTTTAGATTGTGGATTGCCAATCACCGAGTCCGGCAAGTGCGGACACCTCATTGAGTCGGAGTTTGGTTCGCAGTGCGCAATATACGAGAGTCGCCCTGCCATTTGTAGGTTTGGTTTCAGTTATCAAAACAGTGTGAGCATCAGGGAGCAATTTTCCGAGGCGGAACATCTTTCTCTAGCAATTGATGTCTGCAATTTTCTACAGGAAAGAGAAGCTCTTCCAGATCGGTTTAGAATGCGTTTGCGGGACGGGTAGGCCCTCTACAACGAGCCCTCGTTTGAGTGGGTCGGGTCGCGGACTGTTCCACGGTGACCTCGTTCGTTGATCCGGCGACCTACGATGGCCAGCAGATTGAGCCGGCGTTTTCCTTTGCCCGGGACATGACCCTTCCCGAGGTGCTGCAGCTCGCGCTGGAGATCGAGGCGCACCGCTGGTCCGATGCGCGGGCCTCGAAACCACTCGCCTCAGGGAGGGAGGGCTACCTGGTGGCCTGGGGGGCGGACGAGGTAGACCCCGGCGCCATCGTCGTCACATGTGCCTACCGGCCCGTGCACGGTGGCTCGCGCGTGGACGAGCGCCGGTACACGTTTGACTCGGAGCGCAGGGTGCTGGATTACCAGGAGGTGTCCCACCCTACTCGCTGATACGGGCCCAAGGTAGGTTGGACGGGGGAGGGTGCCCATCATCGTCTGTTCAGTGTTACCGCTGGTGGATGTGGCTTCTTCTTCTGGCTCTTGGATGCGGTGACGACCCCCCGGTGGGGAATGCGCCCTCCATTGAAGGATCCGTGGTGACTGCGGATGAAACCGCCCTGGTCTTTGGTGTGCGAGCGTTCGGAGCGGTGGATGGCGACCGGGGTGGGTTCTACGTGACCTCCACGGCCGATGCCACCTGCGAGGATGTGGTGGCCTACCTGGGTGCCACGCCGGTAGACCCCGCGCCGGTGCATGCTCCTGGGCATTGCAACCTGGCGTTGAGCACGGATGTTGTGGATGGCAGCATCTCCTTTGGGGCCGATGAGAACTTCCTGACCGGGTTCTGGAGTGTTTCCTGTGCCATGGGGGACGGGGAATTTGCCTGGGAGGAGCGGGACAACGGCTACGCGGACTTTTTCTGGAGCGGCCTGTCCTGGACGGGCGTTCCCACGGAGCACGAGACCCAGGTAGAACCTGGGGATTCCGGGGGTTGGACCCTCACCGTCGAGATGCGCACCTGGGACGGAGACTACGACCACCAGGGGGAGGTGCCGGCCACGGGGGAGGTGACAGGTTCGGTCCACGCGGAGCCATGTGAGGGACTGGTGGGAGGGGTGTTGCTGCCGGGTTAGGACGGGCCCGTCCCGGGGTGCTTCCCCGGGCCATCTGGAAGGCCCTGATGTTTGAGTTCGACCCTGCGCGCCTCGAGAAGCTGGCGCTGCTTCGCGAGATGGGGATTGCTCCCTATCCCAACGGACTGGAGGTCAAGAACACCCTGGCCGAGATCGTGGCAACGGGCGGGGATCGCGACAGCGAGGACCTGGACTCGGATTCCACGGAGTTCACGGTGGCCGGGCGCCTTCGGTTCAAGAACGAGATGGGCAAGGCTGGCTTTGGCCGCCTCCAGGATCAATCGGGTCGCCTGCAGATCTACGTGCGCAAGAACGACCTGGGCGAGGACGCCTTTGCCATCTGGAAGAAGCTGGACCTGGGGGACTGGGTGTGGGTCCAGGGCACCATGATGCGCACCCGGACCGGGGAGCTGACCCTGAAGGCCACATCCATAAGGCTCTACGCCAAGTGCATCGAGTCCCTGCCCGACAAGCACCATGGATTCACGGATCCCGAGTCCCGGCAGCGCATGCGGTACCTGGACCTGGTCATGAACGACTCCACCCGGGAGACCTTCCTGGCCCGGTCCCGCATTGTCCGGGAGATTCGCACCTTCTTTGATTCCCGGGGCTACACCGAGGTGGAGACCCCCATGATGCAGGTCATCCCGGGAGGAGCAGCAGCCCGTCCCTTTGTGACCCACCACAACGCCCTGGATCTTGACCTGTACCTGCGCATTGCCCCAGAGCTGTACCTGAAGCGGCTGGTGGTGGGCGGCATTGAGCGCGTCTATGAAGTCAACCGCAACTTCCGGAACGAGGGCATCTCCACCCAGCACAATCCGGAATTCACGATGCTCGAGTTCTACTGTGCCCACGCGACCTACCTGGACCTGATGGACCTCACCGAAGAGCTGGTGTCCGGGTTGGCGCAAAGCGTGGCGGGCTCCAAGAAGGTCCCCTATGGGAAACTGGAGTTGGACTTTTCCAGTCCCTGGCGCCGGGCGCGAATGGAGGACCTCGTGGCCGAGGCGGCCGGCGTGGAGGACCCCTGGGATGTGGAGGCGCTTCAAGCTGCCTGGAAGGCACGAAACCCGGACGCCGAGGACCTTCCGGACACCCCGGGGGCGCTCTTTGAGATCTGGTTCGATGCCTGTGTCGAACCCAACCTCGTGAACCCCACGTTTGTGACGCATTTCCCCACGGAAATCAGCCCCCTGTCCCGCAGGAATGACGAGAACCCGAACGTGGTGGATCGCTTTGAGTTGTTCGTGGCGGGCCGGGAGATCGCCAACGCCTTTTCAGAGTTGAATGACCCCGTGGACCAGGCGGCGCGGTTTGTGGCCCAGGCCGAAGCCAAGGCTGCAGGGGACGACGAGGCCATGTTCTTCGATGCCGACTACGTGAGGGCGCTGTCCTACGGCATGCCGCCCACCGCCGGAGAGGGAATCGGAATCGATCGCCTGGTGATGTTGCTCACCAACCAGCAGAGCATTCGCGACGTGATCCTGTTTCCCACCATGCGTCCCCAGCAGGGCGCCGACCCTGACGGGAACGAGCCGAACCCCTCCTAAGGGTTGAACTCGCCTCCATGCGCTTTGCCCTTCAGATTGCCCTCAGCCACCTGCGCTCCAAGCGCCAGGAGGCGGGGGTGTCGGGAATCACCCTGATCTCGATTCTTGGGGTGACCATCGGGGTGGCGGCCCTGGTGGTGGTGCTGTCGGTCATGGCGGGGTTTGAGGTGGATCTGCGGGAGAAGATCCTGGGCTCGAATGCCCACGTGGTGGTGCTGTCCTACGCGGGGGCCACGGAGGACTACGAGGAGCTCGCGGAGACCATCTCGCAGATGGAGGGGGTCGAGGGGGTCCACCCGTTCACGTACTCGGAGATGATGATCAAGTCGCCCTATGGGGCCAGTGGCGTGATCTTCAAGGGAATCTCGCCCGGGCGCGTGGGGGAGGTGCTGGACCTGGTGGACAACCTGGAGCATGGCCCAGCGGGGGAGCCGGCCTCGCTGGAGGAGCAGCAAGCCATCCTGGAGGCCCTTCACTCGGAAGACGATGATCCCGGCATCATCATCGGCCGGGAGCTTTCCGAGGATTTACGGGTCTACGTGGGGGACCCGGTGCACATCATCAACCCGGTGGGAAGCACCATCGGGCCCATGGGCACCCAGGTCCCGGACATTGCCCGCTACCGCGTTCGGGGGATCTTCTACTCGGGCATGTACGAGTACGACACCAAGTGGACCTATGCGGACCTGCGGGATGCCCAGAAGCTCTTGAAGCTGGGGGATGCAGCCACGGGGGTCGAGGTCACGGTGACGGATGTCTACGACGTGGAGGCCGTGTCGGAGCGCATCGACAAGGCCCTCTCCTATCGGTACGAGGTGCGGCACTGGAAGAACCTGAACCGCAACCTCTTTGATGCCCTGAAGCTGGAAAAGGTGGTGATGGGGCTGATTCTGTCGCTGATTGTGGCGGTGGCGTCCCTGAACATTGCGGGCACCCTGATTCTCCTGGTGCTCACCAAGGGCCGGGAGATCGCCATTCTCCGGGCCATGGGGGCTACCCGCCGACAGGTGCGGGCGGTGTTTATCCTCGAGGGCACGATTATCGGGATTGTGGGGGCGAGTATCGGGACTGTTCTTGGCCTTGGAGGGGCCCTGGGGCTCAAGAAGTATGGTTGGCCCCTGGACACGGATGTCTACTACCTGGACTCGCTGCCGGTGGTGATTGACCCCGCCATGGTGATGTGGGTGGGGCTCTCTGCCCTGGGCATCTGCTTTGCCGCCACGCTCTACCCGGCCACCCGGGCAGCAGAACTCGATCCTGTGGCAGGTCTTCGGTATGAGTGACGTCTCAGGCCTTTCCATTTCCGTGCGGGATCTCTGCCGGTCCTACGTCAAGAGTGGGCGGGAGATCCCTGTTCTTTCCGGCTTGGACTTGGAGGTTGCCCCCGGGGAACGGGTGGCCATCCTGGGACCGTCCGGGTCCGGGAAGTCCACCTTGCTCCATACCCTCGGAACCCTGGAGCGCCCCACGTCGGGACAGGTGCTCCTTGGGGGACAGGATGTCGGAACCATGAGCGGGGCAGCTGTGGACGACCTGCGCAACCGCTCCATTGGGTTCGTGTTCCAGTTTCACCACCTGTTGCCCGAGCAGTCAGCACTGAACAACGTGGCCATGCCCCTGTTCATCCGGGGGGAGGAGCGGGGCGCTGCCCGGGGTGTGGCATCAAGGCTCCTGGCCCAGGTGGGCCTGTCCGACCGGGAGAGCCACCTTCCCGGGGAGCTGTCGGGGGGGGAACAGCAGCGGGTGGCCATTGCCCGGGCCATGGTGGGAAGACCCGGACTGCTCCTGGCGGACGAGCCCACCGGAAACCTGGATCCCAAGACCGCCGAGGGCGTGTTGGAGCAGTTCCTGGGCCTCCACGAGGAAATGGGCGCCACCCTCGTGGTCGTCACCCATTCGGTGGACCTCGCATCGCGTTTCCCGCGGCGCCTCCACGTGGTACATGGCCGCCTGGAGGAAACCAGTTGAGTTCCCATCCGAAACTCGTGACGGGGACCACCCTATGGTTGCTCTGTGCCTTTTCAGCGCCGTCCTTCGCGCAGGAGGCGGATGAGACTCCCGTGGAGGAGCCTGCTGCTGAGGCTGCCGAGCCTGTCGAGCCAGTCGAGACTGTCGAGCCCGTCGAGGAATCGAGCATCGAGCCCGTCGAGGAGTCGAGCATCGAGCCTGTCGAGCCTGTCGAGGAGCCGAGCATCGAGCCTGTCGAGGAGTCGAGCATCGAGCCCGTCGAGGAGCCGAGCATCGAGCCCGTCGAGCCCTCGATCATCGAGCCTGTCGAGCCTGTCGAGCCTGTCGAACCAGTCGAACCATTCGAACCAGTCGAGCCCCCCGAGGAGCCGAGCATCGAGCCCGTCGAGGAGCCGAGCATCGAGCCCGTCGAGCCCGTCGAACCAGTCGCCCCAGTCGAGCCCCCCGAGGAGCCGAGCATCGAGCCCGTCGAGCCCTCGATCATCGAGACCGCCCCCGCCCCCTTCCGCTGGTCCATCCCAACCGGCACCATCACCCTGGTCCGCGTGGAGGGCATTCGACGCATCGAAGAGGCTGCAGTCCTCTCCTCCGTGCAGCTTGGCACCGGCGATTACCTCTCCGAAGAGGCAATCCGCCGCGACATCGAGGCGGTCTACCGCACCGGCTTCTTCCGCGATGTCCAGGTGGATCTCGCAGCGGCCGACACAACCGGCGGCTTTGTCCTGACCTTCCTGGTGCAGGAGAACCCAGCCATCCGCTCGGTGCTGCTGGAGGGGCAGAAAAAGGTCGATGAGGAGGACATTCGCGAGGTCATGGACCTGGCAGCCTTCAGCGTGCTCAACGATGCGGAAGTCGCCGTGAACCAGCAGCGCATTCGCGACCTCTACCTGGAGAAGGGGTACTTCCTCGCCGAGGTGGAGCCCGAGATCAAGAAGGTGGGGGACGACCAGGTGGAGCTGGTCTTCAAGATCACAGAAAACCGAAAGGTCATCGTGCAGTCCGTGGACATCACCGGCAACGAGACCGTGGCGGACCGAAAGGTGCTCCGGTTCATGGGCACCCGCCCAGGCGGCTGGGCGCCGTGGCTGACGGGTGCGGGGACCTTCCGCCAGGAGGACCTGGACAACGACGTCTACATCGTGCGTTCCGTGTTCCTGGAAGAGGGGTTTGTGGATGTAAAGGTCGATGAACCCAAGGTCTACCTCTCCCCGGACAAGCGATACATCTACATCACCATTCACGTGGAGGAGGGCACCCAGTACAACCTGGGGAAGATTTCGGCACAGGGGGACTGGGTGCCGGAGGAAGGACTCACCGAGGAAGCCGTGATGGCGATTGTGCACGGCGCCAGCGTGGACGAGGTCCGGGATGAGACCGGGGAGGATCGCCTGACCTGGATGGAGCGCGCCTTTGGCACCGGGGACGACACCATTGACCTGGTGGAAGGGGAGACCTTCCAACTCACCACCGTGCAGATGGTCATGCAGACCATCACCGATCTCTATGGCACCGAGGGCTATGCATTTGCAAACGTGGTGCCGCTGACGGAGACCCACGCGGACACCCAGACGGTGGACCTGACCTTCGACATCACCCGGGGGCAGAAAATGTCCATCGGCCGCATCCACATCAGCGGCAACGACCCCACTTGGGACCAGGTGATTCGCCGGGAGATCCCCGTCATGGAGGGCGCCATCTACGATGGGAGCGCCCTCAAGGATGCCCGGGCCCGCTTGGAGCGCCTCGGGTTCTTCGAGGAGGTGCGCATCACCACCCCCCGGGCCAGCGATCCTGCGACCCTGGATGTGCAGGTGGATGTGGTCGAACAGCCCACGGGATCATTTTCCGTAGGGGCGGGACTGTCTTCCTACGAGAACTTCATGTTTACGGGGAACATCTCCAAGAACAACTTCCTGGGCCTCGGCTACGTCATGAGCGCAGCCATCAATTGGTCCTCCCTCCGCCAGCAGGGGAATCTCTCCTTTGCGGATCCCCACTTCCTGGACTCCAAGTGGACCGTGAAGCTGGACGCCTACTCCATTGAGCAGGAGTACCTGGGGGCGATTTCCACGGAGCAATACACCCGGGGGGGCGGGCTTGCGGTGGGGCGGTACCTCGATGCCCGGGAGGACCTCCGCCTGACGGTGAACTACACCCTGGAGGATGTGGGGCTGACCTCGATCACCCCGTACCAGGAGCACCTGCTGGGGGGCCAACTCTACCGCAACGGCCTGACGTCCTCGGCGGGCCTGAACCTGTACCTGGACAAGCGGAACAACCGCATCAAGCCCACCCGGGGTTTGTTTGTCTCCCTCTCCTCGACCCTGTCCGGGGGGCTCCCCCTTCCCAGCGGGGATCTGGCGCCATTTCTCGGGGGTGAGTTCAACCTGTGGGAGAGCAAGGCCAACCTGCGCCTCTACCGCCCCTTGACCGAGAAGGAGCGCGTGATCTTCCGGCTCAATTCCACCGTGGGCCAGATCCAGTCCACGGATGGATCCGTGGTGCCCTATGTGCACCGCTACCGGGCCGGCGGAATCAACTCAGTCCGGGGCTACAACTGGTACAGCCTGGGTCCCAGCTTGCGGTCCCTGGGCACCGAGGATCCGTCCCGTCCCGATGACCGCATGATCATCGGTGGAACGGAGACCTGGATCAACAACATCGAGTTTGAGGTGCCCATTGTGGAGGCGGCGGGGATTTCCGGGGTGGTTTTCTTTGATGCAGGAAATGCCTTTGGCGATCCCTGGGGCAATGGCCACATCAACTTTGGGGACATGCGCCTCGCTTATGGTGCCGGGTTGCGCTGGTTCTCACCCATCGGCCCCTTGCGCTTTGAGCTCGGGTTCCCGGTGAACCCCTACCCGGACGAAAAGGACAAGGTGTTCGACTTTTCCATCGGGTCCTTCTTCTAATCGTGCTGGCACTTCTTTTATGTGTCACCGCCTGGGGACAGGGTTCCCTGGAGGTGTTGGAAGACGAGCTGGAGAGAGGCCTGGCGGTCCTGGCGGACGAGGACCAGCCGGTGCATTACGCCGCGGTGGCCTTGGAGACTCGAACCGTGGCCCAGATCGGTGCGACGGCCGGGGTCATGGATGTGGTGGGAGAGGAGACCTCCCGGTACCTGGATGTGGATTTGCGGGTCGGCACGCCGGCTCTGGACAGTACGCATCCGTTGCGGGGGTCCAGCGGTTGGCGAGAGGAGAACCGGGGTCCTGTTCGGGTGCCCTACGCCCCCGAGTCCTCCTACGCCCTGCAACACGCGGTGTGGAAGGAAATGGATCGGCGGTACCGGGACGGCGCGGAAGCCGTGGTGCTGGTGAGGGCCGAGCAGCGAGTGAAGGTCGCCGAGGAGGATCCTGCGGACGACTTTTCCGCTTCGCCGCCGGAAGAGGCGGCTCTCGCGGTGCCCACGGTCTCCCTGCAGGAGAGTCGGTGGCTTCCGGTGCTGGTGGAGGTGAGCGCCCTGCTGGATGCGGACCCCCGGGTGGAGCGGGACCGGGTGCGAATCACGTCCCGCCAGGCCCTCCATGCGTTTGTGGACTCCGAGGGCGCACGGCTGCAGCACGGCGAGATGGAGCTGCTGTTGTACCTGTCCATTGGTGCTACGGCTGCCGATGGCTCCGAGGTCATGGTGGATCGCCGGTTTCACAGCCGGGCGGAGGCCGGGTTGCCTGAAGGGGCGGATCTGAAAGACCTGGCGGCGGACATGTTGAACGAGCTGGGGGAGAAGCTTCGGGCGCCCAAGCAGGAGCCCTGGTCGGGACCGGTTCTCCTGTCGGGAGAGGCTGCAGGGGTCTTCTTCCACGAGGTGCTGGGGCACCGGGTCGAGGGCCACCGGCAGAAGCGAGATTGGGAGGGCAAGACCTTCCTGGAGCAGGTGGGGGAGTCCATTCTTCCGGAGTTTCTGACGGTGTACGACGATCCCACGCTTTCCGAGTGGGAGGGACAGGACCTCGCCGGGCACTATGCTTTTGATGACGAGGGGGTTCGGGCCCAGCGAGCCCTGTTGGTGGACCAGGGGCGATTCGTCGGGTTTCTCCAGGGGCGATCTCCCCTGGAAGGCCATCCTGTCTCAAACGGGCATGGGCGCCGCAGTCCTGGGCATGCGCCGCTTTCTCGCATGGGAAACCTGGTGGTGGAGAGCAGCGACGGGCGCGATCGGGAGGCGCTGTTGAAGGAGCTGCGAGACCTGGCCCGCGCTCAGGGGTTGGAGCACGGCATCTGGGTGGATGGCATCGAGGGGGGATTCACCAGCACCGGAAGGGTGACGCCAAATGCCTTCAATGTTCGGGCAACAAGTGCCTGGCGCGTGTTTGCGGATGGGCGGCCCATGGAGCGGGTGCAGGGGGCGGACCTCGTGGGCACGCCCCTGGTGGCGTTTTCCAACCTGGTGGGCAGTGGAAGCACCGCTCAAGTCTTCAACGGTCGGTGCGGCGCGGAGAGTGGCTGGGTCTCGGTGAGTGCTGTGTCCCCGGACATGCTGTTCTCGAACCTGGAAGTACAGCGCAAGGAGAAGGCCCAAGCGAGGCCGCCGCTCCTTGCCAAGCCCCAAGCGGAGACGGGCGCAGCGCCCCATCTCGAGGCACTGGTGAATGCCCTGGAGCAGGAGCTGGGCCGGGCCAAAGAGGGTCTGTCCCTTCCTGAAGCGCCGCCCCTGTATTTCCTCCGTGGGCACCTGGTGGAGGGAGAGCAGGTTCGGGTGGTCGCCTCCCTGGATGGGTTGGTGGAGATGGAGGTCACACCGACCTACCAGGTGGCGGTGGAAGCCCGGGTGGGGAGGCCGAGTCGGGACAATTCGGGATTCGGTGGCTGGGAAACAGGGCGGATGCGTTCCGGACTGGCGGATGGAAGCAACGGCTATGCGGTGCGCCGCGTGGTCTGGCGCCTGTCGGATGCGGCCTACAAGGATGCCGTGGAGCAGTTTGCGCGAAAAGAAGCCGTGTTCCAGGCGCCACCTGATCACCCGGGCGATTTTGAGATGACGGCGCCTGTCGTCGCTGTGGGTGAGGATCAAAGGCCCGCATTGGAAGCCGAGATGCTCCAATCCCTCGCTCTGGAGCTGGCAGCGGCGCTCCCCCGAGACGGGGCGCTGGAGGCCGGAAAGGTCCAGATTGTCCAGACCGCCGGCACTCTCTGGGTCGTGGATACAGAGGGCAGCCGTGTGAAGAGCCAGGGGGTGGAGACACGAATTCAGGCAGCCCTCCAGGTGCGGGCACCGGATGGCCTGCTCCTCACGGATCAGCGCTCCTGGGCTCTGGTCGAGGGGATGACCTTGCCGGAGCCCGCCACGATGCGGGCAGAGCTTGCGGCCATGGCGGAGGCACTCATTGCCCGGGCCCATGCTCCTGTGCTTGAGGAGGAGTACGTCGGGCCGTTGCTGCTGGAGGGGGAGGCGGCCCTGGAGGTGTTTCGCTCGGTGTTGCTTGGACAGGTGGAAGGGTCACCGCCGGTCCTGCCCTTTGAGACCTGGATGGGAGAAATGGGGCAGGGGATGTTCTCCGCAGCCGGCTCCCAGCGGGTCCGCATGGGGCGTCGGGTGCTGCCGCCGGGTTGGGATGTGGTGGATGACCCCGGCATGCGCGTGGATCGACCCGGAGGATTCCAGCACGATGCGGAAGGCACCCGAGCAGAGGCCGTGCACCTGGTAGAGGACGGCATTGTTCGGGATCTCCTGATGAGCCGCATTCCCCGCAAGGATCTGCACGGCACCAATGGGCATGCCCGATCGGCCCTGGGCCGTCGCCTGGAGGCCCGGGCGTCCCAGGTGCGCATCACGCCGCGTCGATCGGTTTCCCGTCGCCGCCTGGAACGAGCAGCCTTTCGGTCTGCCAGGTCCTACGGTCGGGATTGGGTCCTGGTGGTTCGGCGGTTCCAGGCGGATGCCGCGCGTACAATGGACAGTGCTTCGCCACCTGTGTGGGGAGATGCCGATGGCCCCCGGACCCTTCCCTGGCCGGTGGAACTCACCCGCCTGTACGCGGACGGAACCGAACAGATCCTGCAGCCGGCCACCTTGTCTGCGGTGGATCGGTGGATTCTCAGGGACATCCAGAAGGCAGGGCCCATGGTGGAGGGGGTGCTCTTTTCCGCATGGGATGCGAGCCACCAGCCGGGGGGCGTGTTCAGCGGCATGCCCATCTACCTGGAGGCGCCGGAGGTGCTGATCGGTGAGATCGAGTTGGCGCCGGTCCAGGGGGATCCCCGACAGGTGCCCCGCATTCCTGCTCCCGCCGAAGCGGCTACGCCAGCTCCATCACCAGGAGAGTAGCGGTGTAGACCACCCAGGCCGCGACCAGGAACCGGCCGTGGCCCCGCTCCAGGTTTCCGGTTCTTCGCGTCAGGATTGGCAGCAATGCCACAGCCCCCAACGCGATCCATCCGTCGACGGTGACCAGCCTCAAGGGCACATCAAAGGCCCGGACCACCCCGGCCAGGCCCACCACGCCCAGGAGGTTGAACAGGTTGGAACCCAGAGCATTGCCCACAGCCAGCTCGGGGGACCCCTGCCGCATGGCGACCAGGCTCGTGACCAGCTCCGGCGCAGACGTCCCAATGGCCACCACCGTCAGGCCCAGGACAGCCTCCTCAATGCCCAGGGTGGTTCCGATTTCCAGAGCGCCCGCCACCAGGAGGTCGGCCCCCCCCACCAACAAGCCGATCGAAGCCATGACATAGACCCACAGGAGCTTCTGGTTCGACTCCTCGAGGGGGTCGGGCTCCAGGAACCAGGCCAGAAAGCAACAACCCAGGACCCCCCCCACCGTCCAGGACCATCCGTGTCCCAGCTGCGCAGCGGCGCAGGTAGCGAGGAACGCGACCAACATTGGGCCCAGGGGCAGGCGCTCCTTCTCCGTCACAGCGGTCTCCTGTTCCTCCTTCGCGCTCCACACGCACCAGGCCAGAAAGACCAGAAGCGCTGTAAGCAGAGCCATGGCCTCCCACGTGCTGAGAAAGGCATGGGTCCAGCAAAGTCCCAGCACCGCTCCGTTGGCCAAGAGGCAAATGGGAATCTCACGGCGGAGCGTTCTGGTGGAGAGCAGAAGAGGCGCCACCCAGGCTGCGGCGCCGATCACCACCAGGGTGTTGAAGATGTTGCTTCCAAAGACGTTGCCCAGTGCAATGCCGGCGTTTCCCCCGGAGGCTGCCAGCACCGAGACCGCCATCTCCGGGGCGGAGGTGCCAAAGGCAACCACCGTGAGGCCAATGACCGCCGGAGAGACCTTGTACTGCTCCGCCAGGCGGACACTGCCACCCACCACAGCGCTGCCGCCCACAAGAAGGGTCGAAAGACCCGCAAGGACCAACACCGACGCAACCAGCATGCCGCCTTGTAACCCCGTTGCCTGGGCCCTGGGATGGGTGGCCCCAGCATGGGGGTCGTGCTACCCCAGGACCCCCTCTCATTGGATCCAACATGCGCAGATTCCTCCCCTTTCTGTTGGCGCTGCTTGTTCTCCTGGTGCCCGGCTCAGCGGCAGCCGATGGACTCAAGGTCGGGGTCGTGGATTTTAGCCGCGCCCTGAATGAGATTTCAGATGGACAGCAGGCCCAGGGCCGGCTCGAGTCCATGCTGGCGGGAAAGCGGGCCGAGATTGAGCAGCTGGAGGCCAACCTCGTGGCGTTGCAGCAGGAATACGAGTCCAAGAGCAACGTGATCTCCGAGAGCGCAAGAAGGGACTACCAGCAGCGCATGGCCGAGGCACAGCAGACCTACCAGCAGGCCTTCATGCAGAGCGATGCGGAAATGCAACAGGCCTATGTGCAGGTCATGGAAACCCTTGTGACCAAGCTCAAGACCCAGGCGGAGGCGGTGGGCCGGGATCAAGGCCTGGACCTGGTCTTGGAGGCCTCCCAGGGGGCGGTCTTGTTCAATGCTCCAGCCCTGGACATCACTGACGAGGTCATCAAGCGCTACAACGCGGCCGGGGCCAAGTAGGCCCGCGTGAGGTTGGGAGAACTCGCAGCAGCTCTTGGCGGGAAGGTGGAGGGAGATCCATCCACGGAGATCACCGGTGTCCAGGCGCTGACAGAGGCCGGCCCCGATGATGTGAGCTTCCTGGCCAATCCGGTCTACGGTGGTCAACTTCAGGCCACCCGTGCGGGGGCGGTCATTCTGGGGGAGGGCGTCCCCTACGATGGCGTGGTGCTGCGGGTCCCCGAGCCCTATCGCGCATTTGCCCAGGCACTCTCCTTGCTTCAGCCCGTGACATGGCCCGCCCCGGGGGTGCACCCCAAAGCGGTGGTTGCGGACGACGCAGTCCTGGGCCCCGGCGTCTGCATTGAGCCCTTGGCCATTGTGCAGTCCGGTGCCCGCTTGGGGGAGGGGTGCTGGCTTCAGGGGGGCAGCTACGTGGGGGCGGGGGCGGTTCTGGGCGCCCGGTGCCGGCTGATGCCCGGGGCGGTGGTGATGGACGGCTGCACCCTGGGAGAGCAGGTGTGGCTCAATCCGGGCGCGGTGGTGGGCTCGGAGGGGTTTGGATTTGTGCCGGACGAGGAGTTGCCGGTCAAGATTCCCCAGGTGGGAACGGTGGTGATTGAGGACCATGTGGAGATCGGGGCGAACTCCTGTGTGGATCGAGCTGCTCTGGGAGAAACCCGGGTGGGACGAGGAGCCAAGCTGGACAACCTCTGCCAGGTGGGCCACGGTGCTGAAATCGGGCCCGCCAGCCTGCTGGTCGCCTATGCGGGAGTCGCTGGCTCAAGTCGCCTGGGAAGGGCGGTCACCCTGGCGGCCCGTGCAAGTGTACTGGGGCACCTGGACATCGGGGATCGGGTCACGGTGGCGGGACACTCCCTGGTCTCCAAGGACGTGGCCGACGGAGACAGTGTCTCCGGGGTGCCTGCACGGCCCCACGCCGAGTGGCTTCGCGAGCGGGCAGCAAGCCGCACCTTGCCCGAGATCGTGCGGGCGGTGCAGGGGCTGCAGAAGCAGAGCCGCAGTGCCAGAGATGAGCAGCCCTGAGCACCTGGAGCAGCGAATCTTCCATGGAACCGAGGGCCGAACACGTGCACTATCGGTGTGTTACCCTCCCTGGCGCAATTTCAAACAGATTCGATAGGAGACCCACAACATGAAGGTGCTTATCGTTGCTCCCCACGCCGACGACGAAACACTGGCGATGGGCGGAACCATCGCTCGGCACGTTGCGGATGGAGACGAGGTGACCGTTGCCGTCATGACCGGGCACGGTCCGGAAAAGCACCCGATCTGGCCCTCGGAGTTGTGGGAGGAGATTCGTGCAGAGGCTCGTCAGGCCTTCGACATTCTCGGTGTTCACCACATCGTTTTCGAGGAGCTTCCAGCTGTGATGGTCGCAGACATTCCGGTCTGGGAGGTGAACAAGGTCACTCAGCGTGTCTTGAAGGAAAACCGCCCGGACTGTCTCTACGTACCGTTTCCCTTTGACCTCCATAAGGACCACCGGGAGATGTTTCACTCGTTTTCAGTGGCCTGGCGCCCTGTGTCGGATTGGGGGCGGGCCATTCGTGAGATCTACTGCTACGAAGTGCTTTCTGAGACACACCTGAACATCCCCTACGCTGAGAGTGGGTTCCTCCCGAATACGTGGGTGGACATTGGACCATTTCTGTCCACGAAATTGTCGGCGCTGAAGTGTTTCGAGAGCCAGTTGGGCGAGTTTCCAAATCCCCGCTCCCTGGAGGCGATTGAGGCCCTCGCACGTTGGCGAGGATCCCAGGC
>CAZSZE010000017.1:0-15472 GCA_964610645.1 uncultured Enterobacterales bacterium | reverse complement strand
CGTTCGTCCAGGTACGGCAATTGCGCTAGTAGTTCCTGCGAAGGGAACTATTTGCAATGAGCCAGTCTGCGGAACTTCAAATACGAAGCTACCAACCGGGAGATGAGGACGAGATCTATGCGCTCTTCGCGCGGAGCTATGGCAAGGAAATCCAAGATGGCCTTTGGACCTGGCGCTTCCGGGAAAACGCCAGCGGCCCCGGTCAGATCCAACTCGCTTGGAGCGATGATCACCTCGCGGGCCACTATGCCGTTTCTTCGGTGCGTCTACGCGTTGCGGGTACAAACGTACTTACCGCATTGTCTGGCACCACAATGACCGATCCAGAATTCCGTGGCCAGGGACTGTTTCCAATGCTCGCGGACGCGACCTACGAAATGATGCGTCAAAATGAGATGCCTTTCGTGTGGGGCTTTCCAAACTCCCAATCCCACGGTGGATTCGTCAAGAATCTTGCTTGGCTCGACACTTACGAAGTGCCGTTTCTGCGCCTGAAGTTGGGCAACGCCCGTCGTCCGCTGCCCACTGGCGAGGGCATTGTGTCCTTGGAGCGTGCGGATGACCGCTTCGACCGATTGTGGGAGCAAAACGCAGATCTCACCCCTGTTGCCGCCGTTCGAGATTGCCGCCAGGTCAATTGGCGCTTCATGGACCATCCGACCGAGGAGTATTCCCTGGTTGCACTTCTCTCGGGTGAAGAACTGTGTGGCTATGCCGTGTACAAGCAGTACGGTGACGAACTTCAGATCATTGATCTGTTTGTTGGAGAGGCCGACGACGGCGGGTTGAGACTTGTGGCCGCCGTGGCTGCCGAGGCGCAAAGCCGCGGACTCGGGGCTATCGCCATGTGGTTGCCAGTCCATGCCCCGTTGCATCGCCAACTCGAGCGCCATGGATTCCAGCCCGCAGGGCCTATCACCTACCTGAGTGGCCGGTCTCTATGGAATTGGGACCATTCAGAAGTCGTTGGCAACTACCGCAACTGGTACCTGACATGTGCTGACTCGGATGTGTTCTGACCCTGTCTGTGGTCGCTGTCAGCCCCTGCCCAGGCCCCGCTCATCGAGAAGGCGGTTGTAGCAGTCGGCCACCTTGGCGAATGCGAGCCGTTGATCGAATTCCGCGATGGCTCGCTCTCTTCCACGTTTGCCCATGGCCGTGCGCAAGTCAGCGTCGCTCAGCAGCTGCCCGAGAGCGTTCCCAAGTTCCTCGGCGTTGGCCGCGGGCACGAGCAGCCCGTTCAGTCCATCTGTGACCGTTTGTCGACAACCCCGGATGTTCGTCGTGACGACAGGAACTCCGGTTGCTGAAGCCTCCATGGGGGCTCGAGGAAAGCCGTCCCGATGGGAGGGCAGCGTGAACACGTCCATGAGGGGATAGAGTTCATGCATGTCATCCCGATCGTGGAGACAGACGAACCGCTTGCCGACGGTCGGGTCTTTCCTTGGGTCCACGATTTCCCAGGCCCTTTCTTGTCCTTCGGGCTTTGTGCCGATCGCCAGCACCTGCACGTTGGGAAACTTCTCCAGCAACCTGGGCAGGGCCTTGCAGAGTTCGAGGTATCCCTTCTCCAGTACGAAACGGCCAACGATTCCAATGACGAGGGCATCCGGATCGAGACCTACGGCAACTCGCCGAGCCCGTCGCTCGTCGGGAGCCCAGTCAGGGGGTGAGAAACGATCAATGTCGATTCCATTCCCGAGGACGCTGATCTTGCTTGGGTCAATCAATCCCTCCGCCAGGAGCATGTCGACATCTTCCGGATTCTGGGAGAGCACGTGGTCTGTTCCTCGACAGCCCCGGACCTCGATTTCCTTGAACAGCCTTCTTTTCGGAGAGGGTGGCATCTCAAAAAAGTAGAAACCGTGGAGTGTTTGGACCGTGATCGGCACACGGGCAAGAATGGAGCCCGCTCTGCCGATCAACATTCCCTTGGGTGTATGGACGTGTACGATGGTGAACTTCTGCTTTCGGCAGATCGCAGCGACATCCAGGGCGCCTCGCATGTCCTGGGCGGGTGTGATTGCTCGGGAGATGGTTGCCGGATGCCATCGGATGCCCATCTCTTCTACGCGTTCAGCATAGGGCCCGGGAGATGTGACGGCGTGCATCTCGAAGCCCGCCTGCTCGAGATACTTCAACTGGTCACCAAGCAGGTACTTGATCGCCATGGCTGCTGGCGTCACATGTGCAATTTTTACTCGTGCCATGAATTCGTTCGGTTGGTTTGGCCGGTGGGATCTGGCCATCGGCTGGAGGTGGTTGTCCCAGGTAGAACTGCCGACTGTTCCAGGTGGGGCCTGGCTGGCGATTCCGCGATGCGATTTCAACTGCCGTGGAATAACCGGGTGTGGCCGGGTCGGGGAAGGCGGAAGGTCAGCGAATTCGCCCCTCCACGAACGGCACCTCCATCACCTTTGGATGCTGGATCGGGCCGTGGCCGAAAAAGCCCTGTTCTCCAAACAACTCCCCGTGGTCCGCGGTCACGGTGATCCAGGTCCCCGGCGGCACCCGATCAAAAAGCGCTTCAAACAAGGTGTCCAGCGACTGCAGGGCCTCCACTTGCCGGTCATGGAGACGCTGCAGGGTGGCCTCATCGAAAAAAGCGTGTGCCTCGGGTGCCGAAACCAACGCCCCCTCCCGAAGGCGGGCATCCAGGTTTTTTGCCACCCCCCGCAGGCCGTGCAGGCGAGGCAGTTCCGGGTCCTCGTCCCCGGTCGCGGCATAGGGGTAGTGGGTCTCCCCCAGGTTGAGCAACGCAAACACCGGTCGTTCCTCGTAGAAACGAAGGGCATCCACAATGGCCCCCATGTCGTTGTGGGTGGGCATGAGGCGCCAGGTGTCGAAACCGCGGGAAAGGGGCGTGGCCGGATGAAGCACCGGCATGGAGACCAGGGCGGTGGTTCGGTATCCCAGGTGATCCCGCAGCCAGTCCGGCAACCACAGCCCCGGGAGCAGCGGGCCGGTGTCCAGGTGTTCCAGGCCCAGGCGCATGCCCCATTGCAGCAGCTCCGCCTGGTACACCTGGGAGGCGTGGGTCCTGGGGGGACTGGTGTGGGGAAGCAGCCCCATCAGCAGGTTGTGGTGGGAGGGAGCTGTCCAGGTGGCATAGGAATACCGCTGCTCTACCTGTCCCAACGGCCCAGCCCACCGGGGTCCGGCCTTCACAAAGGTGTCAAAGCGGCAGGAGTCCAGTACCACCACCACCACACTCCGCGATTCCGGCAAGGCATCCGGCCGCTCCTGCCCGGAATTCCGCGCGGACAGCGGTGTCTGGCGTGCTTCCCGGACCCGGTCCAGAAGTCGGCGTAGGCCCAAGCTGGCCATGGCGTCAGGCCTCGCGCTGCGGTAGGGGAAGAGTCCGCATTCGTGGCCGATCCTACTAGCGATTGACCGGGATGTGGCCTGGAGGACGAATGGCCATCCACAAGACCGCGATCGTGGACCGGAAAGCGGAGCTGGGAGACGTCGAAATCGGGCCCTACGCCGTGGTGGGCCCGGGTGTGCAGCTGCATGATGGCGTGGTGGTGGATGCACATGCAGTGATCCATGGATCGTGTGTGGTGGGGGAGCGAACTCGAATCCACTCCTTTGCCTGCATCGGTGGGGACCCCCAGGACAAGTCCTACGCCGGCGAGAAGACGGGCCTCACCATCGGCACGGACAACGTGTTTCGGGAGAGTGTGACCATCAGCCGGGGAACCGCGCCGGGAAAGGGGGTCACGGTCATTGGCGACCACAACCTGTTCATGGCCTATGTCCACGTGGGCCACGACGGATGGGTGGGCTCCCACTGCGTGTTGGCCAACTCTGTGGCCCTTGCAGGGCACGTGGAGGTGGAGGACCACGCGGTGTTGGGCGGTCTGTCCGGGGTACACCAGAACGGGAGAATCGGGCGAAACGCCATGCTGGGAGGCGGTGCCATGGCCACCCAGGATGTTCCGCCATTCACCATCGCCCAGGGGGATCGCGCCCGGCTCTTCGGGCTGAACATCATCGGCATGCGGCGGGCCGGCATCTCAGATGCGTCGATCACCGCGCTTCGGGGTGCCTACCGGGAGATCTTCGACAAGGGAAGCCCCCTGCGCATCGCCATGGACCGGGTCCGGGCCAGGGAGGACACCTGTGCCGAGGTGGACCAGCTGCTGCAGTTCATCGCAGGCTCCCGTCGCGGCATCTGCCGGGCCAGCGGTCGGGAGCAGGGAGCCGATTAGTCGCCGGATCCTGGTTTCCGCGGGGGAGCTCTCCGGCGACCACCTGGGGGCCGGACTGGTGACTGCTTTGCAGTCCCGGGGTCTGGACCTGGAGTTTGCCGGCCTGGCGGGCCCGAAAATGCGGGCGTCCGGTGTGTCGGAGGTCGCGCAAGTGGAGTCTCTCTCCGTCATGGGGGTTGGGGAGGTTCTGGGTCGCCTGGGGAGCATCCTGCGCACCCGTGCGGCGATGATTCAGGCCTTGGACGAGGGAGCGGATCTGCTGGTGGTCATCGATGCAGCGGATTTCAACCTGCCCCTGGCCCGTGCTGCGCGAAAACGTGGGATTCCCGTGGTGTTTTATGTGTCGCCGAAGGTCTGGGCCTGGAGGGCGGGGCGGGCCAGGGAGATCGCGGCCATCGCGGAGAAGGTGCTGTGTCTCTTTGACTTTGAACCGGCCTGGTACACGCGCTGGGGCGGCTCCGCTTCTTTTGTGGGTCATCCGGCTGCGGAGATCCGGAAAGAGGAGGAAAGTGGCCATGGTTGGGCGTTCCTGCCGGGTTCCAGGCCCCAGGAGATTCGGCGCCTGCTTCCGATCCTTCTGGAGGTCGGGCGGATCCTGCGCCAGGAGGACCCGGAGGTGCCCTTGCGGCTCTCGGTGGCCCGAGGCCAGGAAGGGGTGGTGACAGAAGTATTGGCACAGCAGGCAGCAATTGAGATCTCCTGTGTGGAAGGCGTGGAGGCAGCGGTAAGGCCCTCCAAGGGTGCATTGGTCTGCTCGGGGACAGCGACCCTGGAGGTGGCCTGCCTTGGCCGGCCGATGGTGGTGGTCTACGCGGCGCACCCAATCACCTGGTGGGTGAGCCGCCGTGTCCTGCGGAAAGGGGCGCCGGTGGCATTGCCCAACATCGTCCTGGGCGAGGAGGTCGTGCCTGAGGTTCTACAGCACCTGGAACCGGAAGAGATTGCCACTGCCCTTTGCAAGGCCCAGCAGGCGGGTCAGCGGGCAGCCCTGGAGGGGATTCGCGAGAAGCTCGGCGGGCCCGGCGCCCACGAGAGAGCAGCCGCCGGCGTGGCGGAAGTGCTGGGGAGGGCGCGGGCATGAGCACCTGGATTGTGATTCCCACCTACAACGAGGTGGAGAGCCTGGAGGATCTGGTGAAGGCTCTTCGTGGGGCCTGCCCCGAGGTCTCCCTCTTGATCGTGGATGATGCCTCCCCCGACGGCACCGGAGCCCTGGCGGAGAGACTCGGGAAGTCTCACGGTCCCCTGGAGGTACTGCACCGGGCGGGGAAGGACGGCATTGCATCCGCCTATGTGGAGGGTTTTTCCCGGGCCCTGGCCTCCGGCGCCCAGCGCATTGTCCAAATGGATGCGGACGGTTCCCACGACCCCGCGGATGTGCCCAGGCTCCTGGCGGATCCAGCGGATTTGGTGTTGGGAAGTCGCTATGTCCCCGGAGGCGGAACCGAGAACTGGTCCTGGGGCCGCCGAACCCTCTCGCAGGGCGGCAGCCTTTACGCGCGGGTCTGTCTGGGTCTGGACATCCGAGATCTGACCGGTGGGTTCAAGGCCTGGAACCGCTCGACACTGGAGCCGGTCTTGGAGCGTCCCATTCGCTCCGAGGGGTATGCCTTCCAGGTGGAGATGACCTGGCGTGCCCATGGCCTCGGGGCGGACATCTCCGAGGTGCCCATCGTGTTTGCTGACCGGCGGGTAGGGGAATCCAAGATGTCGGCTGCCATTGCCCTGGAGGCCGCTTGGCTGGTGCCGCTTCTGCGTTGGCGCCGATGACGGCCAGCCAGATCCGGTGGGGGAATGGGGTCGCCGTCTGGGCTGGGGTGTTGTTGGCGGTGGCCTCCCAGGTGCCCTTGAGCGCAGACGAGGCCTACTACTGGTGCTGGTCCCAGGCACTGGACTGGGGGTATTTCGACCATCCCCCTGCCATTGCTGCCTGGATTCGAGGGGGGGTGGAGCTGTTTGGGAACACGGAGCTGGGGGTCCGCCTGCCGGGCGTCCTCTCGGCCGCGCTTCTTGTGTGGGCGGTCTTGTGTTGGGGGGTCGAGGAAGAGGACGGGTCCCTGGCGGCCCTCCTCTTGTTGACCACCCCTTTGATGTGTCTTGGCGTGGTGTTGGCCACGCCGGACGTGGTGCTGGTGACGGCCTGGCTCGGGGCGCTTCTGGCCTGGAGGCACGATCGTCCGGTGTGGGCGGGCCTTGGTGTGGGCCTGGCGGTGCTTGCCAAGGCCACCGGATTGCTCCTCCTGCCCGCGCTTTGGCTGTCGTCGAGCCGGGGAGGGCGTCGCCACAAGATGAAGGCCACAATGGTGGCGCTTGCCGTGATGCTTCCCCACGTGGTGTGGCTCTTTCTCCATGAGGGGGTGTCCTGGCGATACCAGCTGGCACGGGAGGGCCTCGGCGGAGGCGGATGGGGACTCCTGATGCTCTTGGGGGGCCAGGCGGCTGTCGTGGGGCCTGTGTTGCTGGGGGCGGGGCTCGTGTGGGCGGTCCGGGGATCCAGGGATGCACGCTGGTGGTCTGCGGTGCTGGTGGTTGCCATCTGTGTGCTTTCAGCCTTGCGCGGTCGTTCTGAGCCAAACTGGCTTGCCCCGGCCTGGGCGGCAGCGCTCTGGGGCCTGGCAGAGAGCCGGGGCCGGCTGCGGCGTGCTGCCTGGGTGGGGGGAGGGCTGGGCGCCGTGGGAAGTGGCCTGGTCTTGATCCATCTCTTTCTACCCTTGTGGAATCTTCCAAAGGAACCCACCCACCGGCTTTTTGGGGGGCCGGAATTGGGGGCAGCGGTGGAGGGCTGGGGGACAGGTGTGGCCGTGACGGAGCGGTACCAGGAGGCCGCCCTGATTCGTTTCTACGGAGGCATTGAAGCCACCACCCTGCCCGGATTGGGACGGGAGGACCAGTTTGATTCCTGGCGGGAGGCGCTTCCAGAAGAGGCCGTGTATGTGCGCCGCACCGCGAGCACTGCTCCGGAAGTCCGGGCGTTCTACGATGCGGTGGGAGAGGGCCGGGTGGTGCGTGCCCACCGCGGAGATCGCGTGGTGGGTTCCTGGCAGGTCTACAGCGTGGCCCAGCCGCGCTATTTTGATCTTCCGTGAACACATCCCTGCGACGACTGTTGGCCTGGGTCCGACCCCATGGGGCGGTCCTGTGTCTTGCGGGGGTGCTCCTTGCCATCGGCGCGCTTTGTGAGGGCGGCCTCATCTTCCTGTTGGAGACGGTTCTCGATGACGGGTTGATCGAGCGGGATGCCCGGGTGTTGGCCTGGGTTCCCGTGGCGGTGGGGTGCCTGTATGGGGTCAAGGGGCTGGTGCGGGTGGGAAGCGGGGCCCTGGTGCATCGAACCGGCCTGCGCATTGTTCGGCGGCTGCGTTCCGCCCTTTTTGGCCACCTGCTGATCCTGGATCCAGCATTCCATGCCGAGGCTTCCTCTGACGAGCGCCTCTCCCGACTCACCCAGGACGTGGCCCGCACGGAAGGCATCGTCCATGGCCTGGCCCATGGTGTGGAGAAGCCTTTGACCCTGCTGGCGCTGTTGGGGGCGGCCTTCTGCATGGACTGGCAGCTGACCCTGGCCGCTGTTGTGGTGCTTCCCCTGGTGGGATTGGCGATTCACCTGTTCTCCATGCGCTTAAGACTGACTTTTCGCCAGAGTCTGGACAACCTGGGGCGCCTCGGAGTGAGTGCGGGACAGAGCCTCGACGGGGTGGAGGTGATTCAGTCCCTGGGGGGGCAGGCGGTGCGCGAGGCACATTTTGAACGGGAAAACCAGGAACAGGAGCGCCTGCTCTTTCGTGCCCGACTGGCCCGGATCATTCCGGGTCCATTGATCGAGGCCCTGGCCGCCATCGGGGTCGGGCTGGTCATCTACAGCGGAGGTGCAAGGGTCCTGGCCGGGACGCTTCAGCCCGGGGAATTGATGGCCTTCCTGGTGGCGATTGGCATGATGCACATGCCCTTGAAGGGACTCTCCGCCATGGCTGCGGATGTTCAGGAGGCTTTGGCGGGGGCGGAGCGGGTGTTTGAGATCCTGGATCGGCTGCCCGCCATTGCTGGGGGCACTGCCGTCCTTCCTGGGGGAGCCAGTGCCCTTGTCTTTTCCGACGTGTGGGTGACGCGAGGGGAACAAGGCGTGTTGAAGGGAGTGGACCTGGAGGTGCAGCCGGGGGAGGTGGTGGCGCTTGTGGGTGCAAGCGGATGCGGCAAGACCACCCTGGCCTCGCTGGTACCGCGCCTGCTGGACCCGGATCGAGGAACCATTGCACTGCATGGACGCGATCTCTCGGAGTACACCCTGGAGAGCCTGCGCTCGCAGGTGGCCTTTGTGCCCCAGCGCCCGGTGTTGTTTGCGGCACCTGTGTGGGAGAACGTGGCGCTGGGACGGCCGGAGGCGACCCGGAAGCAGGTGGAGGATGCCTGTCGACAGGCCGGGGCAGAGGCCTTCATCGCCCGGCTGCCGCAGGGGCTGGACACGTTCCTGGAGGGGGCAGGGGCCCGGCTTTCCGGGGGAGAGCGACAGCGACTGTGCATTGCCCGTGCTCTGCTCCTGGATGCGCCGGTGCTCATTCTGGATGAGGCCACGTCTTCCATGGAGCCGGGCTCCGATGCGGTGTTCCAGAAGACCCTGGCGCTTCTCTCCGGCACACGGACCACCCTGGCGATCGCTCATCGGCTTTCCACGGTGCGGGCAGCGGATCGGATTGTGGTGTTGGAGGCGGGTCGCATCGTGGGCATGGGCCGCCACGAGGAACTTCTGGCCAGCAGCACCTCCTATCGGCGCTTTCTGGGCGCGACGGCGGAGGTTCACTCCTGATGGGGCGGCGGGTCTATTGGCTCCTCTGGGTGGTGCTCGGGCCACTGGTGGGAGTCGTGTCCTGGGTCCACCCGAGACTGCGCTTTGGGTGGGGGCAGCGGTGGGGAAGGGGCGTGCCGTCCCTGGAGCCGGGATGCATCTGGATTCACGCGGCCTCGGTGGGGGAGGGCCGGGCTGCGGAAGCTGTCATCCTGGCTTTGCGGGAGGCCGGCTGCGACCGGGTGATCCTGCGCACGGCGGTCTCCCGTGAGGGAATTGAGACGGCCCGGGGCCAGGACTTGTTGGCCCTGTGCCCCCTGGACCATCCCTGGGTGGTGAGCCGGTGGTTGGATCGCGTGCGCCCGGGACTGTTGGTGCTGGTGGAGGCGGAGCTGTGGCCGCACCTGCTTTTGGCCGCCAAGGCCCGCGAAATTCCCGTGTTGGTGGCCGGGGCGCGGCTGGGTCCGGGGGCCTGGCGTCTTCGGCGGTTTGCTCCGGGTGTCCTGCGGGCTTGCATGGGGTGCGTCTCCCGCTGGTTGCCTGGGGACGCCGCAGCGGCGGAGGTGCTGGAGTCCTGGGGGGCGACCTCGGTGCGCTGCGTGGGACAGCCCAAGAGCGATGCCCCGCCGGGACCCGCGCTTGCCTATGCCCGACCGGCCCTGGTGGCGGGTTCCACCAGGGCTGGCGAGGAGGCCATGCTCCTGGAGGCCATTCAGCGCCTGGAGGAGGCGCCCCTTCTTGTGTTGGCGCCGAGACATCCGGCCCGGTTTGAGGAGGTCGAGGCACTCCTGGGCGCCGTGGGTCTCGCTTGGTGCCGCCTCAGCGCCGTTGAGGACCGGGTTCCTGCGCACGTGGAGGTGCTTCTTGTGGACTCCATGGGGGAGCTGTCGGGCCTGTACCGCGGTGCAGCGGCTGCGTTTGTAGGAGGCACCTTTCACCCGGAGGTAGGTGGACACTCCCCCGCGGAAGCAGCCGCATGTGGCATTCCCCTGGTTTCGGGTCCCTACAACGATGCCCATCGCCCCTTGTGGGCACTCCTGGACGCCCACGTGGCCCTGGAGCCCGGCGACCTGGCCGGCTGCATTCAGGCAGCCCTTGCCTCTGTGGCCCCGGTTCCGTTGCCCGGGGGTGCAGCCGGGCGGGTGGCACAAGAGGCCCTGGCCTGGGTTGCGGTGGATCCGGTGCAGGAGAGAACGCCCCGGCCCTGGCTGACTCCCCTGGGCTGGATGTGGATGGCGATCATGAGCTACCGCAACCTCTTCTATTCCCTGCGAAAATGTACCCGGACGAAGGGACACGTGGTGTCCGTCGGAAGCCTGGGCAGCGGAGGGGCTGGAAAGACCCCCGTGTCCGCCTGGCTGGCGGAGTACCTGGGGGCCCGGGGCATTTCTGCGACAGTGGTGGCCCGGGGCTATGGAAGGGGTCGAAAGGGTCGATTCGTGCGGGTCCCCGGTTCGCGCAGGGATGCAGACTGGTTGGGGGATGAGCTGGCGATGCTGGCGAGGCGTGGCGTTTCTGTTGTCTCAAGCCCGGATCGGGTGGCGGGGGCTGAGGTGGCCTTTGCCCAGGGGGCGGAGGTGGTGGTGTTGGACGATGGCTTTCAACACCGCCGAATCGCCCGGGACCTGGACATCGTGGTGGTGGATGGTCGCTGGCCAGGGGAAGGGGGGCCCATTCCAGCCGGGGAACGGCGGGAGCCGGTGGATGCCGTTCGAAGGGCCGATGTGTTGTGGGTCAGCGGGGGGCCGACACCGGAGCGCCTGGCCCAGTCCCTGAAACCCGGGGCGCTGGTGGTCCGCTCCCACCTGCAGCCCGTGTGCTGGGTTCGCGGTGACATGGAGTTGCCCCTGGCGGAGCTGGCCCACCGTTCTGTGTGCGCATTTGCTGGCATCGCCCGCCCGGGTCGCTTCCTGTCGCATCTGGTGGGGCTGGGGGTTCGCATCGGCGGCTGGCGGACCTTTCCCGATCACCACCGGTTCAGCCCCCGGGAGATTCGGGACTTGCTCACCTGGTCTCGGGGGCGGCCCCTGGTCACCACGGAAAAGGATCGGGTCCGCTTGCCCACAGACCTGGAGGTTTGGAGTCTGCGGGTGCGGTGCGTTCCCGTGGAAGGGATGGAGTCCCTTGAGCAGTTGTTGTTGGAGATTGCATGACCCGCGGTGTGCTGGGTCTTCTGGTGCGCGTGCCGCTGGTGGTGGCGGGTGCATGCGCCTGGGTTCTCTCCTGGACCTGGTGGAGCGTGGTGCGGACCCGGCGGTCTCTTGCGGTGGAGAATCTGCGACAGGCCCTTCCGGAGGAGTCTCCTGGACCGGTTCTTCGCACCATGATGCAGGAGTTGATCCTGGCCCTGTGGGAGGGGTTGCGGCACCGGCACCGGGCCTTGCCTGGGCTGAACTTTGAGGGCCTGGACCTCTTGGCGGATCGGGCCGGCCGGGGGGAGGGGAGCCTGGTCTTGACGGGACATGCGGGGGCATGGGAGTTGTTTGCATTTGCCGCAGCCCGGGATCATGGCCTGCCCATCACCCTCATTGCCCGGCCCCCGGCCTGGGCGCCTGCACGTCGCCTGCTGCAGGAGGCGAGGGCCGGTGCTGGAATGGAGATCCTTCCCCCGGAGCGGTCCATCTGGCGGGTGTTGGCGGCTCTCAAAGAGGGGCGGGTGGTGGTGTTCCTGCTGGACCAACGCCACAACCAGGGGGAGCCAGTGTCCTTCTTTGGAAGAGACGCCTGGACCTCCCGGGCCCTGGCACTGGTGGCGGCCCGGAGCGGCTGCCCGGTCTACGGGGCCTGGGCCTGGCGAGAAGGGCTGGGTCGCCACCGGTTTGTGGTGGAGCCCGCCCTGGCCGTGTCCGGGGACCTGGCCGGTGACACCGCTTTGTTCATGTCTTTCTACGAGGCGCACATCACAGCGCGTCCTGCCTCGTGGTTGTGGCTGCATGATCGCTGGCGGCGTCCGGAGGTGGCAGCGTGAACATTCCGCCGGAAGTTCGGGCCCTCCTGGTCTGCCCGGTTTGCGAGGGGGAGCTGGAGGACCGTGGTGACGGGTTGCTGTGCCCCGCCTGTCAGAAGGTCTACCCGGTGTTGGAGGGGGTGCCGGTGCTGTTGCCTGCCCGGGCGCGCAAGGCTCGGCCCGCGGGCGGGGGCGACGGAAGCCCACCTCGAAGATAGGAGCCCATGTGCCCGCACCGGATCCAAAGCGCTCCTCCAAGAAGCGGAGGCGCCCGTCTTCTCAGCCCCCGGAGCTGCTGTTCCACGGGACAAGCCTGTCCCAGATGAAACGTGCCAGGGACGAGGGCATGCTCGCCCGTCACAATGGGCAGGATGTCTACCTTTCTACCTCGGAGTCCCAGGCCTGGAAGGTGGCCCATCGCCTGAACAGGGAGCCGGTGGTGCTGGTGGTGGAAGCCCGCCGTGCCGAGCGGGACGGGGTTTCCTTTCGGCGGGGCCGGGGGGGGCTGTTTCTGACAAAGGGCGTGCCTTCCCGACACGTGCTGAACCTGGGCGATGGATATGGAGAACAATTCTCCGCGGGCGGATTCCTGGTTCGGCAGCAGGAGGGCGAGATGCAGGTGGCGCTGGTCAGCTGTCGACGGGGGCGCCGAGACTCCTGGGAGATCGCAAAGGGAAAGCTCGAGGCTGGGGAGACGCCACAAGAGAGCGCCAAGCGGGAGATCCAGGAAGAGATGGGATTTACTGCCACGCTGGAGGTTCTTCACGACCTGGGGGTCGTGCACTACGCCTTTCACGTACCGGGGACCGGACCTCGTCTCAAGCGGCTCCATGTCTACGTGTTTCGGGCGGAGCCGGAGCCGGTGACATTTGAACCGAGGGAGGAAGAGGGGATACAAGAGGTTCGCTGGTTTCCTATCGACGAAGCACGGCGCCTGGTACCTCACCCGTCCCTGCGCCCGGTGTTGACCCGACTGGCCCACCTGTACAAGAAGGATGCAACAAATGGCCGCTGACTACCTGGCATGGTTCGAGGACCTGTTTGAAGAGGCCCAGGTGCCTCTTACCCCTGAGAATGAGGACTGGTTGGACCGGGCGGTGCACCGGATCGCGGGCCTGTCACATCCCCAGGAGGATCCCAACCAGGTGCTGGAGGTGATCCGGGACCGTTTTCTGCGACTGGGCCCCCCGGGTCGCCAGCTGTTCGCGGCCCACCTGCGGGACGAGGCATTCGCTCGCCGGGACAGCCCCATGCGCCCCAGCCAGGGAGACGCCTATTTCGACAACGAGTCGGGCGGGTATTCCTGATCGGCCCCAGTTGGACAGCCTGAGGACTACCGGGTGGCTTCCACCCCGGCCAGGTCTGGCTGCAGTGGGACCGCGGAGTCGAGAGGAAGGCACGGACGAATCCTACGCCCCCATCGATGCCCTGCAGCCTCCTAGACCCCGGTAGAGGTGTTCTCGAGAGGCGGCTTGCCGCAGGCCATGTTGGCCGGCAGGGCCTCCTTGATCCTCTTTGGGTAAGGGAGATTGAGGTTCTTCATGATCTCCATGAACTGGCTCTCACTGATGGACAACTTCAGGCGAGGATTGAAGACCTTCTCCTCCCGGACGGTGGACATCAGGCTGCCATTGTAGTCGTGACCTGGGTAGACCTCGGTGTCATCTGGGAGGCTGAAGATCTGGTCGTGGACAGAAGCGTACAGGGTGGACGCGTTGCCCTGTTGGAAATCCGTCCGGCCACATCCGCGAACAAACAGCGCGTCTCCCGTAAGAACACGGGTGTGGCCGCTCTCCCGAACGACAATCGAGATGCAGGAGTCTGTGTGTCCGGGGGTGTGCCGAATCTCAGCGGAGAGGGTGCCGAACGACAGCTGGTCCCCGTGGTGGGCGTTGCGATCCGCGCAGTCCACGCCCGCGCCGGAACTCAGAACCGTCTGGGCGCCCATCCGCTCCCGCAGAACACCTGAGCCGGTGATGTGATCTGCATGCACGTGGGTGTCGACCAGGTACAGAAGAGAGAGACCGAGCTCTTCAATGAGGCGGGTGTCCCGGTCGACCTGCTCATAGACCGGATCAATCAGGATGGCCTCCTTGGAGGTCTCGTCGGCAAGCAGGTAGGTATAGGTGCAGGTTTCCCGGTCGAAAAGCTGGCGGAAGATCATGGGGTGCTCCCTTCGGCGGATGCCTCTCTCGAGGACTTGATCCAGGGCTTTGGTTGGATGCTGTCGCCAGAGGCGATCGCAAGATGCGTGCCGACAACGCAGAGCACACCCATACGGGCCTTCGGCCGGCGACCTGGGCCAACCGGCACTGTCCAGCACGGCTTCCTCCCGCGGGCCGGGTGAAAAAACACAGCCTTTACAGCGCCATGTCCCCTTTCGTGTCTTCCCGCGACGCATGGAGGAGATCGATCGCCTCCACAATCGCACTTGGATGGGGGCGGTCGCGGTAGTTCTTCCCACGGTAGGCCCACTTCACAACCTTGTCCTGTCCGATGAGGAAGACGGCTGGCTGGGCGAAGTCCTCCTTTTGGAGCATCCAGCCCAGCGGATCTCGCTTCTCCACAGTCAGGTCGAAAGCTGTGATGGCGCTGCCAATGGTGTCAGCAAGGAGAGGAAAGGGCGGCCCCATCTTCTTCAGGAGCTTTCTTCCCTTTTCGGGTTCCTCGTTGCTGACAGCGAGAATCTGTACGCTTCTTTCCTGGAACTGCGACCAGGCCTCCGACAACTCCCCCAGCTGCCGGCTGCAGAGGGGGCACCAGCCTCCGCGGTAGAACACCAGGAGCACCTGTTTCTCTTGAAGGGTCTTGTACAGGGACACCTCGCCGCCTCGCACGTCCTTCAGCCAGAAGTCTGAGCAGGTTGCGCCGGCGGTGATTGGAGTGCGAACGGGGTTGGTTGGGGTGCTCATGGGGTACATGACGACCCTTGCCAACGGTTCGTTACACCCAACACGGGTCATCGGTGACTCCCGCCGCCTCCACCATCCACTCCGAGAGCCGGGCACTCCCCGGCTCTTGTCGTGTCTGGCTCCGGCAGCGGTTCGACCGTACGGTCCCTCGCTTTGCTCGGGCTTTCGCCTCGCTGAGTCAATCAGCTAGCTCTTCGGACCGCCGGAACAGCGCTCCCGTTGAGCGGTAGCCTGCGATTCTTGTGTGAAGCGGCAGTTTGTGCCACTCCTGTGCGTTCACTTCTCATCGTCGACCGGTGAGAGCCCACCAGCCCTATCGTCGGTCGGCATCAGTGTGAGCGCACCTTTGTTGGGAAACCAGGCTCGCCAATGGCGCTAATGCTTCCTATCCTTCCTCGTCAATGCCGGATCTCTTTCGGTTCAATCCTTCAAACAGCGAACGTAAAACCCAAGGCCTTTACCCCTAAGGTCTCGATTGATTCCAGAGATCGCGGTGTTGAAAAAGCGGGAGATCGCATCGGCAGAGGAATAGTTCGAGGAGGTCCAGTAGCCGATGCGGTCATAATGACATCACTCCGGCTGGGTGCTACTGTTTCCCTAGCTACGATGGAGCTTGCAT
>CAZSZE010000016.1:0-64672 GCA_964610645.1 uncultured Enterobacterales bacterium | reverse complement strand
CAGACGCAGACGCAGACGCAGACGCAGACGCGGACGCAGACGCAGACGCAGACGCGGACGCAGACGCAGACGCGGACACCGACACCCCGCTCCCCGATCTTGGGGAGATCGCCCAGACCATCCTCGGCGTGCACGCAGGCAGTATGACGGGGTTCAAGGTACGGGCCGTGCCCGACCTCAATGGAGATGGGCTGCCCGAGGTGGCCCTGGCCGCGCAGCAGGACAGCAGCCTGGAACCCATGGGGGGGGCTGTGCACCTGCTCTACGGCACCACGGATGGAGAGCCGCGATTTGTTGCCGATGCGGTGCTGACGCTGGTTTCCGAGGGGCCCTTTGACTACCTGGGGACCGGGCTGGCGATTTGCGATGCAAACGGCGATGGGCAGCCCGAACTCTGGGCCGGTGCCAGCGCCCACCCGGCAGGAGGAAGCGGGGCCGGCGCCGCCTATGGCGTGAACCTGCCCGCCACCGGCACCCTGCCCGCCAGCAACACAACCTGGAAGATCATCGGCCCTGGATCCGATGCAGCCCTCGGGGGTTCGATTGCCTGCCCAGCCGAGGGCGGCACCGTGACCTTGGGATCCCCCTACTGGACCACCACCCACGAGGATGCTGGCGCCATCTGGGTCTACCACAATCCCCCCACCGGTTCCTGGGCGACGGACATCTCTTCCGCTGTCATTCTCGGCGATGCCACGGGTCAACACCTGGGCACGTCCCAGGCCCTGTCGGATTTCAATGGGGACGGGATGTTCGACCTGGCGATTGGAGGCGGCGGCGAGGGACCCGCCGGGGATGGCAACGCCGTGGTGGCAGTGAAGCTTGGGCCACTGGCAGGCAACACTTCCATTGCCGATGCGGACTCCCGCCATGGGGAAGCCAGTCCCGCGGACCACCTGGGCCGGGCCATGGCGGCCGGTGCCGACCTGGACGGCGACGGACTCCCGGATTTAGCGGTGTCCGCCTACTGGGTGAGCACCCACACGGACCGCGGGGGGCGGGTCTACGTGCTGCCCGGGACGGCCAACGGGGTGGGCGGACTGGAGGATTCTCTCACCCTCCTCGATGGAGAAACCCAGTACGGCTATGGCGGGATCTCCCTGTCCTGGCTGGACGATGCCACGGGAAACGGCAAACCCGACCTTCTCGTGGGGGAGTACGGGGCGGCGAGTCCGGAAGGCTCGGACACAGAGCGCTACGGCGCGGTTCACCTGTTCAGCGAGCCGAGCGGTACCTTGCTGTTCTCTCAGGCCACCGCCAGCCTGTACGGTGAGAGCGCCGGCACGGCCTTTGGCTACTCATCCAGCTCGGCGGGGGACACAAACGGCGACGGTGTCACAGATTTCTGGGTCGGCGCCTACCAGGCGGACGAAATCCGGGGAGAGACGACGCTGTTTCTGGGGGGAAGTTAGCGCCCCCTTCATGTCGGGGGGTTGGGCCAAACCATAGTAGGATCGCCTGGGACAGAAGATCGATGTGCAACTGCTGGCCCTGGTCCAATCCGCGAGCCGAAAGACCACCGCGCTCTTCGTGATGGGACTGCTCGCGGCTTCTTGCCTTTGTACTTGGGGAATTGCACAGCTTCAATTCTGATCGCAACAATGGCAAGGTCAGGAAGATCTGGAGGGATCATGACCCGAGTACTGTTTCCACTTGCCTCATTCCTCGCATTCACCGGCTGCGGCACCCCGGAAGAGACGCTGGATCCCGGCACCTTCACCGTCGAGGCCTTCCTGGACGGTGTCCCGGACGCCGACGACATTCTGGCGGAGGTGCCCGAGGCGCTGCAGGATGCCACGCTGATCCTGGACGAGGACGACGGGGAGCTCGAGGTGGAAGGGGTCGCCCTTCCCTTCACGATGGAGCGCTGGGAGCGGGAGGAATGGTCTCTTGGCTGTCCCACCAACTTCTCCCATGCTTCCGAGGCCGAGGGCGCTGAAATCACGCTTGCGGGAGAGGAACTTGGCTGGAACACCGCCACCCTCGACCCCCTGCCGCTGTGCCTCCCCGGCACCGTGGACAAGCTCTGGCTCAAGGCGGGAGACGACATCAACGTGCCCTTCGGCCGCACCGATTAGCCCGGCCTAGTTGCCTTCGACATACCCCAAGGCCCCAAGGGCGGCCTCGATGTCCGGGTCGCGCTCGGGGGCCAGAGGGATGACTTCCCCGGCCAGGCCCGCCTGCAGGCGCGCGACGGCAGCCCGGGTTGCAGCGGGATCCGTCACGGCGAGGTCCACCGTCTCCCCCGGATCGGCCAGGAGGTCGTAGCGCTCGACCCAGCCTTCCTCCCCCCGAATGACCTTTTCTCCCGGGTGGCGCAGCGCATGGTCGATGGGCGGATTGTGCTGGTACCGGGCCCCCACGGTGGTGGAAAGAGCAGGCCGGTCCGCACAGTCCCCTCCCCCAAGCGCCTCTTTCCAACCCGAGGAAGCCCCCGGCAGCCCACCGATTTCCAGCAGCATTGCAGCCAGGTCCACCCCGGGGAACTGACAAGGCACCCGGGTACCCGCCGCAGCGATGGGAGCACGCACCAGGAGCGGCACTCGCAGCGAAGCGTCGTACAGGTGATCCCCGTGATCAAACAGGTACCCGTGCTCGGTCAGTGACTCCCCGTGGTCCCCCACCACCACCACCGCCACGTCCTTCCCCACTGCCTCCAGCATCTCCCCCAGGAGGGAGTCCAGATAGGCGAGGCCTGCATCGTAGGCAGCTTCAAACACCGCGGTGTCCGTGATGGCCCTGTGGGAGGCTGGCCAGTAGTCGGGCAACAACAAGGGGGGGCCGGACGTGTCCGCGGGCCCCGGATCCACCGCCTCGTACGGCGCATGGGCATCAAAGAGGTGTACCCAGGCAAACCAGGGTCTCTCTCCTGTGCGCTGGACATGCTTTCGGAACCGGGAAACGGTCACATCGCCCGCCCGCTGCGGGATGGGTGCGCTCCCCCCAAGCGAGATCACAGCCCGGGCGAGCCCCAGTTGCTCCAATCCGGGAATCCTGCCGAAGTCATCGTCATAGCGCCGGAATCCCTGGGCCCAGCCAAACCGGGAGTGCAGCGGAAATCCCGAGACAAAGGCGGCCGTGTCCCAGCCCGCCGCTGAAAACGCATGCTGCACCATGGCGGGACGATTCCCGATATGGGTGCCATTGGACACCACGCCCGATTCGTGGGCGGGCACTCCAGTCATCATCGCCAGGTGCGAGGACTGGGTCAGAGGCGCCGGGGCAATGGCCTGCTCAAAGACCACCCCCTCCCTGGCCAAAGCGTCGAGATGGGGCGTGGGAACCGGCCCGCCGTACACCCCCAGCCGATCCATGCGGACCGTGTCCAGCGTCACGAGCAGGACGGGAGTTCCACTCTCCGGCGGGGCTTCCAGGGAGGGCAATCGTGCTTGCCATCCGGCCCCGGCCAACCCCAACAAGCCCAGCCCCACCCAGACCGGGCGATGTCCCGACAACCACCGGGCCAACAAGATGGAGCCAAGCATCGCCACGCCGATGGATCCCGCCAACGCAGCCAGGAGCCTGGGCTCGGAGGCAGACCAGGTGCGCAACCACTCAAATCGGACCCAGACGGCTCCATGGGCCGCCACGGGAAGCCCTAAGACCAGGCCCTGGGCGGGAAAGGGAAGCCGGAGTCTGTTCAGTCCCCCTTCCACAAGGCCACCGATAAGGGCAAGCCCAGTGGTGAGCAGAATCCCAACAACCACCAGCACAGCCCAGTCCATTGCACCGAGGGCACCGTGGCCAGGGTCCCGCACCCAGAGCTCCAGGCCGGTGGCAAATACCCCCAGGGAAAGGGCGAATCCCAAGCTTCTCTGCATGGTTCGTCAGTTCACTGGGTCACGACATCAAAGGCGGCCGTCACAGAGTGGGGCGCGGGCAGGTCGGTGAATTGCACCCCCAACAAGTAGCTCCCCTGGGAAAGTGTCGTCTCCAGGAGTTCCTCCCGCATGACCTCCCCTGGTTGCATGACCCACGGGTGGAGTTCGTCGCGATCCGGCTGGATCGACTCCCACCCCAGCGGCTCCAGGGTGTAGGTCCCTACGATCCACGCTGCGGAGGTGGTGAATGTCACCTCGTGTTCACAGGGATTGGCCACTGTGCCGTAGAAAGTCAGGTCCAATCCATGGGGACAGCTGTCGCAAGGGCCCGCGGCATCCTCCACCAGTGCGCCGAAGACCAGGTCCTCCTCGCCACAGGAAACGGGATCCCCCGTGTCCTCGACCCCGGTGTCTTCCGGGGTCCTCTCCTCGGTGGGCTGGGGAATGCACCCCGCGAGATACGGGAAGGTCAGGACTGGAAGCAACAACCGCATGGCACTGCACTCTAACGCCCCGGCGTTGGGGCCCGTTAGTCAAACGCCCCAGCGTTGGGGCCCGTCAGTTCGCGTAGCCCAGGGCCTGGAGCATTTCCAGCATCTGGGGATCAATCTGGGCATCGGACTCCCCCACTCTTCCCAGGACGGCCTCCACAGCAGAGGACAGCGAGTCGGGAATGCCTGCCTCCACCGGGGTCCAGCTCTCCTCCCGGGGATCCGCGTCGAGGTGTGTCTCGGTCATCTGGCCGTCCTGCCAAAGGAGCTTTCGGGCGCCCTCCCAGGCGGCCACGTACGAACCACCTCCCCATCGGCCCTGTGTGTTCTCGTTCCAATGGGGAGAGGGAAGGTCCACCGCGACAGCGGGCACCGTGCCCAGGGTTCCATCCAGGGCAAGTTGGAACACCGACGTGGCCGAAAACGGAGCGGTCCCAAAGTCGACGGCCACCCGGGGCCAGGAAAACGCCACCACAGGCACCCGCGTGACCGGCTCAAACAGCGTCTTTCCATGGTTCAACAGGCCGTGCTCCCCCAGGAACTCCCCGTGGTCCGACGTGATCACCCAGCGGGTACCGCCGTCCATCCAGCCGGCCAGGCGCAACACTTCAAAGGACTCTCCCAGGAACTGGTCGGCAAGGAAAATGCCGTGGTCATAGAGATCCGTCACGTGGGCCAGGTAGCGGGAGGCTTCAGCCTCCTTCATCTCCCCCCGGACGAATGCCCAGCGCTTGGAAGCATCCTCCTGTGGGAGCTGCCGCGCCTCCACCCACTCCACTCCTTTGGGGATTGGCTGCCAGGGATCATGGGCCTCGTAGAAGTTGAGGAACACAAACAACCCGCGCTCCCCGGGGGTGCGCCCGGCCATCTGCTCCTTCAGAGTCTGAACCACCTCCGAACCGGTGAGGTTTCGCCGTCCGGGTCGCACAAAATCACACCCCTGGGTAAGCCCGGTCACGTCCGAGACAAAAGAGTTCGCAGAAATGCACAGGGTGTCGTAGCCCCGCGCCTGGTACCTCTCGGCCAGGGTCTCCCACTGTGCATCCAGCGGGCGGACGGTTTCCCCGACCCGGTGGGTGCCATGTGTCGGCACATTGGCCCCGGTGAAGAAGCTCGCATGGCTTGGAATGGTCCAACTGGAGGGAGTTTCTGCTCGGCAGGAGTGCGAGGCGCCGGCTTCCACCAGGGACTGCAGAAAAGGCGTCGTGGGCCGGTCGTGCCCGCAGATGGACGTGCTGCTGGCCCGGACCGTGTCCAGCACCGCAAAGACCACCAGGCCCGGGGGGGAGCCATCCGGCACCGTCGCCTCCAAGCAAGCCGCACCCTGGCACGGGGGTGCCTCTCTGGAGCCGGGCACTTCCTCGGGGGCGGGGGATCCGCACCCCCACCACAACCACCCAAACGCCAGCAGACTCATGTCGGCCCCGCCACGCCTGCCCGCTCCGCTGCAGCCCGCAAACGGGCGACCGCTGCCTCCGCCCCTCCCGCGTCGGGCTGCTCCGGGTAATCCGCAAAAAACGGCTGCACATCCATGGATGCCATCTGCCGCCGCACCACGAGAAAGGGCACGTACTGCTCAGGCTGGTCGCGAATCCAGGATGTGAACTGGTCGGCCACCGCCTGCAGCGTGGCTTGCTCGTCCCCCAGGTCGATGGGGGCGTGGATTTCAATGCGGTGTTTCGGCTCCCCGGGAACCCGTCCCACACGGGTCGGTAGCAGCGCTGCCCCCGTCTTCTTCGCCAATTGCACAGACTGGACCGAGACATTGGCCTGTCGGCCGAGGAACTCCACCCGTGCCCAGCGCTTGCCGCCGCCGCCATCAAACGCCAGCCCCAGCACCTCGCCGGCTGCAAGGCACTCAAGCGCCGGTCGCAGAAAGCGAAACACATTGATGTGTCGCACGGGCAGGGCTTGCTCCAGGCTCCAACGATGGGCGAGGACGCGTCGATAGGCCGGCGTGGTCCGCCCATCCCGGTGAATCTCCGCCCAAACAGTGGGCGGAGCGGAGAGTTGGTTCATGGCAAACCCCCTGTGGCCCAGTGCCGGCATGATCATCTGGTTTGCCCCCAGGTGGCCGATCGCCAGAATGGCCCCGCGCCCGGCTGCCCGGGCTTCCTCCAGGTGGGCCATCCCCTCCACAGTGCAGACCTCCCCCACGTTGTCCGGATTCATGGCCGGGTACCGCAGCACTTCCAGTTCATTGAAAGAGGCCAGGTGCCACGCATCCCTCAAGATGTCGTCCTCCCCTCGGGGAAGACCCCCCTCGGGGAAGCAGCGCCGGAGCTCTTCCCGGGCCAGGACGGTGCGCTCCTTGTCCATGCGGGTTCCCACCCCCGCCAAAGTCGCCGCCAACTGGTCCAACTGCTTCCTCGACAGGCGGGAGAGCAGAGGTCGGCCAGGACCAAAGAAGCCAAGTGACACCAGGTCCTTCAGGTGTCGTCCCACCGAACCGCTCACCCGCCCGCCCCCGCCAACGCAAGGATCTGTTTCTTGTCCACCTTGCCATTGGGCAGCCGTGGGATCTCCTCCCAGACCTCAATGATCCGCGGCACCTTGAACACCGGCATGCGGTCCCGGCAGTAGCGAGCCAGCTTCTTGGGCTCCAGCTGCTCCCCTGTGCGGGCCTGCACCACCGCCCGGGCAATCTCTCCGCGCACCCGCTCCTCGGCCCGGACCACCACCACGTTCCGCACTCCAGGATGTTGCCGCAGAACCTGCTCGATCTCCAGCGGATAGACCCGGATCCCACCGATTTTCAGCATTTCCGATCGCCGCCCGACAAACTCCACGAAACCCCCGTCGGTCCAACGCACCAGGTCCCGGGTGGCATACCAACCCGCCTCGAACAAGGCCGCCGTTTCATCCGGGTTGTCCACGTAGCCGCTACAGACCCCCTCCCCGCGCACCCACATCTCCCCCACCACGCCCGGCGCACAGTCACGCCCCCGGTGGTCCACTACCCGCACCTCGTAGCCGGACAGGGGGCGGCCCGTGGTGCCCGGTTCCCGCGGCCGATCCGGTCGAAGGGCCAACGCCACCCCGGTGGTCTCTGTGGATCCCCAGACCGGCAGCAGATCCGCCCCAAAGGCTGCCTCCAGGTGCTCCAACCGACCCGCGGACAGGGCTGCCCCCCCCGCCTCCAGGCGACGCAGCGAGCTCAGGTCGCATCCAAGGTCCCCCACATGGTCCAGAAGCATCTCGTAGAAGCTGGGCACCGCCATCATCCAGGACACGCCGAACTTCTCCACGGCCTGGGCCACCACCCGGGGGGAGAGGGTGTCCAACACCAGAAACGCACCTCCACACAACAGAGATCGGTGGAAGATCTCATGGGGATGGGAAAACACGGAAAAGAGGCACAGAAAAGTGTCGTCTTCCGTGAAACCGAGGCCATCGGCCCCGTCTCGATCAAAAGCGGTCAGCGCGTTGGCGAGAATCTGCCGGTGGGTAGTCACCGCTCCCTTGGGGCGGCCGGTCGTGCCCGACGTGAAGTTGTAGTAGACGGGGCTGTTCGGGTCCGGCATGTCCACCGCGAGAATCTCTACATCCTCGATGGCCTCGTAGACCGACTCCCCGTAGCTTCCCTTTCCTCCCACGTAGAGAATGCGGGCGGGATCCGGAAGCTGGCCCAGGAGCCCGTGGAGCAGCGGGTCGAATTCCCGCTCCACCAGCACGGTGCGGACCTGGGCAAGCTCAAGGGTGCGTCGCACGTCGTCGATGCCCAGCTTGAAGTTCACGGGGGCCACAATCGCTCCCAAGCGGGCACAGGCAAGAAATCCGGTCACCACTTCCGGGCGCTTGTTCAGCAGAATCCCCACCGCATCGTTTGCCCGCACCCCAAGCCCATGCAGCAAGGAGACCAGGCGATCCACCTCGTCATCGAGTTCGGCCCAGGTCAGCGAGCGCGCATGAGAGAGCAGAGCCGGCCTGTCGGCACAGCGGGCTGCCTGGTGTTTCAGGACCCCACCAAGGGTCAGATGGGAGAGGTTCTCCACCAGTGACGTTTACTCCTCGGAGAGTTCGACTCCCGTTGTCATCACGTGGTACTCGCAGTTGATCTCCAGGTCGGTGACCGACTCGCCCATTCCCACGATTCGGAAGATCTCGATGCCGATCCAGTCCAGGTTCTTGGGTTCCACTTCCACGTTGGTTTTCCCCCAATCCGTGAACTCGTACTCCGACATCAACTCGAAGGCCTCGGCCTCAATGCCACAGCCGCCCCCTCCCTGCTGGAAGGAAGCAGTCCCCTCCAGCTCCCACTGCACCCAGTGTTCCTCATCGTTGCCGGGGGCCTCTTCCTTGAAGACCGGCGAGTAGTAGCTGTCGATAGAACAACCGGCGAGGGTGGAGGATCGGGCAAAGGAATGCCCCCCCAGGGAGATCACGGCATCGCTTCCCCCGGGAAAGGTCACGGAGTAGACAAAGTCCGTCTCCTCGAATGTCTGCTCATCGTCCCCGGAATGGCAATCGTCCTTCACCCCCACGAGGTGCATGTTGTAGTGGGCACCCAGAGGATCCAGATCCTCCCCTCCGCACCCCATTGAAAAGCCCAGCAGGCTGATGGCTCCCAGGATCACGTTGCACCCTCCTCGGTCCGAAACCATAACACCCACCCGCGGGGGGTCTCGCCGCGTTATTCCCGTGGTCCTTTCTGTGCGCAGATTCAGGAGTTTTCAGTGGCCAATCTCTTCGTTGCTCGTCCTGCCGATCTCAAGCGGCTCCGGGGCCATTTCGATGCTGCCAACGGCGGCACGGCCCAGACCGTTTTGTTGGAGTCCCCGCTTGGCGGTGGCAAGCGGGCGCTGGTGGGCTCCTTCGCCAAGACCCTAGAAGGGACCGAGCAGGGTGTCCTTGTCTGGCGGAACAACCTGCTCGACGAAGAAGACGGCATGCGGGCGCTCCTGCGCTTGTATGCGGGACTGCTGACCACCCTCCAGAAAGACCCGCTCCTCAAGGGCCGGGTGGAGATGATCCTCAATGCCCAGATTCCGCAACAGACCAAGCGGGTGCAGGGCTGGTACCAGGGCTTTGTGGAGACCCTGAAGGCCGCGCCCGCCGGAAAGACCCCCGAGTCGATCCAGGTGCGCCTCCCCCGGGACAACCCACTCCTGGGACTGGTCCACATCACGGCGGGCATCGCTCGCAAGATTCCCGTGGTGTTGGAAGTCCAGAACACACACCTGTGCCATTCCCTGGCCATTCACGGATTGCTTGAGGCCCTGCAAGAGGAATGCGCCGACGGGCAGCTCCTGCTGATCCTGGGCTCCGAAACCCAAACCGAAACCCAGAAGGCCACCCACCCCTCTCCTTGGCTGGACCTGTTGGAGAGAAAGGGAGACTCCATCGAGCGCTGGGAGTTGGCCCCGTGGGGCGAGGAGGAAGTGGAGCTCTACCTGTCCTCCAAGGAGATCGAGGCCAACGCCGCAGACGTGGCCCGCATCGCCCAGGGACGGCCAGGGTTTGTTGCCGAGCTGGTCGAGGTACTGGCCTCTGAGGGCCGTCTCCAGAACGACCTCTCCGGCGAAAGCCTCGCCACCTTGTTTCCAAAGGACTTCGACCACGACGAGTTCGACTCGGACGGGTATCCAGACACCAAGCGGAAGATCGCCGAACCCAACAACCTGGAGGAGATTATCTTTCGAGCTGCCCTGTTGGGTCGCGCCTTTCCCTCGGGCCTGCTGGCCGACATCGGTGGATATGATCGGGACAGCGTGGATGATGTCCTGGATGCCACCGCTCCGCTGTTCAAGGAGCTCCAGTTTTCCAAGCCACTGCAGACCTGGCTGTACCAGTTTTCCCATGCCATCTGGTTCCAGGGCGCCCGCGATCTGTACCTGGCCGACGCTGCCCGCGCAGAGGAAGGCCGGGAGATGGGCCGGCGCACTGCGTTTTTCCTGGAGCGGTTTCTGGTCCCCCAGAGCTACGACTTCGTGGTGCGTACCGCCCGCCTTTACGCGGCCATGGGGGACCCCAACCGGGCCCGCATGCTCCGCTCCATGGCCCTGGGCGGGGACCGGCCCGAGGTCTGGGCCATGGCCCAGGACATGATTCGCAGCCTGGAGTTGGACTGGCCCGATGCCATGCGGCGCACGATCTACATGAACCTGCTGGATCGCATGGTTCAGGCCGGCGATTTTCAGCGGGCCGAGCCCCTTTGCGACGAGGCCATGGCATGGGCCGATGAGCGGGAGGACCGCCCCATGAAGGCGTGGCTGCTCTTTGCAGGTTCTCGCCTGGACTACCGCCGCCAGGACTTCTACCGGGCGAAGGACCGGGCACAGGATGCCCGCACCCTGTTCCGGGCAGGCGAGGACGAACGCAAGGTCGCCGAGGTGGAGAACCACCTGGGCCTGATCGCCTTGTCCGATGGCCAACCGGACGTCGCCCTGCAACACGTGGAGGAGGCCCTAAAACTCGGACGCATTGAGACGCCCGAAGGAGACCGGGCATTGCCCCAGGTGGCTGCCCAGGGCGAGTTCATTCGCGGACTGGCTGCCAAGCAGGACAACGAGCCTGCCAAGGCCGCGGAGCACTTTCAAAAGGCCAATGAAATCGCTGGGAGCACGGGCCAGGCCGGGGTCGCCCTGGAGTCGGGCCTTGGCTATGGCGAAGCGCTGCTGATGTCCGGCCAGGCCACCAAGGCGGTGGAGGTCCTGGGACGTGTCCAGGTCATCGCCCGCTCCTTGCGCAACCCAATGCGCGAGCGGGCTGCCTCTGCCCTGCTGGGCCAGGCCCAGGGGGGCCTCAAGCGCTACACCGAGGCCATGGAAACCGCCCAGAACACCCTGCGCCTCACCCGGGAATTGAAGCTGGCCCAGCTGGAGCCGGTCGACCTCTACAACCTGGGCTTTTTCCAGTTGATGTCCGGGAAGCCCTCGGATGCCCTGGAGAACTTCCGCGCATCCCGATCCGGAGCCAACCTGCAGCAAGACGTGCACTTCGCCAAGGAGCTGCTGTTCAACACGGGGCTGGCCGCGAGCCGAAGCGGCGAGGACGAGGCTGCCCGGGAGGCTTTCGATGCTGCCCTGCCTGCCGCACGCCATGCCAAGGACCACGCAAAGTTGGCTGCCACCTGTGACCAGCTGGCCACCATCTGCGCCAAGGCCGGGGAAACGGAGCGGGCCCGAGAGTTGCTGAACGAAGGCATCACCGCTGCGGAAACAGCCAGCCTTCCAGACCAGAAGAAGTCCATGATCCAGCGGCTGGAGTCCCTGTAGCCTGGTTCCAGTCCGGACATTGATGTCGTGGTCCGGGAGTTCATTGGGCGACCCGATCCAAGCAAACCACTGAAATCACGGGCCACTGCTCTTGGCACGATGCGTGCGATGACCTCATGCACACGGAGGTCCCATGCGTGCGCTACTGGTTTCCACACTCCTGACAGGCTGTTCCTCGGGCGGAATCGCCATGGACAAGTCGAACGGCTCCTCGAGAGGGGGCGGCGAGTCCGCACCCATGAGCCTCGGAGGCTCGGAAGACGATGCCGACACGGGCGGGGAAGTCCAGTCCGGGCAACTGACGGCCGGCGAATGGAGTGACCTGGAAAACTGGGACTTCTGGCGCGGCCTCATGGACGACTCCAGCCAGCCCTGGGGAGAGATCGAGACGGGATGGGGATTCGACACCGCACACCGGGTGCCGGTGCAGTTGAACTGGGGACAGGAACGGGCCGTGGACGTCGAGGTTCGTCTTGTGGACGACTCCGACACCGTGCTGTGGACCGCCCGCACCGACAACAAGGGCCACGCAGAACTGTTTGCTCCTTCCGGCGCGGACCTGCTCCTCCGAGTGGAGGTCGACGATGGTGGATTCCTGGTGAGCGAGACAGACGTGGTCGTCGGGAGCCAGGAGCGCATTGAGATCCAGGTGGAAGACGTGCAGTCCCCACAGGCACTGCTCGACCTCATGTTCGTCATCGACACCACCGGCTCCATGTCCGACGAGTTGACCTATCTGGAGGCCGAGCTGACGGATGTCGTCCAGCGGGTCAAGGGAATTGGAATCGATCTCCGCTTGAGCGTGAACTTCTACCGGGACGAGGGAGATGCCTACGAGGTCCGCTCCTTCCCCTTCACCCGCAACATGAGCCAGGTGCAGTCCCAGTTGAGCGACCAGTCCGCTGGCGGTGGCGGGGACTACCCCGAGGCACTTGCAGCAGCACTGGACGATGCCGTGCACAACCACCAGTGGAGCGAGAACGCCCGGGCCCGCCTGCTCTTCCCCCTGCTGGATGCCCCTCCCCACCAGACAGAATCCAACATTGCCTTGCTGCAGGAGGTGACCGCCCAGGCGGCCAAGGACGGCATCCGGATTCTCCCGATTGGGGCAAGCGGCGTGGATGCCTCCACGGAGTTCCTGCTGCGCTCCCTGGACATCATGACCGGCGGTACCTACATCTTCCTCACGGATGACTCTGGCATCGGCAACGACCACCTGGAGCCCACCGTTGGGGACTTCCAGGTGGAGTTCCTGAACGACTTGCTGGAACGCGTCATCCGCGAAGCCATCCTGTAGATCGTCGGTGGTAGGGTTCCCCCTGGCTTCGCCCAGGAGGATTCCATGCTTGTCCCCTTGCTTCTCGGACTGGCTGTAGCCGGGGAGCCCGTGCTCCAGGTGGATGCTGCAGCCACGGTCTTCGACACGGGCCTGGCGCTCTTTGTCCGGCCGGGCTGGCGACAGCCTCTCTGGGATGCGGAAGACAGCGACTCTGAGGGCAGTGACTCTGAAGGCAGTGTGCTGCTCCGGGACACACACATTTTGACGGGCGCTCTGGTCCAGATCACCCCCGACTTTCTGCGCGTGGGGGGCGAGCTGACCCTGGCGCCTCTGGCGATCCTGGACTTGAAGATTCACGGTTCCATGGCCAATTATTTCGGCAACGTGCACACCCTGGTGGGGTTTGATGACCCAGGGGACATCTACGGGCCCGCGGATCGCAAACCCCTGGAAAAGCAGAGTGGACGATCCACCCGACTGAGCGCCACGCCCGTGCTCAAGGCCAAGGCCGGACCGGTGGTGGTGGTATTTGCCGCCGGGCAGCAGTGGATCAACCTCTCCGCTGACCAGGTCACGGAGCCCTACTACTTTGAACCCGAGTCCCAGCTGTTGCTGGCCCACCAGGACCAGGTGACCCAGGGCACAAATCTCCTGGCCTGGGATGGGGACCTGGGTTCCTGGCATGTGCTTGCCGGGGTCCTGACCACCTGGCGCCAGGCGGCCGTATCAGGCGACTCCCTCCTCCGCACCGGGCCCCTGGTCAAGGCCAGCCAGCCGGACAACCCCCTCTCCTACGTGCTTCTCATACAGCCGTACCTGCAGGATCGGGTCTTCGATGCCACCCGTCCCTTCGTGGCACTGCAGGCTCGCTACACCAGGTAGGCCCCCGTCAGGGAAGCTCGAAGCGGAAGTCCATCATGTCTGTGAGGCCAGCCTTGTAAGTCACAGCCTGTCCGTCCCAACGGGCATCCGCATGGACCCACGCCCCGGCATTTTCCGCAGTGGGCTTCTGGTGCAGCACGTGATCCGCCTTTCCCCCGGAGAGATAGGCACCCAGCCGCTGGGTAGCGACCACGTGGTACGGCCCGTAGTGATCCTGGGGAAGCACCACCCACCCGCCATCGGGCGAGACGATTTCAAACCGCCAGTCCGTGTCCTCCACCCGGCCCTTGGGCACAAACGCCCGGGGCGTTGCCTTTCCCAGGCGGAATTGCACCTCCCGCACGCCAAACCAGGCGTTCAAACCCTTGGGAAGTCGCTCCCCAAAGAAGAGCGCTTCTCCCCCCTGGAACGGTCGAGTGGCCAGCAGCGCGCGGTCGCCTGCCTCCACCGGTGCAGCCTCCGCAACATCGGGCGAGGCGCCGGGTCCTGCACAGGCAAATACAATCAACCAGATCATGAACGCTCCCATCCGATATTCTAAGGCACGCACACCTTTTCTCCCATTCCCAATTCACTTGTTGACAGTGCCTCTTCTACAGACCATTCTCCGGGCGTGTTCGGCACCAACGGAGCCTTCCCCATGAGAGGGCACACCCCCTGCTTCGCAATCCTGTGCGGACTGATTCTCGGTTCGTCACCGGCTCTGGCCACAAACCACTGTGGCGACGTGGAAGACTGCGTCGAGGATCTGCGAAGCGTTTCAGATGAGCTGAACTCGGGAAAAGTGCTGGGGGAAGCAGCTGCGAACAAGGCCATGTCCATGAAGGCGGGGCACGACGCAGCCATCAAGGACCGCGGCTACGGCCTCTACTATGGAAACCGCCTGTCCCCCGGCGACAAGTGGCCCGGGGCCACGCCCGAGGACTGCACCACCTTCATTCTGGAGGTACTGAAGTCCGCATTCGGTGAGGCCGGACTGCCCGACGAATGGCAGGAGATCTTTCGCGAGTCCATCAGGACCAGCAACGGACTCTTCAAGGGGCTGGAGTTGCTGAAGGCCCTGGAAAAGGCGGGCTGGACCGGGCTCTATTGGAACCCCGACACCAAGAATCCGGGGGATGGAGACGGCGAGCACCCCTACACCAACTACATCGTGAACAAGAAGGGCACCTACTACGGCCTGCCCGTGGATACCGACCGATCCATCGTGAACTACAAGCCGACGGGCGCGGAGGAAGGAAAGACCCCCACGGCCCTGGACAACACGGGGTTTGAGTCCTTGAAGGACATTCCCTTCGGCGTGCTTGCTGCCCGCGGTGGCATGCACATGGCCCTGGTGGTGCACGGCGAGGTGTACGAATTCCACTGGAGCACGCCAGCCGACAGCACGGGAGTCATTACAGCCGAGCCCCTCAACGAGTGGGACTGGATGTCCGGCGTGATCGTGGTGCCACCGGAGTACTGACCCTCGCGGCGCAGGTCACCCCGCGCACACCCGCAGCTTCTTCTTCTTTCCCCGGGAGACGAGGACAAACCCCTCGGCATCCAGGTGATCCGCGCTCAGCTCAAAGTCCTCGGACTCCACCTTTTCTCCCGCCACTTTCACGGCCCCCCCACGAATCTGTCGCCGGGCATCCGACTTGGACTGGCACAGGCCGCTGTCCGCCAGGAGGGTGATCAGCGGCACCGGCAGGGCGACGGCGTGCTGGGGGATTGCATCCACATCGCCACCGCCCCCAAAAGCCGCCTTGGCACCTGCCTGCGCACGCAAGGCTTCGGTGCGGCCATGGGCGATGGTCGTCGCTTCCAGAGCCAGGCGCTCCTTGGCTTGCCGAATGTCTGCGCCCTCCAGGGCCTCAAGATCGGCGATTTCCTCCAGGGACAGGAACGTAAATAGCTTCAGGAAGCGCCCCACGTCGGCATCCTCCACGTTGACCCAGAACTGGTAGTAGTCGTACACGGGTAGCCGGTCCGCATCGATCCACACCGCTCCGGCCGCAGTCTTGCCCATCTTGGCGCCACTGGCCGTGGTGAGCAGGGGAAAAGTCAGTCCATGGGCGTCCGCACCCTCCACCCGGCGCACCAGGTCAATGCCCGCCGTGATGTTCCCCCACTGGTCATCCCCCCCCAGCTGGAGGCGACACCCGTGGCGTCGAAACAGCTCCAGGAAGTCATAGGCCTGGAGCAGCTGGTAGTTGAACTCCAGGAAGGAAAGTCCCCGTTCCAGGCGGAGCTTGACCGATGCCTTGGACAGCATGGTGTTCACGGAAAAGTGCCGCCCCATGTCCCGCAGAAACCCGATGTAGTTGAGGTCGAGCAGCCAGTCGGCGTTGTCCACCAGGGTGGCTCCCCCGGGGCCAAAGTCCAGAAACCGGGCCAGCAGCTTCTTCTGGGCTTCCTTGTTGTGTTGGATCTGCTCGTTTGTCAGCAGCTGTCGGGCTTCGTCCTTGCCCGAAGGATCGCCGACCATCGCCGTGCCTCCCCCCACCAGGACGATGGGGGTGTGCCCGGCGCTCTGCAGGTGCGCCATGCCCATGATCGGCAGAAGGTGCCCCACGTGCAGGCAATCGGCTGTGGGATCGAAGCCCACGTAGAACACAGCGGACTCCCGAAGAAGGGCGGGCGCCCCATCGGTCTGCTGCTGAACGAATCCGCGGCCCGCCAGGACCTCAAAAGCGTCCAAGACCTACTCCGAATCCCCTTCGACCGTATAGGACAGATCCTTGGGAGGCTGGTCGTTCAACCCCACGGCGCTGATCTTCAAGGTGGCCGAGTAGGAACCCGACGTGTCCACCTGGTCGAGCCACTCCACGTCAATGGAGAAGTCTCCCGCGTCGATTATGTCCCCGACCTCTGGAAGATCCGCTGTAAAGCCGGTCCCCAGCAGGGCAGCCTCCGTGATCTCCAGATCATTGCCACAATCCTCGGCAATCACCACGGTGTGTACCATTTCGTCCATGACCACGGCATCGCGCCACTCATCAGGACGAAAGCAGTCCCCCGTGCCGTCACCGTTTCCACATCCGCCCAACAAGAAAATCATGATCAACATGGCCCGAAGTATAAGCGGCCCTCCCACAATGCGGTAGAGGCCGCCAACGAGTTTCTCTGCAGAATCCGACTTCTGTTGTAGACTTGGAGGGCTGGGCCTTCACGGCACGCGAAGTCCCTGGCCTTTCCCCAGACGCCCTTCCCCGTACCAAGGAGACTGGATTGCAGCTCACGATCCATACACAAAACGACCTGTTCACAAATGCTCTGCGCGAATACTGCGAGGAAAAGCTCACGCGCCCCCTGCGACGGCACCAGCTCGATGACGACACCACCACCGTGGATGTAGACGGCCGGCAGGAAGGAGAAGAAGTCGAGATACGTGCCCGCGTCGTCAGCGCAAGTGGCCCCACCCTTACCGCCTCCGCCCACCATGAAGATGCCTACGCGGCCATCGACCTGTTGGTGGACAAGGTGGAACGGCGCCTCCGGGACTTCGAGGAGCGGCGACGCACCTTGAACCGCAAGACCGACGAGCCGCAGATCCTCGCCCGCGTGGGACCCGAGGACTTCTTTACGGAAGACGAGGAGGACACCCTCCGCGAGATCGGCGCTCTGGACGCCGTCCTCGAAGCCTAGAACCGCCTTCGGCGCAAAGTAGAAAGAAGCAAGACGGGCACCAGGAGCCATGCCTTGTCGGCATTCTTGCGCTTCTTGCAGCACCCGCCGGCCACTTCCTCCGGTCCTTCCTGGCGCACCAGCGGGGTCTCGTAGTTTCCCGTGTTCTGGGGATCGTGGTGCAGACCAGCCCACTGAACCTTCTGGTCCGCACGCCCCCGGGTGGTCCAGGCATAGAGCCATCCCTCCCGGGTCGTGGCCACCACATCCAACCAGCCATCCCCATCAATGTCCCCAAGCGCCGGGGAACCCAGGAACCACTGGCCCGTGAACTTGGGCCATCGGTCCGGGGCGTCGCCGTCCTTGTCCCACGCATGCAGCACCCCCCCCGCCGAGGTGTAGACCACTTCCGGCACGCCATCCCCGCTGACATCCGCTACCGCCGGCGCAACCAGGAACTGGAAGTCCTCCACCTGCCGGGGCCATCCTTCGAAAAACTCCCCTGTCGCCCCGCGCCACCCCCCCAGCACGTGCTGGAAGTCCACAGCCGTGGTCAGGGCCAATCCCACGAGGGCAAAGGTCCCGGCACCACCCATGAGCGGGTCCAGGACTCCATCGCAGTCCAGGTCCCCAAAGGCCGGGTTGTTGGACATGGCCACAAAGGAGGGCTCGTCGGAGTTGGTCTCCAGGCCGAACTGATCCGCCGCGTAGTGCAGCTCCAGGGCCACCTCCCCCCGGTGATCCAACACATCGGCCTGGCCCAGCATGACCGCATCGATGATCTCCAGGTCCCCATCCCCATCCATGTCCCCAAAAGCCAAGGACGCCGGATGCCCCTCCCCGATGATGGGCAGAAGCGCGGCCTCGTTGACCAGCCCGTTTTCCTCTCGGGGCCATCCCTCCAGGGGCACGCCGGACAGCGCATCGAACAGGTGGGTCACGGAGTAGGAGTCATCCCGCACCGTCTCGTTGGAGCCAAAGCCAATGTCCGGATCCCCGTCGCCATCCACGTCTCCGACCGTGACCGACGTGATGATGCGGTGACCCCGGGTGCCACAGTTCTCCGGGTGGCAGATTTCCATGGGGTAGCCGTCAAATTCCGAGCCATCGTGGTGCCAGACATACAGGCGCGAATCCAGCCCTGGCACGAGGATTTCCAGGTCCCCATCGCTGTCCAGATCGTAGAGGGTGGGGGCGCCTGCAAAACCGTTGTCGTAGGAGTGGTTCCCATCGAATTCCTCCGGCCCCCGGTCCAGGATGGCCACCGGAAAACCCTCCACCACAGCACCCTCTGCGGAAAAGACATGCAGCCCGCCCGTGCCATCTGCTGCCACCACCTCCGGGCTTCCATCTCCATCCAGGTCCCCCACGGCCACCGTGGCGATGATGCCGGGGGGTTGGTCGGAGTCCAGGTACCCGTCGGCAAAGGCTGGTGCCTCCGCATGGGCGAGGATCGAGGCCTGGGTGGGCACGGTGACCGGCCAGCCGGGCAGAAAGCTGCCATCTCCCTTGAGGGCCAACACCTCGCCGCTGGCGGTGGCCAACAGGATTTCAAACACCCCATCCCCATCCAAGTCCGCGAGCACCGGGCTCGACTCACCGGATCCCCCCAGGTCCAGCGGGAACCCGGAGAGCAGATCCGGGTCTTCATAGACAAACACAGTGCGACGAGACTCCCCGACCCGCCCAGAGTCGTCCGTGACCCGAAGCCGAAAGTTCACGGCCGGGCCGTGGACCCGCTCCACCCGCTCCACCACACCCTCGAAGACATCTGGCTCAAGAAGCTGGGAAAGGTCCACGTCAGAGAGGTCCAGGGTGACCCGAACGTCTTCCAGGGGGGAGGTCCCCGAACCGGTCTCCAGGACCGTCCAGTCCGACGGTTCCCATCCCTGCCCCCACGACATCTCCCACGTAAAGCTGTTGGCCCGCTGCGCCCGGGCTTCAAAGGCCACCTCAAGGGTGCCCCCCTGACCCGGGTCGACAAGTTCAAACCAACGGGGGCTCAGAATCCGGCCCACCGGTGGGATCTCCTCGGCCGCTGTGGCCTCCACCATCTTGGCTACGTTGACTCGTCCATATCCATAGAATGGGTCCCACCCCTCAGAGGAGGGGTAGGTCTTGGCTTCCTCGGTCTCGGACGCGGTCAGCCAGATGTCGTCGAGATTGGAGATGAGAATCTGCCGCACTTCATCCGCATCAAGATCCAGCCCCAGCTCCTCGGAAACCGAGAAGATCATGCCCGCAGCGGCCGAGGTGATGGCAGCAGCCCCCGTGGCGCAGGCATCGGACCCCGCCACGATATCCATGCGCGGACCGTAGTTGTTGCAGTTGAAGAAGTTCAGGTAGCTGTAGACGTCGCCGTCCCGGTCCGCGGTGTCGTAGTGCACCGAGTGGACATAGAGAAAGTCCGCGTGCATCGCCGGCATGTTGTGGTGGTAGGCGTTTTCATCGCCGGCGGCCCCCACCAGGACCATGCCCTTGACCCGGGCATAGTCCACGGCTTGCCGGGCCAGGTCCGGATCCGACAAGGCCCCAACCGAGAGGTTCATGACCCGCGCCCCGGAGTCCGCCGCAAAGGCGATGCCCTGGGCAACCCGCGTGCCGTCCACCACAAAGGTGTCCCCCACGCGAACAGGCAAAAGAGAGCACCCCGGACAGACTCCGATCCCGTGCCCGTTGCCTCCCTCGGCCCCAATGTCCTCCAAAACACCAGTGCCATGGGTTCCATGGCCGCTGTTCAGGGTGGTGTAGGGGTCGTTGTCGTCGGCAAAGAAGTCCCAGCCGGCGATGTCATCCATGTAGCCATTGGCATCGTCGTCTAGACCATCCGAGAACGTGTAGATGAGATCCGACGGGTCCAACATGTGGTCGGACTCCGCCACTCCCGCATCCACGAGGACCCGCGGGTCCTGCGCGTAGTCCGCCAGGTTCACCAGCCCGTTGCCATCCAGATCGTAGCAATCCTCCCGGGACTGGCCGGCGTCGCAAGCGGTCTCCACGACCGCCCCGTCTCCGTCTACCCACCAGGGCGCGGGCAGCTCCTGCACGTTCAGGTGGATCTTGTTGGCCAGGTCCTCCTCCTTCCACTGAATCCCCGAATCCCCCACCGCCACGATCACATTCCAGTTGCCTGTGGTGGTGCGAAGGGCACGATCCACCGAGGCGCCGCTGCCCAGGGGGATTTCCGCCGCGCGAACGCTCTCCAGAGCATGCTCCGGGATGTAGGAAATCATCCACCAACGATCTCCGAGATCCGGCGGGCAGAGGTCAGGTCGGTACGCCTCCCCGCACTCCGGGTAGAGGGGCAGGGGCACTTCCCCATGTGCCAGGGGAAAGGCGAGCAAGGACAAGATGGAGAGTGACATGGCGGGCTCCCGTCAGCGCGGACGACAACATATCCCCCGGAGCACAGCACAGAAGGTGTTTTGCCCATTGCCTCGCACTCTTTCGACAGTCCGCCCCGGATCTGCCAAACTGCACGCATCGGGCGGGCCCCATGGAAGCAATGACCACCGCTGTGCTCCTCGCACTCATCGCCGGCTATGGCGACGTGGATGAGGACGGCTATCCAAGCCACGGCGAGCGGGATCTGCATCTCTGGACCAACGCTGTGCGGGTGGATCCAGCAGCCTTTGAAGAGGAGTACGACAGCGGACCGGATCCCTGCACCCTGGCGGATTTCGAACCCTCGGAGAAGGAACCCAAGTCCCCGATCTACTACAGCCGCACGTTGAATGAAGCCGCCCGGTTTCACTCGGACGACATGCAGGAGAACCAGTGGTTCGACCATGACAGCTCGGATGGCACCTCCTTTTCCGATCGCACGGCCCGCTACTACACGGAGACCTCCTACATTGGCGAGAACATTGCCTATGGCTACGTGGATGGATTCGACACGGTCATGCACGGTTGGATGTGTTCTCCCGGCCACCGATCCAACATCATGCAAGCGGACTGGACAGAGCTCGGTACCGGCACCAACTTCGAAGGCGTCACCGACTGGTATCGCTACTACACCCAGGACTTTGGAGCCGGCACTCAGGACAGCCAGTCCGCCATTGCCATGGGCGTCCACACCCCTGCGGCAGCTGGCGCCGGGTGGGGCGTTCGGTTCATGGCGGACTACCAAGGACCTGGCCCCGAGTCCTTTCGAGTCGTGGTCAACGGGGTTCCCCACGCACTGGACCTCGAGTGGGGCGATCAAAACGAGGGGGTCTGGCGCACCTCGATGAACCTCCCAGAGGACCGGGAGTGCCACGAGTACTTTTTCATCGCCGTGGATTCCCAGCGAACCAGCCGCTTCCCCGAGGAGGGCAGCTACCAGACCGGGGCCTGCGAGACGCCGTTCTACTGGGTGGATCGCCAGCTGGGCATTTCCGGGCAGGACGACCTTGCACCGGATGTGATGCGAGAGGAACTCACCCTGGTGGGCTGCAGTTCAGTCCCCATCGCCCCCAGGATCGGCTGGCTCCTGCTGCTTGGAATCGGGCTCCGGCGGCGTAGGGTCTGACGGCAGCGCCCGAAGGGCGCGCTCCGTCTCAGGAGCGCTCCCAGGTCCCGCCACGCTGACGGCATCCTGAAAGTAGAGGAGCGCCTCCTCGGTGTCGCCGTCGAGCAGGGCAAGTTCCCCCAGAGAATGGGCTGCCTTCACAAAGAAAGTAGCGTCCTCCTGTGCCATGGCCAGGGAGGCAGCGTTTGTGTAGTGCACCCGGGCGGCATCGTAGCGGCCCGACTCCGCGTGTACCCGGCCCAGGTTGACCTGGGGCAAGGGCGACGTCGGGTTCTTTTCCACCCCAAACATCCACAGGGTCTCGGGATTCTTCCAGTGGGAGAGCGCCTGCATCTGCATGCCCAGGAGAAGAAGCCCAAGCGCCGAGGCAACTCCCTGCACTCGGCGACTCCTGTTCAGCATCGCCTGGCCCACCACCAGGGCCAGCCCAATGGCCGGCAGGTACAACAGGGCCCGAGCATGCCGCACGTCCAGCCCCACCCAGCCGGCCATGAGTGCCCAGGTCACCAACACCCAGATCAGTCCCGTGTGGGCCCAGCGAACCGCCACCGCCGCCAACAGCATCCAGAACAGGCCGGGAACAAGCGCATGGGGCGCCGGCCAGGGCCCGGCATCCAGGGGCACCACCAGGTCGAAAAACGCCCAACCAGTCGAGGAGAGGCCGGTCAGAATCCCCCCGGCACCTTCCAGTTGGGAGGGGGGCGGGGCGCCCACGCACACCGTGCGCCAGACAAGCACCCCCAACGCAATTGCACCCGGCACGCGTGCGCCTCGCAGCCCCTCCTTTGGAATCGCCCAGATGCACCACAGCAGCGCGCCTGCAAGTGCGGTCTCCTTGGACAGGCACGCGAGCAACAACGCCAGCGCGCCCCAGGCCAACCGGCCCCGCACCTGGCACCCCAGGGCCAACACCACGCCCAGGGTGGCCAGCAGATCCGTGCGACCTGCCACGTTCCCCAACAAGCCCGCCGCATGGGGATGCAACAGCACCAGTGCCGCGGTCCACGGACCCGAGAAACCGATCCCCACTGCCAGCCATCCGGCGGCGAGCGCCACGGCCACGTGCAACCCGAGGTTCATTACGTGTGCACCGCCCGGCCCCACTCCCAGGGCCCGCTCCAACACGTAGGTGCTGGTCACAACCGGACGGTACATGCCCGAAGAAAACCGGTCCCCCTCCGGTGCCAAGGCCCAGAAGTCCTCCGTCCATGCGGTGCCCAGGGCCTCCCCCACCGGGGAAAGCGCCGCTTCCTGCACCAGGGGGCGGTCATCCCACACCCACGCAAACCCAGCAGTGCGAGCCCCTACAAGCAGCATGTAGCCCAACAGAAAGGCCACAAAGGCGTAGGAGCGCATGTCCCCATGATATCCCTGGCGCGTCCATCGTAGAATCACAGCGTGTCGAACAAGACAGTGAAAAACCATGAGGAGGTGGTGGCGGTCCATTGGCGGCGGCCCCTCTACGAGTCCCACTACCTGAAGGGCAACAGTCCCGATGGAAGCCGGGCTTTTTGGTTCAAGCACACCCTGTTGTGCTTTGGCCCGGCGCCGGAGCAACGAATTCTTGAGCTGTGGGCCATGATCTTCGAGCGGGGATACCGCCCGGTGGTCGCCAAGATGGAGATCCCCTGGACGGAGATCGAGGTCGGCCCCGGTCCCTACATCAACAGCAAGCACGCTCGCCTGGAATCGGACAGTGCGTGGGGATCCATGTCAGACGTGCGCTGGGAGCTCACCTTGAGCGGCGGCCTCGGACCACTGATTCACCTTCCATGGCGGTGGCTGTACAGCGCCAAGTCCCCCACTGCCAAGGCCCTCACCCCCGCCACCAACCTCGTGTTCGATGGCATTCTCCAGTGCGGTGCCCGCACCTGGGACCTGGAGCGATGGGTGGGCCTGCGCGGCCACAACTGGAGCCACGAGCATGCCTTTCGCTACACGTGGTTGGCGGTAAACAAGTGGTCCGATGGCCCTGGACGCGCCCTGGAGGGATTCGTTGCCCAACCCCGCCTCTGGATGCCCACCTTTCGACGGGTCACCCTGCGGGACTCCGACGGTGACCACCGGCGCATCGGCGTGGGGTTCTGGTCCGGCGGGGATCCCGGCGCCTGCCAGGTGAAGATGAGATTCCCCCTGATGCAAGTCTCTGCACGCGCCGAGCCCGAGGACTTTGTGCACCTCATCTACCGGCAGCCCCAGGGGGGGCGGGTCCTCTGCCGCTGTACCAAGTTTGCCCAGGTCCGGGTCAAACACCGGGGCCACGTCCACACATCGGACGAGGGGGAACTGGAATTCCTGGACAGCCGCATGCCGTTGGGGGAGAACTGCCACCCCCATCCCGACTGGACCGCAGCCGAGGGAATCTACCGCTCCCAGGCGTAGCTACGCGACGCGCTCTTCCGCCAGCCCACGACGGCGGGCCGCCCTGCGAAGCTTGCGCAGCGCCTTGATCTCGATCTGGCGGATGCGTTCCCGGGTCAGGTTGAACTCGGATCCCACCTGCTCCAGAGAGTAGGTCGTGGGTTCGCCGATGCCGAACCGCATGCGAATGACCTTTTCCTCTCGCGGCGTCAGGGTCCCGAGCACCTCCGGAATCTCGCCGGCCAGGGAGCGCGCCTCCAGCGACTCATTGGGAAGCACCGCGTCGGGGTTCTCGATGAAGTCACCAATGGTGGAGGTGGGGTCATCTGCCCGCGGGGCATCCAAGCTCATGGGCTCCTTGTTGAGGCGCATGAGGCCCTCGATCTTCTCTGGCTCGATGTCCACCTGGGCGGAGATCTCGTCGAGTGTCGGCTCACGCCCGAGCGACTGGTACAGAGCCCGCTGGGACTGGCGAACGCGGTTGATCATCTCCAGTTTGTAGACCGGGATGCGAATGGTCCGGATCTTCGACTCAATGGCCCGGGTGATGGACTGGCGAATCCACCAGGAGGCATAGGTCGAGAACTTGAAGCCCTTGTCCGGGTCGAACTTCTCCACAGCGGTCATCAGCCCGATGTTTCCTTCCTGAATCAGGTCCGAGAGCGGAAGTCCACGGTAGGTGTGCTGCTTGGCAATGGAGACCACCAGGCGGAGATTGGCCTTGATGAAGCTCATGCGTGCCAGGTCTGCATCGGGCCCACCGCGCCGAATCATGTTGGCCAGGGCAACCTCTTCTTCTCGCGTCAGAAGCGGAATAGACCCCATCCGCTGCAGGTAGGAGCGGACAGGAGCATCTTGGGAATCTCGCGCTCTACGGGTAGAAGCGCTGGAAGTGGAAAGCATCAATCCTCCGGAAGCCGTACGGGACCACTGTCTTGTTCTTGCATTTACCGTGCCAGGGATTCCCCAGGTTCGGGATGGTGAAACACCCCCAATTTGGAAGTTATTTCCTACCTCTAGGAAAAACTTCCTGTCCCATTGGTGTCGCACCCCCCCGGGCATGCGCCTGCCAGCAGCACCCCAAGGGTCGGATGGAGAGATGTTCCACTAAACCCCTGCGGGTTGCCCTCTCACGGTACAAGCAGTATGTATCAGGTGCCACCTTATACTTTTGTGAGGCGCCCGTGACCGGCTCCCCCCTTGCCATCGCAGGTCTTTCCACCACCCCCGTGCAAAGGGATCTGGACGAAACGGTGCTGGACACCTGCTCCACCGTCGCCCGCGAGGCCGTGCTGGATGCTGGACTGAAGCCCGCTGACATCGACGGCCTCTTTCTGACCCCAGCCGCGTTGTCCGGTGAACCCTGGCTCATGTTCGCTGCCAATTTTGCAGAGCACCTGGGCCTGACAACCAAGGGACTCGTGCTGGTGGAGAACGGCGGAGCCTCAGCGCTGTTGGCCCTCCGGTCCGCCATGGATGCCGTCGCGCTGGGCCGCTGCAAAGCCGCCCTGGTGGTGGCCTCCGACACGCGGCCCACGCTCGACACCAACCACTTCGAGTCCTTTGTGCGCCACGTGGCCTTCACCACGGCTGCCCTCTACGGCGGCGTAAACTCCATCTTGGGCCACGGCCCGCCCATTCCGCTCTACGCCCTGTCCCACCAGCGCTACATGCACGAGTTCGGGGTCGACGAGGCCCAGGTCGCACTCTCCAGCGTCCGCCTGCGGGAACACGCGGCGAACCACCCCCTGGCGCAGTTCCGAGACCCGATCACCGTCGACGACGTCCTGTCCTCCAAGTGGCTCTCCCCGCCGATTCACCTGCTGCAAGCTGCCAGCATTTCCTCCGGGGCTGTGGCCGTCGTGGTGACCTCTGCGGATCGGTGCGACAACGGGCGAGATGTGGTCCGAATCACCGGCTACGGCGAGCACCACCACCCCAGCCACTTCATTCCCCGAAAGGGCAGCATCACCCGCTTCGAGTCCGTGGTGGAGGCCGGAAAACAGGCCTGCGAGGAGGCTGGCATCACCCCCGACGACGTCGATGTCGCCGAGGTCTACGGGGTCTTCGGCGCCACGGAGCTGATCCTCTACGAGGACCTGGGGTTCTGTCCGAAAGGCGAAGCCGCCCACTTCCTGGCGGATGGCGGGAGTACCTGGGGGGGCGACGTGGTGATCAACCCCACCGGCGGCCGCATGAGCTTTGGGCATCCAGCGGGCGCAACTCCCCTCTACGAGGTGGCCGAGGTGGTCCGACAGCTCTGGGGCCAGGCCCCGGGCCGCCAGGTGGAGAACGCCCGGGTAGGACTGGTCCACGCGGAACACGGCATGATGAACGGCTCGGTGGTCATGGCCTTCGAGAACAGGAGCTGACATGGGCGGCAATCCCCTCCAGGAATTCGCCCTCCAGGCCCTGGACCAGTATGGAACCCGGGCCTCCAAGGAGCTGCAACGACGCCTCGCAACGGACCGCACCCTGTGCGCCACCCACTGCGACGCCTGCGATTTGACCACCTTCCCCCCCCGGGAGTTCTGCCCCACCTGCTTTTCCGACACGGTCAGCTGGCGGGAGATCGGGTCCGGCGCCACCCTGTACGCCTTCACCACCCAGAACCGCGGCCTGCGCTTTACCTACCCGGACGTGATCGGCGTGGTCGAGATTCCCGGCGTGGGCCTGGTCATGAGTCCGATTGCTGGCACCCAGGAGTCCCTCTCCATCGGGGATGCCCTGGAGCCGGAAGTCCTCGACATCCACGAAGGCCTGTGCGCCTGGCGGTTTCGCCCGGCAGGAGCTGCAACATGAAGATGCTCGCCCCCGAATCCACCACCCTCTGCGATCTCTTCTGGCGCCGGGTGGATGTCTCCCGGGACGTGGAAACCTACCGGGTGCGAAACGAGCGCGGAGAATGGACCTCCACCACGTGGGGAGAGTTCTCGGACGAGGTACAGACCCTGGCCGCAGGGCTGCAGGAGCTGGGCGTCGGCAACGGGGACACGGTGGCGATCCTGGCGGACACGGTGCCCGCGTGGTGCTGCATTGACCTGGCCACCATGATGCTGGGGGCCATGAATCTGGGCATCTATCAGACCCTCTTGCCAGACCAGGTCTCGTTCATCCTTGCGGACTCCGGCACCCGGGTGCTCTTTGTCCAGGGACAGGAGTATTTCGAGCGCGTTGCACCGCTCCTTGCGGAAGTCGGCTGCCTGGAGCACATCGTCGTCTGGGACCACGCGCCCGATGCGCAGCCCGGCGTCGTGCAGATGGAGGACCTGGTGGCCCGCGGCACCAGCGCCCTCGAGGAAGATGGGGACCGAATCCGCCGGGCCAGCGAGCACGTGGACCCCACAAGTCCCGCCCTGACCGTCTACACCTCGGGAACCACCGGCCGACCGAAGGGCGTGCCCCTGACCCACCAGAACATCCTCTCCAGCCTTCGCGCCGGCGAGGGAATGGTGGAGGACATTACCGCCGACGACATCACGATCTCCTTTCTGCCCATGGCCCACGTGGCGGAGCACGTGCCCGGGTTCTTCGGACGCATCAACATCGGTCTCGCGACCGCCTACGCCACCAGCTACGACACGCTCCTGGAGGAAATGGGGGAGATTCGCCCCACCTATTTTGGTGCAGTTCCCCGCATCTTTGAAAAGATGTACGGCCGAATCCACGAGGAGGTGGCCAAGGCCAACCCCCGACGCCAGGCGATTTTCAACTGGGCCAAGAGCCTGTCCCTCGAGAAGACCCACAGCGCAATGGGCGGCGCACCCATGCCCCTGGGTCGGCGCCTGCAGTGGAACCTCGCCGACAAGCTCGTCTACACTCGGATTCGCGCGGTCTTTGGCGGGAGGGTGAAGGTCTTCGTCACGGGATCCGCACCGATCCAACTGGAGATCCTGGAGTTCTTCTACGGCATGGGGCTGCAGATCATCGAGGTCTACGGACTGTCTGAAGCCACCGCCATTTCCTTTGCGAACCGACTGGACAACACCCGGCTGGGCACCGTGGGACAGGCCATTCCGGGGGTCGACGTCAAGGTGGCCGAGGACGGGGAGATTCTGCTCAAGGGGCCGACGGTCTTTGCGGGCTACCACAACCTGCCTGACGAGAATGCTGCCTTGTTCGATGAGGACGGCTACCTCCGCACCGGGGACATCGGGGAGATCGATGCGGACGGATTCCTGCGCATCACGGATCGCAAGAAGAGCCTGATCAAGAGCGCTGGCGGCAAGTATGTGGTGCCGGCCCGCCTGGAGGCCCTGGTGAAAGAGGAGCCCCTGGTGAGCCAGGTGTACGTGCATGGAGACCGGAAACCCTATGTGGTGGCGCTCTTGACCCTGGATGAGCGGGAAGCGCCCCGGGTGGCCGAGGAGCTGGGTTGTACCGAGGACGACCTCCCCTCCCACCCGAACGTGCTGGCCCGCATGGAGACCGCCATCGAGAAGACCAACGCCCGGCTGGCACGGTTCGAGCAGATCAAGCGCCACGCGATTCTGCCCCGGGACTTCTCCATCGAAGAGGCCACCCTCACCCCCACCATGAAGCTTCGGCGCAAGGAGATCGCGAGTCTCTACGCGGACCAGATCGAGGCGCTCTACGCGACGCCCCGGGCATAGTCCTTCAGAAGTTCAACCGGCGGGCCCGGCTGGCCAGCACCACGGACTGGAAGCGAAAGGCACGCTCCCGCTTGTAGGACCCGGTGACCTCCAGGCAGATCTCATCAAAAGACAAGGTGCGCACGTGGCGGTAGCCCGACTCCACCAAGAGCGGCATCGGGTCATTCACCCCGTAGCGAAACGGCTCGCCCACCTCGTCCACCATGCCGACGAGCTGCTCATCCGAAGACATGGAGGAGCGCCCCTCCACCAGCGCCTTGTTTACCAGGTCGAACGCCACCACGCTCTCCCCGTGCAATCCCGTTTGCAGCTGCGTCAGTGTGGCCACCACCGCTTCCCGATCCAGGTAGGGCACCACCCCCTCCCACAGCACCGCCGTCGGCCGGTTCGGGTCCATCCCCGCGGCGATCAGCCGCTCCACGGGCGTCTGGTGGGTGAAATCGCAGGACACATAGGTGGCAGCCTCCACCGGGTAGTCCCCCAGGGCGTTCAACCCTTCGATCTTCGCCGCCTGCGTGTCCGGATGGTCGACCTCAAAGAAGCGCACCTCCGGCGCCTGGAGCCGCACCGCCCGGGTGTCGAGCCCAGCACCGAGAACCACGACCTGGTCCACCCCTTCCTTCAACCGACGGCGCAGGAATCCATCCAGAAAGGCGGTCCGCAGGGCAACCCACAGCTCCGCCGGCGGGAAGAACTCCAGGGTGCGCTCCGCCATGGCCTCCCCTTCCGCGCCACACAACCACTTGGCCCAGGGATCCACGCAGATCGGGTCTTCACGGGAGGTCGCCCGAGCCCGAAGGGCCGCCACGAGCACAGCGGTTCGGCTGGCACCACGCATGATCGGTCAGCCTCCACCCGGCGAGGAACCACGGGCTGCACGACCCGCCTTCTCAGACCACCAGAAGCATGCCCCCAGCATGCCGCCGCCCAGCGACAACCAGGGCACAGCAAAGACAAGGAACTCCATGGGCAGCAGGGCCGCCTCTCCCGCCTGGTACTGGGCATAGGTACCCACAAAGAGCATCTGTTTGATCAGCACCAGGCAGAACAAGCCCAGCAGACCCGCCGCCACGGCGATGGGTTTCACCGAGCGACTCCCCACCTTGTGGCCCGCCACCGCTGCGACCCCGATGGCCCCGACAAACAGCGTCGGCGTGATGTCCGGCGTCGTGGCTGGATCCACGAGGTACTGCCAATCCCAGGCCGGATAGCGCTCCAGGAAGATCAATCCGATTGGAGCGAGACCACAGCCTGTGAAGACCAGCGGCAGGTCTGGGCGGGTGCCCTGGGCACGCCAGGCCATTGCGCCTGCCGCCACGAAGCTGAAACCAACATCGAAGAGAACCATGAACCGAGGCTACCACTGCCCAGCATCGGGTTAAAGTCCCCGTGACCCACATGGCACTAGAAACCCTGGAACCCACGCCCATCTCCCGGCGCCACGCCCGGCTGTTCCAGGCAATTGTCGAGGCAGCCATCCCGCCGGGGGAGGTGCTGAACCTGCCCGTAGACAGCGACGACCTGATTCACAAGCTGGGCCTGACCCTGACCAGCATGCCCCCAGAGGGGCGCATCGCGGTGCGGCTGGTCCTGTGGTTCTTTGAATGGGGAAGTCTGCTCTTTCATGCCCGCCCGTTCACCTCCTTGGATGGGCCAGCCCAAATCCGCTGGGTGGACAGGTGGGCCGAGTCCCGCATCTTCCTGATCCGACAGGCTGCACGCCTGCTGCTGACCCTGGTGAAGCCGGTGCACATCGGGCGCCGCGCGGTGCAGGCCTCCATCGGGCATCCCCCGGATCGCTTGGAAGGCGTGCAGCCCCGGGAGCCCATGAAGCTGCCCATGGAAGACGTGGTCTCGGTCCTGGAACGGGACACGGAGGTGCGCTGCCAGGTCGCTGTGGTGGGATCTGGTGCCGGAGGGGCGGTGGTGGCTGCGGAGCTTGCAGAAAAGGGCATCGACGTGGTCCTCGTGGAGGAGGGGCGCATCCACGGCACAGAGGAATTTGGCGGGGATCCCATGCGAGCCCTGCGCACCACCTACCGGGAAGGCGGCACCACCCTGGCCCTGGGTCGACCCGCCCTGCCCGTTCCCCTGGGCATGACCGTGGGAGGGACCACCACCATCAACTCCGGCACCTGCTTTCGCACGCCGGAGCGGGTCCTGAAAGTGTGGGAGGAGCTGGGGCTGCCCGTGGATCGCGACGAGGTGGCCCGCCACTTCCGATCTGTGGAAGAAAGGCTCTCCGTGAAGCCAGTGCCCGACTCGCTCTTGGGAGGCTCCAGCCGTGTGATCGCCCGGGGAGCAGCCGCCTTGAATCTCGAGCACGGGCCCCTGAAGCGCAACATCAAGGGCTGCGAAGGCAGTGCGGTCTGTGCCTTTGGCTGCCCGCGCGAAGCCAAGCAGTCCATGAATGTGACCTACGTGCCTGATGCATTGCGGGCGGGTGCCCGGCTCTTCACGGGACTGCGGGCCCACACGGTGATTCGAGACGGCAGCCGGGCCGGCGGTCTGATCGCCTCTCCCCAGGGGGGCGGCCCCGCCCTGACCGTCCGCGCCGACGCAGTCGTAAGCGCTTGCGGCAGCATCTCAGGTGTGCCCTTTCTCAAGGGAGTCGGTCTCAAGAACCGCCACCTCGGTCGCCACCTGACACTGCACCCCGCCGCCAAGATCGCCGCGCTCATGCCTGAAGTCGTCAATGGCTGGGAAGACACGCCCCAGGGCTACGGCATCACCGAGTACGCCGACGAGGGACTCATGTTCGAAGGGGCATTTCTCCCTCCTGCCTACTCCAGCATCGCCGTGCCCTTTGTGGGCCGAGCCTACACGGAGGTCATGGAGCGATTCCAACACCTGGCGATGTTTGGACTTTTTGTGTCAGATGGACCCAACGGCCGTGTCTTTCGGGGGCCGGATGGAAAGGCCATTCTCTATTACTGGATGTCCCGAAAAGACCTGGCGCAGGTGGGCAAGGGTCTGAAGATCCTGGCCCGGGTCTTTTTTGCTGCCGGGGCAGAGCGGATCTTTCTTCCCCTGGCAGGCGCCGAGTCCCAGGACACGCTGGAGGAAGCCCTCGACGTGCTCGCCAAGCCCCTGGATCCCTGGGCCCTGGAGCTGATGGCGTTTCACCCCCTCGGAACCGCCCGCATGTCCACATCGGCCCGCGGGGGCGTGGTGGACTCCAACCTGCAGTCCTGGGAGCTTCCCGGGCTGTACGTGGTGGATGGGGGCATCTTCCCCACCTCCCTCGGGGTCAACCCACAGCTTTCCATCATGGCCTGGGCCCACCGGGCTGCCGAGCACCTCGCGGAGCAGGTGCAGTAGTCCGTGTTTGCCCTTCTCCTCTTGGGTTGCAGCAACTACACCCCCCCGGGGGACGGCGTATCCAAGGGCTGCGTGGATGTCGCAACAATCCCCCATGGCCTTGCCCGGGGCCTTGGCCTCTCCTCTCACCTGGAGTGGGAGGACGACGAGGCCTCCACGGCCCGCCGGGAATTCGAGGTCGACCAGTGGGGGGCCCTGGGTCCCGGCAACGTGCGTCGGGACGTCTTGTGGCGGGACCTGGAGCCGGAGCGAGGCACCTGGGACCTGGCGCTCATGGATCGCCTGTTCGACGCCCTGGACACCGTGGACGCCGACCTCATGGCGCTGATGGCATATGGCAACCAGTGGGCAAGCCCCGAGTATGACGATGGGCACCGCCCCCCGGACGACGTGGCGGATTTTGGTGCCTTCGTCGAGCGCATCGCCACGGACTACGGCGATGAGATCCTTATGTACGAGATCTGGAACGAACCCAACGCGGGCCTGGCGTTCTGGCGCCCGGAGGAAGACCCCCAAGGCTACGGGGAGCTGCTGGTGGAGGCCTCGGCCCGGATCCGCGCTGTGGATTCCGACGCGCTGATCTCCTTTGGCGGGGTCTTTCTGCCGCGGCTCTTGTTGAACACCGGGGGATTCGATTTTGTGCGGGAGGTGCACGGGTTTGTGCCGGACCTCGCCGACCACATCGATGCCCTTTCCTACCACCCGTACCGCTACCCGTTCTCCGCACCCGAGGCGCAGACCGACACCCAGGACTCGCTTACGACCACGGCCTGCGAAGCCCGGGAGCTTGTCGCGGAAATCGGCGTTCCGGATCTTCCCCTGTGGATCACCGAAATGGGCTGGCACACGGCCCCGGAGGCCATTGCCGTGGGGGTATCTCCCGAGGACCAGGCCGCGCTGCTGGTCCGGGGGGCGCTCGTGGCCTTCTCCCAGGGGGTGGAGATCTTCGACTGGTACACCTTCCGGGATTCAGGCGAGGACCCGCAGAACCAGGAGCACATGTTTGGGCTGTATGACTACGACGACGACCCACTGGACAACGACGAAGCCTCTCCCAAGCCGGCCGCCCACGCCTTTTCGGCGTTGTCTCGGGCCTTGGCGGACCACGACACTGTAGAAGACCTCTCCGAGTGGCTGGGGCTGGACGAGAACACCTGGGCCCTGCGTCTCACCGGGGGCACAGGCGAGACCCATGTTTTCTGGACCCTGGAGGAAACCAGCGAATTGCTGCTGCCCGGGCGGGGGAAGGCCACCCACTGGGACCTCAACAGCACCGAAACAACGATTCGGTCCCGCAGAGGGGCCTTTGCCCTTGGTCTTTCCTCCTCGCCGGTGTTTGTTCACGTGGCGGGGGCGCGATGAAGTTCCTCACAGACAACTTCGGCACACCTGGCTTCTACCTGCCGCAGCGAAAGGGCAGTGGGAGCGGCACGCCGGACGTGATCCTGATCCAGGGCTTCGGCAACTCCTCCCGGGCCATGAACTCGGTGCGAAAGCACCTGTCCCAAGAAGGTCTGAACGCAGCGGCCGCCCCCCTCGGCGGCCTCTTCGGCTACCTGCAGACCCGGGGCATCAAGACCGGCGGCCGCCGCCTGGAGCAGTACCTCTCGACCCTCCCCGACGGCCACCGCCCCTGGCTCGTGGCCCACTCCATCGGCGGCATCATCGCCCGCTGGGCCATCCAGGAGGAAGGAGCTGGCCGCTTTGTGCGCGGCCTGATCACCATCGGCACCCCCCACCGGGGCACCCCCGCCGCCATCGCCGGCCTGTTCGTGGGCCTGGGCGTCCTCAGCAGCGCCCCCTACCAGATGGTCCCCCTCTCCCCAGCCATTCGCCGCCTGAACCAGGCCCCCTGGCCGGAGGACGTGTCACTTTTATCCATCGTGAGCAAGCGCGACCCACTGTGCATCCACCCCTTCGGCATGGTTCCTTTCGCAGACGACAACCAGGTGCGGTGCCAGGTAATGCGTGGACTGCGCCACACGGAAATGCTCCGAGATCCAGAGGTGCTGGCGGCGGTGATGGGGGAGATTCGGGGATAACGCGCCGCACTCGACATGAAAGTCAGGCTCGAACCAGGCCGTCGTATGGGTTGAGAACAAAGAACCCGGCTCTTTCCCTGTCCATGCCGCCAGCTACAGCCGCCTCAATTGCATCCTGCTCCTTGTCCACTTCCGGCAATATCTGCTCGTAGAAGGACTGGCCAATGCTCGCCCAAGCTTCAGCAATCAACTCCGACCAAAGCGGTTCGTCGTCTGGCAAACCGTCGCGGGTGATATCAGAGGCGTAGAACATCGGATTCTCGAGTGTGATTGAACACTTGCCGGGCGCCGCACAGATCTCCCAAGCCCACGCTGCCCGGGAGGTTCCCGTATCTACCGGCCACCGTTGTCGCACATACGTTAGCAACTCGATTCCGCATCGACTCATGATCCGCTCTGCCTCAGGTCCAAGATGACGACCATGTCACACCAGAATTGTCCCCCGAAACAAGGGTACGTCAGCCAAATTCACGGTGTGTCACTTTATACCCCCCTTGATCTGGCGACCCAGACCACCCAAACCTCGCCAGTTTGAGGGGGAGATAGCGTATCCCCCCGCCAAAGTGGCGAACATCGACCCCTCGATGTCGCCAGAATTGGGGGGAGTCATTCCATACCCTCCCCAAACTGGCGAACCCGGTGGAACACGCCTCCATGAACGGTCGCCCACCTCGCCAGCTTTGGGGGGGGATAGCGTATCCCCCCGCAGTTGTGGCGAACCTGGCGCTTCAGCGCCCCTTCCAGACCAGCCCGCCCGTCAGCGCCCCTTCCAGACCAGCCCGCCCGTCAGCGCCCCTTCCAGACCGGCTCGCGCTTTTGCAGGAAGGCCATCACGCCTTCCTGGGCGTCCTCGGTGCTGAGGCACTTCATCAGCATTTCCTGGAGGTAGGGCAGGGCTTCGGCAAAGTCTTTTTCGGATTGGGCGTGGTAGGCCTCCAGGCCCAGGCGCACGGCGGCCGGCGGCTTGGCAGCGAGGGTGGCGGCCAGGGTCGCCACAGCGTCGTCCAGGTCTTCGGAGGGAACCGCCCGGGTGATCAGGCCCATCTGGGCGGCCTCGGCAGCGGAGATGCGCTCGCCGGACAGCACCAGCTCCAGGCCCTTTCGCTTGGGCACCGTGCGGAACAGGCTGGCCATCACCATCATGGGAAAGATGCCCCGGTCGATCTCCGGGGCACCGAAGGTGGCGTTGTCCTCGGCCAGCACAAAGGTGCTGTTGCACACCAGGGCCAGGGCACCCGCCAGGGCGTAGCGACGGACCTTGCAGAGGACCGGCTTGCCGATTTCGGTGAACGCGAGATTCAACTCCTGAAAGCCACCCCGCCACGCGATGGGGGAGTCCCCACTGGCAGCAGCTCCGCTCATCTGGGAGAGATCCGCCCCGGCGCAAAAGGCACTGCCAGCACCGGTCAGCACCACCACCCGGACATCCGGGTCTTCCCCGGCGGTTTCCAGGGCCACGATCAACTCATTCACAAGCTGTCCCGACAGGGCGTTTCGCTTCTCCGGCCGGTTCAGGGTCAGGGTGCAGACATGCCCCTCCAGCTCGTAGATCAAGCTCTCAAACGGAGGGATCTCCTGTGCCATCAGTTGCCGTTGGCAAGGGGCGTTGCAGCAATCAGCTCGTGCATGACCCGCCGGCGCAAGGCCAGCATCAGCGGCGTGACCCGCTCGATGCCCATCTCCGCGAGGCGCAGAAGCTCATCGGGATCGTCGTAGCTCGACGCGGTTGCCAGAAAGCTGGAGATCTCCGTGTGCAGAAGGTCCCGCATGGCATGCAGGTAGATGGCGGCATGGGCCGGCCTGAAACCATGGGTCTCGTCAAAGCCCGCTTCCCGAAGTCCCGCCAGGGCATCGACCACCGCCACGTCCAGGGGACCAAACCTGCGATTCCGACCGGTGCCGGTCGGCACGATCAGGTCGTGCTCACAGAACTCCTCGATGTCCGTCCGGCCAAACCCACTGCGATCGCACAGCTGCTTCAACGTCAGGGGGGAGCGGCTCTTTTCCGGGTTCAACGGGGAGACCTGGGCCCGCATGGCCTCGTTCTCCAGCAGGTCCTGGAGCCGGCCAATGCCCTCGTTGCCGGTGGCATCTTCCAGCAGGCCCTTGACCTCGGCCAGGGAGCGCCGCGTCTGGGCCTGAAGCCCCTTGATGAGCAGCACGCGGTCCACGCAGCTCGGGTCGTACAACGCCATGTTGCGCGAGGTCTTCTTCGGCTCCGGAAGGAGGCCCTCCCGCACGTAATGGTGCACCGTCGCCCGGGTCACCCCGGTGCGCTTCACCAACTCGCCGATCTTGATCCCCTCTGCCATCGGGTCCGCCGTTTCCTTGCGCATGGACAATCCTCGACTCAAGTAGAACGACCCGGCGGCCAGGTCAAGCAAACTATGGGGTGGCACCTGCCGCTGTAGACGCGTCCGCCAGGGTCTCAAACAGGTAGAAAGGGCCAGACTTCATGAGATCGCCATTCTTAGAAAGTGCAAGGTGACACCTTACAGTTTATACTTCTTCGCACCCTGAAACCCTTCTGTCAAGGCACAATGGCTTGTCCCGATTGACTGCAACCAGCGCGGACGGACTCCAGTTGGCAGCGGAATGCTCCGGAGATGGCCCGGCGGTGGTGCTCCTCCACGGCCTGGGCTTTGGCCGCGAGCTCTGGGCCTCCCAGCAAAATGTCCTCCTTTCCGCTGGTTTCCGAGTTCTGGCCTGCGATCTCAGGGGATTCGGGGACTCGGATCCCGCCACCAGCAACTTCACCATCGAGCAGTTGGCAGCCGACCTGGAAGCCGTTCGGAAAGCCGCGGGACTGGAGAAATTCCACCTGGTCGGTCACTCTCTCGGGGGCATGTGTGCCCAGCAGTACACCCTGGCCCATCCGGAACGGGTGACCTCCCTGGTCCTGGCCTCCACCACCTCCCACAGTGGCCAACGGGGTTCCGCCTATGGGGCTGCCCTGAGCCACCTGGCCCACCACGGGTTCGACAAAGCCATGGAAGATACGTCCTTTCGCTCCAAGGTGGAGTGGGCGGTGGACTTCCTGGCGGATCCCACGGTCCGGGCGGAGCTGAACGGCACGATCTCCGAGGAGCTGCCGAACGGTGAGCGGCTGCTCAAGTTGATCAAGCGCATGACCCAAACCGCCGACCCGGCCCGGGCCTATGCCTGGCACGCCACGGTTGGCTACTCGACTCGGGAACGTCTCGCCGAAATCCACTGCCCCTCCCTGGTGCTCCATGGCACGCGGGACATGATCATTCCCTACGTGGCCGGACAGCTTCTGCATGATGGACTCACCGGCTCCGAGTGGGTCAGCTTCAAGGGAGCGGGACACAACATCTCTGTGGAGTGTGAATCGGTGTTCAACGAGGCGCTGCTGTCCTTTCTCCAAGATCACTCCCACTGACACAAGAAATCATGATCGACTTTGCCATTCAAGAAGAAGAAGAGCTTCTAAAGGACACCGCAGCACGTTTCGCCGCGGAACACCTGCGAGATGCCGAGCGGGACCATGAAAAGGCCCAGGCCTTTCCTGCCGGGATCGCGGCCGCCTACGCGGATCTGGGCCTTGCGGACCTCAACCGCGCGGAAACCGGCCTGGAGCCTTGCCACCGGCTCGCGGTCTGGTCGGCCCTGGCCGAGGCAGACCCCGCAGCCCCCTTCGGTCTGGATCCCGTGGGGCCTGGGGGGGCGATGGTGCCCAACCTTCCCGCCGGCACCGGTGCCTTCTGCACCACTGAGGGACTGGAAATCGTCGACGGGGCTGTGACTGGAGTTGTGCCCTGGATTCCCCGCCACTCCCTGGACTGGCTGGTGCTGGTCGCCCAGGAGGGGCTGTACCTCGTGGACACGCCGGACTGCCGGGCACTGGCTGACCGCCCATGCGGCCTGCAAGCCTGCGGGGGCGTGGAGGTGGTCCTGGAGAACACCCTCTGCACGCGCATCGGTGATGAGGATGCGTCGAGGGATGCCCTGGCCGAGTGCCGGCGACTTGCAGCCACCGTGCTGATTGGGGCCGCACAGGATGCCCACAACGCCGCAGCCCTCTACACCCAGGAGCGCGTGGTCTTTGGTCGCCCCATCGCCCACCACCAGGGCATGGCCTTCCAACTGGCCGATGCAGCCACCGACCTCACGGCGGCCCGGCTCCTGGTGGAGGCCAGCGCGGGGTGCCCAATCGAGACAGCCAATGCCCACGCCCTGGCTGTGGAAGTGGCGGACCGGGTCTGCGAACGCAGCGTCCAGGCCCTGGGCGGACACGGCTACCTTTATGACCACCGGGTGGAAAAGCGCATGCGGGATGTGCGCTGTGTGGCCGCCCTCTATGGCGGTGTCCTGCGCAGTGAACACGATGCCGCCCTGGGCATCCTCACCCTCTCCGACCCGCTGGAGGTGGACGGATGATCGACACCACACTCGATGCAGGCTTTCACAACGTCCTGCGCATGATGCGCTACGTGGGCCGGACCATGCTCCGCCCGGCAGGGCTCGCCGCAGAACGCCGCGGGGGACCGATCCCTGTGGATGACCCCATGTTCGTGGAGTTCAATCGCACCGGGCTCACCTTCGGCGCCGTGGGAATCGGACAACACTCCGCCAAAGAGGGACCCTCCCGCATCAACCGGTCCGCAATCCTGGCTGCCGAGGAGATGGCCTTCTGGGACCAGGGTGCTTGTATGTCCTTGCCCGGTGCCGGCCTGGGGGGACCCCCGATCCGCATCCTGGGCACCGATACACAAAAGGAGCGCTTCCTGGAGGCCCCTTTCAAGGATCCGCTCAAGCCGGCCTGGGGGGCATACGCCACCACCGAAGCCGCTGCGGGCAGCGACATCGCCCGCATCCGCACCACCGCCCGCAAGGACGGGGACCACTACATTCTCGATGGGAACAAAATGTTCATCACCAACGGGGGCCGCGCCTCCTGGGTGGTGATTTTCGCGACGGTGGATCCCGATGCCGGACGGGCGGGCCAGCGAGCCTTCATCGTGGAAAAGGACACCCCAGGATTCACCCTGGGGCGAATCGAAAAGAAGATGGGCCTCACGGCCTCTGAGACGGCCACCCTGTTCCTGGAGGATTGCCGGGTGCCAGCGGAGAACATGCTCGGCAACGGCGCAGGCAAGTCGGGCTTCAAGGCGGCCATGGCCACCTTCGACATCACCCGTCCCATGGTGGCCGCAATGGCGGTGGGAATCGGGCGCTGCGCCTGGAACCGCGCTGCCGAGGTCGCCCGGGAGGCCTTTGGCCCCCACCCCACCTCTCCCATGGAGCACCGGGTCCTGGATCGCCTGGCACAATCCCGTCGCCACCTGGATGCAGCCCGCCTCCTGTGCTGGCGGGCCGCCTGGAAAATGGACCACCGCATGAACAACACGATTGAAGCCTCCATGTCCAAGGTCTACTCTCCCCCCGCAGCACTCGGCGCGGTGACCGCGGCCATGGACGTGGTGGGCCTGGTCGGGGTGCGCCACGACATGCTGGTGGAAAAGTGCTTCCGGGACATCAAGGTCTTCGACATCTTCGAGGGCACCGGGGAAATCCAGCGCGTCATCCTCGCCCGACGGAAATTCGGCTATCCGCGAGACAATTGATGCGACAAGTCTAATCCCCCCTCAGTATCTCCTCCAGGGCCAGCCATGTTTTGGGCGGAATCCGATCCTCCTCGAAGTAGGACAGCACCAATTCCACTGCATCCTCGTAGCGCTCAATGTTGAGTACCCGCAGCAGGAATCGCACATCCTCCTCGTCGCGAAATCCCTTTCCGATTCGCATTGCCAAGCACTTCATGGCCAGGAGATAGGCGGGTACAGCCGTGAACAGGCGCAGGTTTGGCAGGTCGAGATAGGGCTCGAATTCCGCCCGCGAACCGAGAAAGCCCTTCGCTCCATCGTTGAGCCAACCTTCCGGTACCCCTGCCACCGCCGCCACACGCCCGGCCGCCTCACGCAGCTCGGTGGCAGGATGAAACCACGCATTCACATCCCGCGTGGAGGGCCTGGCATCGAACACCAGGCACATGACCGCTCCGCCGACCAGGTGGACCTCGCCCACAACCCCCATCGAACGAAGCTCGCCATCCAACAGGTCGAACAACCGCCGAATGGTGTCTGCGGACAGGTCGAACTGCTCAGACACGGTCCCCCACTCCCGCATCGACAAACAGGTTTCTGCGCCGCATCGCAACAGGCGCATGCAACATCAGATGCATTCGGAGCCCCACCAACTCCGTTCCAAACCACGACGCCCGGGACGACTGCACCAAGCCCACCCCCGAGTGCCCCTCCTGGGGAAACGAGTTCCGGAACAACGAGCTGGACGGGGACTACAGCTGCGACGAGCTGGGGGTCTTCGAGTACTTCCAGGACGAGTTCACCACGGGCTGCTCCCCCCCAGCCCCGGACTCGGTCCGCCTGCGCACCAGCGGCAACACCAAGATCGAACCACCCTGCACGAACGCACGGTAGCGGCCCCCCTACCCCACGTCGATCAAGATGTTCTTCACCTGGGTGAATTCCGCCAGGGCGTGGATACCACCTTCCCGGCCGGCACCGCTCTTCTTGAAGCCGCCGAACGGCACGTTGTTGGGCAGGCTGCCGTAGCAGTTGACCCAGACGACGCCGGCGCGGATGCGGTGGGCCATGCGGTGGGCCTTGCCGAGATCCCGGGTCCAGATGCCGGCGGCGAGGCCGAACTCCGTGTCGTTGGCCAGGGCGAGGGCTTCTTCTTCGGTGTCGAATGCCGTGACCGCGGCCACGGGACCGAAGACCTCGTTCTTCCACAGGCGCATCTCGGGGGTGACGTTCGTGAAGAGGTGGGGGCCAACAAACGCCGGGCCGCACTCCTCGGGCACCGGCGTGGCGTGGTGCAGGGTGGCACCATCCTCCTGGGCTTCCGCGATCATGGATCGCACGTGTTCGGCATGGGATTCGCTGTTGAGGGGTCCCAGCATCGTGTAGGGCTGCAGCGGGTCCCCCAGGCCCAGGCTGCCCGCCACCCGGGCGAGGTCTTCCACGACTTGATCATGAATCGATCGCTCGACAAGCACCCGGGAGCCCGCTGCGCAGGCCTGCCCCGAGAGCCCAAAGACCCCCATGGCGGATTGCATGGACACCTTGTCCAGGTCGGCGTCGGCGAAGATCACGTTCGGGCTCTTTCCGCCCAGCTCAAAGGTCAGCGGCGTCAGTTGTTCCGCCGTGGCCTGCTGAATAGCGCTCGCCGTGCGACCGCCGCCGGTAAAACTCACCTTGTCCACGCCCGCGTGGCCCACCAGCAGCGAGCCGGTCTCCCCATCGCCCGTGATGACCTGGAGCACTCCATCCGGGAAGCCGGCTTCCGCCGCAAGCGCTGCCACCTTGAGCGCTGACAGGCTCGCCTTCTCCGATGGCTTGAGAATCACCGTGTTCCCGGCCATCAACGCCGGGCCGATCTTGGATCCAATGGCCAAGAGCGGTGTGTTCCAGGGAATGATCGCCGCCACGACCCCCAGGGGCTCTCGCCGCGTGTAGTCCAGCTGGGTCGGAGACGCCTGGGGAATGGTCTCCCCGTGCAGGGCATCGCCCAGGCCCGCAAAGTACTCGAGGTTCTTGCGCAGGGCTGTCGCAGAAAATCGGAGGGACATGCCGTAGGGCATGCCCACGTCCATCGTCTCGGTGCGGGCGAGGACCTTTTCGTGCTCCTTGACGAGGCCCGCCAGCTTCTTCAGGCACCGGGCCCGCTTGTTTGTGCCCCACTTGTTCCACCAGGGGCCCGTATCGAACGCCAATCGGGCAGAAGCCACGGCCCGGCCCACATCCGATGCCCGGGCGTTGGGAAAGCGGGCGATCTCCTCGCCCGTGGTGGGGTTGGTGGCCCCCAGGGTACCGCCTTCATCGGCCGGTCCCAGGGCTCCGTCAATCCACATGGGCAGTGTCCCCCCAAGGCCGCACTTTTCAATGGCCCAGCCGTGGTCGATGCTCATGGCACCACCGAGGCCCGCACCACCGCGCCGGGCTGGTGGGAAAAGGCATCCGCCTCCTGAAACGCACTGTCGATGTCGTCCAGGGAAAAGGAGTGGGAAAGCAGCTTTTCAAACGGGTACTTGTGGCGGGCCCGCACCAGGAAGTCCAGGGCCTGCTTCAGGGTGTAGGGCGGGTAGAGAGACACGCCGATCATGGACCGGTTCTGGCCCACCAGGAGCGAGGGGTCGGCCTTGTAGGTCTTCTTGGGGTTGATGTTGCCCATTTCCAGGTACCGGCCGCCGCGAGCCAGCATGCGAACGCCCTCGGGCACCACCTCGGGAATGCCAACCACCTCCACCACCACGTCGGCGCCCGCATTCTCGGTGAGGTTCATGACCTCGCCAACCCGGGCACGGGGATCGGTCATCTCGGTGATGGAGATCACCTCGTCGGCCCCAAAGGACCGGGCCAATTCCAGGCGGGCATCAATGCCATCAACGGCGATGACCTTCCCGGCCCCCATCTCCTTGGCCACCGCACAGGCAAAGAGCCCCAGGCCCCCTGCGCCCTGCACCACGACCGACTCCCCAAACTGGAGGTTGGCCTGCTCAAGCCCGTAGATCACCTGGGACAAGGCACAGTTGGCGCCAGCCACCAGCTCTGGCTCCACGCCCTGGGGCGCCTTGAACACCGCCTGGCGGCCCTTCACGTAGTAGTAGTCGGCAAAACCACCCAGAAAATGCGGCGGCATTTCGCAAGGCCGCACCGGGCTGCTCAGGCTCGCCATGCACATGTGGGGATCGCCCTTCAGACAGGGCAGGCACCGGGAGCACGGGCAGTAGTAGGCATAGACGACGTTGTCGCCCTCCTTCAGGGTCTGCCCGAGGGAATCCGTGCGTACCTTGCCACCCAGGGCGTGGACCTTTCCGGTCATTTCGTGCCCGAGCACGATTCCGTAGGTCAGCCCCATGCTGGCGAGGTTGGTGTCACCCCGCCAGATGTGGAGATCGCTGCCGCAGATGTTGGTCCGCTCGATCTTGACGACGAGATCCCGCGGGCCCGGATCCGGGACCGGGTATTCCGCCAGTTCAAAGGGTTCCTTCACTCCGCGAAAGACCGCGGCTCGTCCCATTTCAGCCATTTCGATTCCCCTTGTACCCGAACATGCGCCGGGCGATGACAATGCGCTGGATCTGGCCAGTGCCTTCTACGATGTCCAGGGCCTTGACGTCCCGGAACAGCTTCTCGATCAAGTGGCCAGTGGCCCCCCCGGCCTCCCCCAGGATTTCCATGCCCAGGCTCGCCACTTCCAGGGCGATTGGGGCTGTGGCCGCCTTGGCCATGGAGGCCGCCAGGCTGTTTGGCTGCTTGTGGTCCCCCAACCAAGCTGCCTTCCAGGCATACAGCCGCCCCATTTCCAGTTTTCTGCGACAGCGGGCCAGGCGATCTTCCACCCGCGACAATCGCCAGGCCGCGGGACCGGTGAAGTTCTCCTGGGCAAACCGCGTGGCCTCGTCCAGGGCCGCCTGGCCGATTCCCACCGCCATGGCAGCCACCATGGGCCGGGTCATATCGAAGGTCTTCATGGCCTCCTTGAAGCTGGCCCCTCCCCCGTCCGTATTGGGCCGCAGCAGGTTCTCCTTTGGCACCCTGCACTCCGAAAAGACCAGCGATGCGGTCTCCGAGGCGCACAGCCCCATCTTCTTTTCCACCTTGGCTACCTCGAACCCCGGTGTGCCGGCCTCCACCACCACCGCCCGGTGGCCGTCCCTCCCGGCTTCCGGGTCCACGGTCCCCCAGCAGACGACAAAGGAGGCCCGAGCCCCGTTGGAGATGAAGACCTTTTCCCCATCGATGACGAAATGGTCGCCATCCTCACGAATACGGGTCCGAATTCTTGCGACATCGGAGCCCGCCCCTGGCTCGGTCATGCCGAAAGCACTCCACCGAGGCTGACTTCGGTCCTTGAACGGTGCCAGCCAGCGCTCCTTCTGCTCCGGCGTGCCCATGAGCATCACGGGTGCGCCGCCCAGGCCCGGCCCCGGCAGCGAGGTCGCCATGCCCCGGTCCCAGTAGGCGGCCTCCTCGGCCATCACGACCGCTCGGCGGATGGTGCGCCGGGGTCGGCCATCGTCATCGGGGCGATCGGTGGGGGTCTTGCCGAGAAATCCTCCGGTGAGGCCCATGTCCAGGACCTCCTGGAAGAAGGGATGGTCCGGTGGCAGCGCCCCGCCCTGGGCATCGGCCTCCAGCCCCAGGGGGCGCAGGCGCTCCTTGCCCAGCATGCCAATCATCTGTCGCAGGTTCTGGAAGCTGGAGTCGATCTCAAAGTTCATCCAGCCCTCCCGCCCACGACCTCGCTCTCCAGCGCCCCATCCACGCCACCCCAGATCAATGAAATCGCCCGGGCATCCCGCATCCACTTCTCCACCGGGTGGTCCTTCATGTACCCGTGGCCCCCCAGGAGCTGGACCGCGGTGTTGGTCACAAAAAGCGCCGACTCCACCGCCTCCATGTAGGCGCTGGCCGACAGGCCCGGGTCTGCTTCAAGGCCCCAGGCCGCCCGTTGCAACAACAGGTCCGCCCCCTCCGTCCGAATCGCCATGTCGGCCGCCATGAACGCGGCCCCCTGGTGCTGGGACAGGGGCTGGCCAAAGGTCACCCGCTCCTGGATGTACCGGTGGGTGTAGTCCGTGGCGCCCGCGCTGAACCCCACAAGAATCGCCGCCACCCACAACCGGGCCTGGGCCACGAGGCGATCCGCCAACTCCGGATGGGCCTGCCCGTCCTCCACCCACTCCACAAAGCCACAGCGAGCCGGCCCGGCGGCATGGAGTCCCAAAGCCTGGATCGATTGGGGAGCAACGCGGGCCACCCCCCACGCACCCGCAGCATCGAGGACCAGGACATGCTCCGCAGCACCCACGGGCAGACAGGGGAGAGGCCAGGCAATTGCAGCCTTGTCCCGCACCAGTTGAAAGGCCACCGGTCGAGGCTCCGCCCCAAGCGCAGCCAGTGCAGAAGCCGTCCAACCCTCCATCCAGAGGGAAAACGCAGCCGCACCATCGGCCCGCGCCAACATCCGAAGGATCCCGCACCGCGCTTCCCAACTCACCGGCAGATCCGGGTCCATCTCCGTGGCTGCCAACTGGCCCAAGCCGGACGCATCAAAGGTGTCCCGCACCGCCTGGGAGAGAGCACCGGCTGCCTCGTGCGCCCGCTCCGCCTCCCCCTGCAATGCGCGCTCGGCAAAGGTACCCGCCGACTCCAGCACCATCTGCTCCTCTTCGGTCCACGCAAAGTCCATCAGCTGCCCTTGAACCGCGGGGGACGGCCCTGCATGCTCGCAGCGATTCCCTCGGCTGCATCCGCCGACTGGGCCAACAGCGCCTGGGCCATGGCCTCGATCTCCAGGACATCTCCCATGTCCCGCGATACCACGTTCTTGAGAGTGCGCTTGATCCACTTCACCGCCAAAGGAGCGCTCCCGGCAATCTGCTGTGCCAGCTCCATGGCTCGCGGCAGCACCGCATCAAAGTCCACGGCCTCCATGGCCAGGCCAAGGACCACCGCTTCACTTCCCCGAATCAGCTCCCCAGTAAACAGGAGCCGCGCAGCCGCCGGGTAGCCGATGACCGCCGGCAACCGGCCGGTGATGCCCATGCCCGGGTGAATGCCCAGGCGCGAGAAGTTCGCTCCGATCTTCGCCCGCTCCGCCACGATGCGCATGTCGCATAAAAGCGCCACACCCAGCCCGCCGCCCACACAAGCCCCATTGATGGCCGCGATGGTCGGCACCTCCAGCTCCGCAAGCGGCAGAAACCCCTGGTAGAGCGACTCGATGGACTTGTGGGCCGCCAGCTGGCCTTCCAACGGGCTCTCGCTTGAAAGCGACTGCAAGGTGGTGAAGTCCGCGCCTGAGCAAAACGACTTTCCAGCCCCGGTCACCACCACCACCCGCACCGAATCATCGGCTGCAACCTGTGCCACCACCGCCGGGAAGTCCCGCACCATCTCCGCATCCATGGCGTTGCGGCGTTCCGGTCGGTTCAAGGTGATTCGGGCGATGCCTTCCTCGATCTGCAGCAGGACCGTGCTCATACCGCACTCCAATGGGTGTCGAGGAACTCCCGCATGTGGCCGATCAGCAAGTCCGGCTGCTCTACCGGGGCCATGTGGCCGCAGGCATCAATGACGGCGAGGTGTGCGCCGGGCAGGTGGGCAGCGATCTGCTCCTGGTGCTTCAGTGGCACGCTGCTGTCCTCCTGTGCACCCACCACCAGGGCTGGCACCTCCAGGTTCGACAAGGCCTGCAGGATTTCCTCCCGCCAGATGACCGCGTGGGCAGCAAAGTAGACCCCCTCGGGGTCAGGGGGGTTGAACAGCTGGTGCTCATAGGAGGCTACCCGCTCCGGGCAGGCTTCTCGAAACTCGGGGGAGAACATGAGATTCATCAGAAAACCCACGGTCGCCTCGTTGGACGGCTTGCCCCGAGAGCCCTCGTTGACGCTGTGGTACAGCTCCTGCACCGGCGGCGGCTCGGCCTCCGCGCTGGTGTTCATCAGCACCAGCGCCCCCACGCGCTCCGGGTGTCGAATGGCCAGCCGCATGCCCACCATGCCCCCCATGGAGTGGCCCAGGTAGCAGACCCGGCCGGCGTCCAGGGAGGCGAGCGCCCGTTCCACGTCGTCCGCCATGTCATCGAGGGTGAAGTAGTCGTTCGGGGCGCTGCTCTCCCCCTGTCCATGGAGGTCCACCAGCAGCACGCGGTAGGTCTTGGACAGCTCCTCCACCTGGGCCAGGAACATGCGGTGGTCAAAGGTCAGGGAGTGGCCGAACACAAGGGTGGGTCCTGCCCCGGTTTCGTGTATGGCCAGGGCGTACTCGCCAAGATCTACGTGGTGGGTCTTCATGCGGGGGCTCGCTCGGCGCGAAGCTTGCGCTTGAGCACCTTGCCCAGGGCGTTTCGAGGCAGCTCGTCCAGGAAGGTGTAGGTGCGGGGGACCTTGTAGGACACGAGGCGCTCCTCGAGCCAACTCTGAAGCGCATCCGGGGCCGGAGTCTCCTCCCGCCCCACCACAAAGGCCTGGGGAACCTCCCCCATGACCGGGTGGTGCAAGCCGACAACAGCTGCCTCTCGCACTTGCGGGTGTTCCAGCAAGGCCGCCTCCACCTCCGGGGCCGAGACGTTGTGCCCCCCCACGATGATCAGGTCCTTCTTGCGGTCCACCAGGTACAGGTACCCGTCGGCATCCAGGATTCCGATGTCCCCGGTCAACAGCCAGCCGTCCTGCCAGGTGCTGTCGGTCGCGCCTTCATCCCGGAAATAGCTGCGGCCCGCGACAACCGCCTTGATGCAGATCTCCCCGGGTTCCCCCGGTCCAAGCTCCGCACCCGATTCATCCACGATCTTCACCTCGGTCGGAGGCAGAGGCTTTCCAATGGAGTCCGGGCGGGCCAGGGCCTCCTGGGGCGGCAGGGAGCAGACAGCCGCGCCCCCCTCCGTCAGCCCATACAGGTTGACCAGGAAGGTGCCGCTGAAGTGCTCGGCCAGGCCCACAATCGCCTGGGGCGGCATGGGGGCCGTGCCGTACATGAGCAGGCGCAGGAAGTCGAACCCCCCCTCCTTGATTCGCGGGTGGTCCAGGCAGCGCAGCAACATGGCTGGGACTGCATAGGCGATGGCGACCTTCTTCTCGGCCAGCAGATCCAGGAAGCGCCCGGGCTCAAACCTGGGCTGGATCACGTGGGTCATGGTGCCGCGCAGGCACAGCAGCGTCATGGCATGGGAGCCAGCAAAGGTGAACAGCGGAACCGCATGGAGGTAGCGCAGGCCCTTGAAGAACTTGTGCAGCTTGGACTCGCCCTGAAAGGTCACGTTCCGGTGGGTGCAGGCCACGCCCTTCGGCAGCCCCGTGGTGCCCGAGGTGTACAGAATGTCCGCGAGGGCATCGGGGTCCGTGGGGACCTGGAAGGAGGCCCCGTCCCCGTCGGTCCAACAGCCCTCCAACTGCGTCCCCGAGAGAATGCTGGCGTCTTCCGGAAGAACCTCCGCCATGCGGGCGGGCGTTCCCTCGGCACCCAGCACCAACTTCACCTGGGCGTGCGCCAGAATGTGCGCCAACTCCCGGGGCGGGGCCGCCGGATTGGTGGGCACCCCCACACCGCCGGCCTTGTGAATCGCAAACCAGCTGACCAGAAACGCCAGTCCATCGAAGTTGGTGAAGGACAGGGCCACCCGGTCCCCCGGGCACACCCCCAGTGCCACCAGGGCCCGGGCCAAGCGATTCGAGCGGGATTCCCACTGCCCGTACGTCATTTCCCCGCAACCATCCACGTGGACAGCCACCCGTTCCGGCTGTTTGGCAGCAGCCTCTCGAAGGAGGTCCGGAACCAGCATGCAACGCCCCTCAAAGTGTAAGGTGTTACCTATTACTTTGTATGTGGACCTGCCCCGCCCGTCAAGCCCTTCCGGCATCGTTCCGGTCCGCTCGGGCCGGCGAACCCGCCCTACTCCACCGCTTCCTTGACGGACTTGACCACCATCACCGCCGTGGAGGCCTGGATCGCCATCTCCATGCTGGGCTGCTCCTCCAGCAACGACGCCACAATCCACCCCATGGACAGCAGGTCCGTGTAGGTGGAGTAGAAGATCAAGGTCGCCTTGCCGCCATCTGTGGGCACGAGGTGCCAGCTCCCCCGAGAAGAGGAAAAATCCCCCTTGGTCAGGAACCAGCGAATGCTGGTCATGGGGGTCTCGATGTGGCGCATGGAGTAGGTGACCTCCTTGGAGATCACCGAGAACTGGAAGTCCAGGTCAAAGTGGACATCGACCGTGTTCCCCTTTCGGTTGCTGGTGGTGACCTTGTCCACCTGGGGCATCCACTTGTGGTAGTTGCCGTAGTCGGTCACCAGGGCCCAGACCGTTTCCGGAGGGACATTGACCTTCTGGCCCGCGGTCACGAGAGTCAGCTTTCCGTTCGGCGCCTCCTCGACCACGACAATCTGCCCGGCACCCGCCAGGCGCTCCAGGGTCGGCCCATCCACCTTGGACGCATCAAAGGCCTGCGCAGGTGTGGCGATGAAGAGCGCCAAGAAAAAAGCCAGCATTCGGTCCATCATGGGTCCCGTGCTAACGCACCTGTCCCCTCCTGCAATCCCACGTTGGAGCATTCCCATGGCTGAAGTCGAAGTCAACATCCGCCGCACCCTGCGTGTGAACTGGTCCCCGGAGCAGGCATTTGAGATGGTGGCAGACGTGCCCCGGTCCGCAGCCCACTTCCCGGGCCTGCAGCGGTTGGAGGACCTGGGCGACGGGGTCTACCGCTGGCACCTCTCCAGTTTCAAGGTGGGAAAGATCAACTTTCCCGTGAGCTATGCCGCCCGCTACGTTCCGGACCCGGAGGCCGGCACAGTGACCTGGTCCACGGACGCCGGATCCAAGAACACCCGCGCCGACGGCCAGTGGGTGGTCACCCCCGATGGAGACGGCACCCGCCTGGTTTTCCAGAACCGCCTCGTGGTCGTGCTCCCCGTGCCGAGGATGATCGTGCGCATGGCCAACAAGATCGCCCGGGACATGACCGAAAAGCAGATCGGCGCCTACTTGAAGCGGATTTCCAGGGCGATGGAGGGGGAGGTTCTGCGCTGAAAACTCGGCGTCCGCTCTGCCCTACAGTGCGTTCCATGGGCAGCGGTCGAATGTCCTTGACCGTGCCTTAATCTACAATGTAGGCTCAGAATCAGACGGCAGCGGCGCTCCGAGTGCTGGCAATATGACAATTTCATCCGGATTGTCCATGAAACTGAACTCCCCTGTTTCAGTCCTTTTCATTGTGGGGGTCGACTCGACAGGCGATTGGCTCCTTTCCCTCAACGATCTCTGCCGAGTCATCCAGGTCGAAGGGGCCACCCAAATGCTGGGCTGGGAGATGTACGGAGACAACACGGGGGGTGATTGGACCCTCATGGCCTTGGAGTGTCCGGTTGTAGGAAGCTCTTTTCAGCTGCAACAAAGCGGCAACACCTTGACCACTTGCGGGAAAAACGACCAGTTCCCAGGGGAAGGCCCTCCAGTTTACAGGGCTCGCCCCTTGAATCTCTTGCATTGAGATCTTCCGGATGGAACGCAACTCCCACTCCCTGGCGATCACGATTCTCCTGGTGGCGGCCTGTGAGGACTTGAGAGACGCTGAGACAAAGCGGTCCGTACAAAGGCAGGAAGAGCCCGTAGACACAGCAGCCAACACGAACTGGGATCCCGACCACGACGGCGACGGCGACGGGTACCCAAACGAATCTGACTGTGACGATTCGGATGCAGCAGTGAACCCCAGTGCTGCGGAGGTCTGTGACGGCCACGACACGAACTGCGACGGACGAATCGACGAGGGTTGTTACACGAGGCCAAAAGGGTTCCTCAGCCCAGAAACCGCCGACGCAGCCCTGATTGGAAAACAACCACTCGGTGGCGCTGGAGATGCAGTCGCGGCGGTCGGCGACGTCGATGCAGACGGTCGACCCGATTTGATCGTTGTTGCTCCTTACGAAGATCTCCCATGGGAGAATGCAGGTGCAGCCTATTTAGTGACAGGCGCAGTTCGAGGAATCGCCGAACTTTCTGAGGCGGCCGTCGCAACAATCCTTGGCTCAGAAGAGAGGAGTTTTACTGGCCACCAGGTCGCTGGAGTCGGGGATGTCGACGCCGACGGTTTCGACGATTTATTGATTGGAAGCAACCAGGGGGTGGTTCTCCTCAAGAGTCCCAAGCGCGGTAGCAGCAGCCTCTCGGACGCAGGCGCTCTTTTTGAAAACCAGCATGGTAATATTATTGGAGGTACCGGGATAGCTGGAGCCGGAGATGTGGACGGCGATGGCCTGGCCGACATCTTGATCGGCCGGTCAAGCGATCGTCACGGCGACGTTAATGACTCCCTTGATGGAGGCTCAGTCTACCTGTATACAGAGCCGCCGACCGAGCCAGAAAATGTCTACAAACCCACCGCCCATCTCCTTGGCTACCTGTATGGCGGCCGGTTGGGGACCTCAGTCTCTGCCGCCGGCGACCTGAACGGCGATGGCCTTGCCGACATCATCGTGAGTGCCCCCGGGTGACCGGGCAGGACCTTTGTCCTTTGGGGGCCAGTCGTCGGAACCCATGCGGTCAGTGAACGAGCAGACGCCACCCTGACAGGTGAAGAAACCGGCGACTATGCCGGCTACGACGTGTCAGGCACCGGAGACGTGAACGGAGACGGAACTCCGGACCTGCTGGTAGGGGCACCACGGGAATGGACTGGTGGAATCAACGCCGGCGCGGCCTACTTAGTAACAGACAGAGTTGAAGGGGAATTCAGCCTGTCTCTCGCCACTGCAAAATTGGTGGGCGAGAATGCTGGAGATTACGCGGGTGGAGTCGTTTCGGATGCGGGCGATGTTGACGGGGATGGTCTCGGCGATGTCTTGGTAGGTGGCCGGGTCAATCAAACCGATGGACACGACGCAGGAGCAGCACATCTCCTCTATGGACCGTTGGCGGGCGTCGTTGACCTGTCTGACGCGGATGCAAAGTTCGTGGGGGAGACAGGAATGTACGCCAACGTTGATTTGGCGGGACTCGGAGACATCAACAACGATTCCTACGACGACTTCGTGATTGGCGTCTCCTACCATGGCAGCGAATTGGGGCACCCAGGGGCGGCCTTTCTCTTCTACGGCGGACCCTGACCGAGGGCTTTTCCAGGGCCTCCAGCAACCTCGGAGACCTTGAGGGTCGAGCCCCCCTTGCCGAGCATGAGGTGTCACCTTACACTTGATGAAATCTCAGGATGACACCTCTGCCACCGGAGCGCCCCATGGCCCTCGATTTCGAATTCTCCGAAGAACATCTCATGATCCAGGACTCCATGAAGAAGTGCCTGGAGCCGTTCAAGGGCCGCCGGGAAGAGCTGGTGAAGATGGTGTTGAAGGACAAGATCTTCCCCCAGGAGGTCTGGGATGCCATCTGCTCCACCGGGCTGATGGGCTGCGTGATTCCCGAGGAATATGGCGGCAACGACATGGGACTGCTGGCCACCACCATCGGCCTGGAGACCCTGGCCACTATGGGGTTCGGAAACGCCCTTTTCGTGCTGACCACCATGGATGCGTCGTGCATCCTGCGCAACGGCTCCGAGGAGATGAAGCGCCGCTACCTGCCCAAGATGGCCAGCGGGGAGATGAAGTTTGGTTTTGCGCTCACCGAGCCCAACGCCGGCTCGAACGCCTTCCGCATCCAGACCCTCGCCAAGAAAGATGGCGATGACTACCTGATCAGCGGCCAGAAGGTGTTCATCACCGGAGCCGATGTGGCGGATCGCCTGCTGCTCGTGTGCCGCACCACCTCCCGGGAGCAATGCGAGGAACAGGGCCTGCCCAAGGCCTTTGGCCTGGCGCTGTTCATTCTCGATCCCAAGCTGCCCGGCATTGATCTCAAGCCCATCCCGACCCGGGGCATCGAGGGCATGACCCAGTACACGGTCTACATGGACGATGTCCGGGTGCCGGCCACCGAGCTGGTGGGCGAGGCCGACATGGGGGGCATGGCGCTGTTCAACTCCCTGAACCCGGAGCGGATCCTGGCGGCCGCCACCGCCTGCGGCATGACCCAGAACTGCCTGGACAAGGCCGTGAGCTATGCCAAGGAGCGCACCGTCTTCAAGGACCGCCCCATCGGCGCCTACCAGGCGATCTCGCATCCGTTGGCGAAGGTCCGCATTGAGCTAGACGCCGTGCGCCTGCTCACCTACCGGGCCGCCTGGGCCTTTGACCAGGGGGAGCATCCCGGCAAGGTCGGAACCTACGCCAACATGGCGAAATACAAGGCCGGGGAGATGGCGATTGAAGCCGTGGACCGGGCGATCCAGACCCTCGGCGGCTACGGCTTCTCAGAGGAGTACGGAATCATCCATTACTACGAGTCCGCCCGCCTGCTGCGGACCGCGCCGATCACAGCCGAGATGATCCTGAACTTCGTCAGCGAGCACGAACTGGGGCTTCCGCGGGGGTACTGACCGCCCGGGGGATCGCCGCGTCGTCACACGAGGAACTACCGCAACCAAGCAGGGTTGGCGGTGAGGGAGGATCCATACGGCTCACTGGGCTCGTTGTCGCGGCTGTATACATTTATGACCGGCACGAGCACGCTCTCGATGTCGAACCAGGTGCCTGTCGCAGCGGTGTTGCCCGCCGAGTCGTTTGAGGCGCAGCCATCCTGGGGAACCGTGATCACGTGTGGGCTGTAGTTCGAGGTGCCATTCGGGGTCTCCGTCCCGTCCAGGAACCGGAATCCGAAGGCGTAGCTGTAGGTGGAACCGGCGTTGTAGTAGTAGTGGATCACATTGTTGCAGATGCCCACGTAGCGCTGCTTGCCCTCGGTGGAGAGCCCTTGGATCGCCTGGATCCGGGCATCGGTAAGCTCCAGGGAGAAGTCACTCGACAGCCACTCCCAGTTGTCGCCTGGACCGCCATGTCCCAGGAAGTCCAGGTCCTGGGTGTAGGCGATCTCCGTCCAGCCGCCGCCATCGGTGGTCATGTCGCAGGTCACAACAAAGGCATCACCTCCGACGGGATCGATGGTGTAGTCCCCGTCACCAACGGAGAGACCCGCTGCGAGAATGTCGTTGCAGGTGCGGCACCAGGATTGGGCCGGGTCGGTGTCGTCGCAATCCACTGCCGTGAGCACACCATCGCAGTCCGCATCGTCGGCCACCGCCGTGGAGGCCGCATCGCCGTCGTCACAATCCGCAGCCGTGAGGATCCCGTCGCAGTCCGCGTCGTCCGCGATTGCGGTGGAGGTGGCATCTGCATCGTCGCAATCGGCTGCCGTCAGAATCCCGTCGCAGTCGCCGTCCTCGGACACGATCGTCGAGGCTGCATCCAAGTCATCGCAGTCGTCCGCAAGGAGTGCTCCGTCCTCGTCCTGGTCATCATCGAATCCATCGCAGTCCTGGTCGATGCCGTCGTACCAGGTCTCCGTCGCGCCCGGGTACTGATCGGCCCCACCCGCCGCCGGGTCATCGTTGCAGTCACCATCCACCGCTGCGTAGCCACTCGGGGCACTGCACGACACCACGCTGCCTGTCGTCACACCCCATCCATCCCCATCTGCATCCACGTACCAGGTGCTTCCCCCCAGTGCCCCAGCCTCGTCAACCACCCCATCGCAGTTGTTGTCGGCTCCATCGCAGACCTCCAGCCCCGCCGGGCTCGTGGAGGCGCTGTTGTCATCGCAGTCATCGCCGTTGGCGGAGTACCCCGGGGGCTGGGTGCAGGCGTCCGTGGTGGTCGCCGCATCGCCGTATCCATCGCCGTCCCCATCGGCATACCAGGTGAACTCAACCCCTTCGTCGACCACACCATCGCAGTTGTTGTCGGCCAGGTCACAGACCTCCGTGCCTCCGGGATGGCTGGTCGCATCCAGGTCATCACAGTCATCCGAGCTGGCGACATACCCGGCCGGAGCCACGCAGGCCGCCGTCTGGAACTGGCTTCCCCCGTAGCCGTCGCCGTCCGCATCGCCATACCAGGTCGAGGCGTCCGTCACGCTCGGATCGTAGCTGTCCACCAGCCCGTCGCAGTCGTTGTCGATGGTGTCGCAGATCTCGGTGGCGTTGTCATTCACGTCCACGTCTGCATCGTCGCAGTCCTCACAGGCTGCAAACCCGTCGGCATCCGCATCGGCCCACCCCACGGATCCATCGCAGTTGTAGTCGGCGGGGTCCGTGCAGTCCGACTCCCCCGCCCCCGGGTGGAACGCTGGATCCGCATCATCACAGTCCCCTCCGGTGGCGCTGAAACCCACTGGCGCCTCGCAGGCCATCACCGAGGTTTCGTTGTCGCCAAACCCATCGCCGTCCCCATCCGCGTAGAACGTGACCACGTCCACAGCATCGTCCTCGTCAATCACCCCGTCGCAGTCGTTGTCGGCACCGTCACAGGACTCATCGGCCCCTGGGTAGATCTCCGCATTCGTGTCATCGCAGTCCTGCTCGGCCGGCACGCCGTCCCCATCCGCATCCACGGCCTCCCCGGTGTCCTCGGTGTCCCCGGTGTCCTCCGCGCTGGTGTCCTCCACCTGACCGGTTTCAAGCACGATCCCCTTGTCGGTGTCACGACAGGCGGTTGAAAAGAGAACCAGGGGAAGGACGACAGGCAAGAGAAAGCGACGCATGACAACCTCGGGGAAGACACTGGCGTTCTACCACGTACCAGGCGGTACTCTCCCGACGATAAGGTCCCCTACTCCGGCAACCACTTCTCCTGCTTGTACCACTGAAGGGTCTCATCGATGCCCAGGGAGGAGTCCGGGTAGTTGAAGGTAAAACCCAGGCTCTTGATCCGGTCGTTCTTGTAGGTGTGGTCGATGAACATGTAGTCCAGCCAGTCCAGGTCCATGCGCGGGACCAGCGCGTTCTGCAGGCCGAGTTTTTCGGTGATCTTTCCCCAGATATGGGCAAGCTTGGCGTTCTCCCTCCCCAGGAACGTCCGGGCAAGGGGCTTGAAGAAGCGGGCGAGCTTTGCCATCCACCAGGGCAGGGCCGGTGACTTGACCTCCATTCCCACGCTCTTGCAGAGCACGCGGATCATATCCCCCGCACTCAAGGGCGCATCGTCGGCCACGTTGAATACCGTCCCCACCGCATCCGGGTGGCTCGCCAGGTACTCCGCCGCGCGGGCCACATCGGTCACGTGGACATGGTGGCCCATGGGCCCCCCCTCGGAGACGCGCAGGGTGTTCAATCCCAACTGCGTCCGCATAGAAAACAAGGCCGCTGCCTGGGCCACCCCGTACCGACCGCGGGGTCCGTAGATCAGGGTCGGCCGCAAGGCTGTCCAGGGAAGCCCCTTCTCCTCGCAGGCCGCAATTGCGAGACGCTCGCCGGCATCCTTGGACAGGTCGTAGGCATGGGTCGGGTTCCGGGGACTCTCCTCGGTCACATCCAGGCCACACCGGCCATACACCGACGTGGAGCTCACCATCACAAACCGCTTGGTCCCAGACTCGGCGGCCGCCTGGGCCATGTTCTTGGCGCCCTCCGCGTTCACAGCCCACAGCACGTCCTTGTCCACCGTGAGATCAAAGATCCCGCTGGCATGGACCACCACATCCGTGTCGGCACAGGCTGCCTTGAGGCTGTCCAGGTCCCGCACATCCAAGCGCACCGGCTGTGCGCCTTGTTTGCCGTGCCAGTCAAGCGGCACCCCTTCGAGGTCTCCCGCCTTCACCCGGTGGCCCGATGCGAGGAAAACCCGCGTCAGCTCAGTTCCCAGAAATCCGCCTGCGCCAGTGATGAGAACGTCCGCCACGACAACTCCAGAGTGGATGATCGGTGTAGCCCGGTGTATGTAAAGTGTCACCTGTCACATTACACTTTTGGAAATGACTGTCCAGCCACTCACCACCGCACTACAAGACAAGGCAATGGACCCGATTCCCTGCCGTGCCCCTGCCACGGGTGCAGTCTTTGCCCACGTCCCCGTAGACGACGCCGCCAGCGTGCAAGCCGCTGTGGATCGCGCTCGGGCAGCGCAGCCCGCCTGGGCAGCGCTTTCGGTCCGGGAGCGGGCCCGGGTGCTGATGCGGTTTCGGGACCTTACGCGAGAGCGCGGGAGCGAACTGACCGAACTGCTGTCCCTGGAGTGCGGCAAGCCGGTCATGGAAGCCTACATGGCCGAGGTCTTCACCCTGCTGGACCTCACCACCTACTTTGCCCGCCGGGCCCACCGGATCTTGAAGCCCAGGGGAATCCGCCTGCACCTGATGCTCCATCGCCGCAGCTTCCTGCACTACACCCCCCGCGGGGTTGTCGGGGTCATTTCCCCCTGGAACTTCCCGTTGATCATTCCCGGGGGGGACATCGTGGTGGCGCTCCTGGCCGGCAACGGCGTGGTGTTGAAGCCCTCTGAGACCACGCCGCTGATCGCCATGAAGCTGCGGGAGCTTCTGGTGGAGGCCGGTGTGCCGGCGGACCTGGTGCAGGTGGTGAATGGGTATGGAGAGACCGGGGCCGCCTTGGTTGAGGCCGGCGTCGACAAGATCGTCTTTACCGGGTCGGTGGCCACGGGAAGGAAAGTCGGCGAGGCCTGTGCCCGCCGCTTGATCCCCTGCGCCCTCGAGCTCGGGGGCAAAGCGCCCTTCGTGGTCCTCCCGGGTGCCAACGTGGAGCGCACTGCCCGGGCCATGGTCTGGGGAGCCTTCGTGAACTCCGGCCAGGTCTGCGTTTCCGTCGAGCGGGCCTATGTCCACCGCTCCCTCTATGAACCCCTGGTGACCCGGGTGGTGGAGTTGACCGAGCGCCTGCGCCAGGGAAACCCCGCCGAAGGCCCTGTGGACGTGGGGGCGATCATCCACCCCATGCAGATCGACAACGCCAACGCGCAGGTGGCGGATGCCACGGCACGGGGGGCCACCATCCGCACGGGCGGTACTTCCCCCGACTTGGACGGCACCTTCTTTTCCCCCACCGTGATCACCGAGGTCCCCCAGGATGCGGACGTGGTCCAGCAAGAGTCGTTCGCGCCCTTGCTGCCCATTCTTGCCTTTGACGACGTGGACGAGGCCATCGCCCTGGCCAACGACTCCCACCTGGGGCTCATGGCCTATGTCTTCGGCCCGGGTGGGGTCCAGGTGGCAAAACGCATCGAGTCCGGGATGGTCATGGTGGATGACGTCTTGAGCACCTACTCCATGCCGGAGACCCCGTGGGCCGGCATCAAGAACAGCGGGCTCGGCCGCATCCACTCGGACGACTCCATGCGGGACATGTGTCGCACCCACCACGTGAACCACGCCCTCATTCCCAACCCCCTTTCCCGCGAGATCTGGTGGTACCCCTACTCCCGCGGCGGATTCTCCGTGATTCGTCGCATCGTGTCGCTCTTGTTCGGCCGCGGATTCGGTCGCCTCTCCCCCGTGGCAGAACCGTCCTCCAACCCGAGCGACCCCGCTGCTCTTCTCCCCGACGGAGCCGCGCCCACCGCTGATTGACAGGCCCTTGGCCGAGCATCAGGTGGCACCCCACACTTCAACTGTTAGTCCTAAGGACTCTTTCAACCCACCCCCCATATTGGAGACAAATCCATGGCAGACATCACCATCAAAGACATCTTCGAGGCCATGCCCGGCCGATTCAACTCCGAGGCCGCTGGCTCCTGGACCACCTGTGTCCAGTTTCACTTCGACGACGAGAACTGGATCCTCAACGTGGCCGACGGCACCTGTACCGTTGAAGAAGGCACCGCGGACAACGCGACCGCCACCATCAACACCAACGCCGACACCTGGATTGGCATGATCACCGGCTCCGTGAACCCCATGCAGGCGTTCATGTCCGGCCAGATCAAGATTGCCGGCAACATGGCTGACGTCATGAAGCTGCAGGACACCCGCCTCTTCCGCAAGACCTCGAACGACAAGACCTCGGACGACACCCACGCCTAGACAGCGATTCTCAGGACAGAAAATGGACGCATACATCCTTGCAGCCACTCGCACCCCCATCGGAAAGCGCGATGGGGTCCTCTCCCACATTCGGCCTGACATTCTCGCTGCCGAGAACCTGAAAGCCGTCGTGGATCGCGCGGGAGTTCCAGCTTCCGAGGTCGAGGACGTGGTGATGGGGTGTGTGACCCAGACGGGCGAGCAAGCGCTCGACGTCGCCAGACTGGCGGTGCTGTCGGCCGGGTTTCCGATTTCGGTGCCCGGCACGACAGTCAACCGTCTCTGCGGCTCCTCGCTGCAGGCGGTGAACTTCGCGGCCCAGGCCGTGGCCTCTGGGGCCATGGACCTGGCCATCGGAGCCGGGGTGGAGAGCATGTCCCGGTGTCCCATGGGCTCCGACGGCGGCTCCTTCTCCGATGCGGTCCTGGACCGCTTTGACGTGATTCCCCAGGGACTGTCCGCCGAGCTGATGGTCTCAAAGTGGGGCATCACCCGCAACGAGCTGGACACCCTGGCCCTGGAGTCCCACCGCCGGGCCCTTGCCGCCAGGGAAGAGGGCCGATTCGCCCAGGAGATTCACGCGGTGGATGGCGTGACCACCGATGAAGGCCCCCGGGCCGGCTCCACCCTGGAGAAGCTTGCGACTTTGCGCCCGGCGTTCAAGGACGACGGCCTCATCACAGCGGCCAGCTCCAGCCAGATCAGCGACGGTGCGGCTGCGGTCATGCTTGCAAACGCAAACGGCATCGAGCGCCTTGGGGCGACCCCCCGGGCCCGCATCACCTCCATGGCGGTCGTGGGCAGCTGCCCGACCCTCATGCTGACCGGTCCCATCGAGGCCACCAACCGGGCGCTGGCCAAGGCTGGCATGACCATAGACGACATCGATGTCTTCGAGGTCAACGAGGCCTTTGGCGTCGTGCCCCTGGTCTGGTCCCGGGAAACCGGCGGAGACCTGGACAAAACCAACGTAAACGGAGGCGCCATCGCCCTGGGCCACCCCCTGGGATGTTCGGGCGCCCGACTCGTCACGACCTTGCTCAATGAAATGGAGCGGCGTGATGCCAACACCGGACTCGCTACCCTGTGCATCGGCTGGGGCATGGCGATCGCCACCATCATCGAGAGGGTCTGACCATGGGAATGCTCGACGGAAAAGTCGCCATCATCACCGGGGCCGGCGGCGGTCTCGGCCGTGAATACGCCCTGCTCTTCGCCAGCGAAGGCGCCCGGGTCGTCGTGAACGACCTCGGGGGCGACTGCCACGGCAGCGAGGGCAGCACCTCCATGGCCGATGCGGTCGCCAAGGAGATCAACGCCGCAGGTGGCGAAGCCATCGCCGATTACCACAACGTGGTCACCGAAGGAGACGCCATCGTGGCCACCGCCACGGAAAAGTGGGGCCAGGTGGACATCCTGGTCAACAACGCCGGCATCCTCCGGGACAAGACCATGCTCAAGATCGATGACGACATGTGGGATTCGGTCGTGGCGGTCCACCTGCGCGGTACCTTCCAGTGCACCCGCGCTGCAGCCCGGGTCATGAAGACCCAGCAGTCGGGCGTGATTCTGAACACCTCCAGCTTTTCCGGGCTGATCGGCAACTTTGGCCAGGCCAACTACGGGGCCGCCAAGGCTGGCATCGCCGGCTTCACCCGGGTCTGCGCCAAGGAGCTCACCAGGTACAACGTGCGGGTGAATTGCATCGCCCCCATGGCCAAGACCCGCATGACCGAAGACATCGACATGGTCAGCGAGGACATCACGCCAGACTTGATCGCCCCTGTGGCCCTGTGGCTGTGCAGCGATCTTTCAGGCGACCTGAACGGCCGCATCTTCGGTGCCCACGGACCCCAGGTCTTCGAGTACCACATGATTCCCACCGACGGCGTGAAGCTGGACGGAAAGTGGACGCCCCAGCTTCTCTCGGAGCGCCTGGATGAGATCTCCGCCCTTCCCGGTGCAGCAGCAGCCGAGGAGAGCAGCAGCGGCTCCGTGACGGACACCTTGAACGAGATCTTTGCCCGCATGCCCGAGGCCTTCCTGCCTGCAAAAGCCGGCGACATGTCCGCCATGATCCACTTTGTGATCGGGGAGGAGGGTACCTGGAGCGTGAAGATCGACAGCGGCACCTGTGAGGGCATGAACGGTGCCCAGGACAGCCCGGACTGCACCATCACCTTTGACTCCGCCGACACCTGGCTGGGCATGGTGGGCGGCACCGTGGATTCGCAGCAGGCGTTCATGGCCGGCAAGATCAAGGCCGACAACATGACCATCCTCATGAAGTTCGCCACGGTGTTCGACATGAGCAAGGCTGCATCTGCGGCGGCCGCCAAAGACGACACCAGCGGCGGCAACAAGCTGGACACGGTCTTCCAGAAGATGCCCGATGCCTTTGTGGCCGAGCGTGCCAGCGGCGTGGATGCCGACATCCATTTCGACCTGGGCGGCGAGGCCTCCTACACGGTGACCATCCGCAACCAGGAATGCACCACCGCCAAGGGTGCCCCCGAGTCGCCGGACTGCACGATCACCTACGAAACGGTCGACACCTTCCTGGCCATTGCCGAGGGCAAGACCGATGCCCAGCAGGCGTTCATGGCCGGCAAGATCAAAGCCGACAACATGCAGATCCTCATGAAGTTCGCGGCTTGTATCGACATGAAACAAGCAGCGAAGGTGCGGGAGCAGGCAAAGGCCGGTGGAACCCCCGCCGCCCCCGCCAGCGACGGCATGAACGAGGCCTGCATTGGCAAGGTTTCCCGGGCCCAGGCGCGGTTCGTCACAACAGAGGCCGCCATCGCCTATGCCCAGGCAAGCGGCGATCCCAACGAGCAGTTCACCTCCGGTGCAGCCGTGCCCCTGCTCTTTCCGGTCGTGCCCTACATGGATGTGATCGGGCAGGCTGTCCTGGACAAGGACCTCAACGCCGATCTGATGCGCCTGTTGCATGGCGAGCAGGACATGCGGTTCCACCGCGTCATCCAACCCGGAGACCTGGTCGCACCGCGGGCGATCATCCACTCCATCGAGAAGAAATCCTCGGGGGAGCTGCTCAAGGTGCAGCAGAACCTGATGATCGATGGCGAACTCGCCTGCGAGACCATCAGTGGGTACTTCATTCGCGCCACGAAGAAGGAGGGAGACGGACCCTCCAAGCCCAAGCCCCCCCGGGAGGACCCCCCCGGCGAGCCCCTGTTCACGAGGACCGTGACGGTCGGTGAGAAGCAGCCCATCGCCTATGGGAATGCCAGCGGCGACAAGAACCCGATCCACATGGACGATGCCACGGCCAAGGCTGCGGGACACCCAGGCATCATCCTGCACGGCCTGTGCACCCTGGCGTTTGTGGGCCAGGCGGTCATCGAGGATCACCTGGACGGGGACTACACGCGTGTCCAGCGCCTGGCGTGCCGGTTCGCGAGGCCCGTGCTTCCAGGGGACGTGCTCACCACCCGCGGCTGGCTCCAGGGCGAGGAGAACGGCGTGCAGACCCTTTCACTGCTGACCTTGAACCAGAACAACGACCCGGTGATTACAAACGGCATCGCCGAGGTGAGGACCTCCGCATGACCCATGGCATCGTGTCCATGCAGGAACGCATCACCGAGCTGACCGCACGCCGGGAGAAGGCCCTGGAGATGGGCGGCGAGAAGAGAATTGCCCGCCAACATGGCCGCGGCAAGCTGACCGCCCGGGAGCGCGTCGATGCCCTTTGTGATGAAGGCTCCTTCATGGAGTTGGGCATTCACGGCAGTGAGACCGCAGCCCCCTTGCTGGCAGCCGATGGGGTCATCACCGGCACGGGCAAGATCGATGGGCGCCTCGTGTGCATCGCCGCCTATGACTTCACGGTCCTGGGGGGCACCATTGGCCAGGTGAGCGAGGTCAAGGTCACCCGCATGCGGGAGATCGCCCTGCGGGATCGCATTCCCATGATCTGGCTGGTGGATTCGGCGGGTGCCCGCTTGAACCCGAGCCCCGGTGCCATGGAGCGGATCCCGACATTCGCCGACTCGGGCTACCTCTTTCGTGAGCAGGTGGTGATGAGTGGCGTGGTGCCGCAGATCTCCGCCATGGTGGGTCCCGGAGCTGCTGGAACCGCCTACATTCCCGGCCTCGCAGACTTTGTCCCCATGGTGAAGGGCACCAGCTCCATGGCCCTGGCCGGTCCTGCCCTGGTCAAAGCAGCGGTGGGAGAAGACATCAACGAAGTCGAACTGGGGGGCTCCCAGGTGCACTGCGCCCAATCGGGTTGCGCGGACATGGAGGTGGAAGACGATGCAGCCTGCCTGCAGGCCGTGCGGGACTACTTGTCCTACTTCCCCCAGAGCTGTGATGAGAAGCCTCCCCGCATGGAGAATGCGCCGGGGCCCTACCTCATCGACGACGAGATCCTGTCCGTCCTGCCGGACGACACCCGCCGAACCTACGACGTGCGCAAGGTCATTCCGTTCATCGTGGATGACGGGAAGTTCTTTGAGATGAAGGCGAAGTGGGCCAAGTCGCTCGTGACCGGGTTCGCCCGCATCAGCGGCTACTCCGTGGGAATTGTGGCCAACAACCCCAGGTACCTCGGCGGCGTGTTGGATTCCGATGCAGCCGACAAGGCCGCCCGGTTCGTGAACCTGTGCGATGCCTTTCAGATCCCCCTGGTCTTCCTGGAGGATGTGCCCGGATTCATCGTGGGCAGCCACGCCGAAAAGAGCGGCATCATCCGCCATGGGTCGCGCATGCTGTACGCCGTGGCCCGGGCCACGGTGCCCAAGTTCACGATCATCCTGCGCAAGGCGTATGGGGCTGGCTACTACGTCATGTGTGGCCGGGCGTTTGAGCCGGATCTAATCCTGGCCTGGCCCACCGCGGAGATCTCCGTCATGGGCGCCGAGGGAATGCTCGGCATCGCTGGGGGCAAGCTGCTCCACGCGGCGGAGGACCCAGAGGCGATGAAGGCCCAGTTAGTGGAGATGATCAAGGCCTACATCACCCCCTACCAGGTGGCCCGCCTGGGACTCGTGGACGAGGTCATCGATCCGCGGGAGACCCGCAACCAGCTGATTCGCGGCCTGGAAGTGACCCGCAACAAGACCATCGAGCGGCCCTGGAAGCGGCATGGGGTGTCACCGTAGCCAGGTCAGCGTGACCCCGGCTTCCTGGCTGTTCATCCAACCAGCGGCAGCAACCGGACTGTCCAGTGCAAACCCCGCCCCGGCGAGGGCGATGCCGGCCACAGCGACCAGCCCCATGTTCCGGGTCTGGGTGGCGGCAGCCAGGTAGGGTTCCACCAGGGCATCGTAGGCGTCGTTGTCCGCTGCATCTTCCATCTTGCCATAAATGCCCATGCCCTCTGAGCGGGCCTTGTAGGCCAGCCCACCCCCAAGGACAGCAACCCCCACACCGCCGTACAAGAGGGATCGCGCTGCCAGCAAGGTGGTGTCCAGGGGCGTCTTCTCGACCGCCAGCTCCACCTGGGGCGTCCCCTCCAGGGCCGGGATCGGCATGGTGGGCGCTGCCAACTGCTCAAACTCCGCCTGCCCCACGGTGTTGCGCCACACGCCGCCCAGTGTCGTGACGAAAATCTCGTCCCCCGGGGCTCCCACACTGGCCATCAATGCCGAGATCTGCACGTGGTGCGTCGTATCGGTCACCGCGTACAGCGGTGACTCACCCAGCGTAGACGGAAGCAGAATGCCCACCTGGGGACCGGGTTCCAGGGTCAGGAGGGCCGTGTGAAAGGAGTCATCCTCCCACTGCAGCCAATGGGTGGTGCCCACCAGGGGAATGGTCTGGGTGCCGGGGGCTACCTCCTTGCCATCCATCCAGACCCGGGCTTGCCCCGGTGCGGGAACCAGCGTGAATTCAGTCGGCGGCGTGGCTCCCATCTCTGCCTGGGCAGCAATGAAGACCGGCCTGGAGTCGGGGGGGAAGTTCTCATCCCAAGCAAGGCCGGGATCGACCACCAGAGCGGACTGGAAGGAGGCCCATGCAGAGGGCTTGTCTCCCTGGTCCATGAGGACCACCCCTTTCAAGAAATGAAACCGGGACACAACCTCCGCATCCACCGGTTCCTCCAGACAGGACAAACCCTTCAACGCCGCATCGGCAATGG
>CAZSZE010000015.1:0-64965 GCA_964610645.1 uncultured Enterobacterales bacterium | reverse complement strand
CCAGACATGTTCCCTCCTCCCGTAAGCACCTGTAATCACGTGTGCGGCGCCATTCCTTACGGTCCCCCGCCTTCTCGGCGGGGGCTTTCGCCAGCCTCCGCTTTGCTCCGGCGCGGTCCGCAATGCGCTACAGCCTCCTAGTCAGCGTGGAACCAACTCCACTGCGGCTTCGGACAGGAATGCGCCCAGGGCCACAAGCCCCTCAATGTCCCGCACCTCCTCCGGCTGAAGCGGCACATGCCAGCAGGGGGCTCCCTGGACGCGCTCTCCAATGGAGGTCACAGCCTGTGCTTCATAGGTGGCCCGGCGAGCGGCTCGAACGGGTGCCTGGGCGATGGCCTCGGTGATTCGCTGCCATTCGGCGAGGTCGAATTCATCGGGGCAAGGAGGGAACCGCTCCGGGGAAACCGGCGCGGGATCCGTCGGCATGGGGGTCACCCGGTTCAGGATCGCCCCACCGAAGGGCAGGCCCTCTTTCCAGAGCAGATCCAGGAAGTCTCGGGCTTCAGCGCGGGCGGCAGGGGCGGGGGTTGCCACCAGCAGGAAGCGGGTCTGGTCGCTGCGCAGAAGGCGGTCCACCTCCAGGGAGCGCTGGCGAAATCCCTGCCACAGGTCTCGAAACAAGGTGAAGAACTCGGTGATCTCCCGCACGGTTCCCATGCCCACCAGGCGGGAGAGGGCGTTCAGGGCCGTGAGGGATCCCCGGGTCAGCACCCGGATGCCCAGTCCGCCCCCCGCTGCGGACAACCTGCCCATGACCCCCTCGTCCATGAGTCCGGCCATGCGCTTGGGGGCGGTGAGAAACTCCATGGCGTTGCGGGTCGGGGGGGTGTCCAGGATCAAGACGTCGTATTTCCCCTCTCCGTACAACTGGTACAGCCGCTCCATGGCCATGTATTCATGGGAGCCGGCCAGCCTCGTGGAAACAAACTCGTAGTACCGGTTCTCCAGAATGCGGTCCCGCACGCCTTCATCGGGTGCAAACCGGCGCACCACCCCATCGAAGGTCTGCTTCACATCCAGGACCATGGCATCCAGCGACCCGTCGGCTACCTCGACGGGTTGTGGCGTTCCCGACATGGAGATGCCAAGGGCATCGGCCAGGCGCTGGGACGGGTCGATGGTCAGAGCCGCCACCCGGTGCCCCTGCCGGGCAAGCTCCAGGGCCAGGGCGGCCGAGCAGGTGGTCTTTCCCACTCCGCCGGAACCGCAGCAAATGAGAATGCGGGTACTCATGCCCAGGGCTCCAGGAATTTGGCCAGCCGGTTCAGTTCGGCCGGGCCCAGGTCGCGTTCCTCCAGCAGGGGAAGCTCTATCACCGGGCATCCGAGCCCTTCCACGAGTCGGGTGTGGGACAACTCCTGTGTTTCACCCCGGGCGGCCTCGGCCCACGCCAGCGCCAGGGCCTCCTCCATTCCGAGTCCCTCCAGGTGGGACTGGACCCGTTCGATGGCGTGGGGGGACTCGCCCACGGGTTGGACCTCGTTCAGCACACAGAGGGCCAGCTGGTCTCCAAGGTCTTCCAGGCGGTCGACCAGCTCCAGGGTCTCGTTGACCACCAGCTCCTCGGGAAGGGCGGCCACCACAAGACTGGTTCGTTCCGGATCGGCGAAGAGGTCGTGGACGAGGCCGGCATTCTCATGGAAGGGCCCCGAGCCTGTGAGCTCCATCATGGATCGGGGTGCATGGAGCATGGTGACCCCGTGGCCCGTGGCGGGTGCATCCAGGAGAATCTGGTCCCACACAAACGAGCCGTCGGGGTGGGTCCGGGCTTCCTCGAAGAACACCTTTCCCAGCTGAATGAGGTCGTGCAACCCGGGAACGGCCGCCAGAAAGGGCCGCATCACCCGGTTGCCGAACACCAGGTGGTACAGGGAGCGCAGCTTCAGCCGAAGCACGACGTAGTCCTCAATGGCCTCCTGGGGTGTGAGGGTGATGGCGTGGATTCCCTCTGCCACCTGGGTGGGGGTGTAGGAGCCTGTGTGTCCGAACAGCGCACTGAACCGGGAGCCCCCCCCCACCTCGGCCACCAATACTCGCCGTCCTTCCCGTGCACGGTTCAGGGCCAGGGCGGCGGTGAGGGTGGTCTTTCCAACCCCTCCCTTTCCCATGACCACCACGACTCGTGCATCGCGCAGGCTCATGGTCAGTCCTCCAACGCCCGGCAGATATGCCCCAGAACCTCGACGGAGTACAACATGGCCAGGTGCCCGTGCCCGTGGACCGTCACATTTGTGTAAGCCTCCATTTCTGGAAGTGCAGCGGACGATTGGGGCAGCACAATCGCATCGAAAGTGGAGCGGATTGCCGTTGTGGTCACCGGGGGGAGGCCCAACTTCTCCATCACACTGGAGTTGGGCAGCAGGTCCCGGGCGTGTCGCCTTGGACCAAAGACCGCCACTTTCGTGCCTTGAAAGGGTGTGGCAATGGCCACCATGCGGCGCACATGGGGCGCGCCTTCCAGGTGGTTCAGGTACCAGGTGGCCACCACCCCTCCCATGGAATGGCACACAAGATCGACCTGCTCGGCGCCGCTGGCCTGCTGCATTTCGCGGATTCGCAGGGCCAGCCCGGCAGCCATTTCAGGAAGGGTCTTGGCGGAAGGGTGGTTGATCGCCTGCACCCAGGGCCACCCTTTTTGGCGCAGGAAGATGCCCATGGGGCCCAACAGGCTGTGGTTGTCCCCGTACCCGGGAAGCAGCAGAACGGGGGTGCGGGTCCCCGGGGCGCTTGGGTGTCGCCGGGGGCGCGTGTCGATCCAGCCCAGGGGGAACAGGACGTATTTCAATGCCTGGGTGGCGAACTCCCGGGCCCAGGAGGAAAGCCCCGCCAGGGAAAGCCGGATCGGTTGGCCACGCTCCATGGCCAGGAGGGCGAGCCCCCCCACCAGCCCAGTCGCCAGGGCCACGCATCCAAGGGCAACAAGTTGAAGAAACCAGGTCATGACCTTGTTTTAACCCGGGAGGCACCCGCCTCTGTGCTTGCCCCAAACCTCATTGGCATTAATACCCGGCCAGTATGCCTATCTACGAATACGCCTGCTCGGGTTGCGACCACCGGTTCGAGCACTTTCAGAAGATGTCCGACCCGTTGTTGACCGCGTGCCCGAGCTGTGAGGCGGAGGGCTTGCGAAAGCTCGTTTCCGCCACTTCCTTTCACCTGAAGGGCGGCGGTTGGTACAAGGACCACTACGGTCTGAAGAGCGTGTCCGACAACTCCGGGGGCGGAAGCGGCGACGGTCCCGGTTCCGACAGTACCGGTTCCGACGGTCCCGGTTCCGACAGTACCGGTTCCGACAGTCCATCCTCAAGCGACACCAGCAGCAGCGGCTCAAGCGACTCCGGAAGCGCAGGCGTAAAGAGCGAATCGGGCACCTCCACCTCGTCCGGGAACGACACATGATCCTGGATGGGCGGGCACTTGCCAAGCGCCTCAACCAGGGCAGTGTTCGGCCTGCGGTGGAAGGGATGGACCGCCCCCCGGGACTCGCGGTGGTGCTGGTCGGTGAGAATCCAGCCTCCCAAGTCTACGTGCGTCGAAAGACCCTGGTGGCCGGCCGCGTCGGGTTCCTGCACCGGCAGATCGACCTGCCCATGGAAATCTCCCTGGCGGAGCTGCTGGCTTGCATTGCCACGCTGAACCGGGACCCGGCCATTGACGGCATTCTGGTGCAGCTGCCCCTGCCCGCCCACCTGGACACCCAGGCGGTGCTTGATGCGGTGGATCCAGCCAAGGACGTGGATGGTTTTCACCCGGAGAACGCTGGGCGATTGGCCCAGGGGCGCCCGCGGTTTGTGCCCTGTACGCCGCTCGGTGTCATGCGCCTGCTGGAAGACGCGGAGGTCCCCCTGGAGGGTGCGCACGCGGTGGTCATCGGCCGCTCGGACATCGTGGGCAAACCCATGGCGCACCTGCTCTTGCATCAAAATGCCACTGTGACCCTGTGTCATTCCCGCACCCAGAATCTGGCGGTTGAGGTGGCCCGTGCGGATGTGGTGGTGGCAGCGGTGGGTCGTCCCCGCATGGTCCTGGGGGATTGGATCAAGGAGGGCGCTGCGGTCATCGATGTGGGCATCAACCGCCTGGAGGATGGCACGCTGTGCGGGGATGTGGACACGGAGGCTGCTGCGAAGCGGGCGGGTTGGATCACCCCTGTTCCCGGCGGAGTTGGCCCCATGACCATTGCCATGTTGATGGCCAACACCCTGAAGAGCGCGCAGCTACGAGGCGCCTGATTCGTCCGGGTCTTCGTCGGTGTCCTTCGGCGCCATCCCGAGGCCTGCCCGAAGGCCAGAACGGATCGAGGAGCGGCCTGTGCTGCGGGAGACACCGGAGTGGTGTTCGGAGAGTTCCCCTACCCAGGAGCCGGGATCCGCGCTGGTTCCCCCGGTCACCCCTTCGGACAGCCATTTTTCCAGGCGCGTCCGATCCAATTCCGGCATGTGGTCGATGCGAATGACGGCGCTGGTCTGGGTTTCGCCCAGGTCGTCCATCTCCAGCTTCATGACCGTGCCATGGATGTAGATCGACACCGGAAGTCCTCGCAACTCGACCCGCAGTTCACAATTGGAATCGAGTTCCAGGTGGCCGTCGACGTTCACCTGCAGTTCGCTGGAGGTGAGCCACTCCACCGTCCCTCCACAGAGGTCTCCCACGTGGTTCTTCAGGCTGACGGTGGTGTGCAGATTCGGTCCTAACATTCGATGTCCTTGGAAGGGCCAAGTACCGTGGGAGGTTTCGTTTCGCCAGGGTTTCCGAGGCGATTGCCAAATCCCGATGGCGGGATACGGTCAGCCCCCCGGGGAGGCCAGCATGTCGCTGTGGCGTACGCCCTTTCATGCCAATCACGTTGCCGCTGGCGCCCGGATGATCGATTTTGGCGGATGGGACATGCCCATTCAGTACACGGGCATCATCGATGAGCACCTGGCCGTACGCAAAGGTGTCGGGCTCTTTGATGTCTCCCACATGGGGGAGGTGCGGGTCACGGGTCCCGGGGCCGAGGATGCGCTGAACCACCTTCTGTCTAACGATGTCAGCAAGGTGGCCCCCGGCGCCTCCCAGTATTCGGCGATTCTCAACGACGCGGGGGGCATCGTGGACGATGTCTTCGTGTACCGCCTGGGAGAGGCGGACTTCCTGGTCTGCGTGAACGCCAGCAACCGGGACAAGGACTTTGCCTGGCTTGTTGCGCACAATCCGGCCCCCGACACCGTGTCCATCGTGGATGAAGGAGCGGTCTGGGCCCAGGTGGCGCTGCAAGGTCGCCACGGAGTGGGGGTGGTGGCGGAGTTGACGGCGGTGGATGTGGCGGGCATGGAGCGGGGAGCGATTCAGTCCGGTGCCTTTGCCGGGGTGGATGACTGCTGGATTGCCCGCACCGGCTACACCGGGGAAGACGGATTTGAGATCTTTCTCCCCGCGGACTCCGTCGGGGATGCCTGGGATCGCATCCTGGCAGCCGGCGCTCCCCATGACCTGGCCCTGGTGGGGCTGGGTGCCCGGGACACCCTGCGCCTGGAGGCGGGAAACGTGCTCTATGGCAATGACATCACCGATGACACCACGCCCCTGGAGGCGGGACTGCGCTGGATCACCAAGCTGGACAAGGCTGCATTTGTCGGTCGCGATGCGCTGGTGGCCCAGAAGGAAGCCGGGATTCAACGCCGCCTCGTGGGGCTGGAAATCGAGGGCCGCATCGGGCGTCCCCACCAGGCCATTCTCGCGGATGGGAAGCCTGTGGGCGAGATCACCAGCGGAACCCGGTCCCCCCTCGTGGGCACCAACATTGCGCTCGGCTATGTGGCTCGCGGGCATGGTCGTCCGGGCACCTCCCTGGAGGTCGATGTCCGGGGGCGCATTGCCCCGGCCACGGTCGTCAAACCCCCCTTCTTTCAACGCGACTACTAGGAGACGGCATGAGCTACCCGTCAGAACTCATCTACACCGAGGACCACGAGTGGATTCGCATCGACGGTGATGTGGCGACCGTGGGCATTACCTGGCACGCCCAGGACTCCCTGGGGGACATCGTGTTTGCCCAGCTTCCGGAGACCGGTGGCACGGTCAGCTCCGGGGACTCCATCGCCGAGCTGGAAAGCGTCAAGGCGGTCTCGGATGTCTTTGCCCCACTGGGAGGCGAGGTGGTCGAGGTGAACGAGGAGCTGGACGGCGCCGAGGAATCCATCAACCAGGACCCCTACGGCGATGGCTGGCTCTTCAAGATCAAGCTGGCGGACATCTCCGAGTTGGAGGAGCTGCTGGATTCCGCTGCCTACCAGCAGCACTTGAGCGATGACGGTGCAGGCGCCTGATCGATTTGTCGACCGCCACAACGGCCCGCGCGAGGCCGAAGTGGCGCAGATGCTGGCGGAACTGGGCCTCGACTCCCTGGGGGCGTTGATCCGGGCGGCTGTTCCGGGGGACATCCTCACCGAGCACGACTATGACCTGCCTGCTGCCCGTACGGAGCGGGAGGTGCTGGCGGATCTCGGGGAGTTGGCCAGCCAGAACAGGGCCTTTCGCTCCTACCTGGGCCTCGGCTACCACGACTGTGTGACCCCGCCGGTCATCCTGCGCAACGTGCTGGAAAACCCGGCCTGGTACACCCAGTACACGCCCTACCAGGCGGAGATCTCCCAGGGACGCCTGGAGGCGCTGCTGAACTTCCAGACCCTCGTGGCGGACCTGACGGGCATGGAGGTTGCGAATTCCTCCATGCTGGACGAGGCCACCAGTGCCGCTGAGGTCATGACGCTATTTCACCGGGTGCTGGGCAGAAAGGCGCCGTCGGACACGTTCCTCGTGGATCCCTCGTGCCACCCCCAGACCCTCGAGGTCATTTGCACCCGCGCTGCGCCCCTGGGCATCGAGGTGGTGGTTGCCGAGGCCGCGACGTACGACTTTTCCACGCCGGTCTTCGGTGTGCTCCTGCAGGTGCCGTCCACGGACGGTGCCATCCGCAGCCCCGCGGCGATCATCGAGGCCGCCCACGACGCGGGCGCCCTCGTGGTGGTGGCCTCCGACCTGTTGGCCCTGACCCGCATGCGCAGCCCCGGATCCTGGGGGGCAGATGCGGTGGTGGGAAACAGCCAGCGCCTGGGCGTGCCCATGGGGTTTGGCGGGCCCCATGCTGCCTTCCTGGCCACCCGGGCTGCCTACAAGCGCCAGGTGCCTGGACGCATCGTGGGGGTCAGCAAGGACTCCGCCGGCCGAACGGCCTTGCGCCTGGCCCTGCAGACCCGGGAGCAGCACATCCGCCGGGATCGGGCCACCTCGAACATCTGCACCGCCCAGGTGCTGCTCGCGGTCATCGCCTCCATGTACGCCGTCTACCATGGCCCCGAAGGGCTGCAGCGCATCGCCGATGGCGTGATTCGTCGCACCCGAGCACTGGGGGAGGCGTTGGCAGCACTTGGCTACTCCCTTGGCGAGGACCCCACGTTCGACACCCTTCATGTAAGCGGGGGGCCACGGTCCCCGGAGCAGATCCACGCGGCAGCGTTGGAGGCGGGCATCAACCTGCGGGCTTTCGATGATGGCTCTGTGGGGGTCAGCCTGGACGAGACCACGAGAGATGAAGATGTCCTGGATGTTCTCGCGGCCTTTGGCGGCGAGGCGATCCACTGGGACGTGGGCACGGATCTGCCGGAAGCGGTGCGCCGGGACGGTCCCATTCTTGAGCACCCGGTGTTTTCTGCCCACAGGTCGGAAACAGACCTGTTGCGGTACATCCACAAGCTCTCCTCCCGGGACCTGTCCCTGACCACGTCGATGATCCCCCTGGGCTCCTGCACCATGAAGCTCAACGCCACGGCCCAGATGGTGCCCGTCACCTGGGCTGGGTTCGGGCAGCTTCATCCTTTTGCCCCCACGGAACAGACCACGGGCTACCGCACCCTCTTTTCCCGCCTGGAGGCGTGGCTTGCTGAGATTACCGGCTTTTCCGGCGTCAGCTTGCAGCCCAATGCGGGTTCGCAGGGGGAGTACGCCGGGCTGCTGGTGATTCGGGCCTGGCACCGGGATCAGGGGGATGCCCACCGCAATGTCTGCTTGATTCCCAGCTCAGCCCACGGCACGAACCCCGCCAGCGCCGTGATGGCGGGCATGAAGGTGGTGGTCATCGGCTGTGATGACAACGGAAACATCGATCTTGTGGACCTGGCAGCCAAGGCCGGCGAACACAAGGAAAACCTGGCTGCCCTCATGGTGACCTATCCCTCGACCCACGGGGTGTTTGAAACCACCATCCGCGAGATCTGCGACACCGTGCATGCCCACGGCGGCCAGGTCTACATCGATGGGGCCAACATGAACGCCATGGTGGGGCTGTGCCGTCCCGGGGAGTTTGGTGGAGATGTGATCCACCTGAACCTGCACAAGACCTTCGCCATCCCCCACGGTGGCGGTGGCCCGGGCATGGGCCCTATTGCGGTGGCGGAGCACCTCGTGCCCTACCTTCCCGGCCATGCCCTTGCGGGGTTGGGGGGAGAATCCTCCATCGGTGCGGTGTCCGCTGCCCCCTGGGGGAGCGCGAGCATCCTGCCCATTTCCTATGCCTACATCGCACTGCTGGGGGTGGACGGAGTGCGGAAGGCCAGCGAGGTGGCAATCCTGAACGCCAACTACGTGGCCCGGCGCCTGGAGCCGCACTTTCCGGTCCTCTACCGAGGAGCGGGGGGCTGGGTGGCCCACGAGTGCATCATTGATGTGCGGCCCTTCAAGGCAGCGACCGGAATCGAGGTGGTGGACGTGGCCAAGCGCCTCATGGACTACGGATTCCACGCCCCGACCATGTCCTGGCCGGTGGCGGGCACCCTGATGATCGAGCCCACGGAGAGCGAGTCCAAGGCCGAAATCGACCGGTTCTGTGATGCCTTGATCTCCATCCGAGGGGAGATTCAGGCCATTGCAGACGGCGAAATGGACCGGGAGCTGAACCCCTTGAAGAGGGCTCCCCACACCGCTTCTGACCTGCTGTCGGACGGGTGGGATGCCCCCTACAGCCGGGAATTGGCTGCTTTTCCGGCAAAATGGACCCGGGATCACAAGTTCTGGCCCGTGGTGGGGCGCATCGACGATGCCTACGGCGATCGCAACCTTGTCTGCGCCTGTCCGCCGATTGAAGATTACGTCGATTCTTGATCGCCTGGGACTTTCTCATTGATAGGGTAGGGGAGTGCGGCACCTCATTCCGTTGGCTTTCAGCGCTTTGTGCGCCTGCAATTCCCACGACTACACCCTCGCCCATCCCACGGCGGGGTGGACGCCGGGGGAGCAGGTGCAGACCATCGGCTTCACCTCCAGCGTGATCAACGTCAGCTTTGACGTCGGGTTTCAGCGGAACAATTGGGGGGAGACCCTGTCCCGGTGCCAGGTGCAGGTGGCCTTCACGCGAAGGGGGGAGTCCGATGGAATGGGGGAGGGAGAAGAGCCTTATCGCCAGGAGATGGTGTACCCCGACGAGATCGACACCTGTACCCTGACCCGGTTTGACGAGGTGGACAGCAGCGCCCCGGAGGAACCCCAGGATGAGGAACGCCCGGGGGAGCCGGACTCCAACGACGGAGAGTCTGAGGACAATTGGAACCTGCGGGGAACCATGGATGCCGGGGAGTGCATCTGGCTGCACGGGGACGAGCGCAGCTGGGCCCTGACCCGGCTTATCGATGGCCAGGACCGGGTCACCTACGAAATGGCCGATTGCGATGCGGATACCTTCCCCTTTGGCCAGGTGCTCGACCTGGATGTGGGGGCAGCAGATGCCCGGCCACCCCTGGCGGGGCTGGCGCTGGACGATGCCTTTGTGGTGGGCCCGCAGCTGGATGTGCAGGTCTTGCTGGAGTCCCCCCAGGACGGGCTGATCTACCACCGGGTGGACAATCCGCTCCTGGTGGAGTGGGAGGAAGCCGGGCCTCCCCCGGACGTTGCGCATGTCTTCATGCACGAGGAGCTGGTGATGATCCAGGTGTCGGAGATGGGGGTGGCGGACCCCATTGAGGCCCTGGCCTGCCGTCCGGACCTGGCTGCGGACGAGGTCATGGTGGCGCCGTCGATCCTGGAAGAGTTGCCCCACAACATCGCCCTGGATGACAACCTCTACTCCACCTCGTTCCAGGTGGACTCCCGGTATGTCGGTCCGGAGATGCAGACCCCCTGGGGGGAGGTGATCCGGGTCTCCACCACGGTGACCGATGGGGGACTGCTTGTGTTCTACGAGGAAGGCGAGCCCCCTGCCCACGGCGGCCAGCCCGGGGAGCCCGGTGATGAGCCGCAAGACCCAGTGGACCCTTGACCCGGGTTCGGTCGGTCAGATAGCCCCACTGCATGAAACTGCTCTTGCTGTTGATCCTCGCTTGTCCCAAGACCGTGGAGTCCGAGGCTGGACCGTCGGCCTCCCAGGCGCTGCCCGCGACCCATGTGCAGGCCAAGGCGCCGGCCAGGGCTCCGGTGATCGCTCCAAACGAGGAGCGGGATCGGGTGCTGGTGGTGCTGCAGACCACCGCGGATCCCGCCCTGGCTTGCTACACGGAGGCCCTTTCCACCCAATCGGACCTGTTTGGCGAGCTGCGGGTGCGCCTGAAAATCGCGCCGGACGGCACGGTGCCGGAGGTTGCCACCACCCACAGCACCCTGCGAAACCCCACCCTGGAGTCCTGCGTGCACGCGGTGTTGAAGGACCTCGCCTTCCCGGTCCCCAGCAAGAAGGAAGGCCTCACCGTGTCCTACCCCTTCCTGTTCACCTCGGATCTCACCCCGGCCAACATCGTCCGCGGGCTCAAGATCAAGAACGGCCTGCTGGACCCGGCCGCGGAGTTCATGAGCGAGGAACCGGACGCCGACCCCGTCGATGGGGAAGAGGGGTGGTGGAGCGCCTGGTAGCCGGCTGAGTTCTCAGCGCTACGCCACCAACGCCTGCAGCCCGCCGCTGCACTCCTCGGCGCTCCGCAGCTTGCGCAGGGCCTTGATCTCGATCTGGCGGATGCGCTCGCGGGTGAGGCTGAAGTAGGAGCCGATCTCCTCGAGGGACCGCGGCACGGGCTGGCCGATGCCGTAGCGCATGCGCAGAACCTGCTCCTCCCGGGGGGACAGGCTGCAGAGCACGGTCTCGACGGCTTCCTTCAGGGAAGCACCCTCGACGCCGGCATCGGGGAGGTCCGCATCTTCATTGGGAATGAACTCGGCCAGGGTGGAATCGGATTCGTCGGTCACGGGGGAGTCCAGGCTGGTGGGCTCCCGGGTGAGCTTCATCAGGGCCTCCAGGGGCCCCAACTCCAGGTCCAGGCAGGCTGCGATCTCCGACAGGGTGGGCTCGCGGCCCATCTTCTGGAAGAGGCCCTTGCGGGTCTGGTGGACCTGGTTCACCACTTCCAGCTTGTAGATCGGAATGCGAATGGTGCGGATCTGGGACTCAATCGCTCGGATGATGGACTGGCGAATCCACCAGGACGCATAGGTCGAGAACTTGAAGCCCCGGGTCCAGTCGAACTTCTCGACCGCCTTCATGAGCCCGATGTTCCCCTCCTGGATCAGGTCGGCCAGGGGGAGTCCCCGGTAGGAGTACTGCTTGCCAATGGACACAACCAAGCGCAGATTTGCGTTGATGAGGGCGATCTTGGCCAACTCGCCGGCTGCCCCACCTTCCGCGACATGGCGGGCCACCTCTGCTTCATCGGACCGACAGAGCAGCGGAATCTGCCCCATGGACTTCAAATAGCTGTTGAGCAGTTCATCACCGGGCGTCTTCGTGGCTCTCTTGGCTCGGGCCATGTGCGTCTCCTTTTTTTCCCTGCGCGGAAAGAGAAAGCAAGAGACATGCCAGGGAAGAATCCCGGTGAAAGCAGGGGTTTGCCCGTGTGTTGTCGGCCGCTGTCCGCACCGAAACCTTTACGGCGTATCAGATTCTGATACAAACTCCGCCAAGGCTTCGGCCGGGGGCGTGCGGCGATCCGCTTGATCCGTGATCTCGCTGACGCGGTTCAGGAAGGTGAGCAAGTCCCCCTCCACCTGCTCCAGCAGAGCCGTGAAGAGGTCGGCGTCGCTGTTGTAGAAGGTGAATTGCAGCAGCCGGGCGTTGTTCCAGACACCTGTGCGTGCCGCCTCCAGGTAGGGATCCGGACGGTGAAAAGGCGCTTGTTCTACCCCACCCGGGAACTTCCCGAAAATACGGGTCTTTGCGGCGGCCTTCTCTTCCGGAGCCAGGGTGGGGTTGCCATAGATCGCCAGGAGGTCGTCGACCAGGTTGTGCTGCAGGTCGCGCCAGCTCTGCCAGTCCTCCCGGTTGTGGAGGGTCTCGAGAACCACCGGACTGTGGGGGCCGTGTGTTTCCACGAGGTAGCGCAGGGTGGCGATCTCTCCCACGAAGTTGGCCAGGGACTCGTTGAACTCCACGGAGCCGGGCACCCAGACCGTGGCGTGGACCATTTCGTGGAGCACGGTCTCCACGAGCCGGGCCTCGGACCACTCCAACATGCCGGGCAGGATGGGATCCCGAAACCACCCCAGGGTGGAGTAGGCACCGGCCGTGCGCAGGTAGATGTCATCTCCGCGCCTTGCAAGTCCGCCGGCTCGCTGCTGGGCGTCCTCCTCGCGGAAGAAACCCAGGTACGGCACCCGGCCCACAATGGGAAACCACCAGGTCCGCGGAGTGAAGGAGAGGGGGTCGCTGGCGGTGAGGTTCCAGATGGTGCGCTCCCACCCCATGGCCACCGTTTCGTAGTTGTCGGTGGCTGCCAGACCGATGCCGCCGCCCCAGGCCTTGGCCTTGGCGATGAGGTCCAACCGAGCGAGGGCTTCTTGGTCCAGGGTGCCGCTGGCCCGCACATTCTCCACGGGCTCCCGGGAGAGGAGCAGCTCCGCCTGGTACCAACCGGAGGAGATCACGTAGCAACCCTGAAGCAGGAATAGGGCGGGCAACGGGAGGGGCAAGAACGACTCCAGGGACGGATGGGCAGGGACAGGATACGCGTTGTTGCTGCCTGTGCCACTCCAAGGGAGACAGCGTGTTCGAGTTTCTACTGCGCGGCGGCCCGGTAATGATTCCCATCGGGCTGGCTTCGATCATCGCCCTGGCGGTCTTCATCGAGCGGCTCTGGTACCTGCGCTCTTCCCGCGTTCTTCCACGGGCGGCCCGGATCGAGCTGTTGGAGGTCTCCCGCCAGGGGCGGTGGTCCGACGCTGTCACCCTGTGCCGCAAGAGCGACTCCCCCATGAGCCGCGTCCTGGAGATCGGCTTCCTGAACCAGGGGGGAAGCCGGGAGCGATTGAAGACGCTCATGGAAGAGGTTGGCCTGCGGGAGGCTGCAGAATTGGAGCGCTACTCCGGCGTGGTGGGAATCGTGGCAGCCATTGCCCCCTTGCTGGGACTGCTGGGCACCGTGCTGGGCATGATCCTGACCTTTGAGGTCATCCAGGACCAGGGCCTCGGGGTGGTCTCGAGCCTGGCCGGGGGCATCTCCCAAGCCTTGATCACCACCTTTGCGGGCTTGAGCGTCGGCATCCCAGCGCTCATCGGCCACCGGTTCCTGCTGGCCCGGGTGGATGAGCTGGTCCTGGGCCTGGAAGAGGTGGCCCTGGAGGTATTGGAGTTGGTGCGGGCGGAGGAGCGATAGGTGTTCCGTCGAACGCGCCGCGAGCCCCCCCGGGTGGACCTGACGCCGCTGATTGACATCATTTTTCAGCTGGTCCTGTTTTTCATGGTGTCCACGACCTTCATCTCCGCCCCGGGCTTCAAGGTGGACCTTCCCCGCGCCAGCTCGGACATGATGGTGCGGGAGCAGGACGACCTTCAGATCTGGATGACCGATGATGGCGGAATCTTCGTGGACCGGGAACCTGTTGATTTCGAAGGACTAATCCAGATTCTGGGAGACAAGGCCCGGTCCGATCCCTCCACCCTTGTGGTCATCAAGGCGGACATGGAAGTGGGCCACGGCAAGGTGGTGACCCTCATGGATCTCGCCCGGTCGGCCGGGTTGAATCGACTGGCAATTGCAACGGATCCCTCCGCGGAGAAAGGATCGGGGAATTCCGACGCAACCCCCTGACTTGACAGAGCAATTCGATTATACTGGACTTCCCCCCTCGCCCTCCTGGCCGTGTCCCCACTCTCCCTCAGACGCTTTGCCTTTACCGCCCTTCCGCTCCTGCTGATGGGCGGCGTGGTGGTGATGGCGATCTTCGGAGATCACGGGCTTGTCCGGCGCCATGACCTGCGGCAGGAACGAGTGGAAATCGAGCGGCGTGTACGGGAGTTGAAGCGCCGCAACACGGAGCTGCGTCGAGAGCTTCGGCTCCTGGAGACCGAGCCTTTGGGCACCCGTCGCGTGGCGGCCAAGGAGCTGCTGATGGCGCCCCCGGAGAGCACGATCTACCGCTTCGAGTCTGCCACCCGGTGAGCGACCGGTGGCTCCTGTCCAATGCGCAGCTGGTGGAGTTTGACCCGCCGGGTGTGACCGCGGGCCACCTGCGGGTGGAAGACGGTCGGATTGTGGAGCGGTTGGATTTGGCGGTTTCGCCGGGTCCTGCCCCTGGCGAGCGGGCGGTGGACCTGGAGGGAGACCTGCTCATGCCGGGGCTGGTCAATGCCCACACCCACCTGTACTCGGCCCTTGTTCCGGGCATGGCGGTGCCGCCGGTAGAGGATTTCGAGCAGGCGCTCCGGCAGCTCTGGTGGGTGGTGGATCGGTGCCACGATGAGGAGACCATCGCAGCCAGTGCCCTGGCGGGCGCGGTGGAGGCGATTCGCTGTGGCACCACCACGCTTGTGGACCACCACGCCTCTCCCGACGCGATCGATGGCAGCCTGGATGCCTTGTTTGAAGGAGCGGAGCCTGCCCGAATCCGGCTGGTCAGCGGCTACGAGATCACCGATCGCAACGGCAACGGCGAGGGGGCCCGTTCCCTGGCGGAGAACCTCCGGGCCCGTGCAGTCCACGCCTCTGAGACCCGGGCTGTCCTGACCGCCTTGCACGCCAGCTTCACGATTGACGACGAGACCCTTGTAGCGGTGGCCTCCACCGAGGGACCGATCCACATCCACGTGGCGGAGGGGCGGGTGGATGTCCAGGATGCCCAGACGCGCGGCCACGCCGGCGTCATCGATCGCTTGGAGTCGTTCGGACTTCTGCGACCTGGGAGCGTGCTCGCCCACGGGGTCCACCTGGGAGACGACGAGGTGGGCCGGGTCCGCGATGCAGGCTGCTTTCTGGTCCACAACCCCAGCTCAAACCGAAACAACCGCGTGGGGCATGCAGCCCCGGAGCGTTTCGGAGATGCACTGGCCCTGGGCACGGACGGCATTGGCTCGGACATGTGGGGGGCCATGCGGGATGCCTTTCTCGCGGCGAGGGAGCACAACGGCCAGGTGGATCCCCTCTCCGCCATGGTGGGGGGACACCGGTTGGCCTCCGATCTGCTCGGGGTGCCCCTGGGCCGACTGCAGCCGGGGCACGCTGCCGACCTTGTGCGGGTGCGGGCACCGGTGCGGGGGCCGGTGGAATCCAGCAGCTTGTTTGGACACCTCCTGTTCGGCCTGGGACCCGCCGACGTCCGGGACGTGTGGATTGCTGGACAGCTTGTCCTGGACCGGGGGGAGGTGGTGGGCCTCACGGACTCTGCCCGTCGTGGAGTGGCACACCAGGCCCAGCGGCTCTGGAATCGCTTTGCCGAGAGAAGTCGCCCATGAATCTCTCCTTGAAGGGCGGACAAGTGCTGGATGGCACCGGAAGTGCAGCACAGCGCGTGGATGTGCACACCCAGGGGAAGCTTCAGACCCCCGAGGCCGGATCCGACAGCCACGTGCTGGATTGCAGCGGGCTCGTGGTCGCACCCGGGTTCATCGACACCCACACCCACTCGGACCTGGCGGTCTTCGATGACCCCACCCTGGACTTCAAGAGCCTGCAGGGAGTCTGCTGCGACGTGTTGGGACAGGACGGGATCTCCGTGGCCCCCCTGCGGGCCGAGGACATCGAAGAGGTTCGCAAGCAGCTGGCCGGCCTGGACGGGGACCCGGAGGGCCTGGAGTGGGATTGGAGAAGTGTGGGGGACTACCTGAATCGGGTGGAGGGTGCTGGGCCGGGCATTGACTGTGCCTACCTGGTGCCCCATGGACAGGTGCGGCGGGCGGTCCTGGGCATGGCGGATCGCCGCCCCACGGAAATGGAACTGGATGCCATGTGCGCGGTCCTCGACCAAGGGCTCGCCGACGGCGCCGTGGGGTTTTCCACCGGGCTGATCTACCCCCCCTGTTGCTATGCGGACACCGCGGAGCTCATCGCCCTCTGCCGGGTGGTGGCAAAGCGCGACGGGGTCTTTGTGGTGCACATCCGGTCCGAGGGGGACTATGCCCTGGAGAGCGTGGAGGAGGTGCTGCGGGTGGCGCGGGAGTCGGGCTGCCGTCTTTGCATCTCCCACATGAAGCTTGCGGGCGCCCGGAACTGGACGAAATCCCAGTCCATGCTGGACCAGGTGCGCGGGGCCCGGGCAGACGGGGTCCTGGTGACCGCCGACCAGTACCCCTACACCGCTGGCTCCACCATGATGGGGGCCATCCTCCCGCCCTGGGCCCACGCCGGGGGCACCGTATTGGACCGCCTGGGCCACGCAGAGACCCGTGCCCGCATGCGCACGGAGATCCTCTCCCAGGAGCGGCAGCCCTGGGACAACTTCTGGAGTTGGGGCGGGCCCGAGGACATTCGCATTGCTGGATTTGGCAGCACCCACAGCCCCAACCTCCGCTATGCCGGCATGAACCTTGCCCAGGCGGCTGCTGGCAAGGACCCGTTGGAGTTCGCGATGGATCTGCTCGTCGCGGAGGAAATGGGCGTGTCCATGGTGGCTTTCTCCCAGTCGGAGGCGGTGGTGCAGGAGATCTACCGGGAGCCGTGGGTGGGGGTCTGCAGCGATGGACTCGTGGGCGCTTGGCCCCATCCCCGCACCTTCAACGCCTTTGGCAGGGTGCTCGGGTGGTTGGTCCGGGACCTGGGCCTGGTCGAGTGGCCCGATGCCATTCGCAAGATGACCACCCTTCCTGCGGAGACCTTTCGCCTGGAGGGCCTGGGACGCATCGCACCGGGCATGCGGGCCAACCTCGTGGCTTTTGATCCCCAGGAAGTCATCGACGTGGGCACCTACGACGACCCGAAGCACAGCCCCAAGGGGATTCAGCACGTGGTGGTCGGTGGCGTGGTGGTCGTGGAAGACGGCCGGGCCACCGGTGCCCGCGGCGGACAAGTTCACAGGGCTTGAACGGTCCTGGTATGCGGGCCCATGCTACGAAACCGGCGGCACCTGGAGATCCGATAATGCTGCTTTCCGCCTTGCTTCTGCTCTTGGGCTGTCCAGTGGCACCCGAGGACACCGGGGGAGCTGGCGTGGGCAAACTCGGACTGTCGTTTGAGATCGATCCAGATCAGCAGGACCGGATGGACGAGGAACCTGTCGGCGTGTTTACCGGTTCCTTCTACCTGGCGACAGACGTGACCACCCTGGGGCCAAGAGAGGGCTCGGTTCCGGTGGGGGCAATCCTCGTGGAAGAGGTGAACCTGACCGAGGGAAGCACGGGGGTGCTCTTCACGAGCGAGGACCTTCCGGCCCAGGCGGTGGTGGTCCTGGGCTTCCTGGATTCGGACGACAACCGGGATCCCGAGGATTCGGACCCGGATAGAAGAGACCCGGTCACCCTGCCGGGGCAGAACACCTTTCTCGTGGAGGCGGGCAGCACCACAGAAGCCCGAGTCCACTTTGGATTTCTCAACCCATGACCCTCCTGCTTTCACTGCTTCTTCTCTCTGCCTGCGGGGACTCTCCCCTCGAATCTGAGCCCCTGGACCTGCTGATCGGTGCCCTCAACCCCGTTGAGGATGCGGACGATCCGGACAATCTTGCGGAGACATCCGCTGCATTTCTCGCCTACGGCCCCTTTGAAGGCGCACATGAAATTGGCGACGGCACCCTACGCACGGCGGCCTTGCTGGGCACGTCCATGATGAACTGGGGCCTGACCGTGGCAGCTCCCGGCGACCTGGACGGGGATGGTCTCGACGACATCCTGGTGGGGGCTCCGACGGCGTCTGTTTCCTTTGTTGGTTCGAACATTGTTGCGTACACCGGCGCGCCAGAAGGCGTGTTCAACTCGACAGATGGCGATGGGTATGCGGCCTGGATTCCTTCCTAGGTTGGCTGGTACCTCTCGGAACCCGGTGACCTGGATGGGGACGGCGTTGGCGACGTGCTGGCAGGGGATCCGGACTGGAGCAGTTCGAACAGTCAACTGGAGGCCAGCGGGTCTGAAACAGAATGTACGGGGGCGGGTTCCTGGGCCTACTGTGGTGCTGCGCGCTTGTATTCCGGCGCGGACTTTGTCGGGTCCGGAGCCAATTACTACGGGGCCCTGCCCATCGCCTCCGTCTATGGGCCGTATTCCTACGAGGGCTTTGGCGCGGTGGTCGAGCCCACCGGGGATCTCGACGGAGACGGGCTTGTTGAGGTCCTGGTTTCCGCGCCCCGGGCCAGTGACACTGACATTGGGACTCTGCGGGCGGGACGGGTGTACGTGCTGCCGGGCGATGCCGACCTGGCAAGCGTCCAGAATGGAGGCGACCTGGCGGTGGCCACAGTCACCGGAAGCGACAACTACGATTTCCTGGGTTCGTCCACCAGCGCCCTGGGTGATCTTGACCAGGACGGGTACGCGGACTTCGGTGTGGGCGTTCCCGGGGTGAGTCTCTTTTCGGGCAACGAGTTCTCAGGCACGCTCCCGGACAAGAATGGGTCCGTGGTGGTGTTTCGGGGACCCGTGCACGGGGTGCACAAGGGGGCAGACGCGGATTTGATTCTCCAGGGAGAGGCCCTTCCCGGCATGGCCGGCACCTCCCTGGGCAGCGGCGATCTGGATGGAGACGGCTGGATGGATGTCGCGGTCGGTGCCAAGGAGCACAGCACCTCTGGCCTGCTCTCCGGTGCGGTCTATGTCTACTACGCCCCCCTGTTGAACGGTCAGGTGCCGTTTCAGTTGGAGCAGGCCGATGCGGTGCTGGAGGGGGAGTCCCACGGAGACCTGGCGGGTATCTCCCTGGTGATCGGTCCCGACATGAATGGAGACGGCGGAGACGACCTGGTGGTGGGCGCCATCGGGGTCGGCGGAGGCATCAACGACTTTGAGGGCGCGGTCTACGTGGCCTACTCGGGGTCGCTGTAGGCCAGGTTCCACCCAAACACTCCATCCACCTCCGCATCGGCCTCTCCCAACCACTCGTTCAACGTCGCTGTTGCCAGGGCCAGTTCGTTTTCTGACAGGTACCGACGGTGCACCAGCACCGTGTCGAACCCATGGCTGCGCAGGCGCGTGGCCTGTCCCACTGGGGTGAGCAACACGGTGCCCATGAACGGCACGTCCCGTCCCCGGGCGCGGCCCACCGGGTCCTCCAGCTCCTGGAGAAGCTCCGCCACGAGCGGATCGGTCCGCAAAGCCTCGGACAGGAACTGGGCGGGCCCATAGGGAATCGGCCGCCCGTGGTGGACCTGGGCCAGCAGGTAGGCCCGGTTGGCGGTGGTCCGATCCGGGGGCCAGTCCAGGATGGCACCGTCTCCCTCCATCTCGTCCAGCACCCGGGTATGCGCGATGGGCGTTGTGACCACGGGCCAGGGGGCTGGGGACACGAGGAGCCACTCGGCAAGCAGGGCGATGGGCGCGCACCACCGGACCAGGCGCGGAAGGTGGGGCAGGCCCTCGGCTGCCAAGAGTCCCAACAAGGGGAGCAAAAAGGCCACCATGCGGTAGGGATGGTGTAGCGAGGCAAAGGGCGACCCCGGGACAAACAGCAGGGCCAGGGGCAGGAACAAGCGCTGCGAACCGATGTAGACCGGCTTTCGGTTGAACGACAGCACGGGACCCAGGCAGAGCACTCCGTAGCCGAGGGTGGCCCGAGAGAGACTCCGGGGCCGGGCTCGAATCGCCCCAAGAATCGCCAGGGCCACCAGCACAAATCCCAGGTAGTTCACATGGAGGATGCCCGGATTGCCCAGAGCGGGCGTGTTCGGGGCATACCAGGCACCGGGATGGAACCAGGAAAGCAGGTCCGTGGCAGGAATGGCGGGCTGGTTCCATCCGGGGGTCTGGGCGGCTGAAAAGACCGCATCCGGGTGGGCCACGGTCCACCGGATCGCTGCCAACACCGGCGCTGCCAGGGCGGCCCAGACCGCCCCGAGCTTGCAGGACGCCCAAAGGCGGGTCCGCCAGCCCTCTCCGGGAATGAACACCGCCACCAGGAGCAGTCCAAACAGGCCGTAGTAGGCGGACTGCACCGTGCAAATACCGAGCAGGACTGCAGGGACCAAGAATCCCGCTCCCGCGTGCATGCGCAGAAGGGCTGCGAGGAAAAAGGTCGGCCAGGCGAGACCCAGGGCTTCCGACACCCCGGAATGAAGCAGGGAGATGCCATAGGGCGATGCCACCCCCACCAGGCCGCAGAAAAATGCTCCCTCGGCGCGACGGGTTTGCTGCCACCCCAGGCACAGGCCTGCGAGCCCTGTGAGCCAGACCTGGATCAGCAGGGTGAGATTCCAAGCGGCCGGGTAGCCCAGGGAGCGAAAGGGCAGGGCCATGAGCGCCCCGACCGGGTCGGCATACCAGAGCACGCCGCCCCCCGGGAGGTGCGTGATCCGGGTGTGAAGGGGAACCCGGCCATTCAGAAGTTCCCCACCAAACCACCAGCTGCCCTGCAGATGGTCCGGCATGTCGGAAATGGGGTGCCCGATGGCCTCGCCGCTGAAGAGCCCCGGTGCAAGCACAGCAAGGGTACACAGACTGACCCCCACAAGTGGCAGCAGAAGAGGGGGCCTCAAACGTTCCATGGGCTACGATAGGCACCAACCCGGAGTCCTGCCAATGTCTGCGGAACCGACCACGCCGATCCCCGTCGAATTCACACTGAATGGGGTGGCGGTCACCCACACAGCCCGGGGCGAGCGAAATGTCCTGGATGTGCTGCGGGAAGACCTGGGAATTCGCTCCATCAAGCCCGGCTGCTCTCCCCAGGGAATCTGCGGCTGCTGTGCAGCCATGGTGGATGGAAAGGTGCGCCTCATGTGCACCCTGCCCTTCAAGAACGTGGCGGGGAAGGAGGTGAAGACCCTCGAGGGATTCGCCGATGAAGACCGCGCCATTCTCGCGGAGTCCTTCAACCAATGCGGAGGCACCCAGTGCGGCTATTGCACCCCGGGGATTGCGCTTCAAGTGGGCGCATTGTTGGAAAAGAACCCGGACCCCACGGATGCGGACATCGACAAGGCCCTCAACATGCACATCTGTCGGTGTACGGGCTGGGTGAAGATCCGCGATTCGGTGCACATGGCTGCCAAGATGAAGTCTGGGGAGATTCCTGTGGAGTCCCCCTCCTGCAAGGGCATCGGGGAGTCCCTTTCCCGCAACCGGGGCCACGACCTGGTGCTGGGGGAGCGGCCCTACATTGACGACATGATCCAGCCGGGCATGCTGCACGGAGCCCTGGTCTGGACCCCACACCCGAAGTGCAAGGTGCTGCGCATCGATGCCTCCCGTGCCCTGGCATTGGAAGGGGTGCACGCGGTGGTGACGGCCGAGGACTTTGGGCCGGACCGCAAGGTGGGGCTCATCTACCGGGACTGGCCGGTGATGATTGCGGTGGGGGAGGAGACCCGGTGCGTGGCGGACATCCTGGCGGCTGTGGCTGCGGACACCCGGGAGCTGGCATTGCGGGCGCGGGATCTCATCGAGGTGGAGGTCGAGGAGCTTGTGCCTCTGACGGACCTCGCCCTGGCTGCGACCAACCCGGACAACGTGCTGACCACCTGCAACGTGGTGAAGGGCGATGTGTCCGCGGCGCTGGCGGGGGAGTGCGACATCGTCATTTCCGAGTCCTTTCAGGTACAGCCCATTGACCAGGCCTTCCTGGAGCCCGAGGCCTCTCTGGCCATTCCCGATGCAGACGGGGGCCTGCACATCTACTCCTGCGGCCAGGGCGTCTTCGACGATCAGAAGCAGCTCTGTCCGCTGTTTGACCTGCCCCCGGAAAAACTGGTGGTGGAGCTGGTGGCCACGGGAGGGGGGTTTGGCGCAAAGGAAGACCTCAACGTGCAGCCCCAGGCCGCCATGCTCGCCCTCAAGACGGGCCAACCGGTCAAGGTGGCCCTCACCATGGCGGAGTCCACCCGTTTCCACCCCAAGCGGCACGCGATGCTGATTGATTTCACCCTCGGGGCCAAGAGCGACGGCACCCTGGTGGCAGTGAAGACGGAGATTCTCGGGGACACCGGCGGCTATGCCTCCGTGGGGGACAAGGTCCTCGAGCGGGCCGCCGGGCATGCCTGCGGGCCGTACCACGTGCCCAACGTGCAGGTGGAAGCCAAGACCATCTACACCAACAACCCGGTGGCCGGGGCCATGCGCGGCTTTGGGGTGAACCAGATTGCCTTTGCCCTGGAGGGATGCCTGGACCGGCTCGCTGAAAAACTGGGCCTGGATCCATTTGATCTGCGCTACCGGAATGCGCTGGATGTAGGGGACACTTTCAGCACAGGACAGGTCATGGATGCCTCGGTGGGCATTCGGGCGACCCTTCTGGCCATCAAGCCCCACTACGAGGCTGCCCGAGCGGCCGGCAAGCACGTGGGGGTGGCCTGCGGAATGAAGAATGTCGGCATGGGCAATGGCTTTGAAGAGGAGGGACGGGTCGAGCTGCACGTTCGGACCGGGCACATCTGCATCAAGACCGGATTCACGGAAATGGGCCAGGGGCATGACACGGTCATGCGCCAGTTCGCAGCGGAGGCCACCGGCCTGTCGGTCGAGACTTTCACTGTGGAATGCGACACCTCGGTCATGGTGGACACGGGCATGACCACGGCCTCCCGGGCCACGTACCTGGGGGGCAATGCGGTCCTGGCGGCGGCGCCGTCGCTGATCTCCGAATTGGAGCAAGCCGGCGGGGACCTCTCTGCCCTGGAAGGCCAGGTGTACCGCGGTATCTGGAAGGCGCCGGTGACCCACAAGCCGGGCTCCTATGACAACGAATTCGAGCCGGTCACCCACTATGCCTTTGGCTACGCCACCCAGCTGGCCATCGTCGGGGAAGACGGCCTCCTCGAAGAGGTGGTGGCAGCCCACGATGTGGGACGGGCCATCAACCCCATCTCCTGCGAGGGCCAGATCGAAGGCGCCGTGCACATGGGCATTGGCTACGCCCTCTCCGAGGAGCTGCTCATGGAGGGCGGCGTGCCGGATCTGCGCTTCCGGGCCCTGGGAATCCTCAAGGCGAAGCACACACCGCGCATCACGTCGATCCTGGTGGAACAGCCGGACCTGGCGGGACCCTATGGTGCCAAGGGAATCGGGGAGATTGGCCTGGTACCGACCGCGCCCGCCATTGCTGCCGCCATCACCTCCCACAGCGGGACCTGGCACAACCGCCTTCCCATGCGGGACACGGATGCAGCGCGGGGGGTGGGGGTGCGTCCTCCGCGCAAAACCGGATAAGGGGGGGGACTTTCACGGAGCATTCCGATGGCCTCACCTGCATTTCCCGAGCCTCCCTCCAGCCAGCCCGCCACGCCGATCGCACGTCTGGACGAGCTGGTCGACGCTCTTCATGGCGTTTCCGCGGGTTGGGTGGCGACCTCCCTTGACGATCGCATCTCCTTGTTGCGGGCCAGCATGCCCACCCTGGCGGCGTCCTACGACGACTGGGTTGCTGCAGGAACAAAGGCCAAGGGCGGTGCAGCGGGCAGTGGCATTGAAGGGGAGATCTCCCTGGGCGGCCCCATGGTGTGCATGCGGCACCTGCGCTTGCTGGCGGAGTCCCTGGAGGCGGTGCGGGATGGAGGGGAGCCACCTGTTGCCGGGCGGACCACCCGTCCCGATGGCCAGGAAATCGTCCATGTCTTTCCCGCCAACTGGATGGACAAGGTTCTCTTCACGGGCTTCAAGGGAGATGTGTGGGTCGAGCCGGGCAAGCCGTCTTCCCTGGCGGGTCTCTACCGGGCCAAGGCGGAGGGCAACGGGCCCGCCGGTGGGGTGTCCCTGGTCCTTGGGGCCGGCAATGTCTCCTCCATTGGACCCCTGGATGTGATCCACAAGCTCTTCGTGGAAGACGAGGTGGTGATTCTCAAGACCAACCCGGTCAACGCCTACCTGGGACCGGTCATGGAGCGGGCCTTTGCACCGCTGATTGAAGCCGGGGTCCTGGCGATTGTTCACGGCGGTGCCGAGGTGGGGGGACACCTCTGCCACCACCCGAAGATTGTGAGCGTACACATCACCGGGTCAGACTCCACCCACGACGCCATTGTCTGGGGAGGGGCGCCGGAGGAGAAGGCCCGCCGGAAGGCTGCAGGGGAGCCGGTCCTGACCAAGCCCATCACCTCCGAGCTGGGGTGTGTGACCCCCGTGTTCGTGGTGCCCGGTCCCTGGTCGGAAGCGGACCTGCAGTTCCAGGCGGAGCACGTGGCCAGCATGGTGGCCCACAACGGGTCCTTCAATTGCAACGCCGCCAAGGTGTTGGTCCTGGCCAGCGGCTGGGAGCACCGGGATGCCTTTGTGATGAAGGTGCGCGAGGCCCTGGCCCACACGGAGCCGAGAAAGGCCTACTACCCGGGTGCAAAGGAGCGCTACAGCACGTTCCGGGACCGCTACCCCAACGCCATTCCCCTGGCGGAAGACACCGCAGAGGTCGTTCCCTGGACGGTTCTCCCGGATGTGCCTGCCGAGAAGGGGGAGTATGCCCTGACCCACGAGGCCTTCTGCGGCGTCCTGGCGGAAGTGGACATCGATGCCACCGACGCCGACGAGTTCCTGGGGAAGGCGGTGACTTTTGCCAACGACTCCCTTTGGGGCACCCTCTCCTGCATGGTCCTGGTCCATCCAAAGACCAAAAAGGCCCATCCGGAAGCATTCGATTCCGCCATTTCCAACCTGCAGTACGGCGGCATCGGGATCAATGTCTGGGGCGGCGTGATCTACGGCCTCATCTGCACCACCTGGGGCGCCTATCCGGGGCATACCCTGGAGGACATTGTCTCGGGGCGCGGATTCGTCCACAACACCTTCCTGGTGGACCACCCCCAGAAGTCCGTCCTGGAGGCACCCTTCCGCATCGCCCCCAAGCCGGCCTGGTTCCACAACCACGGCAACCTGCCCGACCTGGGACGGCGCCTGACGGCCTTCGAGGAGCGTCCTGGATTGGGAGGCCTCGTGAAGGTGGCCATGGCAGCCTTCAAGGGCTGAAGCTCCCGCCGTGCGCGTTCGGCGTCTTGCCTTTTCCCTGGTGCCCCTGCTGCTGCTTTGGCCCCTGCTGGAGGTCGGGCTGCGGGTAGCGGGATGGCAGGGGGAAACCGATCGCACGGTCAGTTGGTGCCGGGAACACGCCCTCAACGAGCCTCCGTTTTTTCCAACGCGCACCCTTGCTCGGGGCACCTCGGTCCACGTGCCGCGTGTCGACGGGCATCCGGCACCGTTTGCGGCTTCAAAGCCTCCCCAAGTACGCCGCGTTGTGGCCCTGGGAGGGAGCGCGGTCCACGGCTTTGGATTCACCCGGGCGGGTGCCTGGCCGGACAAGTTGGAGGGCCTCCTGGCCGGGGCCTGGGACGGGGTGGATGTGGAGGTCATCAACGCTGGGGTGATCGCCTGGGGCAGCCAGCAGGTGTTGATGCTGGTCAAGGATGTTCTCGCGCACCATTCTCCCGATGCCCTGGTGATCTACAGCGGAAACAACGAGCTGTTGGAGTGGTTTGATGCGCGGAAATACCTGCCGCCGGATGCCCTGGAGGGCTGGGTTTCCGGGGTTCGCTGGTCCCGCCGGGCCCGCAGCTTGCGGACGTACCAGTTGCTGGACCGTGTACTGGGCACCGGCCGGGCCGGGGGGAGGAACCCGGGCCACTGGGGCCAGACCGAATTCACGGACGATGAAGCGCTGCCGTGGGACCAGAGGGCGCGATTGACGGAGGCGGATCGGCGCTTTGCGACGGAAGCCTATCGGAGACACCTTTCGCGCATCCTGGAGCTGGCAAGTGCTGCGGGCGTGCCGGTGGTGCTGTCGACCGTGGGGGTGAACGAGACGGAGACACCCGCGGAGTTTCCCTTTGGCCAACCGGAGCCTGACGAGGTGGTGGAACGGCTGGAGCAGGGGCTGGCGCTCTTTGATGCGGGGGATGTGGCCGGGGCCGATGCGGAGTTCCAGGCTGCCCTGGAGGTCTGGCCGGAAGCCATCACCCACTATCGTTGGGGCATGGCGATGCGGGAGAGAGGCGCATCGGGCGCCCGGGAACACCTCCAGGCGGCTTTGGCGCTGGATGAGAACCCCCACCGGGCCACGGCGCGTCGAAACGAGGTGGTCCGGAGCCTCTCCCACCGGGCGGATGCAGTGGTGGATGTTGCAGCGCTCCTGTCCACCGCCTCCAAGGACGGCATCGTGGACACCTCCCAGATCTATGACTACTGCCATCCGACCCCAGAGGTGCACAGCCTGATCGCCAAGGCTTTCGCCGACGCCCTGGTGGGGGAGGTCTGGCCTGGGGGAACCCTGGCCCAGACGCCGGATCCTGGAGAAGGCCACGTGGACGGTTGGCTGGGGGAAGGGGTGGATCCAACGCGTGGCTTTTACATTCGAGACCCGGGCACCGAGTTGGAACGGGAGTGGAGGTTTGCCCGGGAGGCCACAGCGCACAGCCCGGACTCCGCCACTGCCTGGCAGCGACAAGGGCGGGTGGCCTGGCATGGCTTTCACGCGGACTGTGAGCGGGGGAAGTTTCCCTGCCTGGGAGATGCCCTGACCGCCTTCCACACCGCCACCACCCTGGATCCCGATCTCTGCTCAGCCTGGGCCAACCTGGGACGGATGCAGTTCACCGTGGGGATGTCCGGGGCCGGCGCCTCCCTGGCCCGGGCGGTGGCCTGTGACCCGGAAGATGCGCGATCGGCCTGGTACCTCTTGCGTTGGGGGGTTCGAAGCGGGGGATAGGGGCGGGCTACCTCAGCGGCTGACCCACCTTGCTCTCCTGGCGCCCCCACCAGGCCTTGATGCGCAGCTCGTGGGCATGCTGCCAGGTGGCGATCTCCTCTGGGCTCGCGTCCACGGCGGGAATCTGGAACAAGACCGCTCGCCTGTCCGAGAGTAGCGGCGTACCCAGCAGGGGCTCCAGGGCGGACACCAGCGCCGGCGCCACGGAGTTGTCCACCCCGATTCCCAAGAGCAGGACCCGGTCAAATCCGTTGGCTCGCAGCAAAGCCAGGTCCTCCCGGTGCTCTTCCACATCCAGCACGACCTCCCGCTGGTACATGAAGGCGGGCTCCAGCTTTGCCACCATGGGCAAGGTCTGCACCAGCACCTGCCCGTCCCGGGCAAACTGCTCGACCCGCTCGATGGGAACCCCCTGGATCGCCTGGCGGTGAATCATCTGGGCTGCTTGTGAGGCGCCCCGGGTCTCCGGGTCTGCCCTCCAGGCGAGGTTGAGGTCCACGACAGCCTGCCCGTCCTCCACGGAAGCCAGCGCGGTGTAGTCGGTCAGCGCGAACCGGGAGAGCCCGGACCCATTGAGGTCATGGAGCCGGACATCCACAGCGTTCAGGAGAGAGAGCGCAAGCACGGGCCCGGCAAGTTGTCGGCCCCGGATCTGTCCTCCCGCTGCCAGGGCTGCCAGGGCAGATGCCGCCACCACCGTGATCACCAGGAAGCGGTTGGGGAAGTTGATGGGCTCCGCCACGTACCCGAGGGCCCGGTTCAGGGAGAGAAAGGGCATGCCGAGCCGGGTGATGGTGGGGGTGCTGTACTCCAGGCCGCCGATGACCAGGTAGCTCCCGGTGGCAAGCACCGCGCCGATGGATCCCACCACCAACCAGGGAATGGACCGTCTCCCTCGTGCATGGATCCCAAGGCCGATCAGCACCAGCAGCGGCCAGCCGAGGTACCGCCCCCCGCCATAGGCCAGGAGCTCCCGACTGGCCGATGCACGCGCCTCCCGGGCGGGACGCACCAGCTCCGCAGGATCCAACCGGGCGGAGACCGGGTCCGTGACAGGCTGCCCATGGCCCGACTCGAGAACGTATTGAATCAGCCCGATCCGCGGGGGCTCTCCCTCCCCATAGGAGGCCGAGAAGAACCGGGCGACGGGCACGAGGATCGCCAGGACAAGTGTGGCGGCCAGCGCATATCGGCCCAAGAGCGCGAGGCGCTTCCGATCCGACAGCAGCCGCAGGAGGGACAGCACGGCAACCGAAAGGGCCAGGAAGAAGCCCAGGTAGAAGCCGGAGAGGGTGGCACCCACCAGGCACAACGCCAGCCGCAGCCCGTCCTTCCATCGTCGGTGCTCGCTGACGTCCAGCCAGGCACACAATCCCAGGGGAATCCACCAGACATGCTGCAGCTCTCCCACCCCCACGTGGATCGTGAAGGAGACAAACGCGCTGGTCTGCAGCAAGGTACCGGCAGCGAGGCCGGCTGCCTCTCTGGCTTCTGGATCGGGGCACAACCGCCTGCCAAGCATGGCTCCACAGACGCCTGTTGCCGCGAGATTCCCGAGGGCCAGCAGGTTGGCTGTGAACACAAGGGGCAGAAAGCCCAGCAGAACCGCGAAGATCCCGTTCAGGGGTTCAATGGGGTAGAGGTCCAGCCCGGCGGGGTGATTCACCAGTTCGGTTGCAAAGGGAAAGACGCCCTGATCCAGGACACTTGCCCGAATCCACCACAGGGTCCACAGGTGCTTCATGGTGTCCGAGTCCGCGCTTCCCAGCACCTGGGATCCCGGGTGAAGCAACCAAGGCCACGTGGCAACAATGGCCAACGCGGTGAACCACGCGAGGGCCAGGATGCGCGACCGCCGGGGGTTGCTCGCCAGCGCTGACAAGAGGGCAGGCATTCGGGGACAAGATACCGCGGTCTCGGAAACCGGGTTCGACTCGGCTATCGTGGGTCTGTTGGAGGGCATGATGTCTGCCGGAATCGTAGTGGTGTTGTTGTGGATGGGGTGCCAGGGAAAGGACGCCGTGGACGACACGGGGGCATCCAAGTGGGTGCAGGGCCTCCGCCTGGAGCCGGAGGAGGCGCAGGAGGGGGATGAGCTGACCTGTTCCTGGGATTCGCTGGTCGGGGCGGACAGTGCGACCATCGGGTGGCAGATCAATGACCAGGTACTTGATGGCCTGGACGGTGAGACCTTGAACGGTGCGTGGTTCGATCGCCGAGACCAGGTGGCATGCCTCGTGACGGTGGATCGCGCTGGAGCACCCACCTACCAGTCCAACACGGTCTGGATCCGGAATACGGCCCCGGTCATCTCCTCGGTGGTCTTGTCCCCGGAGTCACCCCAGGAGTCGGACATTCTCCGGGCCACGGTGGAAGGCGTCGACCCGGACCCGGAGGACCAGGGATTCCTGGAATTCCACTATGGGTGGACCGTGAACGATGAGACGGTGGGGGAGGACTCCGACATCCTGGGCAGCTCCTTCTGGGACAAGGGGGACAGCGTGGTTGTGAACGTGTGGGGGACGGACGGATTGTTGGAAGGGGATTCCCTGGCGTCAGACGCCGTGGTGGCGGTGAACACGGCGCCCTCCTCCCCCAGCGTGGAGGTAAGCTATGCGGGAGACACCTTGACCTGTGAAATCCTGGTGCCGGGGGAGGACCCGGACCCAGCGGATTCGGTGACCTATGCCATAGAGTGGTGGAAGTTCGGGCAGGAGGCCGGGGTGAGTGAAGAGACCCTGACCGGTGCCCAGGCGGGGGAGGCCTTTTCCTGCCGGGTGACCCCCACGGACGGGGTGGAGACCGGGATTCCGGCCTGGGCAACCTTCACGGTTCCCGGAGCGGTACAGCGGTATCGATGGACCCACACAGACCCGGCGACCCATGCGGGGTCCCGGATGTTGGTGCTCCCGGACCTGGATGGGGACGGGAAGCAGGAGCTCATGGTGGCGGTGCGGGAGGAATCCCTCGTGTCCGTAGAAGGCGGGGGTGTGGTGGTGATCGGCAGCCAGATGATGGGCGCAACCAGTGACCTGACCGGGGGCGCTACCTTTGCAAATGTGGAGAGCGTTTTCACCCGTGGGGAGATGGGATCCGACCTGGCCACTGTTCCGGATGTGGATGGAGATGGAATGGATGAAATCGCCCTGGCCGTTCCCGGCTATGGCGATGAAACCAGGTCGGGAATGGTGGTGGTGGTGACGGGGGCCGAGCTGGCTGCGGGCGGGGCGATCCGGCCGGCACCCTTTGACTTCGGTGCCCAGGTGGCCCACGTGTTTGGCACTCTGGAGGGCAGCGGTGTGGGCACCTCCGTGGCGGGCTTTGACCAGGACCAGGACGGGTTCGGCGACCTTGCCGTGGGCGTGGCGGATGCCCAGGGAGACGGGGTGGGGTCGGTCCAGGTCTTCTGGGGCCAGGCCATCGCACAGGGCCGCAACCTCTTCATGGACGACATCCTGACCTTCTACCAGGGCGAGGGCGGGACGGGTTTCGGCGCGGACGTCGCGTTTGTCTCGGCCCAGGATGGCACCCCCCAGTACCTGGCCATTGGGGCCCCGGACAGCAGCGGTGGGACCGTCTACCTGTTCGACTCCACCGCAGTGACCATGCGGTCCCCTGGCTCCATGCTTCCGCTCACACCCGCCAGCAGTGCATTGTTCACCTTGCAGGGCGAATCCACCGGCGATGGCCTGGGCACACGCCTCGAGGCAATCACCCTGGACGATGGCACCCCTGCACTTCTTATGGGAGCGCCGGGTGCAGGAGGGGGCGCGGGAGCGATCTACTTGTGGCGTGCCAGCGATGGGGCAGACATTTCCAACTGTCCCGCTGTGTCGGGCAGTGGCGACGAGGGCATCGGCCGGGCCATGGCGGTGGTGGGAGATGTGGATGGAGATGGGGGTTCTGAGTTGTTGTTGGGTGCTCCCGGGGCGGACGACACCTTTTCGGATGCAGGAGCCGTTCACCTGGTCTCCCTTGGCACTCTGCATGCCGGAGCGGATCTGGACCTTTCCACCGATGCAATTCAATCCTTCTATGGAGAAGCACAGGGAGACGGGCTCGGGGAGGCCGTAGCAGGGTCAGCGGACTGGGGGGGCAGCGCCGCTCTTGGAATCGCCATGGGCGGGGAGGGGATGGAACAGCCGGGCTGGGGCTTCGAGGAAGGAGGTTTCCTTGTGTGGGTGAACTACTGACCGGGAGCAGGCGATGCCAGAGTTGCCGGAAGTGGAATGGATGGCGCACGGGCTTCAACGCCGGGCAGAGGGGCGGGTGCTGGACGACCTGGAGGTGCTGGATGCCCGGTTGACCGGGTTGGATGGACTCGAGGGACAGACACTCCAGGGCGTGGAGCGCCGTGGCAAGACGCTGGTGCTTCACCTGGGCAAGGAGGCGCTGCTTGTGCATCCCCGCATGACGGGTCGGTTGGTATGGAGCGAGGATCCGCGGGCGCGTTTGGTGTTCCGGTTTGGGGGGGCAGAACCCATTTCCTTTGTGGATCCGCGGCGTTTTGGCACGGTGACCCGGCTGCAGACCAGAAAGGTAAGGGGGTTTTTTCGCGACAAGAAGCTGGGCCCGGAGCCCTGGCCGGAAGAGCGAAATGGTGCCTGGTGGGGTCGCCATGTGGGAAAGACCCGGTCTCCCTTGAAGGTGGCTTTGTTGCGACAGGAGCTTGTGGCTGGACTGGGAAATATCGCCGGCAGTGAGATCTGCTGGCGGGCCGGTGTGCACCCGGCGACACCTGCGAAGGAACTCACCCGGCCCCAGTGGGAGGATGTGGCCCGGGGGGCCCGAAACCACCTTTCTTCTGCACTGGCGGGAATCGGCAGCGAGTTGTTGCTCGTTGAAGAGGGGGGAACCAACACATTTCACGTGTACGGACGGGAGGGCGGGCCCTGTCCTGTTTGTGCTTTCCCGATCGAACGCGTTGAACAGGCCAAGCGCGGCACATTTCTCTGCCCAAGTTGCCAGAGAGCACCGGCTTGAACGAGGCAGCCTCCATTCGGCGCACGGCACACGGGGTTCTCCGGGGATTGGGCCTGGTTTATGCCATTGCCTTTGTGTCCCTGGGGGTCCAGGTCCTGGGCCTGGTGGGATCGGACGGCATCTCGCCGGTGGAGAACTTCCTTCCCCGGGCTGAAGCCCACTTTGGGAGCGCCCGCTTCTACTGGATCCCCACGGTCTTCTGGGCAAACGCATCGGACGCGGCGATCACCGCGGCCTGGGGAGTGGGGGCAGCCCTGGGGGCAGCGGTGCTCTTTGGCAGGCTGCATCATCCCGCGGTGATGGCGCTCCTGTGGTTCCTGTACCTGTCCTTCTGCTCGGTGGGAGGGGGCTTCCTGGACTTCCAATGGGATGCGCTGCTCCTGGAGGCCGGGCTTGTGGCGGTGTTCCTGGTGCGGGGGGATGGGAGCGCATCAAGGCTGGGCCTGTGGCTGATGCGAATTCTCCTGGTGAAGCTCATGGTGCTCTCCGGGCTGGTGAAGCTCTTGTCCGGGGATGTGAGCTGGCTGAACGGAACCGCTCTGGACTTCCACTTCCTCACCCAGCCACTTCCGGGCCCCTTTTCTTCAGCCTTCCACCAGGCGCCGGACTGGGTGCGGCGGGCCGGCATTGGCTTGACCTACCTTGTGGAGTTGGGCCTTCCCTGGCTTGCCTTCGCCCCGGGCCGGGGGCGGCTGGTGTTCGCTGGTGGGACCCTGTTGCTCATGGGGTTCATTGCGGCGAGCGGCAACTACGGCTTCTTCAACCTCCTTACCTGCGTGCTGTGCATCTCGCTCCTGGAGGATTCGCAGCTGCCCTGGCAGTCAAAGCAGGTGCTCGCACCGGAGAGGGAAGGGGAGGGCGTGGTGGTTCGCCTCTTCGCTGTGGTGAGCTTGTCCCTCTCAGGTGTCCTCTCGACCCGCACGGTCCTGGGCACCGACTGGGTCCCGGATCCGGTGCAGGAGGCGCTCGTGGCGGTGTCCCCCCTGCGATCGGTGAATTCCTACGGCTTGTTCCGGGTCATGACCAAAGAGCGCCCGGAGCTGTTGTTGGAGGTCACAACGGACGGACAGAACTGGCACGTCTGGCCCAACCGTTGGAAGCCGTGGAACCCGGCGGTGGGCCCCCGCTGGGCCCATGTGCACATGCCGCGCCTGGACTGGCAGCTCTGGTTTGCAGCCCGGAGGCCCCCCAACCGCCGCCCGGCGTGGGTGGATTCCTTCCTGGCCCGGGTGATGGATCAGCGGAAACCGGTACTCGACCTGCTGGGCCCGAGCCCCATCCCAGGAGGACGCCCCATGGCGGCGCGAATCCGCATAGAGGAATTCGGCTTCGCCTCTCCGGGCTGGAGGGAACAGTCCAAGGAGATTTGGACCCACGAGCCGCTGGGGAGCTACACGCCAGAGATGGGGATTCGCTAGCGAGGGGCTCTCCCTCAACAGCTTGTGGGAAACGCCATGCTGCAGCGCCAGTCTCGAATGGTGTCGAAGACCGGGTAGTGGGCGCCGGAGGTCTGGATCCAGGAGAATCCGTCCCAGGCCCCGTCCTGGAGTTGGATGGGCATTGCCGCTTCGAGGCGTGGGTCCGAAAACCAGTTGTTCTGCCACGCGAGCAGCATCCAAGCCGCCACATCCGCCCGGGAGCCGAAGGCCCCCCCCTCGGTGGTCCAGCCGGTCTCGGTGATCAGCACGGGCTTTCCATCCACGCCGGCCGCTGCTACCTCGCTCTGCCACCAGGCGAGCCCTGGACCCGAGCGATCGTACGCCTGGAAGAAGCCCCAGCCCTCCCTCAGGGGAAGCCCCGACACCACCAGGCCAATGCCGAACGGGTTGTCGTAGAGCGTGGTTGGGGTGTCCTTGTCCGCGGTGACCCAGACCGCCACGGCCTCCCTGGGCGCCGGATGGACCGGCTCGATCCCCATCTCCGCGTTGGCGGCGGTGCAGGAGATCACCGGGTCGGGCCAGTTAACGCCGTCTCCGGTGTCCCTATTGCCGCTGTCGTTTCCGGTGTCCCCCGGGTCGTCAAGCGGCCGCATCGAGGGACTGCACCCCGAGATCAGAACCGCGAGCATCCCGAACGTCTGCATCATGGCCCCACGAGACCGTGTGCTTGGGGCGACGACTGTATCGGAGTGTGACAGGTGGTTTCAGTGGGCTGATATGGAGTGACCCCTTGTCAAGTGGCACCGACATTGGGGATGTCATCGTGGCTGTTCGGGACAGGACGTTGTCGGGATTGTCCGCCATGGACTGCTAGTCCCCGAGTGACCGGTACTTCTCAAACAACTCGGTCTGCCGACTGGTGAGGGGGATTTCCTCGCCTCGCAGCACCAGGTGCAGCAGCTCGGTGGAGGGCTCCAGGGGATCGCCGCTCCAGATGGCCACGTTGGCCACGGCGCCCGGCTCCAGGCGGCCGTAGCCCTCCAGTCCGAAGACGGTGGCTGGGGTGCGGGTGATGGCGGCGAGGGCGACTTCATGGGGCAGTCCCCCGCGCACGGCGTTTCCCGCGGCCTGGCGCAGGGTGCGGGCGTTGTGGCTGCTGAAGCTGGAGATCACGACGGGCACACCGGCGGCATGAAGCAGCGCCGCGTTGTCGGCCCGGGCGTGGATCTGCTCAAAGGACCCCGGCCCGTAGACCAGGGGGTCGAGCACCACGGGGATCTCCGCAGCAGCGAGGGAGTCGGCGAGAAGCCAGCCTTCCGCAGCCCCCACCAGCACCAGGCGGATCCCCACATCCTCGGCGAGGCGCAGCAGGGCCTCGATGTCACTGGCCCGCTGGACTGAGACCACCAGCGGGAGTTCTCCTGCGATCACTGGCTGCAGGGCTTCCAGGTCCAGGCGCTCAGCTGCAAGATCCCGAAGGCGATCCCCCTCAAAAGCGCTCCGGTTGCGGCCGTAGGCCCGCGCATCCTCCAAGACCTCCCTCAGTCGCATAAATGTCTGGGAACGAGAGCCGTCCCGCCCGCCAATGGCTGCGTGCATTCCCACGGAGCCGGCGATCAGCGCCTCGGCCTGGGTGTTTCCCAGGAGATCCACCGCTGCGGACTGGCCGCTGATGAGCCCCCCGCCAGGAACAAGCACTGCTGTGCCAATGCCCCCCAGGCGAGCCACGCTGATCAACGTGGAGCGGGGGTTGTAGCCGTCCACCACGGTCAGTGCTGCCCGCACCGGGTCCGATTCGTTGGAACCGGAATCTACCGTGTTCCGCTCGAGACTCACCTCCACCAGGCCCAGTGCCGTGGACGACTCGATGAAGGCTGGCGTGACCTGGGCGCCCTCGGGCAGGGACATACTCGTGCAACCAGCAGGCGCTGGAGCCTCCAGGGACTGGATTTCGCCCCCCTCCATCACCAGCGTGGCCCCGCCATCAGCTCCCACCAGGGCAGTACACTCCGCGTGGGCCAGCCCCACCGCCAGCAGCCACGCGATCATGGTGCCACCCCCTGGCCCGTCACAAAGTCGCTCCAGGGCGCACCGGGATTATTTGTGTCAAACACAAGGGCCCCATCGATGTACACCTGGGATGCAGAAGTGTAGTTGCTGAAGGGGTGGCCATCCCAAAGCACCAGGTCCGCCCGCTTGCCCGGCTCCAGGGTTCCCACCTCGTCCTGGATCCCCAGGGCCCAGGCGGGATTGGCGGTGATCCACCGCAGGGCCTCGTTTTCATCGATCGCAACCCCTGCATGGACCCCGGCGTAGTACGCCTTGGCTGCTTCCTGGTTCAGGCGCTGGATGCCCACGGAGCTGTCCGAGTGGATGATGGCCCTGGCGCCGGATTCCGTGAGCAGCGCTGCATTCTGGGGAATGCCGTCGTAGGCCTCGAGCTTGAATCCCCACCAGTCGGCCCAGGTGGAGCTGGCCACGCCCTTTTCCGCCAGGATGTCCCGGATCTTGTAGGCCTCGAGAGCATGGTGAAAAGAGCGGATCTCAAAGCCAAACTCGTCGGCCAACTGCAGGATCGAGAGCATGTCATCGGCCCGGTAGCAATGGACCTGGGGCAGGACCTCTCCCCGCAGGACACCGACCAGGGTCTCCTGGTCCAGGTCCCGGGCAGGTGCCTGGGGGGGCAGTCCCTTTCCGTTGTGATCCGCCAGGGCCTGGGCGTGTCGCTCCCAGTCCTCCAGGTGTCGCTGGGCGGATGCAAACGCGGCCCGTTGTCCCCGAAGGTTGCCCATGCGGGTCGACGGGGCCCCGCCCTTGCCGCCGTACACCCGCTTGGGGTTCTCCCCACAGGCCATCTTCACGGTCTCCGGGGCGCCGGGAAAGCGCATGGCGCGGCTGCCCCGGGTGGGCACCAGGTGCAGCACCACCCCGCGGCCCCCGATGAGGTTGGCGCTGCCCGGCAAGGCCTGGAGGGTGGTCACGCCCCCCGCCACGGCTCTTTTCAGCCCTGGATCCTGGGGCCAGAACGAGTGCTCGGCCCAGACGCCGGCGGTGGTGGGGGAGGTGGCCTCGTTTCCATCCCCGTGCGCCTTGGCTCCCGGGGAAGGGTAGACCCCCAGGTGGGAGTGGGTGTCGATGAGCCCCGGGGTCACCACCCCGCCCTTGGCATCGATCAGCGTGGCGTCGGGGATTTCCTCAGGCGGTGTGCCGGCCCCCAGGGCCTCGATGCGCCCGTCGCGGAGCACGATGTAGCCCGAGGCGATGTCCTCCCCAGCCGCCGTAAGGATCTGGGCGTTGTGCAGCACCAGGGCCGGCGCCACCTTTGTAGCAGGAACCTCGACGGGCGCTCTGCCTGCCGCTTCATAGGGCACCAGCCCGAGGGACAAGTCCACCGCACCCACATCCGCTGCGGGAGGCGTGGTGGCACAGGCAAGGAGAGTGGCGAGAGACAGCAGCATGCCGCCCTTGGATAACCGCTTCGCCCTATTCGTTGATGTCCGGCCCCCCGAGGGAGGTGTGGTCGGTGGTGGCCACGCTGGCCACAAAGGTGAGGGTGCTCCAGTCCAGGGTGCCAGCAATCCAGACGGTCCCCTCGGAGTACATGCGGGGACCGGTGAGGTTGGCGATTTCCGCACCCTCCGCCCGCACACTCAAGGTGGGCGTGACATAGGGATTCGGGGCATCTCGCTTGCTGTGGTAGGGCACAAGGATCGAGTAGGTGCCCTCCCCTGGATTCGGGAAACGAATCACCTCGGGTGCCCCGGTTCCCTCGTTGTCATTGACCAGCTCCGGGTCGTCCGTGCTGTCGCCTTCCACGCCCCAGTCCGGCGTGGGGTTCCCATAGAAGCAGTCGCTGTCCTCGAAATAGACCCCCTCCGGCGCCAGCAGGTGCAGGTCCAGGTCCACCTTGGGCCGGTCCCAGGTCAGCACCAGCTCCATGTCCGTCCAGGGGAGGATTTCCACCACCGTGGAGGCAGGGTTCACCGACGGCTGGCCTTCCTCGTCGATCACCACGAGGTCCAGCTGGTAGATCCCCACAGTGTCCGCCGAAAAGAGGGGCGCCGAGGTGTTCTCGTTGACCAGCTGCACCAGGGCCAACTCCGGGAAATCCTGGGTGATCCACGCGTACTCCAGGACAGCACCCTCATCGTCCGGGTCGTAGGAAGCGGTGCCATCCAGCTGCACCTCGATCCCCCTCTTCACCGCATCCCCGGGGCCGGTCACCGCCACGGGGGCCGCCGGCGGCGGAGGATCCGGCGTCACGTCCTGCTCGCCGGTCTTTGAATTGATGCCGTAGTCGGTGCAGCCCGCCAATGAGGCTGCAGCCACCAGCAACAAGGGGCTCATCGGCGCCTCCGCAGGCCGAGCAGCAAGGCGAGCCCTGCCCACAGGGCGGAGGGGGCTGCCGGCTTGGAGGAACAGTTGATGCTTGTGGAGTCCTTGCTCCCAACCAGGCCGGAATCCCCCGTGTCCCCGGTGTCTGCACTGTCCGAAGAAGCACTGTCCTCAGGAGGCCACGTGGGGGGATCCATGAATTGCAGGCCCCCGTCCCGAGTTGCCAGGGCGCCGCTTGGATTCACGACCACCACCTGGGCGATTCCCTCGTCATGGGGGGTGGTCTCAAAGGTGAGGGAGGAGGCATCCGCCACCACAGCCACGTGATCCACCCCATCGACCTGCACGGTGGCTCCGTCCTCAAAGTCGGTGCCCGTCACCGTGACCTGCTCTCCGCCGTCTACATGCACGTTGTAGGGGGAGAGGAAGGTGATGGTCGGCTCCAACCCCGGGTCAGAAGCATCAAAATAGGTGTAGCCCCCAATGAGTCGGGATCGGGAGCCCGAGCAATCCACCTCCACATCCACCAGTCCGCTGGCGTGGGCCAGGGGGGCTGCCAGGAGACTGATCGAGTCCACAAACACCGTGGGAGCCTCCACCCCGTCAAAGAACGCGGTGCAGCCATCGATGAATCCGGATCCGATGATCGTGGTCTGGACACCTCCAGCAATGGGCCCCCGCTTGGGGGACAGGAAGTCCAGGGCGACCTCCTCCAGGATGACCGGCTCGTCCACATCCGCCGTGGACCAGTTGAAGTTGTCCAGCATGACGCCGGAGTCGTAGATGCCATCCGCCATGTCGTAGATGAGCAGGTTCAGGGTCAGGAGATCCAGGGGATCCGCGGGCACGATGGCAGTGAGCCAGCCTGTGCCGCCGCCGGTGTGGTCAAATCCCGTGTTCTGCAGGTCGGGGGGAGCCGTGACCGTGAACAGGGCGCTGTTGATGGTGATGGGGTTTCCGCTTGAGTCAATGGCGGCATTTCCGGACCAGGCGGTGCCTGTCACCTCGGCCTTGAAGGTGTCGTTGTACTGGGTGCCCACAAACTCGGGGTACTCGGCCGACAGGAAGTAGAAGTCAATCGTGAACGAGTTGGCGTTGGCGGGTACATCCAGCTCCATCTGCAGCCCGGTGCGATCCCCGACCACGCCTGGGGCCCCCAGGTCTGTTCCGATCTCCGGGGGGATTCCGATCTGGCCTGTGAACAGGTAGGCGAAGTCGTGTCCCTCGGTGGGGGCCAGGATCCCCAAGTTGGCCAGCACATCGTAGGCCTGCGCCTGGCCGGTCATGGCGGCAGAAACCACGTCAGCCCCGGGTACCGCCATGGAACTGGCCATGTCTGGAGCCGTGGCGCCCAGCGCAAATGGCAGAAGAAAGAGGAGTTGCATGAAAACCGCCTGGAAAGAGGTGTACACGGGTTCGCGCCCCCCGCGCAACCCGTTTGGATGTGCTTGCGGTCCGCCGCGTGGGGTAGGCTGGCGGGCATGGGCATTCGAGACCGGTTGAAGTCGACCGCCAGATCCCTGGCGGATCGGCTGGGGGAGCCCGGAAAGCACGAGGATCTTGCGCTGGATCGCTACCGAAGGGCCACGGAGGGACTCCCCGCCGAGGCAGACCCCCAGGGGTACCGGGCGGTGTGTCGCGTGGAGGGCCTGGGGGAAGGACGCGGCAGCACCTTTCGGGTGCACAACGAGCGGGTGGCTGTTTTTCGGGTCCAGGGTGGGCTCTTTGCCATCGACGATGCCTGTACCCATGAGGATGGACCCCTGGGAGAGGGTTCCCTGGAACCCGACGGCGTGGTGCGCTGCCCGTACCACGGCTGGAGGTTCAGTCTTCGGGACGGGTCCTGCTTGACCCGGGAGGATCGAGGTGTCTCCTCCTGGCCCGTGAAGGAGGTGGAGGGGGTGATCTGGATTGGACCCCGGCGGGAGGACGGGGCCCACCAGCGGGGCGGGGAGCACGACGATGGCCTGTCCATGGCACCCGAGGACAAGCCGTGAGCACGCTCATTGTGGGCGATGTGCATGGATGTGCCGCGGAACTCAAGAGGCTGCTCCAGGCAGTTGTGCCGACGGAAGTGATCCTGGTGGGAGACCTCTTCTCCAAGGGCCCGGACCCCCTGGGGACCTGGGAGCTGCTTCGGGAATGGAACGCGCGTTCGGTACTCGGAAACCACGACGATCACCTCTTGAAGCGCTGGGACGACGGCCTGCTTTCTCCTGCGCTCGAACAAATGAGAGCAGAAGCCCCCGAGGTGCGGAGTTGGCTCCAGGCGCTGCCCTTGTTCCTGGAGAGCCCCCGCCGCATCGTGGTCCATGCAGGCCTTCATCCCACTGCGGGAGTCCCAGGCACCTTTCGGGAAGTGGCACTCACCGTGCGGCAATGGCCGGACGATTCCAATGCCCACAACCCCTTTTGGTATGACGCAGGTTGGCAAGGCCCAAAGACGGTGGTGTTCGGACACGATGCCCGGCGCGGCCTCGTGCGACGAGAGGTAAACGGCCACCCGGTGGCGGTGGGCCTGGACACGGGCTGTGTTTACGGGGGCCACCTCACCGGGTGGATCGCCCAGGAGGACCGACTGGTCTCAATCCCTGCTGCGCAGAATTACCTGGTGGCTTGATTCATCTCGATCTTCAGCTCGTTTGCCGTCTGGGTGTAGTCCACATCGCCCAGTTCCTCCGCCCGGATCTTCAGGGCCTCAATGCAATGGCGGGCGTGGGTGAGCTGGCGCAGGGCCAGAGCCCGGCGGGCGTCGAATTCCCCGTACCCCATGAACAACTCCAACCAACGAGACTGGCGGCACTCGTCTACCAACAAGGCCCATGAATCGTCTTCCTTGGGGTCCAGGACCCCCTGGACAAGCCGAGCAAGAAGCTCCAATTCCTGAAACCCCTTGCCTTTCAGCAGCTTTTCCCCAGCGGACAACGCGCCCGAGGCTGCAGCGGGCTCTCCGGCTGCCATCCAGGCCCTGGCCAACTCGAGGCGGGTCAGCGCCCCGTACCACCCGGACAAGGGCCCCTTCGATGCGGCGGCCTGGGCCCTCTCCGGGCGCCGTCGTAGTCTCCAAAATGCCACGTCGCTCCAGGTGGAGGAGGGGTTTGACCCTCCCAATGCGGCTCGTTGCGAGGCGACCACCTCAGATTCTGTCCAGGCTCCATTTCGTGCCAGGGCGATGCGCAGAAGATCCAGCGCCCGGCGCTGTTGCTGAACCAAGGCCAGCTTCTTTGCCATGGAGGCTGCCTCTCCGGTGTTCAGCCGCGCTGCCCCCAACTCGCCACGCCCAAGCGCCAGCTCTCCCTGGAGAAGCAAGGCTTGCACCTCTCGCATCCGGTGCCCATGAAGTTGCACCAGCCGATGGGCCTTGCGGGTCAGCTCCTCAGCCCTGGACCGGTTTCCCAGGCGCAAGTGGCACTCCGCGCGGACCAGGTGGCCCGATGCACGGTGTATCTCCAGCTCGCGGTAGCTGGCCTTGGTGGCCATGCGCTCGCTGGTCCGGCTGGCTTCCAGAAAGTCCTCTTGCTGCAGGAGACACTCGGCCTGGGCCAACTCCAACTCCACTTCCAGGGAGGCCTCCGGGTGCTCCGCAAGAATGTCTGCCACCTGTGCGCAGGAGGCCAGGCCATCGGAGGGCTGGTCCAGTTGGAGACGTGACTGGACGGAATCCAGCAACAGGCGGGCAGCCACGAGGGGCTGCTCGGCCCGAATCAGGCCCGCGGGACGCAAGGCCTTGACCACGCTTTCTCGCAGTTTGCCCTCCCGCCGCAGGAGCTGTACCTGGAGGCGGGTTGCTTCGGCGCGATCCGCCTGTGTCAGGGCCCGTTGGGCCGCTTGCTGGAAGAGGTCTCGCCTAATCCGCTCAGTGTCACAGGCCAGGGCGATTCGGGTCTGGCACCAGCTCAGGGAGAATCGCAGCTGCAGGTACGCCGACGAGGTCTTGTCCTTGGGCATGGTGTCCAGGAGCATGAGCCAGCGGCGGGCATCTTCAAACTGGCTCTGGGATTCCAGGGCCAGGGAGGCCCGGACGGCTGCCTCCCAGGAAGCCATGCTGGTTCGATCAGCGCGAACCCGGTGCTCGGCGACACCCACCCAGCGACGCGCCCCTCCCTGGGACCAGTGCTCCCAGGCTGCTGCCCAGCGCTCGTGGGCATCTGCGCGGTCTTCAAGTCGTGCCTCGGCCATCTGCCGCAGGACCCGCCCTGGCATTCGGTACAGCCCGTCGCTGCCCCGGTTCACCAGGCCTTCCATCACCAGGTCCTTTTCCGGCGCGACCACAGCATCCAGGACCGCCCCGGGCAGGGCCTCCTGGGTGCAGGCAAGGAGGGCGGCGTTCCCATCGATCGAGGGGAACCTCTCGTGTCGGAGTCCTGCCAGTGCCTTCAACCCTTGCTCCACGGCTTCCAGGGGCGTGCAAGCCGTGTCTACCTGCAGGTCTGCCTCCGGTGCCAGGTCGCGAGCGATCTGGGTGGCATCCTCGGGAGAAAGGGGGTCCAAGGTGATTTCCAGGGCATGGTTGGATTCCAACAACGAGTCCTTCAGGTCCTCCGATCTGTCGGATGCCCAGCGAGGATCCAACACGCAGACCAAGGTCAGTTCCGGGTTTTCCGAGGCCGCAAGGCGCCGCAGCACCCGGGCGGAGAGGCTGTCCACGTCCTCCAACTCCTCGACACAGATCACCAGGCGTTCCTCCTGGGAGGCCTGGCCGAGCACACGGACAGTCGCCTGAATCACGGCCTCTCGGGTCACTTCTGCGCCCTGGCGTTGGCCGGAAGCAGATTGGAGGGGAAGCCAGGGCCACATGGCCAGGAGGGTCTGGGCGTCATCCTCTTGCAGGGGCACCTGCCACTCACGGGCAGGGAAGACCTGCCAGATCCGCTCGAGGATCTGTCCGATGGCGCCGCCCAGGGAGTCCTGTCGGCAGATACCGCGCACCAGGTATTGCCCTTCCAGGAGCGTGTACCGGGCCAACTGTTCCAACAGCCGCCGCCGGCCGCTTCCGGCGGGTCCGGAGAGAATCACCATGCGTGGACCGTCGCCCTTGGTGGTGCGCCGCAGGGTGTTCAGTTCGGCGTCCCGGGCGACAAAGGCAGTGGGCTCGGGCCAGGGATGCGGCGACGAGCGCTTGCCAATGGCAGCAAGGGCAGTGGCGGTCTCCAAGGCGGTGGGGCGTCGCTCAGGTGTATGCACGAGGCAACGGTCCACGAGGCCTGAGAAGTCTCGGGGAATCTCTGCATCCTTCACCGCCAGGGGAGTCAATCGCTGGAGCATCTGGCGGGACACCCAGCCCCGGGGTGTGGGGGGGCGTGCGCGCTTTCCCACGACGCCTTCGTACAAGCAGAGGGCGGCTGCAAAGACATCCACCGCCTGGGTCGGGCGATGTCCCGCCATCTGTTCCGGGGCCATGAAGGGCAGGGTGCCGACAGCAGCCCCCGTGCTGGTCAGGTGGATGCCCACGGACCACCAGCCCACCACGCCGAAGTCCAGGACCCGCACCGCGCCATTCTCCTTCACCAGGATGTTGGAGGGCTTGATGTCCCGGTGCACCAGTCCGGCGGCGTGGATGCGAGAGAGGGAGCGGAAGAGGTCCGCTCCGACCTTGCAGGCTCGCTTTACGCGCTCCTGCACGGATTCTGCATCCTCAATCCACTGCCGAATCGGCACCCCATCCACCACCTCCATGGTGAACCACTGCCAGTTCTCGTCCTGGCCCGCCTCGTACACCTGCACCACACCGGGAAATCGCAGGCGCCGGAGGGACTCGAATTCCCGAAGAAAGCGGGGGTCCAGCTCGCCCCCCTCCCGGCTGCGGATCTTGAGGGCCACCTCGTCTCCGTCGGAGGTGGCCACCCGGTACACGTGGGCGCTGGCCCCTTTGCCCAGGCACTCGATGATCTCGATGGACCCAATGCGGGTGCCTTGTTCCAACTCGGGATGGCGCTTGTGCACCGGAGGATTCTACGCGAGTTTCCCGCCCAATTCCCGGGCGCAGGCGCCGCCCACCAGGTGACCCAGCGCATAGAGGGTGAGTTGGGGTGGGCCACCGGTGCTGGTGGGCACCAGGGACCCGTCGGCCACCCAGACCCCCTTGGCGCAGTGAAGACGGCCGGTGGGATCTGTTGCGGACCGGCGCGGATCGGTGCCCATGCACAAGCCCCCCATGGGGTGAACAGCCGCCAGAGTGGGTGCGTGGGAGCGAAGGGGCAGGTTCGCAGCCGCGCGGGCTTCAGAGGGGCGGGTCACCACCAGGCCGTTGTCGTGGGGCATCAGCACTTCTTTTGCCCCGGCTGCCAGGAGGATTTCTGCTGCTGCGGAAAGTCCCCAAGAAAGGTGGCGGGCATCCTCCTGGGACAGGCGGTACCGGATGCGCGGGGCACCCTCCCGCGTGGCAAGGACCCGACCGGAGGTGTGGTCATGCAACATGGCGCTGGCGGCAGCCATGTGGGTGTAGCGGGACATCCACTTGTTGTGTTCGGCACCAAATCCCGGAAGAGAGGAGGCTGCCCCCACCGGGTGGCCAAAGACGGGCAGAAGCCAGCATCTCTTCTCCGAATCCGTTGGGTCCAGGAACTCCGTACACTCCCAACTCTGGGGGATTCCCTCCCAGCCTCGCACCGGGCGGCCGAACCAGGCACCCACGCTGGCCCCCGGGTGCAGGTGAAGGCCGGCCCCCACCTGTCGAAAGCGATCGTTCAAGCCAGAAGCAAGAAGAAGGGCGGCAGAACCGGTTGCAGAGGCTGCGAGGACCACAGCTTGGGCATCGACGCGCACGGGCACCCCTTCCTTGCCCACGCCCTGGACGCCGGTGGCGCGTCCAAAGCGGTGCAGGACCCGGCGAACCCGTACCTGGGAAAGAACCCTGGCCCCACTGGCCACCGCGGCGGGCAAGAGCACGCGGGCGGCGTTCATCTTGGCGTCGTAGACGCAGCCCAGCTCGCAGAACCCGGAACCGATGCAACCCTGTCGGTTGTGTTGAAGGGGGCCTGCCTCCCAGCCAAGGGCAGCACAGCCCTGCTGGAAGATCTGGTTGTTCCGGTTCACCTGATCCGCGGGCACCGGGTGAACTCCCAGGGCCTCTTCCATGGTGTCGTAGGCGGTGGCGATCTGGCCCGGCAGATCCACCAATCCAGACCGTTCGGCCCAGTGGGCCAGGAGCGCGTCGGGAACCCGCTTGCACAGGTTCAGGTTGTGCAGGGTGCTGCCCCCGACGCCCTTGCCCTGAAGCACGGTGATTCCGCCGTCTGTGGTGGTCCGGGCGCCTGCATCCTGAAACAAGCGGGGGATCATCTCCTCTTCTCGCTGGGTGAAGTCCGACGGCAGGGACCGCTCCCCCATTTCCAGGACAACGACATCCAGGCCCGCAGCAGCAAGCTGCGCAGCCGCCGCGGAACCGCCAGCACCGCTCCCCACCACCACCACGTCGCAAGCGAGGTGGGTGGGGGCCCGAGGCACGTGGTACCCGGGGGTCCGCATCAGCGCTCCACCATGGGACCCGGATAGCCGATGGCTGGCCAGCGAGGGTCCAGCTGCCAGGCGCCCATGGCCCCGAGCATCTTCAGGGCAGCAAACGCCTGGCGTCTAGGCGCCAGGGAGGATTGGGACTGGCGGTGCAGCCAGGTGTCCTGGGCCTCTGCGGACAGGCGGCTGAACCGGCCACCATGGCGCAGGAGGGGATCCCATTCCACGAACCGCAACAAGCCGCGAACCTGCCAGATCTGTCGCGGAGGCACCTTTGCAAGGTAGGCAAGGGTCGCCTTCACGGCCGGGGATGGGTCGGGGGCGTCCTCTCCTGCGAGGGGGGGATAGAGGCGGCCAAGCACTGCCTCGAGGATTTCTCCTTCCCGAGAGAGGAGAAGCGGGGGCAGTCCCACCAGTCCCAGGCCGACGGCCGTAAATAGCCCCAGGCGGAGCACATCCCGCCGGGTTGGCCCGGAATCAGGCGCCATCGGCCTCTTGCAGGTGGGCGAACTCCTCCAGCACCGAGAGGATTCGAGCCACTGCCTTGTAGCTCCCAAAGGGCGGGTAGATGTAGGTGCCGCTGACCCGCGGATGGGCGGCGGCCTCGGCAAGGCACTCCCGGGCGACCGTGATGCCGACTTCCCGTTGATCCTCCCGGCTGCCCGCCTCGGCCATGCGATCGCGCACGGCTTGGGGGACCTGCATTCCAGGCACCTCGTTGTGGAGGAACTCCGCGTTCTTGTGGCTCGCCAGGGGAAGGATTCCCACGAGAAAGGGGACCTCGGGTGCGTCTTGGGTCCGATCCAGGAAGCCCAGCAGCAGCTCCGGGTCGTAGACCGGCTGGGAAAAGAAGAACTCGGCGCCCGCTGCCACCTTTCGGTGGAAGCGATCCACCTCGTAGTCCAGGTCCACGTGGCCCGGGTTGCAGCCTGCCCCCACGAAAAACGAGGTCTGACCCTCCAGGGGGTTGCCGGAGAAATCGAGACCCCGGTTCAGCATCTGGATGAATGTGAGCAGGCCGATGGCATCGATGTCAAAGACGGCAGTGACGTTGGGGTAGGTGCCCATCTTGGGGGGATCCCCCGTGACCGCCAGAATGTTGTGGTGTCCCAGGGCATGGGCCCCGAGGAGATCCATCTGCATACCGAGGAGGTTTCGATCCCGGCAGCAAAAGTGGATCACCGACTCCATTTCGCACCGGGCCATTGCCAGCTGGGCCAGGGCAGCAGGTCCCATGCGCGCGATGGCCCGGGGACCGTCGGCGATGTTGATGACGTCGATTCCCTGCTCCTTGAGGTAGGTGGCGCCCTTGAGGGAACGCTCCGGGTCCAGGCCCCGGGGTGGATCCAGCTCCACGGACACGCAGAACTTCCCAGAAAGAAGCTTCTTGGCAAAGGCGCTGCGCTCTGGTGCTGGGACGGGAGCAAGGGCCTTCTCGGTGGTTGTTGGCTCCTTGGCAGTGACCGGCTCCCCCCGCGCCACAGGAGAGACCGAGCGCACAAACGAGCGGATCTCCCGGATGGTGGCTGGCGACGTTCCGCAGCACCCCCCCACCAGGGTGGCGCCCTTCTGCACAAAGCGGCGGGCATATTCGGCCATGTACTCGGGGCCCGCCATATACAGGGTGCGGCCGTCCACTTCCTGGGGGAGTCCGGCGTTGGGCTGGGCGGCCAGGGGGAGGTCCGTGACGGCTGCCATCGCCTCGAGCACATCCAGGGCCACCTTGGGTCCATTGCTGCAGTTCACGCCCACGGCATCTGCGCCCCAGCCGGCGATGGTGCGGGCTGCTTCCACGGGATCCGGACCTTGCAGGCGGGCGCCTTCCAGGTCGTATTGAAAGGAGAGGCAGGCCAAAATAGGGGTGTCCGGGCTCACCCGGCGAGTGGCTCGAAAGGCCTGCCAGAGTTCCGGCAGGTTGGTGAAGGTCTCCAGGATAAACAGGTCTACGCCTTCTTCAGCGAGGACTTCGGCCTGCTCTTTGAAGGCGCTGAACGCCTGGCCCGGGGAGAGCTGGCCCAGGGGGGCCAGCCTGGCGCCGGTGGGCCCGATGGAACCGCCCACCCATATCTGATCCCTTGCTGCGCGCCGCGCGAGGCGAACTCCGGCAGCTGTCATTTCCCTTGCCTTGTCCTCCAATCCGAATGCTGTCAGTCGAATCCGGTTGGACCCAAAGGTGTTGGTCGTGAGAATCTCTGCGCCCGCCGCGACGTAGTCGGCATGCACGGCCTGGACCAGGTCCGGGTCTGTGAGGTTGAGCTCGTCATAACTCCGGTTGATGAACACCCCCCGGCTGTAGATCTCCGTGCCGATGGCGCCGTCGAGCACCACCACGCGGGTGCCCAGTACATCTCGCAGGTTCTCCGGCATTCGCGACTCCACTGTGCAGCGTATCTTCCGTGCGGCGTATCGCCGGGAAACCATAGCGCCGGGTACACTTCCGCGCGAGGGGTCTCGCCCCCGGGATTGGTGAATGTTCTCCTGGTGCTGGCTGACGTTGTGGTTGTCCTGTGGTGCCGGTACTTCCGGACGCCTGCCTGACATCGTGATTGTGGCCATGGACACCGTGCGCTGGGATCGGACCGGGCTTGCCGGGTACGAGCGAGACACCACCCCCCACCTGGACCACTTTGCCTCACTGTCAGGGGCGACCACCTTCACGCAGGCCTACACGGATGCAGCCTGGAGTCTGCCCGCCTATGCCAGCCTCTTCACCGGGCGAGGCCCCATGGGACACGGGGTCGGGTTTACAGCGTCTTCTCTGGACAATGCGCACGCCACCCTGGCCCAGGCCCTGTCCGCCTATGGCTATGACACAGCGGGCTTTGCGTCCGGACCCCATCTCCATCCAAGCACCGGCCTCTCTCGCGGTTTTGACACCTGGCGCCACGACGAGGGGATCGAGTCCATGACGCCTGCAGTCATCCGGGCGCTTCACTGGTTGGATCAGCGGAAGGACGACTCGCGCCCCATGCTCCTGTTCGTGCATGGGTACGACGCCCACGTGCCGTACACGGCCCCGGGTCCCATTGCCGAGATGTTCGACCCGGACTACCGCGGTGCCCTTCATGCGGGGGCGGGGGCAAGTGGAGGGCCCTGCACCATGGGGTCGCCGACCCGGGACTGCATGCCCGTGTTGAACCAGGGCATGGGAGAGGTTCGGGTCCTGGCTGAGCAGGGACTGGCGGAGCGGGACCTTGACCACATCCGGGCCCACTACGACAGCGCGGTGCGCGGGGCGGACTACCAGCTGGGCCGGTTGCTGAAGGGATTGGAGGAGCGGAGCGTCCTGGACGATGCCCTGGTGGTGGTGCTGTCGGATCACGGGGAGGCCCTGGGGGAGGGAGAGCGGTTTGGCCACGACACGGAGGTGGGGGATGGGGTCTTCCATGTGCCCCTGGTGGTCAGGACACCAGCGGGAGGCGCTCCGGCACGGTGGGGGGGGATGGTGAGTCTTTCTGAGGTTCTGCCCACGGTCCTGGCGACCGTGGGTGCGGTGCAGCCCGCCGGGGTGGAGGGGGAGGGGTTTGTTTCCGTGCTGGGCAAGAACAAGGAAGAACCGGGACCGGAAGAGCGCGTTCGGGCTGCTTCCATCTGCTGCTACTGGGTGCGTTCCAACACCTGGGAACTTCGGGGTTGGAAGGACCCCCACCGCCTGCGAGAGTCGGATCGGAGGATGGAGTGGCGTCTTTACGAAGGCGGGGTGGGATTGGATGTTGCGCGGGATCATCCGCAAGTGGTGGAGGATCTGCGGCAGGAGGTGGCCCATTGGCCCACGGAGCTGGGGCGAGCAGCAGAGGTGCGCCACGGACCCGAGGCTGCCCGTCCCGAGATGCGGCGTGCGCTCCGGGAGCAGGGATACTGGGCGCCGGATGGAGGGGATGTCCGATGAGGTGGTGCTGGATTTGCCTGGCGATGGCCTGCAGCAAGGGCCTCCCCGATCCTGCACAGGAGCTGCTGGAAGCCCTGGATTCCGATGGCTCGGGCGGGCTCTCTGTGGAGGAGCTTGCCTGTGTCAACGCCCCGCTGCTGCACCGGGACCTGGATGCAAACCGGGATGGAAGTCTGGATGCCGAGGAGCTGCGGGCGGACCTGGATCGTTGGGACATCGGGGTCCCCAAGGGTCCAGCACCGCGGTAACCGGCGGTTTGACAGGGGTCCCGGTGGGCACGTAGGATTCACCTATGCACCGTGCGGGTGTCCAGCGTTGGTGGAGACACAGTCCCTGGGTGGGCTTCGTCTTTTTCGTGGGATGTGGTGGAGACCCCAGCGGCATCTGGCTGTTCCAGTTGGACGCCTCGGAAGGGGCCGAGTGTGAGATCACCATCAACAACCACAACTTCCTGAATGTCCTGGACGGGGAAGCCACAGACGCCTGGACCACAGAAGAGTCCAGTGACAGCTCGTCGGAGGTCTTCTTTGGCCAGGTACTCGAGAACGAGAGCGGTGGCTGGGCCCTGGTGCTTGCAGACCGGGTCTTGCAGGGCACCCAGGACAGCGGGCGGTGGGTGTTTGCCTGGGAGCACAGTGAGGACGGCTCCGAATTGTCTTCCCACCAGAGCGGGTATGTCTTCGACCACCAGTGGAACTGGATCACCAAGACCCGTGTGACGATGAACGTGGAGAAGAAACGCGGCAGCGGCTCCATGGATGTGGACACCGGCGATTGGGAGTTCTGGCGGGAATCCGATGCCTGGGGAGATCAGGTGGGCTTGAGCAGCGGCCAGATTCCGGCGGGCGACTACATGACGGTCAACCGCGGAGGGGGCAACGGCGGCCCGGCTGTGGAGGCTGCCAGCAACCGACGGGATGCCCCGGACTGCGACGGCCAGGAGTGTGAGCTGGAGGTAAGCAGCGACTGCGCAGACTCCCGGAGCTACACCTCGACCCGCTACGAGGTGGACGATGGCGTGCCCGTGGACTTCCTGCTGGACGCGACGGAAGAGCAGGGACTCGGAAACTAAGGGACCTCGCGCATGTCGTTGGAGGTCCGAGACCCCATTCACGGCGCCATTGTGGTGGACCCCCCGGAGGTGCCGATCCTCGACCACCCGTTTGTGCAGCGCCTGCGCGGTATCAAGCAGATGGGGTTCTCGGAGCTGCCCTTTCCAGGCGCCGTCCACTCCCGGTACATCCATGCGGTGGGGGTGATGCACCTGGCCGGCCGGGCCTTTGATGCGGCCTTTGCGCACCATGATTTCTCGTCTGGTGACAAGAGGACTGTCTACCGGCGCTGCGTGCGCCTTGCGGGGCTGCTCCACGACCTGGGACATGCGCCCTTTTCCCACTGCACCGAGTTTGCGATGCCGCCCCTGGCAGATCTGGGAATCACCGTCTACCGGACCCAGGAGGTGCGCCGCGCCTCCCACGAGGACTACACCATTGCCATCCTGACGCGGTCGGACCTTGCGCAGCGAATCGATGCCTCCCAGCCCTTCACGGCCCGGCACGTGGCTGGCCTCATTTCCCGGGACGTGGTGGTGGAGGACGACTTCTTCGTGGATGGGGGCCTGGATGTCCGGCAGGTGCTCTCCCAGCTGGTCTCCTCCGAGCTGGATGTGGACCGCCTGGACTACCTGGTGCGGGATTCCTACTTTTCAGGGGCCCGCTATGGCCAGATCGATGTGCACTGGCTCCTTTCCAACCTGACCCTGCACATCGTGGATGATGCGGCCTCCCTGGCTGTACAGCGCCGCTCCCTCTACGCGTTCGATGACTTCATGGTGGCCCGCTACCACATGTTTGTGATGGTGTATTTCCACCACAAGAGCGTGGTGTTCGAGGAAATGCTCAAGCGCTACTTCCAGGGGGAGGACTGCGACTACGCCATCCCTGCGGATGTGGAGGCCTACCGCCAGGTCGATGATGTGCAGCTCAAGTCACACCTGCGACAAAGCGCCAACCGCTGGGCAAGTGCCGTGGTGGATCTGCAGCCTTGGAAGCGGGTCCTGGAGCTGCATGGCACCCCCCAGGAAGTGGACCTGGACTGGGCAGCCCAGCGCCTGGAATCCGCCGGCATCGACTTCCTCTCCGCGGGATCCACGGGCAAATTCTCAAGGTACTCGGTCTTCGGGCAGAAACGGGAGGCCGCGCCGCCGATCTACGTGGTGGACGAATCCCCCACGGCTGCCCATCCGGTGGTCCGCCTGGAGGACGCCACGGCGGTCTTTGAACGGTACCAGGACGAGCGCCGAATCTCCCGGCTCTATGTGGATCCGGACAATGCGGCTGAGGCCTTGAAAGCCATCGGCCAGCGGCCTGGGTAGGGGCCGGGTCGGCGGCAGCGCCACAGGCCCGGCCGGAGTTCTCTGAAGCTACCCGCAGACGGAGCTGCAGGCATCGACCGTGGTTCCCTCGGCGATATCGTCGCAGGTGAGCGCCTCGTACTCGGTCAGGCAGGTGGAGGCGGAATCAGAGTCAAAGATGCACTCGTGCTCCTCGCCCTCTTCCTCCTCGGTCTCCTCGGCCCCGTCCAACTTGCATGCGGTGGCATCGTCTCCAAAGAACCAGAGCTCGCCGGCTGCTTCAATGTCCTCGGTGCTGGTGCACTCAAACATCTTGTCGCAAGAGAGGTTCCAGTACTCCTCGCTGAACTCCTCCTCAGAGATAGCGCAGCCCGTTGCAAGAATGCCCAGAAGGGCGGTCGTGATTCTCATGGTCTCCTCCAAACCCCGGTTGGTTCACTGCGGTACTGCAGCGCACGAATCGGGAGACTCACCCACTATGGAGGAATGGCCGTCTATACCACCTGCTCCACCCCGGCGATCTCGGGGAACTCGTCCATGAGCATGGTTTCGATGCCCATGCGCAGGGTCGTGATTGCGCTTGGGCAGTTGGAACAGGCGCCGATCAAGCGCAACTCCACGTACATGTCATCGGTCACTCCGACAAATTGCACATCCCCGCCGTCCATGGCGACCGCTGGCCGGACCTGTGCGTCGATGACTGCGGAGATGCGCTGGCCCAGCTCACTGTCGCCCCCTGTCTGCACCACGATCTCCTCTGCATGCACCGCCGGTTCCCCGCTTGCCACGTGCTCCCGCAGCAAGCCCTTGATGGCGGGCACCAACTCCGGCCACCGCCATTCCTCTCTCTTGGTGACCGTCACGAAACGGGTGGTGACCAGCACCTGCTCCACTCCGTCCAGGGAAAACAGCCGCTTGGGGAGTGGGGAGTCACCGGTCTTGGCCCGGGTGTATTCAAAGCTGCCCCGCTCCACGAGCGGTTCCTGCAGCTTGAACATCAACGCGTCCGGGTTGGGAGTGGGCAGGGTGTCGATGGCCAGGGGGAGTGGGGCGTCCATAGGCTCAACGTAACCGGAGTTTGGTGACTGAAAACAGAAACGCCCGGGCCGTCCTTGGCCCGGGCGTTTCAGCGAGTGATTCAGCTGTCCCTTGCCGTCCTGGCTTGGGAGTTGCTTTGGATTCAGGAAGGCTGGTCGGTGTTGACTGCAACCCGGTTGGCTTCCAGCCAGGTCGAGAGCGCTCCGGCATTGTCCACGAGCACGTAGTCCGTCCTGTTCAACCACTGGGTGGACTCCTCGAGGCTCACCTCCACTCCGGGAAGCGCTGCGGCCTGGTACTTGGACCAGCCGATTCCACCCGAGGAAGCATAGACCGCAGTGCCGGCGAGAAAGGCTGCCGACTCGATGATGTCCAGATCCCAGGCCAGGGTGTGGCCGTGGTGGGTGGCGATCTCCTGAGCAACCGCTGCCGTGCGAAGGGTGCGGGCCATTCCCACCAGCTCATCGCTGACATCGATGGTCCAGGCGCCGTCCTGTGCGTGGATGCGGGTCAGGGGGTCAGAGAAGTCACCGTCGTACACCGAACCCACCCGGTAGTGGTCCAGGCCCAACTCAAAGGCCGGGGAAGCCACCAGGAAGGCCAGGGCATCTGCTGCAGCCTTCTGGGCAATGTTTCCCTGGAGCCCATGGGCTTCTGCTTCCACGGATTCCAGGAGGGCGGCCAAGCGGGGGTCGTCCACCTGGGAGCGGTACAGCTCCAGGGCCAGCTCCCGGCGAAGCAAGGCGTCGTCGGTCTCGGTGGCCACAGTGATCAGGCGGTCCACGCGGGCCATCTCCGCCACATCAGTCGCGTCGTTTCCGGGGGTCGTGCCGGACACAAGGGCTGCGTAGGGAAGGGCAATCAGAAGTAGGGAAGTCATCGGGTTCCCCCAAGCATTGCAAGGCGGTAGGAGAGATCGTCAATCCGGTTGTCTTCGGGGTGGCGGGATGCCACGGCGTTGACCATGCGGGCGAGGTTTTGAACTTGTTTGCGGTCGGGGGCAGCATCCTTTTCCATGAAAGAGATGCGGGATTCCAGCCGCAGCACCATCTGGTCGTGGGCAGCAGCCTCGGCCAGGGGGCGAATGCGAATCGTCATGCGATTCACGTCCTCCGCCATGCGGCGGGCAGCCCGACACCGGGGAAAGTCAGCGGAGGTGCGGTCCAGAATGGACTGGGCATCTTCCATGGTTTGGAGCTTTTCCACCACTTCCTGTTGGGGAAGGTTGGACAACATGGCCTCTGCGGTGTCCATGCGGGCCTGGGCGGTAGAGCCACAGGGTGCTGCGAGGGCCGCGCCGATCATAAGTAGGGAAAACATTGGAACTTCCGGTTCTTTTGGTGCCTGTGAGGTCCGGGATTTGCGAATCTCACCAGGTGACGGGCGGCTTATAGCAAACACCGTGCCAGGGTGTCAACGCAATTTACATGCCAAAGCTGATCTTTTTTTTCTGGAGCCCGAAGGTGGGATTTCGAGCCCCCCCCAAAAACGGACCCTTTTGGCCCCTGTGCGCGGGGGAGGGCGCTCGTTACACTCTCTTCTGCATTGGAGTTGCTTGATGTCCATTTCTTTTCAGTTGTCTGAAGAACAGGAGGCCCTGCAGGGTCTTGCCAGGGAATTCGCCAAGGATGTGATGCGCCCTGTAGTGGCCCACCATGACGAGACCGGCGAATACCCGGAGGCCGTGCTGCGCAAGGCCCATGATCTCTGCCTCATGAACACGCACATTCCCGAGGATTGTGGCGGGCTGGACCTGTCCTGCCTGGACGGCGTCATCATCGGCGAGGAGCTGGCCTGGGGCTGCACGGGCATCGGAACCGCCATTGAGGCCAACAGCCTGGCCCAGCAGCCGGTCATCCTTGGGGCCACCGATGCCCTGAAGCGAAAGTACCTGGCCCCCATGTCGGAGGAGTTTCAACTCTGCGCCTATGCCGTCACGGAACCCGGGGCGGGCTCGGACGTGCAGGGGCTGAAGACCACGGCGGTGAAGAAGGGGGACAAGTGGGTGCTCAACGGCAACAAGATGTGGATCACCAATGCAGGGGTGGCCCGGTGGTTTTTCGTCGTGGCCCTGACGGATCCCGAAAAGAAGGCCCGGGGTGGCATGACCGCCTTCATCGTGGAGAGCGACTGGCCCGGGGTCACCGTGGGCAAGAAGGAGCTCAACATGGGCCAGCGATGCTCGGACACCCGGGGCATCACCTTTGAGGATGTGGAGATTCCTGAGGAGAACGTTGTGGGCCAGGTGGGAGATGGCTGGAAGCTGGCCATGGCTGCCTTTGACTACACCCGGCCCGCGGTCTCCTCGGCCGCGGTGGGGCTGGCCCGGTCTGCGATGGACCATGCCATTCAATATGCAACCGAGCGCAAGGCCTTCGGCGTGCCCATTGCGCAGCACCAGGCGGTGGCCTTCATGATCGCCGACATGGCAAAAGACATCGAGGCCGGACGGTTGCTCGTGTGGCAGGCAGCGTCCATGAAGGATGCAGGCAAGAGGAACACCCGGGAAGCGGCGATCTCCAAGGCCTTCTGTGCGGACATGGCCATGCGGGTGGCCACCGATGCGGTCCAGGTCTTCGGTGGGTATGGCTACTCCAGCGAGTACCCGGTGGAGAAGCTGATGCGGGATGCCAAGATCTTTCAGATCTACGAGGGAACGTCCCAGATCCAGCGGCTGATTATCTCCAAGGAGATCTTCGTCCGGAACCGGTAGTTCGCATCCCGGAGAAGAAGGAACGAGTAGGGTGGAGGCATGAACGTCCTCGTCACTGGCGCCACGGGCTTTGTGGGGGCCAATGTCATTCGGCACTTGCTGGCCCGGGGAGACAGGGTGCGGTGTACGGTGCGGGACAACTCCCCCGGGCTGTGCCTCGCTGGGCTCGATGTGGACCGGGTCCGGGTGGCCCTGTCGGATGCAGAAGGGCTGGCGAAGGCTCTGGATGGGGTGGAGGGCATCTTTCACGTTGCGGGCACCTGGGACCCCAGCCCCACCGGGCGGGCTCGAATGCATGCGGTGCACGTGGAGGCAACCCGATCCCTGTGCGAGGCCGCGCTCGTGGCGGGTGTGCGCCGCCTGGTCTTTTGCAGCTCGAGTGTGACCGTCGGGTTTGGATCCCGGTCCGCGCCTGGCGATGAAGCGACGCCCCTCGGGGATCTGGATGGTGTCTACGGCGTGAACACGCCCCTGCGCTGGTACCACGACACCAAGCGGGAGGCGGAGGCCCTGGTGGGCAGCTTTGTCACGCGGGGACTGGAGACGGTGGTGGTGAACCCGGACTACGTGGTGGGGGCGTGGGATCTCAAGCCAACTTCTGGGGGTCTCATCGTGGCCATGGCCAAGCGGCCCGTGCCGTTCTATCCCCCGGGGGGAAAGTGCTTTGTGGATGCAGATGACTGTGCGGTGGGGCACCTGGCGGCCATGGACAAGGGCGTGCCGGGCCAGCGCTACCTGCTGGGAAACCACAACCTCTCCTACCTGGAGTTCATGACGGTGGTGGCGGAGCAAGTGGGACGAAAACCACCGGGAATCGCAGTGCCGCGCAGGGCCCTGGCTGCTGCGGGCGCCCTGGGCGGAAGGCTGCGCCGCATTGCCCCGGGCCTGGACCCCCAGGTGCTCACCGCCATGGGAGTGGACCGCTACCGGGATGGCAGCCGCGCCCGGAATGAGCTGGACCTGCCGGTGACTCCCATCGATGTGTCGGTCTCCAAGGCGCTGCGCTGGTTCCGCGAGCACGGCTACTGCCCCTGACGGGTCTACCGGCTGCCCGCCAGCAGCTTTGCAGCAGCCTTCAGGTCTCGTTGTGCAGCAGCCCCTTCAGCCTGGGTGGCCCGGATCAGGGCTTCCAGCTGCGGACGCGCCTCCCCGACGGTCAGCCGACCGGCCTCAACGGCTGCTACCAGCTCGGCCAGGGCAGATGCGCTCTTCTCCACGGCCATGCTGGCCTGCTCGGCGCTGGCGATTCGCTCAGCTGCGCGGGCAGCCGCAGACTCGGGATCCGGCGTGTCCGGGGTTTGAACGGCGCAGGCCAACCCCCACAATGGAAGGAACATGGAGGTGAGGATACCTCTCTCGCTGGAGTCCCGCGTGTACATTGACCCATCGAGCCTGGATCGCCGTGCTGCCTATCGGCTGTTGACCTCCCTCATCGTTCCCCGCCCCATCGCATGGGTGGGGACTCGATCACCGGACGGCATCGACAACCTGGCGCCCTTTTCCTTTTTCAACGGGGTCAGCGCCCATCCACCGATCCTGTCGATCTCGGTGGCGCGGGACCGTGGGGGGCTCAAAGACACGGCTGCCAACATCCTGGCCACGGAGGTGTTCACGGTGAATGTGGTGGGGGAGCACCAAATGGCTGCCATGCAGCAAAGCAGCGGTCCCTACCGGGCAGATCTCTCCGAGTTTGATGCCACAGGACTGGGGCCGCAGCCGGGAGAGCATGTGGCAGCACCGCGGGTCCAGGGAGCGCCGGCCAGCTTCGAGTGCCGGTTGAACCGGGCGATCGACCTGGACACGACCCACTTGTTTCTGGGCGATGTCGTGGGCATCCACGTCATGGATGACCTGCTGTTGGAGGATGGCAGCGTGGATCCAACGCGTCTTGCACCGGTGTGCCGCTTGGGGGGGCAATTCGCCTCCTTGGGAGCCCTCCACGTGTTACCCCCGCCCGCCGTTTCCGAGGAGGATCGTCGGTGACACCCATTGCCCTGATCTTGAGCGACATCGTGGCCGAGGGGCTTGCAGCAGCCGGTCACGCTGAGACGCCTTTTCCGCTGCCGCCGGTGGTTCCCACCCAGAACCCGGAGCACGGCGACTTTCAATCCAATGCGGCCTTCCGGCTGGGCAAGGCGTTGAAGACAAATCCCAGGGCCCTGGCGGAGAAGGTGCTCCAGGGGCTTCCTTCCCACCCGGCCATTCGCACGGCGGAAGTCGCTGGTCCCGGATTCCTCAATTTCTTCCTGGACGCCGCCTGGATGGGGGAGCGCCTGGCGGAGGCAATGGACCACGAAACACTGGGTGTCGAGGCCCGCAGCGGCACGGTGGTCATTGACTATTCCAGTCCCAATGTGGCCAAGCGCATGCACGTGGGCCATCTGCGTTCCACGGTGATCGGCGCTGCCCTGGATCGCATGCATCGCTTTGTGGGCCACCGGGTCATTGCCGACAACCACATCGGCGACTGGGGCACGCAGTTTGGCAAGCTCATCGTGGCCTGGGGGCTCTGGCTCGATGAGGACGCCCTGGCAGAGGATGCGCTGGAGGAGCTGCAGCGCATCTATGTGAAGTATGCCCACGAGGTGGAAACCAACACGGCCCTGGAAGACCTGGCCCGGGCAGAAACCGCAAAACTCCAGGCGGGAGACGCCGGAAACCTGGCGCTGTGGCGCCGGTTCATCGACATCTCGCTGGAGGAGTTTGAAGGGGTCTACAGCCGCCTGGGCATTCGATTTGATGAAACCCTTGGGGAGAGCTTCTACAACCCCATGTTGGTGCCTCTTGTGGATGACATGTTGGCATCCGGTGTGGCCCAGGTCTCGGAAGGTGCAGTGGTCATTCCCTTCACCAAGGAAGACGGCAAGGGCCTGGGCGATACCCCCATGCTGGTGCGCAAGCGGGATGGAGCAGCGCTCTATGGGACCACGGACCTGGCCACGGTGCGCCACCGGATCGACACGTGGAGCCCGGCCCGCATCCTCTACGTGACCGACATGCGGCAGCAGCTCCATTTCCGCCAGTTGTTTGCGGCCACCCGCAAGCTGGGTTGGGGCGAGACGGAGCTGGTCCACGTGTGGTTTGGCCTGCTCACCCTCCCCGAGGGGGCCATGTCCACCCGCAAGGGCAACGTGATTCGCCTCGTGGATGTGCTGGACGAGGCGACCGCCCGGGCCCGGGCATTGGTGGATGAAAAGTCCCCGGAATTGCCGGAGGCCGAGCGGGCTGCGATCGCGGAGGCCGTGGGGGTCGGTGCCGTGCGCTACTCGGACCTGTCCCAAAACCCCCAGTCCAACGTGGTGTTCGACTGGAGCCGCATGCTCTCCCTGGAGGGAAACACGGCGCCCTTCCTGCTGTATTCGTATGCCCGGTGCCGAAGCCTGCAGCGCAAGGGAGGGATCGAGTCGCCCACGGTGGAGGCGGCCCCTGCAGTGGAGCCCCTGGAGCGGGCCCTCGTCATGACCCTGCTCCGGTTTCCGGAGGCGCTGGAGGGGGCGCTGGACAACTACCGCCCAAACCTCTTGTGCGAGTACCTCTTCGGGCTGGCCACGGCCTTCAACCGGTTCTACTACGAGCTGCCCGTGCTCAAGGCGGAGGAGACAGTGCGAAAGCGCCGTCTCTCCCTGGTGGAGGCCACCGCTCGCGTCTTGGGCAGCGGGCTGGAGATGCTGGGCGTTCGTCCCTTGGATCGCATGTAGGGGACGGGGTACGGCGTTCACAGGGGTGTGTTGACGCGTCAACACCCAACCTAGGCTTGGCTGGAAGGGTGGGACGCAGTAGACTGGTTCGAGCGGGCTGTGCAGCAAATGAACGTCGACATTCCTGGACCCGGTTCCGGCACGAGGGAATTCCCCGAGCGCCTGGGCCGTTACCGTCTCATCCGCCGCATCTCCCGTGGCGGAATGGCCCAGGTCTATGAGGCCAAGAGAGAGAGTCTGGCGGGGGTCGCCCCACGGGTGGCGCTGAAGGTCATCCTTCCAGAGCATGCCCTGGACGAAAATTTTCGGGAACTCTTCATCAATGAAGCCCGGGTGGGGAGCCAGCTGCAGCACCCGAACCTGGTGCAGATCCAGGACTTCGATCAACAGGGGGATCTCTACTACCTGGTGATGGAGTACGTGGAAGGGGTCACCCTGCGACGCATCCTCTCCCTGGCCAAGCGAAACAAGCTCCTGTTGTCCCAGGCGGTCATCGCCGAGCTGGGGCGGCAGATCTGCGAGGGGTTGCACTATGCCCACACCGCCCGCGGAGAAGACGGAACCGCGCGGCACCTCGTGCACCGGGACATCAAGCCCGGCAACATCATCCTGAATCCCCAGGGGGTCGTGAAGGTGTTGGACTTCGGCATTTCCAAGGTGCTCGACGCCGCCAATGGCACAGATGGGGTCAAGGGGACCTGGGGCTACATGAGCCCCGAGCAGGCGGTGGGCAAGCCCGTCACCGGTGCAGCCGACCAATTTGGGGTGGCGGCGGTCCTGTATGAGCTGGCGCAGTTGGAACGCCTCTACGGGCAGACGGACCCCAAGAAGATCCGGGAGCTGATGAACCGGGACGAGGGGGCTCGCAAAGCAGCCCAACTGTCGGGCCGGAACCGGGATCTGGGACCGGTGCTGATGCGGGCGCTTCAGAGGGATGCATCTGCCAGGTACCCCACAGCCATCGGCATGGCGCGGGCCCTGTCAAAACTGGTGGGAGACCCGGTGCTGATGCGGGAGAAGTTGGTGGAAATCCACGGGACGTATTCCCGCCTGGACAAGGTCCGTGGAACCCAGCCCGATCCCGTTCGATCCGCCTCAACTCTCTCCCGTTCCGATCCCCAACCCTACAAGGGTGGAATCCCGGTTTCCGTGGGCAATGTCCACCGTCCACTGGGTCCCGGGGAGATCGATCCCGGTGCACGCCCGCCTGCCAAGCGGGGAACGGATCTTCGGTCCACCCTGACCCTGGCGTTGCTGGGAGTGGCCCTGTGCGTGCTGGCGCTAGTGTGGAGTCGAATGGTGCCCCAGGGCGAGGAACCGGCCCCCCAGACGGTGCAGGATCTCCCCCCCCAGACCATTCGTGCCCGGCCGGAACCGGAGCCAGAGGCTCAAGAAGAGGCACCCGACACCCCGGCGACGGAAGCCGCGTCCGATCCCGATCCCGTTCCGCCCACAAAGAAACCGCGGGTGGAGGTGGTAGCGCCCGTTCCAACCCCCACCCCGGCCCCCATCCGGACGCCGCCACGTGTGGAAGCCGCTGCCCCCGAGCTCGACAGTGGCCGGGTCACGATCTCCTCTCTGCCCAGGTCACGGGTCACGATTGATGGGACAGTGCTGCGGTACACCCCCCTGCTTTCCTACACCTTGCCGGCTGGACGACACATGGTGGTGCTGGAAACCGAAGATCACCGGCGCATTCAGTTCCGCCTGGATGTGGAGGCAGGAGACGACCTGCGCCGGGTCTGGGACTTCGACAAGAGCCTCTGGCGCGACCCCTGATCTACTCGGTGCCCAGTTGGCCCAAAAAAGCGCTCACGCATGCGTCAATCTCGTCTCGGCAGCGGCGAAACCGGGGACGCCAGCCCCCCAGGGGATCCTCGATTTCCATTTGCCCTCCGTAGGGTCCCAGGAGCTCCACCCGGTCCCCTTGCTCCGGAAATCGCTTGCGCATCTCCACAGCCTGCTCCACCTCCATGCACAGGACGTGGTCCGCCCAGTCCATGAGCTCGCCGGACAAGGGTGTGGCCAGGTGGTTTGAGAGGTTCAGCCCCTTCTCGGTCATGACCTGAATGGCGTGCTTGTGGGCCGGATGGTCCTTGAGGCCCAGCAAGGATGCCGATTGCACCTCCACCTCGTGCCCGTGAAAAGCCGCCAGGGCCTCGGCCAGCACCTCTGCCATGGGGGATCGGCAGATGTTTCCTGTGCAAACAAACAAAATGCGCGTTGGAGGTGTACTCATGGGAGGGCAGGAGAGGTTAGCACTGGCGTGAAGTACACGGCCGTTCATGGTTGCCAAGGTTGTGACAGGCTATGAAGACAATATTAAGGTAGCTTTCGAACGGAGTTTCAAATGTCGTTTCTCTCCCGTGAACCCGTAGACACTCCAGCCCCCCCTGTGCAGGAAATGTGCCCGGGCGAGGGTGCTCTTCGCGCCCGCTTCAAGACCTCCATGGGCGAGATGGTGGCCGAGCTTTACGAGGAACAGGCGCCACGGACGGTGGCCAACTTTGTGGCTCTGGCGACTGGGGGCGTGGAGTGGACCAACCCGGCCGGGGAAAAGGCGAGCGGGGCGTTGTATTCGGGCACAATATTTCACCGGGTGATTCGGGACTTCATGCTCCAGGGAGGAGATCCCACGGGCACCGGGCGCGGCGGCCCTGGCTGGCGCTTCCAAGACGAGTTCCACCCGGACCTCTCCCATGTGGGCCGAGGAATCCTGTCCATGGCCAATGCTGGTCCAGGCACCAACGGTTCGCAGTTCTTCGTGTGCCAGGTGGCCACGCCCTGGCTGGATGGAAAGCACTCGGTCTTTGGACGCATCATCGAGGGTGCCGAGCTGATTGACACCATCGCCGAGGTTCCGACGGGCTCCGGGGACCGCCCGGTGAAGGACGTGGTCCTGGAAGCCATTGAGATCTACCGGGACTGAATCCCGGGCGGGTACGGACCTCATAATCGGAACGTAGGGGCGGCCCCCCGTGGCCGCCCGAGGCGCCAGCCCTACCCGTCCTGGCAAGCGTTGGGGGCGCGTTCACCGTCGAGCCAGAGCTTCGCGCATCCGTTGCAGGCATCGGCTCCCTCGAACTCCAACCGGGCCTTGTTGGCCCCGGTGAGAGTGGCTTCTCCCATCGGCTCCCCGGCACAGTCTTCCACGACGCGGAAGTCATCCCCCTCCAGTGAAAATCCACCCAGCTCGCCCAGGTCCACCCGGGCCTCCATCTGCCAGCTCTCCCCGTTTTCTATGGACCGGGCCTCCCAGATGCCGGTCAGGTTCATGTCGCTCCAGGCAGCATCCAGCTCGGGCTTGAACGCGCCGGCCCAGTAGCCGGGGGCTTCCATGTGGAGATTCGCCTGGACATGCCTGGCGAGGGGGGCATCGTCACCGTCGATGTAGCGCACCTGGCCCTCCATCTTGACCCGCTCGAAGAGTCGGCCCTCCCGATCCGAGCTGACCTCGAGTTCAAAGGCCCACTCCTGGGTGGTCCACTTTCCATCGTCCGTTTCCTTGACGGACACGCTTCCGGACCAGTTGTACCCCTCCTGGGAACGGCAGTTGGCAGTCCAGGTGGTGGTGTCGTCTGACAGGGTCAGGTACGGGCAGCTGCCCACGTCCATCACGTCCTCGCCGCTTAGGACGTCCTCCCACAGGTACAGGGGAATGTTGGAGGCGGGGATGCTCCACCACAGGCTGGGCAGGGAATGCTCCGCCGCAAGCCAGGTGGTTTGGGGGTCTTCAAAGGTGTAGCCGCTTCCCGTGGCATGGGTGTCCCAGTCAAGGGTCTCCACCAGCCACTCCCGTTCAGAGTCGTCGCCCCCACACCCCAACAGGAAGATCGTCCACCCCAAGTGCATGGCGCAGAGAATAGCCGTGATCGCCCGGCAAGGCTCGGGCAGTGCGCGTTCAGGCGGTTCAGCAGCCGCCTGAGACGGGGTAGCTCACCTCGATGCGGTCACCCGCCTCGGGGATGGCGGTTCCGTCGAACACCACGGAATTTGTTGCTGCGTCGTAGGTCCAGCCATTGGTTCCGCCGTAGGGGACCGACACGTTGTCTACGAACACGGTGAGAGCCGAGACATTTGACGGCGTGGCCGTCAGCTCGAATGCAAAGCGCATTCCCACCGCGGTGATGGAGATGTGTTGCAGCGCCCGGTCGAAGTCCTGGGTGCAGATGGACTGCCAGACACCCCCGGTGGCACCGACCACATCGATGTACTTTTCACCCGGCATGGCCGTGATGACATCGGGAAAGGCATTCCAGTTGCTGCAACCCGCCCCGGAGTCCCCACAGATGGAGGAGAAGGTCGAGTCGTCCGGGTCCGCCTTCAATCCGTTGAACCAACTGCCGAAACTGCTGGAACTCACAGGGGACGAGTCGTCTTCGTCGGTGACCACGATCACAGCCAGCGCAGCAGCGGTTCTCATGAATCCGGCGTTGGCTCCAGAAGCCAGCGGCTCCGTCAAGGCCGCCTGAGCCGCTGCCAAGCCCTCTTCATCGGCGGATCCGTTGGCACCCTGGGCGATGGCGGCCATGAACTCGGACTTGGGGTTGGAGGTGTTGGCGGTGATCACATTGCCCACGAGACGGCCCGACTGGCTGGGATCGTCCATGTCCGTGGTCACGACCCCGATGTGGTAGTCCAGGTTGAGGGTCAGAAACTGGTCGATAAAGGAATCAAAGCTCGATTCCACCTGGGCCAGGGCGCCAGACATGGAGCAGGAGTTGTCCACGACCCAGAGCACATCCACCTCGGAATAGTGGTCCTGGAAGAACACCTCCTCGTACAGGGCGTCTTCACCACCGACGCCGCTCATGGGCACAGCCACGGTGCCGTCGTCCGGATCGTTGGAATCCACCTCCAGGTCCACGTGGTAGGTGGTCCATGCCGTCGGGGTGAACTCCACGTCGAACACGTATTCCTCGCCGGGCTCCAGCACGGGGGAGACCCCCAGGTGCCCGAAGGAGGGGGCGGCATCGCCGGCCACGCGAATGTCAGACACCTCCAGGGTGTTGGCGCCCACGTTCCTCACGGTCACCTCCTGAGTAGGTGCCGGACAGTCCCGCGGGATGATGCCAAAATCGATGGTGGAGGGGCTGACCCGGATATCCGGGTGGATGGGATCCGGTGGTTCACCGGTGTCCGTCACCGGTGCAGCCTTGTCCTCTCCGGGACGATTCAGGTCATATTCATTGCAGGCCAAGAGGCCGAGGGAGAGGATAAAAAGAGGGACTGTCATTGGACCTCTGGAGCGGTGCGGTGGAAGATATACCCGCAGAAACGCGGGGTTACAACGGATTTGACAGGATGAACACGATGGGGTGGCGCAGGTTGTGGTTGTGGGTGGTGCTGGGGATTCTGGCCTGCTCGCCCCTGGCGGCCGCGAGCGTGCCCTCCGCACTCTCGACAGCGAGTTGGGAGATTCTGGTAGAGAGCCCGGCCAGGGTGCGGTGCGCCCGTGTGGAGGGGTTGCCCTGGTGTGAGGCCAGCACGGTCATTGATCTACCGGTGCATGTGCTGGAGAATCGGGTCACAGATTTCGCCCACTACCCGGACATTTTCTTGCGGTTGCGCTCAGCGGAGGTGTTGGCACCGGGGGTGGTTCGCGTGTCCCTGGACATGCCCTATTTTCTGGCGGACCGAGACTACGTGGCCCGTTTTGTGCGCCAGGAGAGGGGAGCCGTGGTCGTGTTTTCTTGGGGCGCCGTGGAACACCCGCTGGCGCCAGTGGGAGATGCGGTGCGTCTGCCCCGCGCAGCTGGTTCCTGGCGGCTGGAGCCGATTTCTCCGGGCCAGACCCGGGTCACCTACACCTGGAACGGGGAGCTTCTGGGGGACTTTCCGGACTTTGCCTTGCCGCGAGCCTGGGTGGTGCAAGGCCTCGAGGTCCTGGGTTGGTTGGAGGCAGGGCCGCAATAGGTACGTCTCTTGCTCACAGTTGTGCATTGCCAGAGCAAAATCCGACCTCAACGGCCGGGGATAGGCCATCCCTCCCGGTTCGGGTCGGATCTGGGCTTGGAATCCGACCGAATTGGCGGGAGATGGGCCATCTGCCCCCCGGTTGGGTCACTTTGTGGTGTTCGCTGTGCCAGAATGGCGGGCGCTTGGTAGGTTGTGTTCCAATGAAGGCCGAAC
>CAZSZE010000014.1:0-65223 GCA_964610645.1 uncultured Enterobacterales bacterium | reverse complement strand
GCAGATGAAGCGGAGCCACGTCGGGGGCTTCAAGGTTCAAGGTGGGGGGCACGCAACCCCGCCGCATGGCCTCCAGGCTGATGGCTGCCTCCACGGCTCCGCAGGCGCCCATCATGTGGCCCAGGTGGCCCTTGGAGCTGCTCACGGGAACCCGGTCCCCAAAGAGCTGAAAAAGGGCATCAGCCTCTGCAGCGTCGCCAATGGGCGTTCCCGTGGCGTGCGCATTCACGTAGCCAAGATCCTCAAGGAGAAGGTCTCCATCCCCGAGCGCCAATTCGATGGCTTTCTTCATGCCACCGGCTGCAGGGGAAGCCATGTTCTGGGCATCTGACGTCCCTCCGTATCCGAGGACCCGCCCCAGGATCTGGGCCCCCCTGGCCCGGGCGTGCCCTTCCTCCTCCAACACCAGGATGCCAGCGCCTTCGCCCACCACAATGCCATCCCTGTCCTTGTCGAAAGGGCGGGGGGTGGAGGAGGGTGACTCGTTGTAGGCCCGGGAACCACCTCCCATGGCATCAAAGGTAATGGCGGCCGCCACGTGAAGCTCGTCCGCCCCCCCCGCGATCATGATGTCGGCCCGCCCGGCCCGAATCCTGTCCAGCGCGTTTCCAAGGGCCTGCGTGGCTGAGGCGCAGGCTGCGTTGGTGGCGACAGCCTCTCCCTGGGTGCCCAGGAAGAGCGCCACGTGGGTGGCGCAGGTGTGGGCCATGACCTTGAAGAAGTGGGTGCCCTTCACCCCCCGAGCAGACCCGGTGGCATGGAAGTGCGCCCAGAACTCCGAGTCTGCCAGATGACTTCCCAGCGTGGAACCGACCGCCACGCCCGCCCGGCCCGTTTGGAGCGCGGTGGGGGGCAGCCCGGCCTGGTCCACGGCGTCCTTTGCTGCCGCAGCGGCAAACATGGCCACCCGCCCCATGGTGCGCCGAAACTTGCGCGGGATCTCCTTGCCATCGAAGTCATCCACGCTGGCCGCCACCAGGGAGAGCAGGTCCCGCACCTCTGACCACGCGGGTTGGGCCCGCACTCCTGAACGCTGAGCGATCAGGGAGTCGAAGACCGTGTCCAGGTCGGATCCAAGCGGCGTGCGAAGCCCGATACCGGTGACGACGACCTGTCTCATGCGACCCTCAACTCCTCGGTGAGCCGCTCAAATCCAAGGAGCCGCCCAACGCCGTAATAGCCGGACAACGTGGATCCCAACACCCCCGGGGCAAACACGGACTGGCCCACCTGGATCAGGCCATTGACCCGACTGAATTGGGAGGGACGGTAGCGTCCCATCTGGCTCACCTCGTGGTAGTGGCCGTACATGGCCCCCTCTGGGCTTCGGGTGAAGTGCTGGGTGGTCAGGGCTGTGCTGGCCTCGACGCGGACGACCTTGTCCTTCAGGCTGGGAAAGTCCTCGCACAGGGCCCGAACCGCGGCCTCGGCGAGGCTGTCCTTGTAGGCGGTGTATTCAGGAGGGCGCGCCCCCGTGGAAGATGCAGCCCAGGGCGCCACCTTGGCGTAGTCCAGGGCGATGAGCATCAGCACCACGTGGTGGTGGGGGCTCGGGTCATCCAAGCCCTGTGCGGGTGCGGTCGCGAAATAGAACGGGACGTCATCCGGAGCGATGTTCTTGAAGGTCAGGTCTGAGTCGAAGTCGTCCAACCGGTACACGTTGGCATTGCCAATGCATTCGGCCGGTGCATTCAGCTGGACATAGACCCCCAGGTGCCCAATGCCCACGCGCTGGTCCAGGACCCGAGTTCGGTAGGCCTTGCGCACGGCGCCTTCTGGGAGGTGCTCCAACAGCACCCGCGGGTGCATGTTCGACACCACGAGGTCCGCATCGATCTGCTCCCCGGAGGCCAGGGTGATGCCCAGCGCCTTGCCATCTTCCACGTTCACCCGGTCCACACGGGACTTCAGGTGCAGGCTGCCACCCAGCTCCTTCAAGCGGTTCACCAGACCCTTGGCCAATCGGTCTCCGCCGCCATCAATGCGGTTGGCCCCCTTGAGAAAATGGTGCACCACAACGGCGTGCAACCCAAACGGCGCCTTGGCAGCGGGCACGCCGTACAGGGCGTTTTGCCCTGTCAGCACCGCCACCAGCTCCCGGCAGCGCGTGTGGCGGGCCACGACTTCCGCCACGCTTTGTCCCTCCCACTTCAGGAATTCCGCTGGTTCCACCACGGACCGGAAGGCGTAGAGGCCGTACTGACTGGTGGCCTCCACCAGGTCCGCCATGTACCCCTCGATTCCCGCCCTTTCCTCGGGGAAGGTCTCGATCAAGCGCTCCTGGTAGGCGTCCACGCCATTGGGCACCCGAAACTCAAATCCGGGAAATTTGAGTCGGTCGAAGCCGGCCTCGTCCAGGGGCAGCCAGCGAACCTGTTCATAGACCCCCAGGTGGCGCAGACAGGAGCCGAGGATGTCATCTTGCCCCAGCCCGCCGCAGTAGTGGAAGCCCGTGTCATAGGGGCGGGCCTCACGGAAGAAGCGGTGCAACAGGCCGCCGGGTCGATAGTGCTGTTCATGGACCTGCACCTCCCATCCGTGCTTGGCCAGCAGGAGGGCGCTCGTGAGTCCGCCTACGCCGGACCCGATGACCACCGCCCGTTTCAAGGGGCGGACTCCGGGGGCATCATCGCGCCCGTGAGCTTGGCGCTGACCACCCGCACGTCGTTGCACCAGGCCTCACCTGTTGCCCGGAACAAGCCAAATCGTTCCTCCTTGAGGGTCACCCGGTAGTGCACCGTGGCCGGGGGAATCACTGGGGCCCGAAAACGTACCTTCTCAAATCCCGCCAAGAACGGGGTTCCACCGTGCAGCTCCGGCCGGGAGAGGTGGGCGCAGCACATGGTCTGTGCCAGGGCCTCCAGGAGCAGGACCCCCGGGACGATGGGCTGCCCCGGAAAGTGGCCCTCCACCATCTCCTCCGTGAAGTGGCCCACGGCCTCCACCCGGTCGCCCTCCATGGTGAGGAGCTTGTCCACGAGGAGAAAGCGCCCCCGGTGGGGAAGAAGCTCCCGGACTTCGGGGAGGTCAGGCATGGGAGGGCTCCGCCTGAAGAACGAGGCAGGCATTTGTTCCACCAAATCCAAAGGAATTGGAGAGGATCGTGCGCGGGCGGGTGTCCCGGGTGGTCTGCACCACATCCAGGTCCTCCAGGCCCGCATCTGCGCTTGCGAAGTTCCGGTTGGGGGCAATGAAGCCGCCCTCTGCCATGAGCAGTGAGTAGGCAGCCTCAGAGGCGCCCGCCATCCAACACTCATGGCCGGTCATGCTCTTGGTGGAGGAAACCGGTGGACAGGCGCCGCCAAAGACATCGAGCAGGGCCCGGCCCTCGATGCCATCCCCCACGGGGGTGCCAGCTGCATGGGCGTTTACGTACTCGATCTCCCCCGGCGAAAGCTCTGCGCGGTCCAGAGCCATGCGAATGCAGCGTGCTGCCCCATCCCCCGCGGGGCTGGTGACATGGTGCCCATCCGAGGTGAAGGCGTAGGACAAGACCTCGGCGCGGACTCTCGCCCCACGCGCCCGCGCATGGGAGGCCGTTTCCAACACCAGGACTGCAGCACCCCCACTGGGCACCAGTCCATCCCGGTCCGCGGAAAAGGGCCGCACGGAGTCCCCTGGGTCACCATCGTGCACTGAAAAGACCCCCAGGCCGTCAAAACCAGCCATGCCAGGCCAATCCAGCTCCTGGGTGCCTCCGGCCAGAACCACCGACTGCTGGCCGGTGGCCAACAGGGCCCAGGCCTGGCCGATGGCATGGGAACCGGAAGCGCAGGCTGCCGAAAGCGTCCAGCAGGCCCCCTGGGACCCGAGGAGCACCGAGAGATTGATGCTGGGGGAGGAGTTCATGCACTCCACCACGGCTGAGGACCCCAGGTTTCGGGTGGTGCCGTCCTGGAGGGTGCGCTCGTTGACCCGAAAGGCTGAGGAGCAGACCGAGTCGTTTCCGAGAATGACTCCTGTGTCGGGTCCCCGGACCGTGTCCCGGTCGAGGCCCGCATCGTCCAGGGCCTCCAACGCTGCATGGGCTGCGTAGAGGGCGGGCTCCCCCATGGACCGCCGTTCCTTGCGGGACAAGCGACTGCGGGGGTCAAAACCGTTCAGGCGTCCGGTGAGGGGGGAGCGAAATCCGAGGCGCTGCCGCTCCTCGCACCGGACGATGCCACTCTTTCCGTGGCGCAGGGAATCGGTGGCGTCGGCAAGGGTCAAGCCAAGGCTTGAAACAAGTCCAATTCCAGTGACGACAACCGGTTCCATCTTCCCTCGAGTGGAGGACTGGCTCTATCGTGGTTCGAGGGCAAGGGCTCCCTACAGAACCGAGAGAAGTGCCACGCTGGCGGTCGCTGGCTGGTCGGTTCCCGGAGCCTCGATCCCCAGGGCCAGGATCATCGACGCGCGGCCCCATCGCAGGAGGCGGGCCGCTTCCACCTCCGCCTGTTCCATGGGTTCCACCAGTGCGATGCACGGTCCCTGCAGGTTCCACAAGATGGAAGCCTCGGCCAGTGGAGCCCCCGGGATGGTGGCTGCAAAATCCAATCGGGAAGCGCGGGCGGCACCCCGCTCCACGAGGCGGGCGTGGTAGCGCAGGTCGGTTTCCAAGCAGTTGGACTCAGACGCCAGCACCAAGCCGCAGGTGGGAGGAAGCGGCGCCTCCAGGAGCTCGATCATGCTGCGCAGGGCGAGGAGGCCAGCCCGCACATACCGGTTGACCCTGCGAATCCGGTCGGGCGTGCCGGGCCACTCCTCTCGCCAGGGCAAGGGGCCGGGTCCCCATTTCCGCCGGACCCTTGCCAGACAAGCGACCTCCGCCGGGGACGATGCGTGCTCGGGAAGCGCCCCCGGCACCCCCAGGACCACCGCGCTGTTGACCCCTCCAAATGCAGAGCTGGTGGACAAGGCAATGCGCACCGGGGCGCTCTTGGAGGGGGCTCGGGGCAAGGGAAGATCCTCCGCCACCTCGGCCGGACCGGGGGGGCGCCGACCCCGCACCAGGGCCTCCACCACCACCGCTGCCTCCACCGCTCCCGCTGCTCCAAGGGTGTGGCCGATCGAATGCTTGATGCCGTGGGACGCGACCCGGGCGGAGTCGAAGATCTGCTGGAGGGCGTGGGCTTCCATGGCGTCATTGAAAACGGTCCCGGTCCCATGCACTGAGACGGTGTCAATGTCCTCCGCTGCGATGAACGGTGCCGCCATGGCTTGCCGCATGGAGCGGGCTGCACCATCGCCCGTGCGATCGGGGGCCGTCAGGTGCACTGCATCCGTCGACAGGCCCACACCGCCTACTTCTGCGAGAACCCGAGCTTCGGCCCGGCCTGGCGTGAGCGGTTCGACCACCAAGGCTGCCGCGCCCTCCCCGAGCAGCAAACCGTCCCGCTCTGGGTGAAACGGTCGCGGTGTGTCACTGGACAGCGCCCCCAGACCGGAAAATCCGGCGTGGATGTACAGGGAAAGCGCATCCAGGCCACAGAGCACCACGGCATCGGCCAAGTCGTCTTGCAGCCATCCAAGCGCCAGGGCAAAAGCCGCTGTGCCCGAGGCGCAGGCCACCGAAAGGGTGGATACAGGCCCGGAGAAGCCGAGCTTCCTGGCGATTTCCAGGGTGGGCGTGGCGCGGGAGCAGCCGTGGGCCTCTGCTGCATCGCCGTCCAGAACCCGACGGTGCCACGCTTCAAATGGGCCGCTTACGTTGCCGCTGGAGGTGCCGACCACCAAGCCCACCCGGCAAGTCCCCGGAGACAACCCCGCTTGCTCCAGGACATCTCGCACCACACCCTCCAGAAGTGCCTCCGCGGGCCGGGTTCGGTCCAATCCCGGAATGAAGCCCCCGCGGGGCTGTGCAAGACCTTCGGAGGGGTAGGGGGGGTCGTCCCCAAAGGCGTTTCCTCCCGAGTCCAGGAGATCGGCGAGAGCGGCAGAACCGCGACCAGCCGCCGTCCAGGAAGTGGAGCCGGTGATTCCCACTCTCATGGGGCGAGGACCTCTCCCACGGTGGCGCAGCGGAGGCCCCGGTCTCGCAGGTCCTTCAGGATGCCCGGGAGGGCCTCGACTGCAGCCCGGGGGCCTTCGTGGAGCAGGATGATCTCCCCGGCTCCTGCCCGCCGACAGATGCGTCGCAGTCGCTCCACACCCGGCAGGGTCCCATCCAGGGTGCGGCGAGAGCACCAGGCCATGGCGAGGGAGGTTCCCCGTAGCGCGCGGGCGATGGGCAAGGGGTAGACCCCGAACGGGGGCCGGTACCAGTGGATTTCCTGTCCGGTGTTCTCCTGGAGCCAGGCTTGACTCTCCCGAAGCATCTGCTGAATGTGTCTGTGCCCGCGAAAGGCGAGAAAGGGGTCATGGTCGGCTCCGTGGAGGGCGACCTCCTGGTCCCGGGCCATGTCCTCCAGGAGTTCCGGATGGGCCCGGGCGCGGTCGAGAAGCACAAAAAACGTGGCGGACGCCCCGGCCTCCCGCAAGGCCGCGAGAATGCGCGGCGTCGAATCAGGGTCTGGCCCATCGTCAAAGGTCAAGGCCACAGCCTGGCAGTCCGGCTTCCCCCGTACCCAGACAGGGCCCAGAATCTGTGTGCCGGGCCTCAGGACAGGCGCCACCAGGACCAACCCGACGGCATTGGCCAAGAAAACGCCCCACCACCATGGTTCTCCGGGGAGGGAGAACGGTGCGGGTAGGGCCAGGAGGGACACCCCGAACAGCAAGGTGCTGATTCCACATAGGCCGACAATCCAGTGCTTCTCTCGGGACATCAAATCCGCTATACCCCGCACGGCAACCTCGTCCAAGGCACCCCATGCGTCGCACCTTGAAAGGGCTGGTTCAACACCTCCTGGAGGAGCACACCTCTCCGGCGCGAATGGGGTGGGCGGTTGCGCTGGGTTTCTTCCTGGGTTGCCTGCCCTTCTTCGGGCTTCACCTGCCCCTCTGCATTGCCTTTGCGTGGTTGCTCAAGCTGAACAAGGTCACGGTCTATCTGGCAGCCAATATTTCCAATCCGCTCTTTGCTCCTGTCCTCATCGCGGTGGAAATTCTCCTTGGAGAGTGGGTGCGCTTTGGCCACATAAGGCCTCTCGATATGGAGGGGGCTCGGGAGTTCGGGAAGCAAGCGAGCGTGTTCGCAAGAAACCTGCCGGATCTGTTCCTGTCCTGCTTGTTGGGCGGCGCCCTGCTTGGCGTGGTGCTCGCCGCCATCGGCGGGCCGGCGGTGTACTGGTTCTGCCGCCGTCGTTCTGCCGAGAGCTGACCTCAGGCGCTTGCAGCGTTCTCGGCAATGTGGGCTGCAAGGGTGTCCACCGAGGTGAAGATCTCCCGGGACTCCTCGGCTTCCGGGAGGGTCACGCCAAAGACACGCTCGATCTCCATGGCCAATTCCAAGGCATCCACGGAGTCCAGGCCCAGGCCCTCGCCAAACAGTGGCGCAGCATCCTCGATCTCCGCGGGAGCGAGGTCTTCAATCATCAAGGCGCTGACAATGAGCTCCTTGAGCTGGAGCTTCAGGACATCGGCCATGGGTTCCTCCGGGGTCCGGGAACTATCGCAGCGCCCACGGTGGGTCAACGGGGCCTAGAAGTCCGCCCGCACCCCAAGAAAGGGCCGCAAGGGAAGATGGGTCAACATGCCGTCTTGGCGTTCGCCGTCCTCGATGGCGACCAGAGGAACGAAATCGCTCTTGGCATTGGTGACGTTGAGAACCTCCGCGTACACGGAGAGGCGGTAATTCCGCATGGCCTTGCGCCATTCTCCTCGGATGTCTGCATTGTGGGTGGGCCCCAGGCGCTCGCAGTTGACGCAGTCCAGCAGAAAGGCCTCGCTGACAGCGCTCTGGGAGATGGCCGACACCGGGCGGCCGGTGTGGTAGGCGTAGCGCACGGTGGTTCGCCAATAGGGGGTCAGCTGGTACTCCAGGGTCGTTCCAAGTGTGTGCCGCTGGTCCTGGGCTGGGGCGTACTCCGTGGCAAACTGCCGGTTCAAGGGGTTCTTTCGAAGGGCTTCAAGAATCGACCAGGTCACGGTGCCCCGGAATCGGCCCGATTTCCCCGCCAACAGGACATCCACACCCCGGTTGGTGCCGGTGCCGTCATTGGTGAAGGCAAGCTCGTCGACCCCCGCTTCCGTGTCGGGATTGACCACCAAATGGTCCAGGTTGATGGTGTAGGCCTCTACCCGGAGCAGGCCCCCGCCCTCTTCCCCGGGCAGGGGAAAGGCCTGGTCAATCCCCACCACCAGGTGCTGTCCTTGTTCGGCCTGGAGGTCCGGGTTTCCGAGGATCGGGTCATACAGGAGCGGATCCTGGAGAACCGTGTGGTACACCCCGGCGCTGGCCTTGGGAATCGTGCCCGTGGGCAGCGGGAGGGAAACCCCCGCCCGCGGGGACAGCAGCCACTGGTTCGTGGCCCCGCTGAAGGTGGCCCGACCGCCGCCGCGGATTCGGAGCGGCCCCTGCCATTCGTCCTCGGCCCAGACGGACGCATCAGACCAGTTCTTGTGCGTGTCCAGGTCCAGGACGGCGGACTCGTACTCGGCCAGGGGTGCGTTGTACCAGGTGGGATGGGTGCGGCGATCCTCCACCTGGCCCGTGACCGTGACATCTCGCCAACGGGTATCCACGCCGGCACCGAGGGCATGTTTCCCCCGGGTGGCCAAGAGGTCGGTTCGGGCAAATGCAGTGCGGGAGACCGCCTCCTGCTGGAACTCACCCCCCAGGTCTCGCAGCACAAAAGAATCGTCCCGGATCCAGGCGCCGGTGGTCTGCCAGGTGGTGTCGGCATCCCATTGGAGCCGGTGATCCAGGGTGGTCATGGTCATCCGATTGTCCAGCTCGAAGGTCGCATCAAAGGAGAGCGCACTGTCATCCTCCGAGTCCACGATTCCGAGGGAGTCGCCAGCACGCAGGATGGAGGCCATCCAGCGCTGCCGTTCTGTCGGACGCCAGGCGACCCGGGCGGAGACCTCTGAGAATTCCGGCGCCGAAAAGGCTGTGTCCACCAGGTTCGCCCACTTCATGACCTGGAAGTAGGACTCCAGGTAGGAACGTCGCACGGCCAGTGCCACGGTGATGTCCTCTCCCACCGGCCCCATGACCAGGGCCCGCAAGCTGGAGGCCGACACATCCAGTGCGCCATCCATCTCGCTGCTCTCCTGGCGGGGGGTCCCGTCCCAACTCTCGACGGACAGGACCGCAGAGGTGCCCGATGGGACCGAGGCAGGCGGTGCGCCTGCGAAGTACTGGACGCTGGAGATCATGTCCGGGTTGAACAGGCTGTTGAATCCAGCCAGGTGGAAGGGGTTGTCCAGGGGCACGCGATCCAGGAGAAACACCACGTCGCGGGTCTCGCCCCCCCGGGCGTGGAAGGTGGAGAGCATGTCCGTGTCAGCCGCCACACCGGGCAGAGAGTGCACAGCGCGAGACACGTCCTCCAGCGCCCCGGGACTGGACTCCACATCGCGCCGGGTCAAGGTGTAGCTGCCGGTCACGGTCCCGGCGTTGGCCTCCAGTGGGCCGCGTTTCACCTCGCGCCAGGTCTGCTGTTGGTAGGTGACCACAATTTCCTGTGCGCTGACCCCCAAGAGCATGAATTGGCGCTGGAGGTTCTCCCCGGCGCGGATTTCGATTTCCACCTCAGACGAGGAAAAGGCTGGGTGGTCTGTGCGCACGACATAGCGGCCCGAAGGAAGAAACGTGGCGCGGAAGCTGCCGTCGGGGCGGCTTTCAAGCGTGAGTGTCTCGCCTTTGGCGTCCGAGCCTTTGGCGTCCTCCCCCTCGGCCGCCATGGGCGCAATCGTCACCGCGGCTCCGGGGACCGGCAATCCATCCGCATCCGTCACCACGCCGTGGAGGCTGCCGGGGACCGCTGTACCCTGTTCGTCTGCGATCCCCAGGTCAAAGTGGAACCGGTAGTGCAGCTGCACGACCACCGCCTCGCCCTCGAGCATGGCCGGCTCAAACAATAGCTGGCGGGCAGCCTCCTGGGAGACGAGGTCCAACAGTGTGCCCGCGCCCTGTACCACCTCGGCGTCACCGACCGTGCCGTCCTCGAGGACCGTGATCAGCACGACCACATCCCCCTGGAGCCCCCGGGTTCGGGCCTCCTCCGGGTATTCGGGCACCACATCCTTGAGCAGGACGGGGGGCTGTTGGGCCCAGGCGGCCATTGAGAACAGGACAGTCAGGAGGGGAGAGAGCATGCGGCAGCTCCTACGAGGGCGGTGAGGATCATCCCATGGTCCTGGCCCACGACCGAGCCCCCTTTGCCTTCTGCCAGCTGTGCCACCATGGCCAGGTCCAGACACGGGGTGAGTCCATGGGACTCCTCCGGCGCTTCCGCCCCGGGAATCCCGGTGAGGGGAGTCTCCAGGGGAAGGGCGCGCTGGCGGGCGTGGCAGGGCAGGGGAAGCACGGCTGGAACGCCCGAGAGCACCTGCACGGGCACCCCCGACCCGGTCCTCTCCAACAACAGGGCGGTCACCGACTCTCCTACCGGACCCGGGGCCTCCAGAAGCTCCCAGGATCGTTGCAGCCCGGGGCCCAGGGTGTCGCCTGCCACCACGAGGACCGAGGGGCACACGCCAAGTTCCAGGAGGTCCAGCCCACGCATCAGTGCCACGAGGCCCGTGGCCCCGCCCGCAGCCACCGTTTCCGAGTGCCCCTTCAAGCCGAGGGAGATCGAGAGATGGCCCGCCGGGGCGTTGTACACGGAGTTCTGGAAGTGCATGGGGCTGGCTGCTGCCAGTCCTCGCTCAGACATGCGATCCAGGAGAACCGTGGTGGGATCCAGCTCGCCGAAATGGGTTCCCCAGATGAGGCCCATGCGGTCCTCACCCCCGCGGGCAGCCACCAGGTCCCAGGAAATCTCCAGAGCCATCCGGGAAAGGCGGCTCATCCTGCGCCAGGAACCCGCTGGAACGCCCTCGGGACGTGTGGGCTCCGGCGCATGAGCAAATCGCTCTGCGCTCGCTTGGGAGATCCGGGAGGCTGTGGCGGTGATGCGCATCAGGTGGAGGGCTCCCACCGTCGAAACAAGAGGGCCGTGTTGTGACCGCCGAAGGCGAAGTTCACGCTCATGGCACGGTCACCCTGGAGGGGGGCGACGGTGCACAGGGGCGCAGGGCCGGCCTCAGGCGTGTTCAAGCCAGTGTTGGGAGGCATCTGGCTGTGGACCAGGGAAAGAACCGCCACCACGGCCTCCAGGGCGCCTGCTGCGCCAAGGGTGTGCCCCACCGCACCCTTGATGCTGGAGAAGTGGGCGCCGGGCAGGGTCTCGCCGATGGCTGCCTGTTCCATGGTGTCGTTGAGGCGGGTCGCGGTCCCATGGGCGCAGACATAGGAAACGGCGTCCCGGGGAACAGTGCCAAGCGCGGTCACCATGGCGCGTCGGGCGCCATCGCCAGTGGGATCAGGGGCCGTTAGCCGGTGGGCATCCGAGGTGTTTCCGCTCCCCTCCAATACAGCAAGTGGCGTGCGGCCCGCTGCGATCGCAGCCTCCACAGGCTCCAGGAACAGCGCAGCAGCGCCCTCGCCGAGATTCAGGCCGGAGCGATCCGAGTCAAAGGGCTGGGCCGGCTCCGGGGACATGGCCCCCAGGGCGCCAAACCCATGCAGGGTCAGCTTGCAGAGGGCATCGGTTCCAACCGCCAGCGCTGCCGGGGCGCGGCCCGATCGAATGAGGTCAGCGGCGAGGCCAATGGCCACCGCTCCGGAAGTACAGGCCGTGGACACGGTCAGGCGAACGCCGGCCGTGCCCAACGCTTGGCAGACCTGCTGGGTGATGCCATGGGCCAGCTGTCTCCAGAGAAAGTCCGTGGGGACAGCCAGACGCTCTCCCTGGTGCTGCCGAAACCAGGCCTCCTCTCCGACCCGCATGTCACCGCTCGTGGTGGCACCCACCACCGCCAGGTCTGGGGGCAACTCCAAGCCTGCGGTGGCCTCCATGGCCACCTGGATCGCCAGGTCCGAGCTCAAGGTGCACTCGGAGGACCCGGGCGTGCGGCCGACGGGTCCCTTTCCCTCCCACGGAGCAGGGGAGATCGAGCGCGATCCCTCGCAGAGCGCCGCAAACACGTCGGGTGCGGTTGCTCCCACGGAGCAGGTGGCCCCCACGCGGGAAATGGCGATCTCGGTGCCACGACTCATGGCGCCTTTCTCCTGGCGGTCCAAAGCAGGTTGGCGAACGGGGTGCCCTCGGAGCAAGGCTCCAGCAAGACCTGCATACCCACTCGTTCAAGCACTTCTCCCAGCGCTGTCTTGGGGCGAAAGTGGATGCCATCCCCCTTGTGGCGTCCCACCATCCGGGCGAGGTGTTCGCTGGCCTGGCTAAGGGCGGTGCGCCATCCACCGTCAGAGCAGCCATCCCGAATCACAAGGACACCGTCCTTCGTCAGGGCCGCACACATCCGTTGAATCACCTCATCCTGTCGCTCCGGCGCCAGGTAGTGGAGCACGTCGAGACAGCTGATCACATCCGCCTCTGGAAACTCAGCGGTCTGGAGGTCCTGTACCTCCAGGTGCACTTCCGGTTCCCCCTCCAGCACCCGGCGGGCGAGATCAAGCCGTGCGGCATCGTGGTCGATTCCGTGGAGCCGCACGCCGGGTGCGTTTGCGCGCGCAAGGGACAGCAGGTACCCCTCTCCACAGCCAAGATCCAACAAGGTGTGCGCGCCTTCCAGATGGGGGAGAATTCGCCGGTACACGGGGTCCCCCTTCATCTTCCCCCGCGCCATGCCCTCCGCGAAGCGGGAGATTCTCCGGTATCGACCGGCCGCCTGGTCCAGGCCCTTCACGCGGCTTTTTCCCGGAGGTCGGCCAGCGCCGCTTCCAATTGACCGCGCACCCTCTCCCCGAGGGCCCTGGCGGTGGATGCATCCTCGGGATGGACCGGTGCCAAAACGCGCATCCGGACCGCCTCGGAGATTCCTGCCGGGCGAAGCTCGCCCTTGCGCATGATTCGGTGGGTCCCGAGGATTGCCACGGGCAGAATGGGGACGCCGGTGTCCAGGGCCAGCCGAAACGCGCCCCGGTGGAAGCGACCCAGCTGGGCATCCAGGGAGCGAGTGCCTTCGGGAAAGATGAGGACCGACGCACCGCTTTCCAGGGCGCCCTTGCACTGCTCCAGGCTGGCCAGCACATCGGCTGCGCTGGTGGCATCCAGGGAAATCTGGCGGGAAAACCGCATGTAGAGGCCCAAGAGTGGAATTCGAAACAAGGAGGAACGTCCCACGACGCGCAGGGGAAGAGGCAATCCCATGCAGGCGGGGATGTCCAGGACCGAGCTGTGGTTGCTGACCACGATGTAGGGGCCCCCGGTCACCGAATCGATGCCCTCGCGAGCGAGGTGCCAACCGGGCTCGCAGGCCCACAGAAAGTGGCCCCAGATCCACCGGTTGACCCACAGGGATGCCCTGCGTTTGGGGTCAAATGGGACCGCCAGGCACTGGACCAGGAGGCCCCCCAAGACGTTGAGCAGGGACACGGTGAGGAAGATGGCCCACGCAAAGGGAGCGTTGAGCCAGAGCAGGGCGTTCTTCCACATGGTTGCGATGTATCGCACCGGAGACGGCCTTGGCGATGAAGGGATGCATGCGATAGCCGTGGGGGGTCAGCCGCTCTCTGCCGGACCTCCTGGAGCCCCCATGAATCGCCTGCTGTATGCCGCCGTGATCCTCTTCTCTTCTCCGGCGACTGCGCAAGACGAGCTGGCCGGGGCTCCCGTCGAGGCCGTGACGCAGCAAGAGACCGTGGAGGACACGCCTGTTGAGGCGGGAGAGCCCGCGACGCAACCGGAGGAGCCCGCTCCCTCGTCGCCAGCCCTCGTGGGGCGGGCCACCGTCCAGGGTGTCGGCGGCCCGGGACGGCGCCTGACCCTGTACAACGACTCGGACACCCTGTGGACCGGTGTGGTGGTGACCCTGAACGACTCCATCACCTGCCGCCTTGCCTCGGTCCAGCCCCAGGACCAAGACGGCATCGTGCTGCCCAAGTGCACCGGGGATGTGCTCTCCAACGAGCAGATCCACCGGGTGTTGATTGAAGCCAACGAGGGGCGGCTGGAAATCAGCGAGCCCCCGCTTCCAACCCCTCCGGACGAGGTCCAGGCCTGGGCGCAGATGACAGTTGGGTTTGGACCCCTTCGTCGCCTGAAACTCACGAATGCCAGTCCGGAAGACTGGACCGGTTGCCGGGTCACCATCAACGAGCACTACACATATGACCTGGGGGCCCTTTCAGCCGGCCTGGTGGAGGGCATCATGCTCGGACGCTTCATGGACCCACAAGGCGTGAAATACACCGCCAATCACCAGATTAAGCGTGTCGACGTGGCCTGCGACCAAGGCAACGCCAGGATTCGCCCCTAGGAGACCCGATGTTCCCCACCTTTTCTCTGCTGCTTCTCTCCCTGGCCCACGCCCAGACAATGCTCCCGCCACCGGGTGAACCTGCCCCGGCCCCTGCGGAGACTGAGACCGAGGAGACCGAACCTGCGGAAACCGAAGCCGTCGAGGCCGAAGCCGTCGAGACTGAAGCTGTCGAGACCGAAGCCGTCGAGGCCGAAGCCGTCGAGACTGAAGCTGTCGAGACCGAGGCCGTCGAGACCGAGGCCGTCGAGACCGAAGCTGTCGAGACCGAGGCCGTCGAGATCGAAGCCGTCGAGACCGAACAACCCGAGCCCACCGAATGGAACCGCCGCTGGCTCGTCAACCTCTACGGCGGTGCTCTGACCGGATACACCAGTCTCGGTTTCGTCTCCGCTCTATCCGGAGAAGTTGCTGGCCTTGAACTGATCCAGCCCGTGGGAGCCCTCGGCGTCGGCACCACAGCGCTGCTGACCCGGAACAAACACTACAGCGCGGATCAGTTCGCTACACTGCTCACCGGTGGAGCGGTGGGGGGTTGGTTTGGCGCGGAATTGGGCCGGGCCCTGATTGCACACGATGAACCGGGGGCCGAGGAGCGGACCCTGATGGCGTCCAACCTAGGCGCCTTGTCCGGAACCGGGCTTGCGATTTTGGCGCTCAACAACCCCCTGGACGCGAAACAGGCCTGGATGATGGACATCACCGGCCTGGTGGGGTGGCAGATCGGCGCCGGCGCCGGCGATCTTCTGGGACTGGACTATGCCGGGGATCGATCCACCCGGGCCATGATTGAGCTTGGATCCGGTGCTGTGTTTGGCCTGGCTTCCATGGGTTTCGCAGAAGGGGGGCTCCCCAGGGCGGGCTCTCTGGGTATCGCCATGGCCCACGGCACCTGGGCGGGAACCTGGGCGCCGGTCTTGATGTCCGACTCGCCCAGTACGCAGCAGGTCATGGGTGGCCTGCGCATGGGCCTCGGGGCTGGGTACATGGGTGGACTGGCATTGAGCCGGGCCATGGGTCCCCAGAGCTTCCAAGACATTTTCCTACAAGGTGCCGGGTGGGGCGCCGGAGCAGCCCTGGGGGCGGGGATTCCCATGTTGATGGGGGTGGACGAGTCTCTGAGCCAGATCGTGGGTCCCATGTTGGCAGGAGGCCTGGCGGGACATGCGGCGGGGGCTGCGCTTGCCCCCCATTACAACGTCAATGGAAAGGACCTCGCCTTCACGGCCCTCTTGGAGGCCTGGACCGGGTACCAGGCCATCGGTTGGGCGCTCTACATGGATGACGCCTACGGATACGATGACCGTGCAGCCGCGGGCGGTTTTCTGACAACTGCGGGCGCAGGCACCCTGATGGCTTTCGGGTTTCCCTCTTTTGTAGACCTGGAGATTGCCGAGACAACCATGGTGGCTTCGGCTGGCGGTTGGGGCACCTGGTACGGGGGTTGGGTCGGGGAGCTTGTGGAGCTGGATCCACAGACGCACCTGATTGCGCTCCTGGGAGCAGGGGATGCGGCCTTGCTGGGGACCGCTGCTTTCGCCAGTGGCGCGTGGGATCCGGACTGGTCAGACGTCGCGGTCATCAACGGAGCGGGGCTCGCAGGGGGCGCGATGGGGGCCATGGCCGGTGTCGTTGCATCACCGGGCCGGAAGTCACTGGCAGCAGGGGCGCTTGTGGGCAGTACGGCCGGCCTTGGGCTCGGGTGGTGGATGACACAGAACGGGGCAGCCGACGCGGTCAGCCTGAACTGGTCTCCCCAACTTCCACGACACCTGGGCAGCGTCCTGCCCCGAACCCACCTGAAGGCCTTGCCCACGTTGGCGCCCTGGATGGACGCGGATGGAAACCCGGGGGCCTGGGTCCAACTGCTCGTGCTGCAGACCGGCGGATAGGGGGCCTGGTGTTCTGGATTGGATTGTGGGTTGCCTGTACGCCACCGCCAGCCAGCCAATTCCTCGCCTATACCCTGAACGAAGATCAAGGACATTCAGTCCAACCCCGTGAGATCCCGACGCTTTCCGATCCGGAGAGAATGCAGGGGGATCTGGGCACCATCTGGAGTGGAGGGGCTATTTCTGCACCGTCACTGACGGCGGAAGAGGTGGTGTTGACCTACGAGGAGGGCAGGCCCCTGGAGGTGCTCTACACGGTGGTGGATGGGGTGGCACAGCCCCTCGACCGGGCGGGCCTGGTGCTTTTCAGTTTCTACGCGCACCTGGGGGATGTTGAGACGTGGCTTTCCGATGCCGAGATCGACGTGTCGGATGTCTTTCCCCTGGATGCAGCGGTAGCACCGGTGGTTCCCGACATCGCCATGGCGATTCAGCCGGCTGAAAACGCGGCCTATGTCAGCACAGCCCATACCTTCATCCTTTTGGATGACCTGATTGAGAAGGAGGTGCCCCTCGCTGCCAATGCCGGGATCGTCTTCCACGAGTTTGCACACGCGCTCTTTCAACTGCGGACCGTGGGGAGCCCGCATGCACCTGGAATCTCCGGCGACACGGCCCAACTCCTGGGGGTTGCCTCGCTGAATGAGGGCTTTGCTGATGCCATTGCCAGCCTGGTGAGTGGTCGATCCAACTTCATCTCCGACTCCCTGGATCTGCCTGCCCGGGATGTGTCGGGGGACTGGTTGGCAAAGGATGTGGACCCGCTTCCGGCGGAGGTCGGGGAAGATGCCAGCTCCCAGCTGCTCTACGATCCCTATTCCCTGGGGACGGTGTTTGCGGCCTTGGCCTGGGACCTGGCGGAATTCAACGGAGATGCCGCCGAAACCCTGCGCTTGTGGGTCCGAACCACCGAGGCCTGGGGTGCGAGCTGGAATGCGGAAGCGGGCACGACGGCCTTTGGGTGGTTGGACCACCTGGTGGACGAGGCTGGAGATGGGGAGGTGGACTTTCTCTGCGGCTCCATCGGCATTCGCTTTGGCGATGTCTACGAGGTGACCGCATGTGGTTGATGCTGTGGGCAGCATTGGCCACTGCGTTTGCAGCGGCTCCGGGGATCGCTCTGGGCCTGGCGGGGGCGCGGGGCTCCGATGGCTTGCACAGGGTACAACCAGCCACGACCCTCTGGGTGCAACAGGCGGTGGGAGAAGGCGGGTGGTTCATGGAGGGGGAGATCCTGGGGACTTTCCGGGCCGATGCCGTGCCGGGAGGGCAGATTCAGACGGTGTGGTTGCGGCCTGCGGTCCTGGCGGGTTGGAAGGGGGGCACGACAGGGGCGCTGGTCCATGGCGCCATCGGACCCTCCACCACGCTGATCCGAGGGGGGGTGGATGGAGACCAGTGGTGGGTGGGCCAGGGAGTTCGGGGGCGCTGGGGGGTGGAAGTGAGGACCACAGGGGGACTGGTGTTTGGGGGCGCCCTGGGCGGGGCCCTGCGAGGGCGAAGTGGCGATGTGGATCTTACATGTCGCCTGGGGTGGGAACGGTGAGGGGGCGCGGAGGAGCGACTTTCTGGGCCCTGGCGTTCCTCGCCCTGGGCGGATGCACATCGATCGCCACCATGGAGGGTGCGCGGCCGATTGCGCCCGGGGCCAAGCAGCTGGCCGTCCACACCTCGCTGCAGGCTGGCACCAGCGCGTTGTCCACCGGACTGGGCCTGCCGGTGCTCCAGCAGGATGTGGCCCTGCGGTTCGGGCTGTCCGAGAACATGGATTACGGTCTTCGACTCTACCTCTTTGGCCTGCGGGCCGACGTGCGGTACCGGTTTGCACGCCTGGGGCCCTGGGATGTAGCTGTGGCCCCGGCCCTGGGCGGCCTGGTGCTGCCGACGCCCTCCTACCAGGGCGGCGTCGTGGAGGTGGTGTCACCGCTCCTGATTCAACGGGACCTGGGAGAGGGCTGGAGCCTGGTGTTGTCCTCAGAGGCCCGCATCCGGGAGACGTTCACCTTGATCCAGAACTTTTAATTGGGGAGCGGAGGGTCCGGGTACATGCAACTGATGGCAGGGGGGGGTGCACGGATTCACCGGCACATTGGCGGAGTCACTCTTGGCCTGGGAGGCGACGTCCTGGCGCAACCCGGCCGCGCACTTCCCCCCGCGTGGTCGTGGGGATTCGGACTCTCGTGGCGGGTGGGCCGGGGGAGGACCGGCGGGTAGCACCTCAGTCGAGTCCCCGTGCTTCCAGGTCGTCTTCGTTCAGCCCGAGAAAGTGCCCCACCTCGTGGAAGAAGGTGATGCGGAGTTGGTCGATGACCTCCTCTCGGGTGGCTGCCATGCGCTCGATGTTTCGCCGGTAGATCACGATCGCACTGGGCAGGTTGCTCCAGGGGTCCTCGAGGGAGCGGTCCATGAGGGAGGCGCCGGAGAAATAGCCCAACAGCCCCGTGGCCACGGCAGGGGGGTCATACTGGCGCAGGACTTCGTCTGCAGGAAAGTCCTCCAGGATGATGGCGACGTTGCCGAGGTAGTCCCGGAGCGTTGGATGGAGCTGCTCGATGGCCTCCTCCACCACCCCCTCGAGCTCCTCGTCCTCCAGGGACAAGGGGAGGGGCCAGTGCTCTGGCTGGCTGCGCCAGGCACGGAGAAAGTCCCGGTGGGCCCCGGCATAGTCATGGCGACGCTCCCGAAGTGCTCCGCGAATAAAGGATGCCTCCGGGTTGTAGGGCTCCTCGCGGAGGGCCCGGTTTGCGGCCCGCCGGGACTCTTCCCACCGGGCCTGTTCAAACAGCATGGAGGCAAGGGCTGCCCAGGCATCCCCATGGCCCGGCCTGGACAGAACACAACTGCGGTAGGCCAGCTCACTCTCGTCGGCCCTTCCCTGGAGCCGGAGGGCCTCGGCCAGGAGGTACTGTGCATCCGCGTTGTCAGGGAACGATTCCACCGCTTGCCTGCAAATGGACTCCGCCTGCTCCGGTTGACCCTCCAGGAGGGCAGATTCGGCTTGTTCCAGCAGTCCTTCGATGGTCGGGGCAGCGCTCATGGCAGAAGGGAGTACTCAATGACAGCGTAGTCCGCCTGGAACTCAGGCGTTGCCAGGGCCCGGAGCGTGCGTCGCAGGCACAGCAGAGCTGGAAGTTCATCCGCCGGCTCGCCCAGCTGCTTCACCCCCTGGATGTGGCCATCCGGGTGCAGGAAAAGCTGGATGCTGAGGTTGGACAAGTTGATTTCCACCGGGGAAAGGCAGCCGCGCAACGCCGGCTTTGCACCGTCTATCGCCACTGCTGCGGCCCGCGCCACCTGTCCGCTGTCGGGAAGGGCCCGGTCCCGGCGTCCCGGTGCAAAATCCATCGGATCGGACAAGGGCAGGGCAAGGACCAGGTGGCGGGAAGAACCACGCCGCAGGGAGACCATCTCTTTCGCGGTCTCGAAGCCCTCTTTCCTGGCCTCCACCGTGAAGGCCCGGGCCTGAGGCAGCTCCGAGGACGCAATGCTCCGGGTTTCCGGGTCAATGGGTTCTCCATCCAACAACAACGCATCGGGGGCAGGATCCACCTGGAGCGTCAGCCCGGGCGCGACAGCGGCGCCCGCAACGTCTCCGTGGGACCGCGTGCCAAACAACAGCTCGCCTGGCACCCAACCGGAGAAGAGTCCCGCCCCGAGAGCAGCGACCAGAACCAACAAGGCTGTTGCGATGCGCCTGGGGGAGACGCCCCCACGACGGACTTCCAGTACAAGGGTGTCCCGCTCGCCATTGCCGGCTTCCAGCACGATTCGTGCACTTGTACGCCGCTCGGACAACGCGAGGGAGTCCAATTCAAACGACAACCGGCACCCCTCCTCTTCCAGGAGGATTCGTTTCGTTCGTGCTTGCAGCCAGTCCTGGTTGGTGCTGACCGTGACCCACAAAGGAGCTGTCCCACCGAGGTTCAGTCGGACGTTGATGGAGAACTTTGAACGCCTTGCCCACACGCGTCTGGGCCACTTGCCCACCACCTCCATTCGTCGCTTTGGCTCCCCGGGTGCGCGACGTTGAAGGCGCTTCATTTCCGCCTTTGGGGGGAAGGGACTGGGCAGCTCCACGTGCACCGGGGGAGGCGTCTCCTCTTCCGGCGGCCCGAGGAGGGCAAGGGCGCGGCGTTCGACCCCGGTGTCCTCCTCCCACTCCGCGCCCATGCCCACCTCTTCCCGGTAGAGGACATCATAGGAAGCACGGCGTGCGGGGTCGTTCAATACATGCCAGGCGGCTGCGATCTCCTTGTAGTGGGCTTCTGCCTTGTCCTGATCGCGCAAGCCCCGCGCCCAGCGGTAGCGGGCCCGGTGTGCGGCCTCCAGCTCGATGGTCGAGGCGCTGGGGCCGATTCCGAGCACCGCATAGTGGTTGTGAAATCTCTCTTGTCCGTGCAGCGTGGGCACCTGCGCACTGGCGTCCGCCTGAAGCTTCCGGTATTCAGCCGCCTCGTCGACCAGGGAGCGCTGAAACAAACCGCCATTGCGAAGAATCCAGAGGGCTTCGGTCCGGTATTTTGGATTCGCTTGTTGGGCCTGCGCCCAGCTCCTTCGCTCGTTCACCCGGCGTTGTGCCTCCGCCAGTGGCACGTCTTCCTCTTCCAGTTGCAGGTAATGAAAGAGGGAGGGCACCCCTGTGATCTCCAGAAACGTGGAAATTCGGGCCAGTTCTTCCGGGGTCATGGTCAGGTCACCCGGGTCTTTTGCACGACTCTGCGGGCAGCGGATCGTTCCCTGTCCTCCAGGGAACCAGCGAGTTTGAGCTGGATCGCCCGACAATGTCCGGTCTCCACATCCACAAGGTCGACCTCGAGAATCTGGCTGCTGTTGTACCGGTAGATGACATCGATGGGGGTTCCCCGCGGACGGGGAGGAAGGTCGCTCAACACCAGGGTGCCAATGACGGAGATGACATCCCGATCATCCGGCGAGCCCTCGGTGATCTCTACCTGCACAGCGGTCATGCCATCAAAGGCAGTGGCAAAGCGTCCGCGCGTGGCATGGGGAACCGAGGTGGCGGTGGGGATGAGGGTCAGGATCTGCTCGACGAGGTCGGCGTCAAGCACCACCAGGCCCAGGTCGTGGGAGGTGACGTCTTGGATTCGCCTCTGCTGAGCGGCGAGTGGTGCAGCGTCTGCCGCGGGAAACGACAAGGCTCCCGCCAAGGCAGCGCCCCGGGCCACAAGGGTTTCTGGGGCGTCCGGGCAGGCGATGATGTCCCCGAACAAGGCTCGCAGCCGTGCCTGCACCATGGGCATGCGGGTTGATCCCCCGACAAGGAGCACCTCGTCCAACGCTTCAGGGGCAACATCTGCGAGATCCAACGCCTCCGTGGCCGTGGTGACACAACGGTCCAGGAGGTCCTGGGAGAGGGACTCGAACAAGGCCCGATCGATCTCCACCTCCACCGGCTGGCCTGCAACCCGCAAGGCCACCCGGGCGGTGGTCTCCACAGACAACCGGAGCTTGGCGGCGACGCACCGCTCATACAGGTCGTGGTACGCCTGGGGTTCATCTCTGGGGTCCACGTCCACCCGGTCCATGCAAATCCGCGCCACGTGGGCCACCAGGCGCTCATCCCACTCCTTTCCCCCCAGCTCGGATTGGCCTGTGGTGGCGAGAATTCGGTGGGCGGTGGGCTCCGTTACCATGACCGTGGCATCCAGGGTGCCCCCCCCAAGGTCGAAAATCAGGGAGGTCCAATCGCCGGTGGTGCCGCGGGCCTTGTCCCCGGTGTCCGCAAGGTGGGCAAGGGCGGCCGCGGTGGGTTCGTTCAGCAGCGTCAGTACTTCCAGGCCCGCCAATCCAGCGGATTCCACCACGGCGTTGCGCTGGGCGGAGTTGAAACTGGCGGGAACCGTGAGCACCACTCTCTTGCACGGCCTCCCAAGGGCCTCAGAGGCGTCCGCCACCAGGCGCCTCAACACAAGGGCGTTCAACTCCTGGGGGCTGTAGTCGTGGCCGAAGAACCGCACCCGGTATTCCGGGTCGCCCAGGTGACGCTTGAAGAAACGGACGGTGGCCGTGGGTTCCTGCACCGACATGCGAACGGCTTCCTGACCGAGGATGCAGCCATTTGCCTCGTAGAAGTACAGGGCTGTCGGCGTGGTGTGGTGGCCATCGGCGTTGCGGAGGATGCTGGCCCTCCCGGAGGAATCAACCACCGACATGGCGCAGAAGGTGGTGCCAAGGTCAATCCCCAGGACATCTGCGGCTCCGCTCACGCCGAGGGGGCTCCATACCGCTTCAGCACGACCTCTTCGGATCGCAGCACCCGTCCCGCCCGCGTGAACCCACGCTTCAGCACCTCGGACACCTGGCGATCCTCGGCGGGGTCCGTGGTCGGCACCACCTTGACGCCACTCTGGCGGCTGGGATCGAAAGTGGGTTGGGAGTCCATGGGCAGCACGTCGCGCCGGTAGAGAATCTCCAGGAACTCATCGATCAGGAATTGCATCGAATCGGAGAGATCCCCGTGTGCGACCTCTCCCTTCAAGGCGGAGGAACGCAGCCAGTTCAGGGAGTCATAGAACAGGAGCAGGTCCAACAGGAGGGGCTTCTCGGCTTGGAAGACAAAGTCCTCCTTGTATTGCCGCAACTCCTCGTACAGGGCCTCGAAGGCCTTGTCGGTGGGAGAGGAACCGCCGGAGGTAGACATGTCTAGGCCGGCGCCTCGGGGGTCAGCTCCGTCGCGAGATTGGTGAACGTGCCCTTCAGCTCCACGCTCTCGTTGCAGAAGTGGTAGTCCGTGCGATTGGATGCCAGGCTCCTGAGGTACTCGGGGCGCACCTGGGGCCCCACCCCCACGGTGATGACGCGGCCGCCGTTGGACCGAATCCGGTGGACCTCGGCGAGGGCGTCCTCCGGGTCATCGGGCTGCCCATCGGTGAGGATGATGAACACCCTCTGCACGCCGGCCTGGGGCGCCAGCACGTCCTGGGCATCTCTCAAGCCAATGGCCAGGGGCGTCGAACCGATGGGGGAGAGGGCCTCCAGGCTCTCCGAGACCCGCATCGGGTCCGCCGACAAGGGGCACACAATCCCCCCTGGAAAGGCCACAACCGCCAGCTGTCGCCCGGGTTGCAGGGACTGGTGGGCGAAATCCCGGGCAGCTGCACGGGCATCGTCCAGGGACTGGCCGTACATGGACCCGGAGCAGTCCATGAGCAGGGCCATGTGGATCGGGGCCCGGTTCTGGACCAGGTCCTCCAGGGTCATTGTGCCCTTGGCCATTCGGTGGGGAAGGGTCTGGCCGCTCTTCAGGTCCATGGCCTCGACCTCGACAATGCCGTTCGCGTTGTAGCGGAAGGTCACCGACAGGGAAGACTCTCCCGCTGGGCGGGGTGGAATTCCATAGAACTCGAAGTGCCCCAACACCGCGCTTTCCAGGGGGTCCTCGTTCTCCCCCTGCACCAGCCAGAGGTCCATGGTGGTCTGGCCGTCATGGGTGGTGACGTATTCGTCCCGGGTGCGCTCGGACGGAATGCGGGCGTTGCGCAAGATGACCTTCGAGTTGAACAGGGCTGCATCCCGGTACACCACCATCCCCAGGGAATGGGAGGTGACGTCGTGGGTGCGGACATCGATGCCGGCGTCCTCGCCGTCTGCATCCGCGGCCAGGATGGCTGCCGTGAGCGCTGCACCCAGGGCCACGCACTCATCCGGATGAATGTCCTTGGAGGGGGGCTTGCCAAAGAGCGTCTCCAGCATCTCCCGGACCATGGGCATGCGCGTGGCACCCCCCGCCAACAAGATCGTGTCGATTTCCCTGGGGCCCAGCCCGGCGTCCTCCAGCACATCCAGCACCAGGGATTCGCAGCGCTTGAGCAAAGGCGCGGTGAGATCCTCGAATTTCTCCCGGGTCACCTCCTCTCGCATCACCTTGCCCTGGGTGTCGAAAAACAACTGGATGGAGGGCCGGCGGGTCAGGGAGATCTTCGCGGAGACGCACTTCTGGCGGAGGTCGTGGTACGCGACCTGGTCCTCGAGGGGGTCGATTCCATGTTGTTCTCCAAATCGGGTCGCAGCAAACTGGATCAAGGCATCGTCCCAGTCCTTGCCCCCCAGTTGGTGGTCTCCCGCCGTGGCCACAACCGTCAGGTCCTTGCCCTCAATCCGAATAATCGTCACATCAAAGGTGCCGCCCCCCAGGTCGAAAACCAGCACCTGTTGGTCTTCCCCAATCCGTTCCAGGCCGTAGGCGAACGCTGCAGCGGTCGGTTCGTTCACCAGCTGAAGCACCTGGAGCCCCGCGATCTCGCCAGCGCGAATGGTGGCCTGCCGTTCGGCCTCCCCAAAGTGGGCGGGAACAGTGATCACGGCCCGGTCAATCCGGTGTCCGAGCTTGACCTCAGCCTCGTGCTTGAGCTTGGAGAGGATGAACGCGGAGAGCTGCTCCGGGGTGTAGTTGTTGGAACCGTGGAGGAACCGGTATTCAGGGTCCCCCATGTGGCGCTTTGCAAATTGGACGACCCGCTCCGGGTACACCACGGCCGATTGTTTGGCGTAGTTCCCCACCAGCACTTCTTCCCCGTCGAACAACAACACCGACGGGGTGATCCGGTCGCCCTCGGCGTTGTGGAGGATCTCCGGAATGCCGTGCTTGTTCACATGGGCAATGGCGGAAAACGTCGTTCCGAGATCGATACCGACAGCGCGGGTGGTCATGGGCGGCGGAACTTCATGGGCGGCCAAAGGGGAGGGGAGGCAAGTCGGAGCGAAGCGTACTATGGCCAGTGGGGCGGGGCCACCCGCGGGGAGGCAATCGTTGTCCAAGGGAGCACTGCCGGCGGTTGTACTGGCCTCTTCCAGTCCCTGGAGGGGGGAGTTGTTGCGGGCGGCAGGCATCGAATCTGTGGCTGATCCCCCGGGCATTGACGAGGACCGGGTGGGGGCAGAAGACCCTGTGGAGCGGGCGTTGCTCCTGGCCCGGGCAAAGTTGGAGGCGGTTCTTCCGCGGCATCCGAAAGCCCTGATCATCGCAGCCGACCAGGTGGCCCATTTGGATGGAATCCCTTTCGGCAAACCAGGGGATCCCGCCGAACACCGGGACATGCTCCGGGGGCTTGTGGGAAAGGAGCACGAGCTGGTGACCGGTGTGGCCCTGGGGTGGGGAGTGGTGCGCCGCGAGTTCTTTGAGGTGACCCGCATCCGGTTCCGATCGGACATCACTGAAGAGGAGGTGTGTCGATACGTGGCGCATGGAGAGGGGTCAAGCTGTGCAGGCGGCTACCGGGTGGAGTCCCTGGGTCCATGGTTCATCGAGGAGGTCCATGGGGATTGGTTCAACGTGGTGGGGCTGCCGATCCCCCGGTTGATCACGGAACTTCGAGCCCTTGGTTTTCGACTGCCCCTGGCAGATGCTCCCGGCAATGGGTAGGAAAACAGATGGATGACTTCGCCCAGGAGCTCGCGGATCTCACGGCGGATCTCAAGGCGGTTCTGTTGGATGCGCGGGCGCGCGGTGTGCTGGCACTGGGGGACAGTGCCACCCCTGGGCCCGTGGCCGAGCCGGAACCCGCCAGGGCCACGGCCGCGCCGGAACCCGCCAGGCCCGTGGCGACTCCGCCTCTCGCGGCTGCAGGGTCCAACGCGACCGCCCTGGACCGCATTCGAGCGGAGTTGGGCGATTGCACCCGGTGTTCCTTGTCGGGCGGGCGGACTCAGCTGGTGTTCGGAGCGGGCAACCCAAGCGCGGATCTGTTGGTTGTGGGGGAAGCCCCCGGGGCCCAAGAGGATCGCGTGGGACAGCCCTTTGTGGGGCCGGCGGGCCGCATGTTGGAGAACATGTTGGAACACGTGTTGGGCTTGGGCCGGGAACAGGTCTACATCACCAACCTGGTCAAGTGCCGACCGCCCTCCAATCGGACGCCCCTGCCGGAAGAAATCGACACCTGCCGGACCTTTCTCGAGCAGCAGGTCCAGGCGGTGGCTCCCAAGGTCATCCTCTCCCTGGGACGGCCCGCCACACAGGCCCTGTTGGATACCACCCGCGGGATCAAGAGCCTGCGGGGAAAGTGGAGCTCTTTTCAGGGCATCCCCGTCCTGCCCACTTTCCACCCGGCCTACCTCCTGCGACAGGCCCAGGACAAGCGCCCGGTCTTTGAGGATCTAAAGGCTCTGCGAGGTCGGTATGACGAGCTGGGAGGGCTCCGGTGACCGCGCTGTGGTGCCTGTGCCTGGCGGCCTTGGCCGAGGTTCCTGCGGTGCAGGTGAAGGGGAACCTCATCCAGAGCGAGCCCGGGACCATTCGCGTGGAGCTGCTCCTGGAACAGGGCCCGGGGCAGCACCCGCTGCTGGCCCATGTGGTGATGCTTGAGACGCCCGGACCCTTCACCTTCGAGGTTCCGGCAGGCCTGGGAACGGTGAAACTCCGGGCTGGACTGGACCGGAACGGGGATGGCCTGGGGCCGACGGACCCGCAATTGGTCACACCGATTCGCCTCGACCTGGATGCGCCGGTGGTGGAAGGGGTGCGCCTGGAGGTCATCCCATCGGGCAGATAGGCCTTGCTGGAAGGCATGGGGAGGGGTTAGTCGTGGCCGCGATATGCTGAACGTCGCAGGAAGCGACGGGTGAGAGGCAAGGAATGCTGGTTCTGACACAACGGGAAGGGGAGATTCTGCAGGTCGGGGACGACGTGCAGATCCACATCAAGCGAATCAGGGGCAACTGGGTGCGCCTGTGCATCGATGCCCCACCGGAAGTAAACCTGGAGCGAATTGCTGCCCCGGAGGCGGCGGAAGCACCCGAGCCGGCGCGCCCCCAGAAGACCCTAATGCCCGATGTCATCCGGATTCCAGCCCGATAGCGACGCCAGCGCGTACGACTACGCGCTTCCGGAAGGTTGCATTGCCCGGTACCCCCCGGTCGATCGGGATGGGGGCCGCTTGTTGGTGTGCGGCGCGGCCCTCCAGGATGCCCGCTTCCGGGATCTCCCGGAGTGGCTTCGCTTAGGCGACCTTCTGGTGGTGAACGACACCCGGGTGTTGCCGGCGAGGTTGTGGGCCCGTCGCGAGACGGGTGGCCGCGTGGAGGTGCTCCTTCTTGGACCGGGGCCGGGACGGGTGGAAGCTCTCTTGCGGCCCGGAGGTCGCTTGCGGGTGGGGGAGAGGCTTGGCATCGGGGATGCGGGCTCGGTGGGGCTGTTGGAGCGCCATGAAGACGGACGATGGACCGTGGAAACCGACCCGGAGCCCCTTGCTTTGATGGAGGCACAGGGGGCGATGCCGCTGCCGCCCTATCTTCGACGGCCCGCGGAGGATTCGGACAGCCAGAGATACCAGACGATCTTTGCGGATCAGCCAGGGGCAGTGGCTGCTCCAACCGCCGGCCTGCACTTGACGGAGCGGTTGCTGGGGGAGCTGAAACAGCAGGGTGTGGGCCTGGCCCGGATCACCTTGCACGTGGGAATGGGGACCTTCCGTCCCCTGCGGGCAGCCGACCTGGAACGAGGGGATCTCCATCCCGAGTGGTACCGGGTGCCCGGGGAAACAGTGGAGGCGGTGAGGAAGTGCCGCGCGGCGGGAGGCCGGGTCATCGCGGTTGGAACCACCAGTGTTCGCACCCTGGAGGCAGCCACCCCCCCCGGTTCCCGGCTGCCGGAGGCAGGGGAAGGGGTTACCCGCCTGTTCCTCCGGGAAGGCCATCGGTTTCGCTGCGTCGATGGGCTTGTCACCAACTTCCACCTGCCCCGCACGAGCCTGCTCATGCTGGTCTGTGCTTTCGGTGGGCGGGAAAAGGTGCTCTCGGCCTACGGCCACGCGGTCTCTCGCGGCTACCGGTTCTACTCCTATGGCGATGCAATGCTGCTCCTACCGGGCGAATGACACGGCAGGCCCGGCTAGGCGGGGTGTGCTGACATTGCCGCACGGGGAGGTGGAGACCCCGGCCTTCATGCCCGTCGGGACCGGGGGAAGCGTCAAGGGACTCACCCCGGAGGAAGTGGAGGAGGCCGGTGCAGGGATGATCCTGGCGAACACCTACCATTTGTGGGTGCGGCCTGGACACGAGCTGGTCCGGTCCCTGGGCGGACTGCACAAGATGATGGGTTGGAACCGTCCCATCCTCACGGACTCGGGCGGGTACCAGGTCTTTTCCTTTCGGGAAAAGGCAAAGGTCAAAGAAGAAGGGGTCAAGTTCTTGAGCAACCTGGACGGCCAGTGGCGGCTCCTGACGCCGGAGTTGGCCGTGGAGATCCAGGAGGCCCTGGGAGTGGATGTGGCGATGGCGCTGGATGAGTGCATCGAGCACCCCGCGGACTTCCACAGGACCCGGCGAAGTACGGAGAGAACCACCCGCTGGCTCAAGCGCTGCCTGGAGGCACGAAAACACCCGGATCGGACCGCCCTCTTTGGCATTGTGCAGGGGGGGTTCCATGGGGGGCTGAGAAAGGACCACGCGGACCTTCTCGCTGACATGGATCTGGACGGCTACGCCATGGGCGGGTTGAGCGTGGGGGAGACCCAGGAGGAGATGTTCGACATGGTTTCCCTTTCCGTGGAGCGCCTGCCCGCGGAAAAGATCCGCTACCTCATGGGGGTGGGATATCCAGACGACATCGTGGGGGCGGCAGCCCGGGGAGTGGACCTGTTTGACTGCGTCATGCCCACCCGCCTGGCCCGGTTTGGCGTGGTGTTCACGCCCTTTGGAAGACTCACGCTCAAGCACGCTCGGTTTCGCGAAGACCCGGGACCCATCGACCCGGACTGTGCGTGTTATACGTGCCGGTCTTTCAGCAGGGCCTACTTGAGGCACCTGCACATGACCCACGAAGTCCTGGCCCCCAGGCTTCTGACTCTTCACAACCTCCATTTCTACCAGGACCTCATGCGCAGACTCCGCCAGGCCATTTCCGACGGTCCCCAGGCCGTGGAATCTCTGCGACAAGAGAGCACCCGGTGGCGCAATTCCTATGTAGATGGAAAAGAGGACCCCAAGTGATTTTCCTGCCCGTGACCTTCCAGGCGCTCTTCCAGAGTGCTCTCGCCCAGAGTGGCGCAGCTCCTCAGGCCGCCGCGCCCCAGGGATCTCCCCTGGTCATGCTGGTAATTTTCATCGGCATTTTCTATTTCCTGGTGATTCGGCCCCAAAACAAGACCCGCAATGAACACGCCCTTTTGCTCGCGGCCCTGAAAAAAGGGGACCGCGTGGTGACGGATGGCGGGATCGTGGGTGTTGTGTGGCAGGTGGACGATGAGCAAGTGCTTGTTGAGGTCTCGGACAAGGTCCGGATTCCCTTTCTGAAATCCTCGGTGAAGTCCCTTTTCGGGGCCACCGACGGCGACAAGGAGTAGCCCCATGGGTGGCACCTGGTGGTTTCGTTTTTCTGTCATTTTGTTTGCCCTTTTTGGCTCGATCTACGTGCTGTTGCCGAGTTTTCTCGGTGAAAGTGCCGCGGATCGAATTTCAGCACAGGTGGACTCCGTGGATGGTGCCGAGCTGGAGGAAGGGGATGACACCCTTCCTTCCTGGCTGCCGGACACGCGAATCAACCTCGGACTGGATCTACAAGGGGGCATCGACCTCACCCTTTCCGTCGACGTGGATGAGGCGGTCCGTTCTGCTGTGGGGCGGGATGTGCAGACGGTGGAGGATTTGCTGCAGCGCAATGAGATCGTCGCCAAGGATGTCCGCCGCGCGAGGGGGGAGCCCTCACTGGAGATCGCCCTTGCAAACGAGGCCACTCTTGCGGACCTGAAAAACACGATGACGGAACGGATGCGTTCCTACAGGTACCAGACCAACCGCACCGATGACGATGGAACCAAGTGGCATGTGTGGGAAATGCAGGAGGACGCCATCACCTTGATCGGCGCCAACTCCGTGGAACAGGCGGTGGAGGGTCTTCGGAACCGGGTGGATGCCACAGGGGTGAAAGAGCCGGCCATTCTTCGGAAGGGGCAGGACATCAACGTCCAGCTGCCTGGCATCGACAACCTGCAGCAGGCGATTTCCGTCATCGGGACCACCGCGGTGTTGGAGTTCTACCTGGTAGACGAGGATGCAGACGAGGACGCCTTGCAGCGGGCGCTGCTCGCGGCTGAAAACGAAATGGACCCGGCGTTGTTTGTGGACGATGAGGCCCTGAACAACTGGCTGCAGGACAATGACCGCATCACCCAGGATCAGCGGATTCTCTGGGAGTACACGGACCCTCCCGCGGAGGCCGAGAACCAGGACAAGCTCCGGACCATCCCGTACATCCTCAAGGACCAGGTGATCCTGACGGGGGACGACATCAATGATGCCTCCGTGCAGTGGAACCAGATGGGAGACTCTTACGTGGCGCTTGAGTTCAAGCCCGCGGGGGGACGGAAGTTCGCCCAGATCACCGGCGACAATGTGGGCAAGCGCTTTGCCATCGTGCTGGACCGGCAGGCTCGGTCTGCGCCGGTCATTCGGGAGAAGATCGGTGGCGGTCGGGCCTCCATTGAGATGGGGGCAGGGGACCCCTACCAGATTCAACAGGATGCGACGATTCTGTCGTTGGTGCTGAGAACAGGCGCTCTTCCCGCCCCGGTGAGCATTGGCGAGGTGCGGCAGGTCGGTGCCCAGCTGGGTGCGGACTCCATCGCCGCGGGTGTGCGGGCCACCATGGTCGGCGGCCTCCTGGTGGTGTTCTTCATGTTCCTCTACTACCGGGCGCTCGGGGTGGTCGCGAACATTGCCCTGGGGCTGAACGTGGCCTGCATCATGGCGCTGCTGGCGAGCATGGGGGCGACCCTCACCCTGCCAGGAATCGCCGGAATCGCACTGACGGTGGGAATGGCGGTGGATGCCAACATCATCATCTTTGAACGAATCCGGGAAGAGCTCCGCCTGGGCAAGACCGCCCGCTCCGCGGTGGACAGCGGATTCGACAACGCCTTGTCGGCTGTGGTGGATGCCAACATCACCACCGCCATCGCCGGTGTGGTGCTGTACAGCTACGGCACGGGGCCCATCAAGGGCTTCGCCGTCACGCTCCTGGTGGGCATCGGCACCACCCTTTTCACCGCTGTGTTTGTGTCCCGCACCCTCATGGACCTGATTGTGCGGCGTTCCACCACCCAGCTGTCGATGTGAGGCTTCCATGCAACTGATCAGGCCCGGTACCACGTACGACTTCATTGGATTCCGCCACAAGGCCGGGGTTGTCTCCGGACTGTTGGTCCTGGTGTCCCTGATCCTGTTCTTTGCAAAGGGACCCAACTGGGGCATCGACTTCACGGGGGGCACCGAAGTGCAGTTGGCCTTTGATGAGGCCATCGAAATCGGGGAGATTCGCGACTCGCTCACCTCCCTCGGCCTTTCCGGGGACTCGGTGCAGCAGATCAACGATCCCAAGGACCACGAGTTCATTGTGCGCCTGCGGGACACGACCTTTGGAACGGCCGAACACCGCGCTGGGGTGATGGAGGCGCTCGGGGCGGCCTATGGTGCGGATTGGGTCCTGGAGGACCGCCTGGACGCCCAGGTGGATGCCGAGCTGACCATCGAGCACGGGGAGCCATCCAGGTCGGTGACGGAGATTCAGGAGACGCTGGCGGGGCTCGAGGGCATTGGGGTCAATTCCCACCCGGACGAGAACACTTTCTCGGTCACCCTGCCCCCCCTGGCGGTGCAGGTGGAGAAGACACTGAAGGGGGCGCTCCCCGGGCGGAATGTCCAGATTTCCGGGGTCAGCTCTGTGGGGCCGAAGGTGGGAGGCAACCTCCGCCGCCAGGGCTTTGTGGCCATGTTGGCGACCCTGGCGCTGGTGTTGATCTACATCGGGTTCCGGTTTGACCTGACCTTCGCGCCCGGCGCTATCGCGGCGCTGTTTCACGATGTGACGATCACCGTGGGGATCTTCGTCCTCATACAGCACGAGGTGAATCTATCGATGATCGGCGCTCTCTTGACCATCATCGGGTACTCCCTGAACGACACCATCGTGATCTACGACCGAATCCGCGAGAACATGGAGCGGTACCGGCGCACGGACATGGGCAAGCTGATCAATGACTCGGTGAACGAGACCCTCGCCCGAACCCTGGCCACGTCCCTCACCACGCTGGTGGCGATCTCGGCCTTTCTGGTCATGGGAGGTCCGGTCATTGAGACCTTTGCCCTGGCCATGATGATCGGTGTGGTGGTTGGAACATACTCCACCGTGTTTGTTGCCAGCCCCATGATTCTCCTCATGGAGAAGGTGAAGCCACACCTGATGGCTCTCCTGGTACCCAGCGCACCGGACAGCGGCCCGGACATCAAGGGGGCCGCTTGACCAAATCCCTGGAATATGGGGATTTCTCTCTTGACCAACGGAACTGGGCGTCCTATACGCAACGCCCCATTTGACGCATGGAAACAATCGGAATGACCAAGTCGGAACTTGTGGATCTCGTGGCCGCGGACCAAAGCCTCCCCAGGAAGACTGCGGAAGAGGCGGTGAACATCGTCTTCGACAGCATGCGCGAGGCGCTGTGCAACGGAGAGCGCATTGAGCTGCGCGGATTTGGAAGTTTCCGGACCCGCCACTACACTGGCTACCGAGGGCGAAACCCCAAGACCAATGCCACCATTCGGGTCAAGGCCAAGATCCTGCCGGTCTTCAAGGTGGGCAAGGCTCTGCGGGACCGGGTCAACAACGGCAATTGAGTTGGCGTTGATGCTTGCGCCACTGCTTGTGTTCTCTCTGCCGGCCAGTGCCGGGGAGTTGTTTGTCAACGGACTGCCCACAGCCAACGTGAAGAACGTGGAGTTGCACAACGCCACGGTTCGGTTCGATGCTGCGGGAGATGTCCACGTGGCCGTCCCCGACTACGACGTGACCGAACTGCCCTCCAATGAAGCGCCGCGGGTGCCCCGGGGGGAGGGGGTTCCCTATGGAGGCTGGTGGCTGGTCTCAGAGGACATGTCATCGTCCGGCCACGCCGCAGACGTTTGGATCGGGGGCTTGAAAGTCGGCGCGATCCGGTCCGGTGCTCCACCGCTCATGGTGGATCTTGCACCCCATCTCTGGCCTGGATCCAATGTGATCACATTAAGAGGCCGATCCGGGGTGAAGCCCTCCGGCACATTGGCTATATATGTGGGCGAGGCCAGAGTGGAAGCCGGGACCCTCAACCTCCAAGAGCCCGCCATCTCGATTTACTGTCGAACAGCCTGCCCCTCTCTCCACCAGGAAGTCCTGGACGTCGCCCCGGCGTCTACTCCCTGACCCTCTTTCCCGCCCGCTCGACCGGCTTCGGGGAGCCGGAAGACGCTCCTTCCCCCCCCAAACCCCACCCCAAATCCATGGTTCCCAGATTTGTACCGACCGACGGTAGCGGTCGCGTGTTCGTGCTCGACACAAACGTGCTCCTGTACGACCCCAATTCCCTTTTCGTCTTCAAGAAACACGATGTGGTGATCCCCATCACCGTGATCGAGGAGATCGATACCTTCAAGAAGGACCTCAACGAGACCGGGAGAAATGCCCGCCTTGTTTCCCGAAGGCTCGATGAGATGCGCAAGCGCGGCTCCCTGTCTGAAGGCGTGGAGCTCCCAGAGGGCGGAACGGTTCGCGTGGAGCTTCCCCACGACCAGCCCGACCTCCCGTTTGGATTCAGCGGGGGTTCCAACGACAACCTGATTCTCTCCACGGCCAAGTACCTGCACGACACCAGCCGGACCGGTGGGGTGGTCCTGGTGACCCGGGACACGAACATGCGCGTCAAGGCCGATGCCCTCGGGCTTCCAGCCGAAGACTACGAGCATGCCCACCTGGACATTGACGAGCGATTCCTGGGGGTGAAGGAGCGGCAGGTTCCCGCGGAGATGATCGAGGAGATCTACAGCAGGGGTTGGGTCAGCTGGGAACCCGAAGAGCACGACACCCTGTGCGCCAATCACTTCCTGATCCTGGGTGCAGAGGACCGGGAAGGGCAAAGCGCCATGGTCCGATATGACCAGCGGCAGGGACGCCTTGTGCGGGTGGGGCGCTTCAAGGAGGGCGTCTGGGGCATCTTTGCTCGAAACAAGGAGCAGCTCTTTGCTTTGGACCTGCTCTTGGATGATTCCATTCAACTGGTCACCCTCGATGGCATGGCGGGGACAGGAAAGACTCTCCTGGCAATCGCCGCCGGCTTGAAAAAGGTCACGGATGACCGGGTCTACCGCAAGATGCTTGTGTCGCGGCCGGTGTTTCCCCTGGGTCGGGACGTGGGCTTTCTCCCGGGAGACCTGGAGGAGAAGCTGAATCCGTGGATGAAGCCCATCTTTGACAACCTGGAATTGCTCCTGAATCCAGATGAGGATCGTCCGAGAAACGATCGGACGCCGGCGTACCAGGCCTTGATGGATCAGCGGATCATCGAGGTGGAACCCCTGACGTACATTCGAGGTCGCTCCATCCCGAGACAATTCCTCATTGTGGACGAGGCCCAGAACCTGACCCCCCACGAGGTGAAGACCGTGGTGACCCGGGCAGGGGAGGGCACCAAGGTGGTTCTCACAGGTGACCCGCTCCAGATCGACAATCCCTATGTGGATGCCACCTCGAATGGCCTGACCTACGTGGTGGAGAGATTCAAGAATTCCCCTCTGGCCGGGCATGTCACTCTCCGAAAGGGCGAGCGTTCGGAACTTGCAGAGGCGGCCGCGGAGTTGATGCGGTAGGCCCAGGCGTTTGGCCCCATGCCGACCTCTGGTAGAGTGCAAGCTCGGCACGGAGAATCTCATGGGAGTTCGAGCGATAGCCCTTTGGGCGGTTTTGGGCGCGGTTGGTGTGCCAGTCTGGGCGCAGGAAGGGGACTCGCCGCCAGATCCTGACTCCCCTGGGGAAACCGGGGAGGAGGAAGAGGAGGAACAGGAGGCACCGCCACCGTTGGACCTGAGCTCCACGGACTTTGCCCGGGCAGCGGAAGCGCCCCAGCTGACGGATACGCAGATCAAGTGGCTTCGCCCCAAGCGGCACCTGATGGGACAGAACCCCCGCGCTCAGAATGACTTCACCGCCTACTCCCTGGAATGGGGAGAGGTGAAGATGGGGCTCGGGAAGACCACAGTGGGGGTGTTGCCGCGGGTCCAGGTTGGCACGGTGCCTGTGTTGTGGGGAATGAACGTCCAGAATGTCCAGACCAAGGTAAATGCCGTGCGGTTTGGAGGGTTGGACCTGGCCGTGGAGGGCAGCTATTTCGGAATCCCCTTGGAAGGCTTCACTGCGAACTACAAGGCTCTGGGCGGCGGGATGTCCTTCCAGATCGTCGAGAAATGGTCGATCCACGGGCGGCTGAACAATGCCAGGCTCGTGTTGAAGGGCCCGCCCACGGGGTTGCAGGGGCTCTCAGATGGCCTCGAATCTCGCCTCGAATCCGAGAAAGGGAGCCTAAGTTCCTTTTTGGATGAGGAGGACGCGAACATTTCCGTGAAAGCCGACGTCATGGTGGTGAATTTCGCTACGGACTATCGTTTCAACCGCAGAGACAGCCTGATTTTGCAGGTGCAAGCAATTCTAGGCGGGTCGGCATGCGGAGGCGTGACCATCCCCCCGATCCTGGGTCTGGAGGAGGCAGTCGATATCGAGAAGTGCGGAAAGGTGGATGATTACCGGCCATACATGGCCAGCATCGCATGGCATTCTGCATGGAAGCGCTGGGAGATTCGCCTGGGAGCAGGCCTCAGCTCACAGGCGGGCGCGTGGGCTTTCCAGGCGATGGACCTCTCCTATCGATTTGGCGGTGAGACCCGAAACACGGAACGCCGCACACGCAAGACCTGGCGTGGAAACCGCAAGGATGGAGGAGAGGGCGATCAGGAGGACTGATCGGGTTCCTGGGATCTGAGGCCGATGGCGCTGGCAAGTACCGCGAGCAGGAACCCTCCGACGGCGCCGTAGCCTCCGGGTTCCAATTGGACACTGATGGCCTCGATGGTGTGGCCCCAAGCCTCCAGTTCCAGCTCGGCGTCGTGCACCTGTTGGAGGTACTGGTACACGAGCAGAGCCGTCCCGGCGAGTGCGATGGTCAGGCGCACCAAGAAGGCGACCGCACGTTCACCAAGGAGGGGGCCAAGCAACATCAAAGCGGCTGCGCAACCCAGCACCGCCCAGACCGCCGGGTCATTCTCCTGGGCCATCTCCAGGCCAGATACGGACCGGCTCTCCCCAGCGCAGTTGAAGCTTACCCAGGGAAGGAAGAAGGCGATCGTGCTCACCCCCCCTCCGATCCCGGAAAACACCGCCGCCAGTCTGCGCATGAGGCTGTCCCCTACGGGCAGATGGTACCGGGGCGGTTGCACCCGAATCAACCGGGGATAGGAGGCCAGATGCCTCAATTGGAAGGACGCAACCCGGTACTGGAAGCCCTGTCGCGAAGGCGCCGGCGGGTGGAGAAGGTGTGGTTGGATGTCCGGTGCCAACCCGATGCCAAGCTGGCGCGTCTGCTTGCCCTGTGCGAGGAACAGGGAGTTTCCATCAAGCGGGTGGGACGGGCAGAGCTGGACCGGATGGCCTCCGGGGACGTACACAATGGCGTGGTCGCCCAGGTGGAAGCCCATCCATCCCACACGGTGGCGTCGCTGTTGGACTCGATCTTCGATGCGGGGGAGGAGCCCTTTCTGGTGGTGGCGGACGAGATTGTGTACGAACAGAACCTGGGGGCTGTGCTGCGGTCCGCCATGGGTGCGGGCGTGCATGGAATCGTGATTCCGGTGCGGCGGGGAAAAGGGGTCACACCGGTGGTCAGCAGGATTGCCATGGGGGGCGCGGAAGAGGTTGTGGTGGTCCGCGAGGGCATTCCATCGGCATTGAAGCAGCTCCGGAAGGCAGGGATCCGCATCGTGGGAGCGGACATGGTGGGGGAGCCCTACTGGGGAGTGCGACTCACCGGTCCTTTGGCCCTGGTGCTTGGGGGAGAGTCCAAGGGGCTCTCTTCGACCGTGCGAGAGCGATGTGACCAGGTGGTCAGTGTTCCCCTGGAGCGGAACCTGGAGAGCCTGAACGTCTCTGTTACCGCGGGGATTCTCGTCTTTGAACGGCTGCGGCAGCAAGCAGCCTCCTAGCGCGGACGGTTTGGCGGCCAGTTCCCATTGATTCGGCTACCTTGTGTCCATGGTCACCGTCTTCCTTCTCGCTGCATGTGCCCCCCATCTGTACACCGATGGCGACGTGATTCCCTGGGAGGCGCCCACGAACGATTGGGGTGTCGGTGAGGTCCCCTCGGACCTGGAAGCGGAGGGCTTCGATGCAGGCGAGGTGGTCACGGAGTTTCGACTGCCGGATCAATTCGCGGAGGAGGTCTCCCTTTGGCAGTTCTACGGCAAGTTGGTCATCGTGGACATCTCCACCCTCTGGTGTTCGCCTTGCCAGGACCTCGCCAAGGAAGTCGAGGCCACCTACGAGGAGTTTGAAAGCGAGGAGTTTGAATACATCACCGTTCTGCCGGAGGACCTGGAATATGAGGTTCCCGACACGGCTGAGTTGAACCAGTGGGTGGATGCGTTTGGGCTCACCCGGCCGGTGCTGGCAGACGAGCAGGCCTGGGCGGAGGTCCTGGTACCGGCGGGAGGATATCCGCGGCTTTTGCTCATCGGGCGTGACATGCGGGTGCTGGACCCGGAGATCTTTCCCGCGACGGATGCCCGGATTCGGGAGGTCATAGAAGCGGCTCTGTAGACAGCTTTCGGTGCGTTGCGCTGTCTACTCGGTGCGCTGCGCTGTCTACTCAGTGCGCTGCGCTGTCTACTCAGTGCGTTGCACGATGTGAAAACCAAAGGGGCTCTCGATGATGTCCGAGCGCTCACCTGGGGCCAGGGCAAAGACCTGGGCGTCGAAAGCGGGGCCAATCTCACCGCGGGTGAACCACCCCAGGTCCGCGCCTCGCACTCCCATGGGCCCATCCGAGATCTCCTCGGCCACCTCTTCAAAGGACTGGCCGCCCACGAGCGCCTCCAATGCCTCTTCCATCAGGGCCCGGGCCTCCGCAAGCGTTCGACTGGCCTCTTTTGCAGGAAGGGACAGGCTCTGCGCCTCCTTGTGCTGGACCATCATGTGCATCAAGCGCACCTCCTGCAGCGGTTCCCGGCGAAGGACATGAAAGCCAAACGGCGTCTCGACCACGGGGGAGATGCCGTGGAGAGGCAACGAAAAAGCAGCCTCTGAAAATGCGGGCACCCAACCTCCCGGATCAGAGCTGCCGAGAAAGCCCCCTCGACGAGCGGAACCATCAGAGCTGTGCTCCTTGGCCAGGGCTGCCATGTCGGCACCATCCAGGAGCTCCTGTCGAAGGGAGGTTGCCCTCGCCTCTGCTTCTTTGCGGTCCATCGACGTGCCCAAAGGAGCAGCACGTGCGCCGTCCCAGGCGATAACGATGTGGCGGATGGCCACCCGCTCAGGGGATGCCGTCCCGACATTGCCTTCTGGACCATCTGAGCCGCTGGCAGAGGCCCCATTCGGGGAAACCTCGCCTGCTTCCTGCCCGGGAGGAGCGGGTGAACCGCATCCGACAGCAAACACAAGTAGGGGGCAGATCAGACGTGACATGACCCGTGGGATGTACCCTGTCCCGGATGTACCTGCTCGGCCTCCTGGCGATCATGGGTCCCGCATGGGGGGCGCCATCCGGGGAAACCCTGGAATCTTGGATGGATTCGGTGGTCTTGTTGACCACTGGATCCGCTCTTTGTGCCGGGGTCATGCTGGAAGATCCGGGCCTGGTGGCCACGGCCTACCACTGCGTTGCCATTGGACGGCAAAGCAGGGTGGAGTCCCGCTCCGGGGAGGTGCGCCTTGGCAAAACGGTTGCAGCCTTGCCCAAGGAGGACCTTGCCCTTGTTCGCATCGAGCCGTTCGATGAGTGGAAGGGAAGGGAGATTCGAAGAGACAAGCCTGCCCTGGGCGAGTCGGTCTGGGCCCTGGGCCATCCATTTGGCTTTACACCGGAGATGGTGCCCGCCCTTTCGGGACTCCTGCGATGGAGTGTGACCAGAGGCGTGGTTTCAGCGGTGGGAGAGAAACTCATTCAGGTGGACGCCCCCCTGAATCCGGGCAATTCAGGCGGCCCGGTGCTGGATGCGGAAGGGCGAATCATGGGAATCGCCTCCCGGAAGCTCCGGGGGGAGGGCCTCTCCTTCCTGGCCCCGGCCAGCACCCTGGCCCGCCTGGTTTCCACTCCGGCGCCGATGCGTGTGCTGGGTGGGCAATATGGACTTGTGCTGGGCGCACAGATGCCCTTGGAGATGGAATGGGTCTCCTCTCTTGCGGTGGGCGCTCGGGTCAGCGTGCGGGATCGCCTGGTGGCCACGGCGGTGCTGGGCTTTCCCCTCGGGGCCCGGTGGCAAGCCTTGTCCAGGGGCACGGCGCGGTGGATGGCCTGGGAGAGTACCGCCTGTTGGCGGGTGCGCGTGGGGCGGGGCCGGTGGTCCTCCACAGCAGAGGCAGGGGGTGTGCTTTTGGGTTCCCAAGCGCGGATGGCCACGGTGGATGCGGATGGAATACACGAGTTCTGGGACTTGCCCATGATCCACGCGGGAGCCACCGCAGGCATCAGCGTCGGAGGGTCCACAATCAGCGTTCGTTACCTGCCCGAAGAATCTCTTACATCCCTTGTGGTGGAGGCGAATTTCGGGGGCGTGCTGGGGACCTTCTGACTACACTCCAGGTAGCCATGATCCACTTTTGTCGCTTCTGTTTCCCGTTGTTGTTTGCCCTTGCGGGGTTGGGGTGCGGGGGGATCGGGTTGGACCCCTTAATTACCGGGGGGGATGATCCCGCCCTGGTGGTCCAGCCAAGTGACGAACTCGTGTTCGATGCGCGACCGCCAGGGACGGGTTCCAGCGAGGCCTCGGTGACCCTGCAATCGGGAACAAGTGCAGTGGTGATCGTGGAAACCGTTGAGATTCAGGGGGAAAATGCTGGGGCATTCTCCCTGGGGGACCTCTCACTTCCTCGTGCCTTGCGGCCAGACGCACAACTCACTGTGGTGCTTGGTTTTCGTCCCCCGACCATCGGTACTTTCTCTGCGGAGCTGGTGATTGTTGGGGCCAACACGGGCGGATCGGTGACGCGGAATCTTAGCGGGGTGGGTTGCCCGGATCAGAATGGGGACAACCTCTGTGACAACAACGCGCCCCAGGGCCCGCCGGCAGACACGAATCCGAACGGGGACACCGGTCTTTAGAGAATGAGTGAGTGGCAGGCCACGACCGAGGGGATTCGGGTCCAGGTGGAGGCGCGATACCACCCAGAGGAATCGGCCCCATCAAACGGGTACTTCTTCTTCTCCTACCGGGTCGAGATCTTCAACGAAGGGGCCTTCCCTGTTCGGTTGGTCAGCAGGCGCTGGATGATCACCGATGGTCACGGTCGTCAGAGGCAGGTGGAAGGTCCCGGTGTGGTCGGCCAGCAGCCGCTTCTTGAGCCGGGGGGCGCCTTTGAGTACCGGTCAGCCTGCCCACTCCCCACTTCCATTGGCAGCATGGAGGGGACCTACCAGATGGTTCGGGAAGACGGAACAGAGTTTGACGCAAACATCCCAGCCTTCACCCTTGCAGATCCAGCGAGCCTGAACTGAAGCCCAAGCCGAGACAAAAGGAAGTTCCATGCGCATCCAATCAGAGTCGATCATCCACCACCCCCTGGAGCGGGTCTATTCGGCCTACCGCGACGAGCTGCCCGAGATCGCCGCCTACATGCCGGACATCAAGGACATCCAGGTGCTGTCCCGAGGGGAAGAAGGGGACACGACACGACTCCACAACCTGTGGCGGGCGGAGCGGGAGATTCCTTCCTTTGCCAAGAGCATTCTAAAGCCGGAGATGCTGCAGTGGGATGACCATGCCCTCTGGCACAAGTCGAACCATACCTGCGACTGGAAGCTCGTGTTGCGCGTGTTCACCGATGCGGTGAAGTGCGGAGGCACCAACGTCTTCGAGGCCATGGGGCCCAACACCACGAAGGTGGTGCTGGATGGCAACCTCGACATCAACCTCAAGCAAGTGCCCGGGGTTCCGCGCTTGCTGGCCCGGAAGATTGCTCCCAGGGTGGAACAGTTCATCGTGGCGTTGATCACCCCGAACCTGAAACAGGTCAACAAGTCCCTGGGTGACTACCTGGATGCAAAGGGGTGAGGATTCCCTCAGACCTTGGTGCTTTGAAGCCCCCGTCCCCCATCTGTGACCTGCAACAGTCCCCGGTCCACAAGGGGCTCCGCCAGGTCCACCAGGGCGTGGTGTCCCAGGTCCAGTAGTTCTGCAAGGGCGGGCAGGGGGACCGGTCGGCCCGTGGTGGCATCCACGAGCTGTCGCTCGGGCCCTGTCAGGGGCTCATTGCGTATTTCAGGCACCATCAACTGGCTCTGGACCCGACCGGGAAGGCCTCTGGCCCGGCGATGAACGACGGCGGCTCGGGCTGGATCCTGCCCATGGCGCTCCAGGAGTCTTGCCACATGGCGCACCTCCAGGGGCTCGGGGCTGATGTGCCGGGCGCCGAGGGTGCCAAGTTCCATCAAGGGCCGTCGGCCCCAGACCAACACGAGGCAGGAAAGCCCGGCCTGAAGGACCTCGCGGGCCATCTCCACCGTGTGCCTGCCCGCCAGGGGCATGACAAGCAGCCGCATGGTCCCGTCGTGTACCTCGTCGGGAAGCTCGAGGGCGTCCTCCTCCATCGCGATGTGCTCAATTCCCTCGCGATGGGCATATTGAATCGCCTCCCGGATCAGGCTGCGCCGCCCGGACCCCTCCGGTCCATAGATGACAGCAGCGCCGGGTTTCCCGCGCGAGGCCAGGGCCACAAGCTGGCGCAGGTGCTGGCGAGACCGTGGAAGACCCAGGAGCTGCGGCAGGCCTCTCTCGTATAGGGAACGCCGCAGGAGAGCTGCAATCAGGTGTCCGTCTGCAGGGCGGCGCGTGGGATCTCTCGCCAGTAAATCCAAGAGGGCGTTGTCCAGGTGTGCCTCCACGTCGAGGCGGTAGGTTGACGGCGGCGCCGGCAGGTTGGCCAAGGGCAAGTAGGCCAGGGCCGCGGGATCGCTGGAAACAAAAGGGGTTCGCCAGGTGAGGAGCTTGTAGAGAAGACAGGCAAGACTGTAGAAGTCGGTTTGGGGAAGTGGAAGCCGCCCTTGAAGTTGTTCTGGTGCTGAAAACCCCAGGGTGCCCCGAAATGCACCGCCCTGGACCTCTTCTCCCTCGAGGAAGGCGCACCCGAGGTCAATGAGATGGGGGCTGCCGCGGGCATCCATGATGACGTTGGCAGGTTTCAAGTCAGCGTGAACGACGCCGCGCTCATGGAGATGGGAGAGGGACTCCGCCAGGTCCGCGCAGATCTCCACGGCCTCCGCCACGGGGCGGTCCCGGCTCCAACCCCGCAAATCCTCGCCATCGACATAGCTCCGGACCAGCCATGCACCCTCTGGATCCGCCTCAAGAAGCTTGGCGACCCGGGGGTGCTCCAAGCGTCGGAGGACCTCCAACTCCCGTGACAGGCCCACCCGGCTCTCTGGAGTCCTGGCCAGCTTCAAAACCCCCGCACCCGTCGGACCCTTCGCCAACCAGACATCTCCCTCGGGTCCGCTTTCAAGGAGTTCCACGCCCACCCAGGCGCCTGCAGTTGGCTGAAATGCCACCGGCCTGCCTAGGTACCGAGAGCCAGCATGCGCTCCAGGGGCGCCAAGGCCGCTACCCTCAAGGACTCTTCAAGTTCGATCCGGGGAGAGAGGTCTCGCAGGCAGAGCATGAGCTTTTCAAGGGTGTTCAGCCGCATGTAGGGGCACTCGTTGCAAGCACAGGACTCGTCCTGGCCGGGCAGGGGCAGGTAGGTCTTGGTCGGGTCGCCTTGCTCCATCTGGTGAATGATGCCGGGTTCCGTGGCAACAATAAAGGTCGTGGCATCGCTTGTGCGGGTGTAGGAGAGCAGCGAGGACGTAGATCCGATGTGGTGGGCGTGGCGAAGGATAGGCGGCTCGCACTCCGGGTGAGCGATGATTTTCGCATCCGGGTGGTGGCTTGCGAGCTCGATGAGTTTCCGTTCGGAAAAGGTCTCATGAACAATGCAGGCCCCTTGCCAAAGGGTCATTTCCCGACCGGTCTGCTGCTCCAACCAGGCGCCCAAGTTTCGATCGGGGGCGAATAGCAGGGGCCGGTCCGGAGGAAGGGACTCCACGACCCGCTTGGCGTTTGAGCTGGTGCAGATGATGTCGGACAGGGCCTTTGTGGCGGCTGAACAGTTGATGTAGCTGACGACCAGGTGATCGGGATTCGCATTCCGGAAGCGCTCCAGGGCATCCGCAGGGCAAGAGTCCGCCAGGGAGCAGCCCGCGTCTAGATCCGGGAGAACGACGATCTTGCCGGGATTGAGAATCTTGGCGGTCTCCGCCATGAAGTGTACGCCGCAGAACACGATGACGTCCGCATCGGTCTCCTTGGCGGCCTGCGACAGCTGCAGGGAGTCACCGATGAAGTCCGCCAGGTCCTGAATCTCGGGCTTCTGGTAGTAATGGGCCAGGATGATGGCGTTTCGTTCTTCTAGGAGACGGGCAATCTCGTCTTCGTAGTCCCTGGGCGGGTCAATCGGTCCAGACATCAAGGCCTCGAGACATGGGCGTTTCGTTCAAGGAGACGGCTTGATGCAACCGGGCTCGGGGACTTTCCGTCGTTCCAAATCCGGGCGCCTGCGCCGCTGAACCGCTGGGCAAGCAGGTCCCGGTCTCCCGCATGGGCTCCCGTGCGCGAGAGCGCCTCGAACACCACGATTCCTCCGCCCACTCCATCGGAAATGAGGATCGGGTTGACCTCGATCATGGGGGAGTTTGCAACATCCAGGGCGGCCCCGCCATGGTGCCAGGCGAGGGTACCGTCTGCGAGAATACGCTGAGCTGCGAGGTCCACATCCCCGGCGTGTTCGCCCCGTGGTGCGTGCTGTTCGAAGACCACAAGTGCACCGCCGCTCCCGTCTGAGATGACCTGGGGGTTTTTCTCGGACCACTTGCTGGTGGCGACCCACATCGGGCGCCCCTCATTCCACATTCGCTTGCCATTCCTGTCCAGGCGCTGGGCCCAGACGTCGATGTTCCCCGCCCGATCCCCACTGCGAGGCTCGGCCTCAAAGACCACGATGACCCCACCCGCACCGTCTGGGGCCAGGGAAGGCTCCCGTTCCAGGGCGAGGCTGTCCGAAAGCACCGGGGCACTTTGGCCCTGGTTCCAAGCCGGCGTGCCGTCCCCCTGGATTCGCTGAATGGCCAGGTCGAGGTCCCCGGCGTGTTCCCCGGTCAAAGCCCGTTGCTGGAACACGACGAAGGCGCCGTCTTTTCCATCTGAGATTGCCCGGGGAGACTCCTCACTCCAGGCGCTCAAGCTGACCGGGCTCGGGTGCTCCCCGTTGTTCCAGACCCGTCTGCCCTCCGGGGAGATGCGCTGGGCAAATATCCCCCCCACGCCAGCCCGATCGCCGGTGCGCGGCGTCGCCTGAAACACCACCAGAACCCCACCATCTGAGGTGGGAAATGCGCTGGCCCGTTCCTCGCGGGTGGTGCTGTTCGTGACAGGAACTCCGTTGCCATCTCCCCAAAGGAGCGCCCCCTTTGCGTCGATGCGCTGGGCCGCGATGTCCGCATCCCCCGCATGCTCACCAATCTTGGTGCTCATGGTGTAGACCAGCACCATGCCTCCCTTGCCATCTGGTACCACCAGTGGTTCCCGCTCATTCCACTCGGTGGAAGCCACCACCACCGATTTTTCACCATTGTGCCAGAGGGGCTTGCCGTCGGAAGAGATCCTCTGGGCGAAGACCTCACTGTCTCCCGAATGGGAACCGGTTTTGGCGGTGGCCTCGTAGGCGACAAACCACCCGCCGCTGCCGTCCGAGACCGCGTGGACATTGGACTCCGTGTACACGCTGGTGGAGACCGGCATGCTCTGGCGTGCACTCCAGATCGGCTGACCCTTGGCAATGTGCAGACGGGAGGCGGCAATGTCCACGTCCCCCGTGTACTCCCCGCTGGTGGGTTCGTGCTCGAAGAAGACGGTGAAGCCGGAATCCGGCTGGTATGCGCCCTGCTTTTCGATGAAATCAGCCAAGGGGGCGAGCTCATCTACCTTGCGGGTCTGCTTTGGGTCCCTGGCGTCACTGTGGGCTACGGACCCGGACAGGGAGAAACCCAGGAGCACGACGCCAGCCGGTCGGAAGGACCTCATGCCGCTGACGTCACTGCAGAAACAAGGCGCTCCACCATGGGAATGATGTCTTCAGGTGCCATGGAGCAATAGGCGATTCGAAGGGCATTGACGTCTGCAATGCACACCAGTCCAACGGACTGCTCATTCAGCAGACGTTTGCGCAGGTGCCCTGCATCCAGACCCGCTCCCACATCCAGCAAGGCGAAACAGCCCGAATTGAAAGGATAGGGCGTCAACGGCGTGCCCACCAGGCGGCTGAGGGCCTGGTGGAGGATTTGGTACCTTGACGTCATCTCTGTCCTGAGCGCCTCGAGTTGGGGTTCCAGGTCAGGGTGTTCCAGAGCGGCAAGCAAGACCTGTTGGGAAGGTCCGGGCATTGCGGACACAGTGGCGCGACTGATGGCGATGGCCTTGTCGTTGAGCGTCTCTCCCGTGGCCTCGTTGGCCCCAAAGGTCAGAAAGCCGACCCGGCCCCCGAAAAATGCAAACTCCTTGGTGGCCCCGTCGATCTTTACCGGGAGAATCCGGTCTGGGTTCGGGTTTTCCAGGAGGTCCCAGAACAAGGAACGACGGTGGACGTTCTCCTGGTGGTACAGGCCCTGGTAAGCATCGTCACAGACCACAACGAGGGGGGCGCCCCTGTGTGCAGCCAACACGTCAACCATCTCTCTTGCTTCTTCAGAGGTGGGTGTGTAACCCGTTGGATTACCGGGAAAATTCAGGACTACGACGCCTTTGGTTTCCACCTGTGCAAGGGCATCCTGAAAGGCCGGCACGTTGAGCCGGCCCGTGGCATCGAAGTACTGCCAGCGCACGAGATTGGCCTCGCGGCGCATGCGGAAAATGGCCTTGTAGTTGCCCCAGGACGGGTTGGGCACCACCACTTCTGTGTCCCGGTCCGCGAACAGGTCTGCAACCAGCGACAGGCCGTGGGTCAGGGCCAGGGTGACGAGGGGATTGGAAATTTCCGCACTCGGCAGCTCCCGAGTCATTCTGTCCCGCCAGGCGGTACGGAGCTCTGGAATGCCGCCCTGTGGGGCATAGAGGAAGGCGCCCTTCGGGTCGAGATTCGGGAGAAGGGCTGCCATGCTTGGCAGGGGAAGAGGATTGCCACGCCCATCGGTGATCTGTCCGATGGTGGCCCGGTATTGGCAGTCCCGGGCCTCCCTGGCCTGGGCGGGAATGCCCTGGGGAAATGCAGCAGCCCGTCCCAGTGGTGACAGGCAAGCCGCAGCAGCGGGGTGGTTCTCTTCGAGGAGGCGGTTGAGACGCTCGGCCTTGGACATCATGACTCCTTCTCCTTTTCTACCCCGGCGGGCGGGCCCGGGCACGGTGGGCTAAGCCCGGAAACGGAGACTCTTCAATGCACACGATGTGGATCCTGTTGAGCTTTATGGGGGGGTGCGGGGGTGATGAGACACGTGTGCCGGCCGAGTTGGCCCCTCCAGCGCCGGAAGTGGTGGCTGAATTGTTGCACCTGGGTGCCGAGGTGGAGGTCACCACCGTCAAGAACGGAACCGCCCCGGTGGTGGGCCGATTTGCAGCCGCTGAAGGGGAGCTGCATGTACAGAACATTGACACCTGGGAGGGCCTGACCGGTGCAATCCGCGTGCCCCTCCTCCAATGGGACAGCGGCCTGGCCCTGCGGGATCAACGCATCCGCGAGACCTTCTTTCGGGTGCCCGAAGTGCCCCGCGCAGTGCTGGAGTTGCAGGCGGATAAGCCTCTGGCGTCGCCCCTCCTGGTGGGGGCCACAGCTGATCTCGTCCTGAAGGCCTCACTTTCCATCGGCGGGCCACCTGTTCCGGTGGACCTGGAGGTGCAGATCAAGCGGGAAGGGGAGAGAGCCTACACCTTTGAGAGCACGGCCCCGGTAAAGGTGGCGATCTCGGCCCTGGGACTCAGTCCCCAGCTGGAGGCCCTGGTGACTCTTTGTGGCCACGAAAGTGTGGCGGATGGTGTGACCATCGCTTTCAAGGGGCGCCTCCGGGACTGACTCCGGGACAGCCCTGTCCGAGGTAGCCGCACGAGTCACAAGGGGGTTTCTGGGGCTTGGAACAAGCCTCGGCGAGGACCGTTGGCCAGTCGGATCGAGCAATCTCGCCGGCGTGGTGAAGACACTCCTCCACGCGCAGAAAGTCCTGATCGTTCCAAGGGGGCAACGTCACCCATTCACCAAGGGAGGAAAAGAAGATCTGCCCTCGGCGACATTCTCCCCCCTCCACCCCCGCGAGTATCTGGTTTGCAGCCCAGCCATAGGCCAGCAGCTGCACCGAGTGGGAGTCGGTTGCCCGGTCCAAGTCGGCCTGGGTCTCCAGGTGGTCGGTCTTGTAATCAAGGACATTCCAGGTTCCGGTGTCCGGGTCCTGCCAAAGACGGTCCAAGACCCCTCGGAGGACCACGTCTCCGTGAGCGGCCCGTACGCCCAGCTCGTTCTGTCCTGGGCTGGCCAGGGAGTGCCCCAGGGATTCTGAACTCCGGGCGCTGACCAGGTGGGGCTGAAGCTGCTTCCACCCCCGCTCGACTTCTTGAACAGACAACCCCTCTTTCGTGGCCTCCCGCGTCCAGCACCGGTGGGCCCGATGCGTGTCCTCGAGCAGGCCCTGCTCCAGGATTCGGTGAAAGACGGTGCCACGCACCGCGCTCACGGCCCGGGAAGAGGGGCCGGAGGTGTCGCCCTCTCCAGTGGGCTCGGGCAATCCGAGAATTGCCGACCGGTACCACCGCGCAGGGCAGGAGTGAAGGCGATCCAGTCCCGAGGGGGACAAGACAAGGGGCTGTGATTGTGGGGGCACTTCCAGGGCAAGGTCAGGAGGAGAAGGGGCAGGAGCCTCGGGTGGCAGAGGGGGGACCGACAGTGAACCAGGGCCGGTCACCTGCAGATGCCGATCCTCCGGGGCTGCCTCGTCGGGGCAGACCAGGTCGACCCAGGTGTCCCGGCCGATGCCCGCTCGTCTTCCCAGAAGCAAGAGGTGGTCGCGGGCCCGCGTGACCCCCACGTACAACAAGCGTCGCCGTTCCGCATCGGCTTCTCGACTCCGCTGCTGGGACAGCGCATGCCAGGCTCCAGGCGCCACCCGTGACTGCACTGCACCCCCGGGATCCTCCACCCGACAAGCCAGGCGCCACTCCCCAGCGATGCGCTGGGCGAGAAGAGGCTGGGTGTCCGCAACCGGCGGATCTCCCATGCCGGGCAGAACCACCACCGGAAACTCCAGCCCCTTTGCAGCGTGGACCGTCATGAGAAAGACCCTTGCCTCTCCCGCCGAGGGCTCCGCCTCCGTCCCCCTCTGTTCCTGCCTTACCAGGCCCATGAGCCGCTCCGCTCCTGTCTCCAGAAGCAACGCACCCCCGGCCGCCAACTCATCTGCGTGTTCCAGCAGCTGCAGCACGTTGGGCCAGCCACGCCCGGGATCCTCCAGGTCCACGACATGCCGCACTGCCAGTTGATCCAGGGCGAGTCGCAGCAGGAGCGGCCACGGGAGCGACCCTCGCGACTCGAGCAGGATGCCCCAGAGGTGGTGTGCACGCACGAGGGCCGCGGGAGCAGCATCGGACAGAGGACGCTCCCGGCCGAACTCCGAGAGGGTCAGTCCCCACTGCCCCTGGACGAGTCCCTCGACCTGGTCGTCTGGGAGACCCAGCAAGGGGGAGCGCAACACACCCACCAGGGAGATGTGGCTTTCGGTGGCAAGAGCATGCAGGAGATTGACCAGGTCCACCACCTCCGGTCGACGCCAGAAACCCACGCCTCCCCCCACCTGAAACGCAATGCCTTGGGCCCGCAAGGCCGCCTCAAAAGCGCTGAGATGGGTCCGCGCCCGGATCAAGATTGCCACCGGTGGAGTGGGGTGCTTCCTGGTGTTCCGGAGATCCAGGTCGGAAAAGACCCCCCTTCCGGGCAACACCTGGCCCGCGAGAAAACCGGCGATGGCCTCCGCCTCCACTTCAGCGGTTTCGCTGCCCCGTGGGGCATCGTGAAGCAGCAGACCGACGGTGCCGCCGGTTTCATCGCGCCCCGGCAGCAGAGGGGCGTGGACGGCCTCCCAATCGGGCCGTTCCCCTGTGTCCTCCCCCAAGATGCGGGAGAAGGAGTCGTTGAACCACTCGATCAACTCCACGCGGCTTCGAAAGTTGTGTGGGAAGACCAGGGGCGTCACTCCCAGATCCCGTGCGGCAGCCCGGTACACCGTCACGTCCCCCCCACGGAAACCGTAAATGGCTTGTTTTGCATCCCCCACCAGGAAGATCCGATCGGAAGGAACGCCCTCGGGCCGCCCCAGGCGCCGGACCAGCTCCCACTGCGCTTCATCCGTGTCCTGGAACTCATCCACCATCAGGTACCGGTGCTTTTGGACCAGGTGCTGGGCCAGATGCTCATGGTGCAACACTGCCTGCACGGCATTGCGCTGGAGAGCGTCAAAGTCCAGGCAACCGGTCTCGACCCAGGCCTCCGCAATGCGTTCCGCGGCCGTGCTCACAAGGCGGGAGAAAGGCTGGAGGGACTCGAGCATGGCTTCATCGGCCCGGGTGGGGAGGGTGGCGGCCTGCACCGCCAGCTCCGGCCACTCGCCGCAGGCCACCGCGAGATCCCCAAGATCCGCCCGGGCTGCAACCCGTTCGGACTCGCTCGGCCAGTGCGCCTTTTTGCCCAATATGCCCGCATGGGAAAAACTGCGCAGACGGCCAGAGGTAAGCAGACTCCCCAGTACTTCCTGCATCGCCAGGGCCAACTCTGCCGCCTCCAGTTCAGGGGACGCTGTCGGCAGCGTTCCCAGACGGGACAGGAGGGGCGCGACCACCTCCTGTACATGACCCCCGCCCCCCGAGTTCATGGTGAGATCCACAATGGCCTGCAAAGTGGGCACCCCGGTGTGGGTGAGCCAGTCCGCTACCTCCTGGGGTGTAAACGCAGCCAGCGGGGCCAGATCGTCCAGGGAAACAGACCCGTCCGCATGGGCCGCCAGCACGGGTTGGAGTCGGCCCCAGCTTGCCAGGGCGTCCTCCACCGCTTCCACCAGGCGAAAACGCGAGCCAAAGGCCGACAGCAGCGCCTGCCAGTCCGCGGGGGTAGAGGTGCCGAACTCCTCCAGGACCCCGTCCAGGACCACGGACCGTTGGTGGGCAGCTTCCTCCGGGGAGAGGAGATCCGCGCCTGCCTGAGCCCCGCACTCCAGGGGGTGTTCCGCGTGAATGCGGGCGCAGAACCCGTGAAAGGTGGAAATGCAAGCCGCATCGAACTGGTCCAAGAGGCGGGAGATGGACAGGGGCAGGGCCCGGGCGAGATCTGCCCCATAGGCTGCAGCGATCTGCTCTCGCTGCCCTCGCGCGGCATGCGCCAGGTCCAACAACCGCACATGGCAGCGGGCCGCCATTTCCTGGGCGGCTCGATCCGTGAAAGTCAGCACCAGGACCGATTCAATCCGGGGTCTTGGGTCCCTGGAGTCGGCATCGATGGCACAGAGCGCCTGTTCCAAGAGCAGCGCCACATACCGCAAGGACAATGTGTGGGTCTTTCCTGCACCCGCGCCAGCCGTCACCAGCAGCTCCTGGTCGATCTGCATTGCCTGCTTCTGGGGGTCGGTCAGGGACAGGCCCGGGTCATCCAGATCCAGTGCGGGCCGCGGTCCGGTGGTGTCGATATTCATGGATCCAGCTCCAGGGGACGCTGGAGGCCCGGATCCTGTACTTGTTCCCCGCGATCCGTGTTCGTGCGACAGATCCGGCGAAAGTCGCAATACGCACAGCCGGCATCGCCAGGGGTGGAAAGCGTGGGATGAAACACCCCCGCGACCAGGCGCTCCATGCCCTCCCGAGCGTGTGCAATGTGCTGGTCCAGGGTCTCGGGGTCCAGGACAAGAGGCCGCTGGCCCCGGGGCACCACACCGGTGAGGTCCGGAGGCACAGCCCACGTGCTCAACCGCATTCCCTCCGCTTGCCCAACCCCGTAATAGACCGACCCAACGGACTCATCGGGCCACCTCTCCTGGGCTGCCTGTGCATAGGCAATGGGCTGCAGCACCTGCCCTCGCTGAAGGGCGCCGGGGCTTGGGGGCTTGCCGGTCTTGTAGTCGATCACGAGCAGCGATCCCGTGTCTGTGAGGCGATCGATTCGGTCCAACTTGCCACGGAGAACCACGGGTCCCAGCTGCCACTCCAGAAGCAACTCCACGTGCAGCGGCTCTCGCCAGTGGGCATCGGCCTGTTCCCGATCGAGCCAGGCCCGAAGAGGGCCGGCAGGGTCATCGTCCACCAACCCCGCCAGCCAGCGCTGCGCGTGTGCGTGGAGGAGGGCAAGGTCACATTCTGCTTCTTGTTCCAACGCATCAAAGACCGAAACCGCGATGTCGTACAGACACCGAGCCGCATCAGCCGGTGCGGGACGGGCATTGACGAAGTCTTCCAAGATCTGGTGGAACGCTGAACCACGGCCCAGAGCCGGCACGTCCGGGTCATAGGCCAGATCCTCTCCCAGGCGCAGGTGGTACTGGTACCAGTACCGGGCGGGGCACTTGAGGTAGGTCTCCGCCGCCGTCACACTGATGCTGACAGGGGCCGGTGGCGGGTTTTGAAGGATTCCATCGTAGTCCCCAAACACCGGCTCGCTCCTGGCCTCCACTGCGGCCCGCTGGAAACCCAATCCAGCGGGGAGGGAAGGGTGTTGGATCCGATCACCCCAGAGAGCCCTGGCGGAGAGGAGTTGGGTCTGGGAACGGGCCACCGCAGGGGAGAGGTCTTCCCCCGGCCCCCCTGCCTCGACTCCAAGCAGGCCCCCCAGCGTCCGCTGGTCGGGACACAGGGTGGCGTGGTGCAGCACCTCCTGGAGCGCTGGAGCGGGGGTGGCTGGCTTCCCTCCAACCGAGGCCGGCCAGGACAGGCACAACGCCTCGATGCCCTCGCCTGTGTTTCGCATGGCGGACAAAAGGAGGTACCGGGCCTCCGCCATCGGGTCTACCGGGTCGACCGCAGAGGTTGCATCCCGAAACAAGCCCCCCCCACGACGGGAGGGAAACTGGCCCCGGGTGAGGTGGGTGACCCACAGCCGCCGAGGGGTAAGACCGCGCAGCTCCAGCGGCTCCACAACCTGCACAGCCTCGATGGGTCCCGCTAAGCGAAATGCGCAGTGTTCCAGGAAATCCACCAGGCTCTCCCAGAGGAGGTGCCCTGACCAGGGCCCGTCCTGCACGCTGGCCAGGTGCAGCTGCCAGTCCTCCAAGGCCCTGCCCACCGCAACCCAGGCACGGGCGCCTCGCAGATCGGACAGGTTGGGTGCCAGGTTTGTGCCCTCCACAACCCCGGCGATGGCCGCGAGCAGCTCCGCTCCGTTGTTGGCGGCAAGCAGGGAAGACCGGTCTGGCTCGGCCAAGGCGTCGGCGAGGGGGGAGTCCCGAAATACCGCGCCAATGGCGTGAAGCAGGCGGGCGCAGCAGGGCTCCCGGGTCAGGGGGGCTCCGGCCTCCAGGCGAAAGGGAAGCCCGTGATCCGCCATCAAGGCCGCGATCGTGTCCGCTCGCTGGGAGAGGTCGGCCACTGCCAGGACACACTCCTCCGGGGGGACGCCACTCTGCACAGCCTCCTTGATCTCGCCGATCGCTGTCTCCAACTCGCTGTGGGCATTGTTGTGGCATCGAATCTGGATTGCACCGCAGAGGGCCCGTGCGGAGGCTTCATCCTCCACAGGCAACGGCTGGTCCCGAAACAGCAGGTCCGTCAGGCCCGGTGCTTCTCCCTGCTGTTCCTCCGCGCCCGGTTCCACCGCAAAGACGCCCTGTGGATCCGCCACCAGAATCTCCCCGGACCCCTCGGCAATCCAGCTGTCGAACAAGGTGCGCCGCAGGTCCCGGGAGGTCTCAAAGGGCCGAAGGGGGAGCGCATCGGAATCGAGGGGGTCATATTCGAAGAAAGAACCCGCCTCCGCTCCCCCCAGGGAGCCACCGGATTCAAAGCAGGCAACCACCTGGACCCCGAGCTGATCCCAGGCCCGACCGAGGGCCACGAGCACACTGCTGCGGAGCGGGGAAAGCTGCAGGACATCGTCGAGAATCACCCGGGAGGAGCGGGTGAGAATGCGCGAGAGGTGGGCGTCCGGGTTGGCCAGGGCCCGCAGCAGGCCCCGCAAGGCCGCCTCCAGGGGCACATGGTGGGGCAGTCCTGCCACCGCGCGGTCCAGCGCCTCCAGGGCCTGGGCTTGCGGTTGGGGCAGGCCGAGGGAGGCGGGGGCCCGGCCGGACTCAGCCACCTTTGCGTGGAACACCGCCAAGGCCCGGGCAGCGCCGATCCCGGAGCCGGTGGACAGCGAGTTCCCCGGGCCCTGAAGCACCTGTTGGGCCAGCAGGATTCTTGCGTCAGGCGGGAGAATTCCACCGCTTGTGGCCCGTTCCGTACCCCCAGCATCCCGGGCCAATTCCTCCAGGAACCGGGACAGGACCTCGACCCGGGGCACAAAAGTCGGCTGCCCCTTGCGCCAGGCCAGGTACTCTCGCTCGACTCCCTCCTTCTTTCGCTGGGTGGCGGCCAGGTAGAGAAAGTCCGGAAAGATCACGGGCCCGGAGGCCTCCCGGGCCATCGCCCGCCGCCGCCTCGCTCGCGTCTTGCCCAGCAGCAGTGTGATTCCGGCCATGGAGGTCCTCAACGTGGGACCCAATTGAACACGTCGGCAGCCCTGAGGACGGACTGAAAATGTCCGCCCCGAAATCAGTTCACTGGCACCACGTAGCTGGGGGCAGCGTCTCCCCGCTGATCGGCGGGCAGATCCTTCTGGTAGGGGATGCGCATCAGCCAGCGAACAACCTTTGAGAATCGCCAGGCAATCCAGCTGCTCATAAAGGGTACGACGGTGCGGGGATCCAGGTAGGGGTTCTTCACCCCCCCGAGAATGGCCAGGTAGAGGGTCTGCTCCGCGACGGAAACCGGGCAACCCTGCACCCGCACCACGTCTTCTTTGCGGCGCCGAATCACGTTGCCCACCACCGCCGCCATCTTCAGGTAGATGTCCTGCATCTTGGCGTGGTGGGGGTCCTTTCGGTCCCGCTCCAGGTACGTGCTCTCGATGTCCACGGGCTTGCCACAGATCTCGCCCTTCCACCGGGCACAGTCGCCCATGAAGATCGCCCGCCCCCCCTTCTTCACATCCAGAGGTCCATCGTAGGCACCGAACACCACGTGCATGGGCTTGATTCGCTCATCCATCGTCTCGTCCATCTGCCGAATGATCTCGATGGACTCCTCGACCGCCCCGGGACACCCTCCCCAGCAGTAGTCGGTCTGTTCCTGGGCAGGCGGTGGGCCGGCGTAGGCCTTGAGTTTCGTGCCCTCAAAGTATTTCTCCACCCGGACCAGCCCCACCTGGAAGCCCTCGGCCCGCTCCCGTGCGGCCTCCGGCGTGACGTCTCCGGTGACCTGAATGTCCTCGACCGCAAGGCTGCCGACTCCCCGGCGAGCGGAAATGGCAATGTGATCCACGGACAATGGATCCACGCCCAACAAGCGACAGCACGTGGCATCAATCGCCACCTGGTTGTCCCCCATGATCACGAGGTTCAGGGAAAAGGGAATGGGGGTCAGCATCCGGCCCTGGCCCGCGGTGATTGCATCGATCGCGATCAGCTGGGGGGCCACGATCTCCTGCAGGTCGGCGATCTTGTCGTTGAGGGCCCAGTCGTGGTCGATCAGGCGGTGGCGATCGTCCTGGATACCGATGAAGTTCTTCAAACCAAAGGTCACGGTGGTCCACGGGTGGGCCTTGAACTTGGGGCAGTTGACGAAGAAATCCGCCCGGGCCACCGGCTCTGGCGTGAACACGTAGTCCCGCAGGCGATCCGGGTGGCGCAGGGGGATCTGGACCTGCGTCACCTCGTCAAACAGGTAGCGTTTCGCCCGGTGTTTGCGCAGCACGGGGGCATAGCCGGCCTCGGAGAACGCCATTCGGGTGGGCATGGTGATGCCGCACCGCTCGCCTACCGCCAGCTCCTCCAGGTCCCCAGGCTCCTCCCGATCTCGCAGGGCACCCAACACCCCGTCCATGAACTCGGGTCGGGTGTAGGCATGGGCAAACATCTCGTGGGCAATCACGAGGTTTGGTTTCACAAGGGTGCGGCCGCGGGGCCGAAGGTTCAGCTCCTCCATGCCCTCCCGAACGATGGTGCGAATCCGCTCGGAGTCGTAGGAATCACAGTGGCGAAGGATGACGTGGTGCCGGGTCACTGGGCTTGATCCTTGGAAGAAGGAGCGTCTCGCACCCTATCCCGGGCAGGTGCCTCCTGTAGGGTCCAGGAGGGAGCCAGGCGGGGCTCCCGAAACGCCGAGAAGCCGGGAAAGGCCGGGTGGGTCTCCACCGAGACCACCCAGATGGCCGCCACCACCGGGTACATCCACGGCCGAGGTGAGGGACCCAGGGACCGGGCGCCGATGGCCATGGCGCAGAGAAGGGTGCCCTGAAAGAACACCTCCGGCTCGGCCACCCGCCAGAACCCGGGGACCACTTCACGCAGGCCCAACCACAGGGGATTGGACAACCCGAACGGAAACGGGCCCACGGAAAGAAGCAGGAACACGCCAGCCACCCCGAGCAGAGCGCGAGTCCCGGGCTCCCGGTGCGTCTTCCACACCCCCCAGGCCGCGGCGGCGACAAAGACCGGGTCCAGGGCCCGCCAAAGCTCCAGGCGGTTCCAGGTGCCATCCGCCAGGGAAACCACGTCCAGGGCCGCCCTCTGGTGAAGATAGGCCTCCGGGCTGCCGGGATGGGCACCGCCGCTCAGCAATTGAAACTGAACCCAGACCAGGGGCAGAGCGAACAGCACCGTGGCCCCGCAGGCCCGGGCCAGGTGGACCGACCTCGTGCAGGCCAACAGGAGCGCTGCCCCGAATGCTGCCACCAGTGCGAAATACCAATTCACGAAGGCGCATCCGAGCCAGGCCACCACCGACAGGATCCACCATCGCCCCCCCTTCAGCGTCTGGACGAGCGAGGCCGCGTACAAGGCCAAGACAAACACGGCTGCCTTCTCCACCGTGTACCAATTCAGATCTGCAAAGACATGAATGCCCATGCCAAATCCAAACCCCAGGGCGATGCCCGTGGACCAGGAGGAGCCGAGGAGGGTGCAGAAGAGTGCAGCCGACCACCAGCCAAGCGTGGGGTACAGCAGCGCCTGGGCGTTGAAGGCGCCCGCGGTGGAGAGAAACGTATCGAAGACCTGCACCAGCCACAGGTGCCCCACGTGGACCCCGATCAGCTGCACGGCCGGGTCTGAAAGGGAAGCAATGGGATGCGCCATGAGTCGGCGGTGCACCCCGTCCAGGTAGAAGGCGATGGAGCCGGACTTGTCGATGGTCGGAAAGGCGCCGTAGAGGTCGGGCTCCAGATGTCCCGCGAGTGGCGCCGTCCAGAACACCACCTGTCCCAAGCAGAAGAAGAACGCCCGAAGCGCTGGGGGAAGCCGTCCCACCAGGGCCAGGGCAGACACGGCCAGGCCGCCGATGAGACAAAAGACCCAGGCGTATGGGAGGTCTGCCAGGCCGTAGGGCACCATGACCTGGGCCGGATCCGGAAGGGGGCCAAACATCGCCCCATGGTGCCATGGGCCGGTGAGCCCCACAGCGGCTACAGGGGCACCATGCAGGCGCAACTTCTGGAATGGTACCGACGGGAGGCACGATCCCTGCCCTGGCGGGAGGCTCCCAGCCCCTATCGCACCTGGCTCTCGGAGATCATGCTCCAACAGACGCGGGTGGCCACGGTGGTGCCCTATTTCGAGGCCTTCCTTGCGCGCTGGCCCACGGTGGAGGACCTGGCCCGGGCTCCCCAGGAGGATGTCCTCGGGGCCTGGAGCGGCCTCGGGTACTACAGCCGGGCGCGCAATCTGCATCGCGCAGCCCAGGCTGTCGCCGATCGAGGCGGCTTTCCGACGACCCCGAAGGAGCTGGAGTCTCTGCCCGGGGTGGGGCGCTATACCGCGGGGGCCATCGCCTCCATCGCCATGGGGCAGGACGCCCCCCTGGTGGACGGCAACGTGGAGCGAGTGCTCTCGCGGCTTTTTCGCCTGGAGGACGACCCGCGATCTCCCGGTGGAGTGCGTGCGCTCTGGCTCCTTGCGGAGAAGCTGCTGGTACGCGGATCCGCGGGCGACTGGAACCAGGCCTTGATGGAGTTGGGCGCGTTGATCTGCCTTCCCGGCACCCCGGAATGCGCGAGCTGCCCCGTGACATCCCATTGCCGGTCCCACGGAACCGACTTTGCCCGGAGCCTCCCCAACAAGGCCCGACGGAAGAAGCCCAAGAAGATCCACGGGGCGTGCGTGGTCATCACCCGGGAGGACGGGGCGGTCTTGCTTCAGCGCCGGCCGGACACGGGCCTCCTGGGGGCCATGTGGGGTCCCCCAGGTCCATCTACGACGGAGGGACCAAAGGATGTGGCAGCTCTTTCATCCTGGGCGGAGGGCCAGAAAGGTGATCTGCGCATTCAGGGCCGGGTAGGGGAAGTCCGGCATGTCTTTACGCACCGGGATCTCACCATGGGCATCTGGCGGGGTGCTTGGGACCGGGCACCGGTGGGGGAAAACCTGGCCTGGGCCCAGAACCTGGAGGGGCTGGCCCTGTCCTCCCTGGACCTCAAGTGCCTGGCGTCAGCGGGGATTCACCCGGCTTGACCAGGCGTTCCACCAGCCAGGCGTGTGCAGCAGCCAGGGCATCGCTGTCTCGTCCCTCCAGGGTCACCAGGACCGACCATTCCCCGTCCTTGTGTCGCGGGTAGGACCCAATCGCCACCTGGGGCCACTGGTCCTGGGCCTCGGAAAGCACCGGCGCAATCTCCACTTCCCGTCGTTCCAGGTGGATTCGGGCGGTGAGAAAGGGCGGGCCCGACCAGCGATGTGAAGCTGCATCAAACTTCTTCTGCAGCAGAAAGGGCACCCCTGGGAGAATGTGCACGTTTCGCACCCGCACCAGGGGAAAGCGCAGCTCGCCATCCCAGATGAGCTCTGATCCAGCAGGAAGACGGACCATGCGCAGGGCGGCTTCAGGCGGTCCTTCCGGCCAGCGAGTGCGGAGAATCGCCTCCAGCTCGGGCGCCAGCTCCTGGGGGAGATCGAAGGCCTGGGCAATGGACTCCAGGGTGATGTCATCGTGGGTAGGGCCCACGCCACCACTGGTAAAGACCAGGTCGTGGTCGTCGGAACAGCTCCGAACCTCCTGCGCAATGGTGTCCAACTCGTCGGGAACAACCACCAGCCGAGCCAGGTCGATCCCCATCTCCCGTAGGCGTCGAATGAAGAACGGACCGTTCTCGTCTGGGAATTTCCCGGAGAGAATCTCATTGCCGATAATGACAACCGCAGCGGTGGGCATTTCCCAGTCTTAGCCCGTGCCGACCCCACCTCCCTCAGTAAATCCTGTGCAAGAGGGTGGAAGAACGTGATTTTCCCGTCGGCAATGGCGTCGCCAGGACGTACAATCAATCCACGCCCTGGCGTGTAAGGCCGTGGTGTGCGTGCTGTTCCGCCTTGAGAAGACATTGATGAAGAGAAAATCGCGAAACTCCCGACACGCAGTCCGCGCAGTGGTTCGTTTCCACGGGCGGTTGATGGAGGACCGCGTCCTGCACCCGCGGGAGGGGGAGGTCGTCCTGGGGGATCGGGGCCAGATCTCACTGCCCACCCCCAGGGGGCGCTCCCATTTCGCCCGCTTGGAATGGGATGCGGCTCACCAGGCCGTGGTGGTGGATCCGCGGGGGCGACGGCATCCGGTCGATGTAGGCCAGCCCGGTGTGGCGGTAGCGGTCGGTCCGATTCGTGCCGAGTTCACCCGTGTGGCCCAGTACCGGTTGCCCCGGTCGGGGATGTTGGGGGAGGGGGATCTCATCCTCGCCATCGGGATTCTCGCCATGAGTGTCTTCGCCATGCAGCTTGAGCTGGTGATGCGCTTGGTAGGGGATTCGGCCCCCACCACGACTCTTCAGCCCACCGCAGAACTCATCGCCCGGCTCCTGGCCGAAGACTACGCGGGGGCCGATGCAGCCACGATTCACCGGGACACCGGCGCTCAAAACAACCGCCGTGCCCCCAGCTACTACCTTCCCGTGGGCGCTGACGGGCCCAAGGATCGGTTGGGTGGCGCTGAGGAAGTGGCCCTGCGGCCTGTCCGCGTCCCGAACCAGGACAACCCAGCCTCCCACAGCGCACACCAGCCCCTGCCCCCAGACGGGGAGACCCTGGCCCAGGAGGAGAGCCCGAAGCCACGGGTTCCCGATGTGCTGGAACCCCAGGATCTGCAGGGCGAGGAAGCGATGGCCGACGCGGAGTCCACGAGACCCGTCCCCATGGAAGAAGAAGAGGGCTGGGGTTTTTCAGATTGGATGGATGTCTCTGAAGACCGCATCGACGATTCCTTTGCTGAGACCATTGACCGGGCCCAGGAGAAGCTGCGCCTGGATCCCGAGGATGCCTGGGCTCTTCAGCAGATCGGGTACTACCAGTACCTGGCCGAGGACACGGAACGCTGCCTGGCGACCTACCAGAAATTTGTCGATATCTACCCGGACGAACCGGCTGGCTACAACAACCTGGCCCTGGTCTACAAGCGGAAGGGGGACTTTGCCACCGAGGAGACCCTGTACCTGCGTGCGCTGGCCCTCAAGTCCAGCGACACCCATGCCATCAACAACCTGGCTGTGAACCTGGCCCACCAGGAGAGGTTTGACGAGGCCCTTGAGTTGATGGAGCAGTTGAAGGAGCTGACGCCCATCGATCCCTACGCCAACCTGCACCGGGCCAAGATCTACGCAGCCATGGGCAATGATGACGAGGCCCTGTCCTACCTGAAGCTCGCGCTGCAGGGAATGAACCGCCTGGACACGCTGCATCACATCGAGTTCCGCCAGGACATCCGCGTGGATCCTGCTTTCGATTCTCTGCGGGCGGGCAAGCGATTCGAGCGGCTGTTGGTGCGCTATTACGGGGCCGATGCCCGCTCCCTGGTGCGGAGGTCGGGCAGTGACATTGGTGCGGAGGTCGCACAGTGACTGATCGCCTCCAACGCATCCAGGTCACCGTCTGGCTCCACGGCCAGGTAGTGGAAGAGCGTGTCCTCTCGGTGAAGGAGCGCTTGTGGTTGGGGGATCATCCACTCTCGCCCGTGGCTTGTCCCACCCCGCCCATCCTGCTGCACCAGGACGGCGGCGACCTCCTGGTCCGGGGCCGGCGCCTGTTTTCGGGACAACGAACCTGGGTCCGCCGAGGTCCGGTGACCCTGAGTGTGGAACGGCTCGCCGTGGAGCAGCGAGAGAGACGCCGTGGAGAGGGCTTCGATCTGCGCTTCCTGCTGGTTTTTCTGGCGGTGAGCGCTGGCAGCCTCTGGATCGATGCGGTGGACCAATGGGTGGACCATGGCCAGGGCGGCGTGCTGGTAGAGAAGATGGTCGACATCCGCTCCCGCCTTCACACGGCGCCAAGCTCCCCGACAGCCCAACCTCCGCGCCGTACAGCCGCTGTGCAGCCCAATGAGCTGCTGGCCCCCCTCGACAGCCTCGCCGAGGCGGATCCCGGTCACTGGAAGGGCCGCCGTGCCCAGTCCGATGACCACGCCACAGGCTGGGGCTGGTATCCCTGGTACCGGGAGCAGGTGCCCGTGATCGCCGAGGCGTTGCGCGCCCCGGATCAACTGGTCCATCGCCCGGATGATCCCGAGCTGCGCGCCCACGTGGTACAGGCCGCCTATGCCTCGGAACAATACGAGGATGCCCTGTTTCAATATCGCTGGTTGGTGGTGCAGGCGCCGGGGGATGTTCGCTGGTTGACGGGCATGGCGTTTACCGAGAAGCGTCTTGGCATGCACCGCCTCGAGCTGGCTGCATATGACCGGATTCTTGCCATCGATCCAGACCACATGCAGGCCATGGGCAACCGTGCCGTGGCCCTGGCTCGCCTGGGACGCCTCGCAGAGGCCCAGGGAGCCTTGACGGCCCTGCGGGTCCGCTATCCCCAACACGCCATGTCCCTGCTGATGGAGTCCATGGTGTTTGCGATCCAGGGAATGGAAGTGGATGCCCTGGGCGCGCTGGAAGAGGCACTGGGCCTCCAGGGGTCGATCTCCCAGGCCCACAAGGTCGAGCTGGCGCGAGAACTCGCCCTGGACCCGGCCTTTGCCAGGCTTCGGGGCGATGCGCGTTGCGTGGCCCTCGTGGACCGACTGGGCAGCGATCCTGTCCAACGAGCGAAGCGCCCGGGTTAGACTTGCAACCGGTCCAGGAGGATGCAAGTGATCCGACGCGCTGTTCTTGCGGGGAGCTTTGATCCCATCACCATGGGTCACATCGACCTGCTGGAACGTGCGGTGGGGTTGTTTGACGAGGTGGTGGTCGCCTGTGGCCACAATCCCAACAAGAAGGCCCTGATCCCCCTGGATGTTCGCCTCGATGTGCTCCATGCCTGCACGGCGGAAATGGACCGGGTGCGGGTGGATACATTCGCCGGACTTCTGGTGGACTACTGCCAAAAGGTGGACGCTGTGGCCATTCTCCGGGGTCTCCGTGCAGTGACAGATTTTGAGTTCGAGTTTCAGATCGGCCTGGCGAACATGGACATGGCCCCAACAGTGCAAACAGTGTTTCTGCTCACCGAACCACGCAACATCTTCGTCAGCTCCAGTCTCGTGAAGGAAATCGCGGGAATGGGGGGTGATGTGTCCAGCTACGTGCCGGCGCCAGCGCTTGGCCCGCTTCTGGAATCCCTCCACGGTGGGTAGGTGAGCGCGGTCGGGCTCTGGATGGTGGGCCTGGCATGGGCTGCACCGGTGGAGGCGGAGACCCTGCGGGAGCAGACCCTGGCCTGGATGGATGCGCCGGCCCGGGCGACCGCCTGGTTGCGGGCAGGTCCCAAGGAGTCAGATTGCGCTGCAGCAGATCTCTGGTCCCTGGCATCGGCCGGCAGGTCGCGGTCTGTCCGCAGAGGCGTAAAGAAGCACCTGGAGGCCTGGCCTGGTCATGTGGATGAGGCTGCGGTTCTGTGGCGGGTGGAAGGCTGGGGAGTCGGCCAGGCTCGGACAAAGGCGGTGCAGGATGCTGCTGCGCGAATCGGAGAGGGCAGCGTGGAGGATGTCTACCGCGCCTGGCGTCTCATGATCCTGGTCAAGGAGGAAGATCTCGGCCTGGCTGCTGCGGCCCGCTTGTCGGCGTTGGGGGAGGAGGTTCCTGTTGCGGGGCGGCTGCCCTGGGGCGATGCGATGGTGCGGGACCTGGCGAGGACGCTGCAGTCCCATGCCTTTCCGCAGATTCCTGAGCGGGCAACGCGCTCTGAGGAAACACGGATCTGGGCGGCCCTGGTGCGCGGGGCTCAGCAGGCAGAGGACTTGGGCCGGGTGGCGGACCTTCGGGACCAGGCCTTGGCACGAGGTGTTGTCGTGGAGATCGAGGAATGGACCCGGCGCTCGGTTGCGCCGTTTCCCCTGGAAGTGGATGGAGCCAGCCTGGCTGTCGGCAGTGGCGCCCCGCCCGTTCTGGTTGTTCTCTGGGCCAGCTGGTGTGCGCCTTGTCACAGCCAGCTGCCAGAGTTGGCGCAATGGGTGCGGGCCAGGGAGGGCGCTCAAAGTGGGTACAAGGTGGTGGCCGTGTCCATCGATGTCAAGCGCGACGATGCGGAGCGGGATTGGAGCGACATGGAATTGGCCGGGCTTTCCTGGGCCTGGTCCCCGGGGCTGGAGAGAGTGCTCGGGGTGAGCGGAATCCCGGCCATTGTGCTGGTGGATGAGGAAGGAGTGATCCTGATGGAGCGGCGTGGTTACAAGGAAGGGGAAATACTGGAACTGGATGAGGTGCTTCCTCGTCTGTTGGAGTAGGCAACATGTGTGGAATCGTCGGCTACGTCGGATCACGGGATGCAGCGCCCATTCTCCTGGATGGGCTCCGGCGGTTGGAGTACCGCGGATATGACTCGGCGGGCATTGCCCAGATCAACAGCGGGGGGCTGCAGGCAATTCGCCGGGTGGGCCGGGTCGCGGAGCTGGAACGCGCCGTGCCTGCGGACCTGGAGGGAACCACGGGCATCGCCCACACCCGCTGGGCCACCCATGGCGGCGTCACAGAGGAAAACGCCCACCCCCACCTGGATGCAGACCAGCGCATCGCCGCGGTCCACAACGGAATCATCGTAAACGCCAATACCCTCCGCGAACGCCTGGAGGAAGACGGGGTGACCTTTCGCTCGGAGACCGACTCGGAGGTGCTGCCCCACCTGGTCCGCCGGTACTACGAGGGGGACCCGTTGGAGGCCGTGCGAAAGGCCCTTCAACAGGTGCAGGGCACCTATGGCGTGGTGTTTTCCTTTGCGGACCATCCGGGCACGCTGGTGGCAGCCCGCCATGGCTCGCCCCTTGTGGTGGGGCTGGGCGACGGGGAGAACTTTGTCAGCTCGGATCCCCATGCACTCGTCAAGTACACCCGCCGGGTGGTGTTCCTGGAAGATGGCGAGCTGGCCACCATCACGGCGAACGAGGTGGAGACCGGTGGCGTGCGGGGCGGCCGGTCCGCCTACGAAGTCGAGGAACTCGACGACAACTTTGGCTCCGAGGACAAGGGAGACTTTCCCCACTTCATGCTCAAGGAGATCGAGGAACAACCCGAGTCGATTGCCCGCTGCCTGACCGGTCGCGTGCAAGAGGAAGAGGGCCGCGCCAAGCTGGGTGGATTTCAGATGGAGCCCCGGGACCTGGCCGCCATTCGCCAGGTGTGCTTGTTGGGATGTGGGACCAGCTACCATGCCGCCCTGATCGGCTCCATGGCCGTGGAATCCCTGGCCCGGGTTCCAGCCCGTGCCGAGGTCGCATCTGAGTTCTACGGGCGCAACGCGGTGGTGGACCTGGAGGCCATGTACCTGGCCATTTCCCAGTCCGGAGAGACCTATGACACCCTCGGGGCGGTTCGGGAGGTGCAGCTGAAGGGCGGGCGCGTCTATGGCGTGGTGAACGTGGTGGGCTCCACCATCGCCAGGACCTGCGCCAGTGGAGTGTACGTCCATTCGGGCCCGGAAATCGCTGTGGCATCCACCAAGGCCTTCACCTCCCAGGTGACCGCCTTGTTCATCTTCAGCCTGATGTTGGGCCGCACGCGGATTCTATCCCCCAACGAGGGACAACTGATCGCCCGGGAGCTCATGGCCATGCCCGATCTCGCACGGGAGTACCTGGACAATCCTGGACCCCTGCACGAGGCTGTGGACCTGTTGAAGTCCGCCACCTACGTGCTGTTCATGGGGCGGGGCGTCTCCTGGCCGGTGGCGCTGGAAGGCGCGTTGAAGCTCAAGGAAATCGCCTATGTGCCCTGCGAGGCCTACCCCGCAGGCGAGATGAAGCACGGCCCGATCGCCATGATGGAGGCTGGAACGCCGGTCGTGGCCGTCATGCCGGATGATGCACACCGGGAGAAGACCCTCTCCAACATCCAGGAGGTACGGGCCCGCGGCGCCCGCGTGATTCTTGTGCACAGCGCCGGAGACCTGGAGGCGGTGAAGCAGGCCGACGTGTCCATTCCCATCCCAAGGACCCATCCGCTGCTCTCGCCCCTGATCTCGGTCCTCCCCTTGCAGCTGCTGTCCTACCAGGCCGCGCTGGCCCTGGGCCACGACATTGACCGCCCGCGAAACCTCGCCAAGTCGGTGACGGTCGGCTGAGGAGGGTTGGCCCGTGGCCGAGGAGGCTGTAGGGGTTGCGGTAGGGACGGTCCAGGTCTCCTCGAATGCCGATGGAGACCGGAGTGTTGACCGACCCGGTGGGGTTGGGTGGCAATCGCCGCAGATGACCCGAAAGGACACGTCCTCCCAGGTGGCTCGCTCCAGCCGACGGGATCTGTAGATGCCCAAACAGTAGCCGTAAAGCAGGATCC
>CAZSZE010000013.1:0-66454 GCA_964610645.1 uncultured Enterobacterales bacterium | reverse complement strand
CTGGCGAACACACCGGAGCGCTCGCCCGGGATGCCCTGGTGGGCAAGCGCATCGGTGTGGTGCGTGCCCTCTCCAAGAAGACCAAGGAGAAGTACCGGTTTCCCTACGCCACCAAGAGCCCTGCGGTGTCGGCCGCCTGGGACACGGTCTTCCAGGACCTGGAGCGCCTCGGGGCCACCGTGGTGGAGGATGTCGCGCTTCCCAAGCTGGATGCCCGCCGGCGTTTCGGGGGCTGGGCGCAGGCAGTCCAGGAGTTCCTGGCCACCACGGATCCTCCGATGACCTTCGAGGATCTCTGTGATGCGGAAGGCTATTCGGCCATGGTCTGGCCCGATGCGGCGACCTGCCGGGCTGATCTGAAGAAGCGGTTGGCGCGATCACTGGCGGACCCGGACCCCCGGTACACCCAGAACGCCGCGTGGGTCCAGGCCCGCATGGACAAGCTGAAGTTGGATGCGCTGCTGCTCCCCTCGGATGCCCACGGCATTCCGCGGGCGCGAAAAAGCAGCCCGAACTGCATGCTCACCTCCGTCACCGGGCTTCCATCGGCCACGGTGGTCGGAGGATGGGCAGAGGAATTGCCGGTGGGGATGCAGTTTGTGGGAAGAGATGGGGGAGACTTCGCTGTGCTCGGATTGGCTTTCGCTTTCGAGCAGGGAACCGGGCATCGAAAGGCGCCCGTTCTCGTCGGTCCAGAGGAAGCCCCGCCCCTGGATCTGGCAGCCAGCAATCTCCTACATGCCGCCCTGGGCCAGCGGGCCTTCGAGCAGGTGCTGCACCAAGGAGCCCGCAAAGACTTGACTGCCCAGGCGTTTACGGACCTGGCGGTGGAGGTACTCCAGGAGGCAGGACAGTCACACCCGGTGCCCTGAACCAGCCGCGGTTCCCGTGTATGATCCCCTCCTTCCCCCCGAGGTGCCCATGTCTCTCGAGCAACGCTTGGTTTTGGCAAGTCTGCTGGTTTCGGTTTCGGTTTCCGGCTGCCGCGAGCTTGAGGAGGTCAAGGACAGCGGGTCAACCGACTCTGGCGAGACCTCCGTGGTGGACCGCGACGGGGATGGGTTCACCGAGGACCAGGACTGCGACGATGGTGATGCTGCGATCTACCCCGGTGCTTCGGAGCTGTGCGACGATATCGACAACGACTGCAACGGCTTGGTGGATGACTCCGCTGGGGACGCCAGCACCTGGTACCAGGATGCAGATGCAGATGGATTCGGCAGCGATGCGCTCTCCGTAGACGCCTGCGATCAACCCTCGGGCATGGTGGACAACAATCAGGACTGCAATGATCTCGATGCGGATGTGAATCCAGACGCGGACGAGCTGTGTGATGGTCGGGACAACAACTGCGATGGCGCCACGGACGACGACTCTGCTGCGGATGCCTCCACCTGGACGCTGGATGCCGACGGGGACGGATTCGGCGGCGATGGCGACACCGTGGACGCCTGCCAGGCACCTGCTGGCTACGTGCTCCATGGCGGAGACTGCGACGACGCGGACCCCGGCTACAATCCCAGCGCGCTGGAGTCGGACTGTGCCGACCCCAATGACTACAACTGCGATGGATCCGTGGGCTACGCGGACGCGGATGGCGACGGTTTTGCAGCCTGCGAGGAGTGTGACGACCTTGATTTCGATGTGAACGAGGATGCGGAAGAGGTCTGCGATGGCGTCGACAATGACTGCGACGGGGACATCGACCAGGACGCGATCGACGCCACCACCTGGTACGGCGATGCGGACAATGACGGCCACGGAGGAACCCAGTTCACCACGGAGGCCTGCACCATGCCCTCTGGCTACGTGGCCACCGCCGATGACTGCAACGACGTCAACGCAAGCGCCTATCCAGGAGCCTCCGAGTCCTGTGACCTTGTGGACAACGACTGCGATGGCGATGTGGACGAGGGCGTGGAGTTGACCTGGTACGCGGATGCAGACGGCGACGGGTATGGCGACGCCACCGCCACGACCGAGGCCTGCACCGAGCCCCCCGGGTACACCGTCAATGGGGACGACTGTGACGACACCAGCGCCAGCAACAGCCCGGCGGCCCTGGAGCGCTGCGACTCCGTGGACAACGATTGTGACACGCTGGTGGACGAGGCGGACGCCATCGACACCAACACCTGGTACCTGGATGGAGATGGAGATGGGTACGGGAGCTCATTGACCACCACGGACAGCTGCGAGGCGCCATCGGGGTACGTCACCGCCGGCACCGACTGTGACGATTCCGATGGTGGGGTGAATCCGGCAGCAGTGGAGTCCTGCGACACCATCGACAACGACTGCGATGGGGCCACGGATGAATCCGACGCCATCGACACCACCACCTGGTACCTGGATGGAGATGGAGATGGGTACGGGAGCTCATTGACCACCACGGACAGCTGCGAGGCGCCATCGGGGTACGTCACCGCCGGCACCGACTGTGACGATTCCGATGGTGGGGTGAATCCGGCAGCAGTGGAGTCCTGCGACACCATCGACAACGACTGCGATGGGGCCACGGATGAATCCGACGCCGCAGATGCCAGCACCTGGTACCTGGATGCGGACGGGGATGGGTATGGCGTTGCGACCACCTCGTCTGTTGCCTGCAACGAGCCGTCCGGATTTACCGACAACACGCTGGACTGCGATGACGCAGACGGCGCATCGACCTGGACGACCGTGGACGGGGACTGCGACGGAACTCTCACTGCGGACGACTGTGACGATGCCGATGCTGCGTCCTACACAGTGGCCATGGATGGGGACTGCGACGGAACCCTCACTGCGGACGACTGTGACGACTCAGATGCTGGCTCCAACACGGTGGCCACGGACGGAGACTGTGACGGCGCCCTGACCGCTGATGACTGTGACGATTCAGATGCGTCTTCCACCCTTGTGGCGGTCGATGCCGACTGCGATGGCGCACTCACCGCCAATGATTGCGACGACTCGGACAGCAACAATCTCTACTGCGTCTCCTGCAACGAGGTGCTCACCCAGGGCCTTTCGACTGGAGACGGCGTGTACACCCTGGACCCAGACGGATCCAGCGGGTCAGTGGCGCCGTTTTCTGCCTACTGCGACATGACCACCTTGAGCGGTGGGTGGACCTTGACCGTGAAGCTCACGGGAGACGGAACCACGGGCAACCGCAATGACACAACCTTCTGGCGGGGCCCCGGCTACACAGGGGATGTCACCAACCTCAATGACGAGGACGCCATCGGCTTGCCCTATGCAAACGTGGCTTTCAGTGACGTGATGGTGCGCAGCCTCACCACCCCGGATCGCCACATCGCCTGGAGCCATCCGACCACCTACAACAGCGTGTTTGCCGTGGTGGATGCAGGGCAGCGCATCTCGGACGGCGTGTTGCTGTCTGGCAGCGTGAACAACCTGGACTACGCGGCCTACCCCGACAACAGCTACCACAACGACTGCAGCACCTTGAAGTACGGGTTCTTTGGCCACGATTACTTCTATTCCAGCAATGGCATCGCCGGGCACAGCCTGAACCACGGCCACACCGGTGGGATTGTGGCGGCATCGAATTTCACGGATTCGCACGCAACGCAGACCCACTGCATCACGGACTGGGGCTTTGGTGCCGGCTACTACATCATGAACAGCGGCGGGACCCAGTTGTACAACATCAACGCCCACTGGTGGGGGGCCGGCAACAACCACACCGCGGACTTCAACGGCCACGGTCTCTTCGTGCGCTGACCCACCGGGTTACACCCGGATCATGCTGCCCGTCGTGGCCATCGTCGGCCGGCCCAACGTCGGCAAATCGACCTTTTTCAACCGCCTGATCGGCGAGCGTCGGGCCATCGTGCACGACCGCCCGGGCATCACCCGGGACCGCCACTACGAGACCACGGACCGGTGGGGGGATCGGGAGCTTTTGCTGGTGGACACCGGTGGATTGGAGCCGGACCCGGACACGGACCTGTTCAAGGCCATGCGCATGCAGGCCCTTGCAGCTGTGGAGGAGGCGGATGTGGCCATTCTCCTGGTGGATGGACGGGCCGGCGTGACACCCCTGGATTCCGAGGTGGCCCGGCTCCTGCGCAAGTCCGAGCGGCCGGTGCTCCTGGTCGTGAACAAGCTCGACACCCCGAAGCACGAGGAGATGGTCCATGACTTCCATGGGCTTGGGTTCGACGAGGTTTTTGCCCTCTCCGCCGAGCATGGCCGGGGGGTGATGGCGATCATGGATCGGGTTCTTTCCCTGGTCCCGGAGGCGGTGGAGACCCTTGATGTGGAAGGGGAGCTGCGCATTGCCGTGGTGGGTCGCCCCAACATCGGGAAGTCGACGCTCGTGAACCAGCTGGTGGGGGAGGAGCGTCACGTGGTGGACGACGCCCCGGGAACCACCATGGACTCCGTGGATTCGCCCCTGGACGTCGATGGCCAGCGCTTCTTGCTCGTGGACACCGCGGGGGTGCGTCGCCGGTCGCGAATCAGCGATGAGGTCGAGGGGTTTGCGGTCTCCCGGGCCATCCACAGCATCGAGCGCTGCCACGTGACCCTGCTCATGATCGATGGCACCGAGGGGCCGACCGAACAGGATGCCCGCCTCGCGGCGCTTGTCATCAACCGGGGGCGGGCCCTGGTGGTGCTGGTGAACAAGTGGGATCTGGTCAAGGAAGACGAGGAGCGCAACGTCGCGGTGGTGCGGGATGAGTTCGAGCGAAAGCTGCCGCATCTCACCTGGGCCCCGGTGCTCTACATCTCGGCGCTGACGGGCAAGGGAACCCACCGCATCTTTGAATATGTGCGACAGGTCTACGCCCAATTTGACCAGCGCATCTCCACCTCGGAGTGCAACCGCTTCCTGGAAGCGGCGCTGATGGCCCACTCCCCGCCCCAGCGCCACCACCGCCCGGTGCGCCTCAACTACATGAGCCAGATCCGCGTGCGGCCTCCCACCTTCAACATCTGGTGCAACACTCCAGAGGGGGTGGTCGAGGGCTACAAGCGCTACCTGTCCAACCGGCTGCGGGAAATCTATGGGTTCGAGGGAACCCCCATTCGCATCCACTTTCTGCAGAAGCGCCGGCCCGGTGATCCGGTGGAGGAGGACTGATGGCGGTTCGTATCCTGGAAGACCACCTGGTGAACCAGATCGCTGCGGGGGAGGTCATCGAGCGGCCGGCCGCTGTGGTGAAGGAGCTGGTGGAGAACTCCCTGGATGCAAACGCCAGGACCATCACCGTGAAGCTCACAAGCGGGGGGCGGCAGCTGGTGGGTGTGGCGGACGATGGCGAGGGGATGGACGCCTCGGATGCGCTCATGTGCCTGGAGCGCCATGGCACCTCCAAGATTCGCACCAACGAGGACCTGTTCAAGGTGCTCACGCTTGGGTTCCGGGGGGAAGCGATTCCCTCCATCGCGTCCGTGAGCCGGTTTGAGCTCCTGACCCGGTTGCAGGGAGAGGGGGAGGGCACCCGCATTCGGGTGGAAGGCGGAAAACTCCAGGCCCCCGAGCCGGCGGGTTGCCCCCAGGGCACCCAGGTCAACGTGCGCCAGCTGTTCTACAACGTGCCGGTGCGGCGCAAGTTTCTGCGCACGGTACCTACGGAGTTGGGGCACTGTACCGAGGCGGTGGTGCGGGAAGCTTTGGTGCATCCGGGGGTGGACTTCACCGTGGAACACGGGGGCAGCCAGGTGCTTCGCAGCCCCCGAACGGAGGAATGGGCCCGGCGGGCCGCCGATCTCCTGGGCGCCCATGGCAAGGCGCTGGTGCCCATCGACTTTGCTTCGGGGGAGCTGGGGGTGCGGGCACTGCTTTCCCCGGTCGGAGTCCACCAGGGCTCCGCGAAGGGTTCCCTGTACCTGTATGTCAACGGTCGCTACGTGCGGGATGGATTGATGCGACAGGCCGTGCGGGAGGCGTACCGGCACATCGTGCCCAAGGGCCGCTACCCGGTGGTGGTGGTGGATTTGACCCTGCCCCCGGACCATGTGGATGTGAACATCCATCCCTCCAAGGTGGAGGTCCGGTTCCGCCATGGCCGGGAAATGGTGGGGGCGTTGTCGGAAGGGCTGCGGGATGGGTTGCGGCTCCATGGCATTCGCCGGCCGGTCGATCCGCGGCGAGGAAGCTACGGACCGGACGAGCACGGGCCGTCGTTTTCGATGGATCTGCCGTTGCCGTCTCCGGTGGTGGCGGAGGATCTCGGATCCCTCCTACCCGTAGGGGCGGGTCCCCGTGCCCGCCCGGCCTCGAATCTCGAATCTCGAATCTCGGGTCTCGAACCTCGATCGGTCGAGCATCGAGGGCACGATCTGCCGGAAGACTCGCTGCTTCCCGTTCCCCGGTTCGCGGATTTGCGCATCATTGGGCAATTCGCTGGGACCTACATCCTGTGCGAGGGGGCAGGGGAGATGGTGGTGGTGGACCAACATGCTGCCCACGAGCGGGTCACCCTGCACCGCATGCGCCAGGATGCCTCCGAGCGCCTGGGAGCTGCCCAGGGGTTGCTCACGCCCCAGATTGTCGAGATGTCGCCGGCCAAAGCGGCCTTGTTGGAGCAGCACCTGGATGTGTTGACGAGCCTGCACGTGGAGGTGGAACCCTACGGGGGGGGCAGCTTTGCGGTGCGGGCGGTCCCGCCTGCGTTGGGCAAGGTGGACATCGCGCGGCTCCTGGAGGACATCGCCCAGGAGCTGGCTGACGGCGGCAAGGCCACTGCCGGCCAGCAGATTGCAGACCACATCCTGGCCACCATGGCCTGCCACGCCTCGGTCCGCGCCCACCAACAACTGAACGAGTACGAGATGCGGCAGCTGCTCCTGGCGTTGGATGGGGTGGATTTCGGTGTCTGTGCCCACGGCCGGCCGGTGGCAATCCGACTGTCGGAACACGAACTGGAACACCGCTTTCACCGCTCATGAAACTCCTGGTCCTGGGCGGGCCGACGGCCACGGGAAAGACCGCCGCAGCGGTGCACGTGGCCTGCCTCTGGAATGCGGTCCTCGTGTCAGCGGATGCCATGCAGGTCTACCGGGGCATGGACATCGGCACGGGGAAGGCGCCCCGGTGCCTGTTGAATCGATACCCCCACGCGGGCGTGGACATTCGGGAGCCCCACGAGGCCTTTGATGCCATGGACTTTGCCGACATGGCCGATGCGGTCATCGAGGAGGCCCGGAACGGGGGGCGGCCGGTGGTGGTGGCGGGGGGAACCGGTTTCTACCTGCGGTCCTTGCTGTTCGGGCTCGTGGAGACCCCTCCGGGAGACTTCCCACTGCGAAAGGAGCTGGAGGCCCTGCCGGATCCCCATGGGGCCCTGGCGGAGGTCGATCCAGTTCTTGCGGAGCGCCTGCACCCAAACGACACGGTGCGGATCATTCGCGGCCTGGAGGTGCACCGCCTGACCGGCCGGCGGCTCTCCGACCTCCACGCGGAACACAGCGCATCCCAGCACAGCGCATCCCCTCGGCACGAAGCCGTGTGCCTCTGGCTGGATCGGGAGGACCTGGATGTGCGAATCGACCGGCGGGTGCTGCGCATGATGGAGCGTGGCTACCTGGAGGAGGTGCGGGGACTGCTGGAAGGGGGGGTCTCCCCGGAGGCCAAGCCCATGCGCTCCCTGGGCTATCGCCACCTGGCGGAACACCTGGCGGGTGAGATGGATCTGGAGGAAGCCGTGCGGCGGACCCAGCGGGACACACGAAAGTTCGCCCGCAAGCAGCGGACCTTCCTCAAGGGGCTGGAGGGTTTCGGGCAGGTGGATGCTTCCGATAGGGCCACGGTGCTGGAAGCAGCGACCGCGGCCTTCGGGCCCTGCACGTAGTTGGGGCCGGTCCGCTCGGATTCTGTGGCGTCCGGACGCCCACGCAGATAATTCGGCGCCCATGGAACTTGTCCTCGACTTTGAGCGCCCCCTGGTGGAGCTCCACAAGCGCATTTCCGGCCTGCAGGCACTGCAGGCGACGGAGGGGCTGGATCTCTCTGCCTCGATTCACCAGCTTCAGCAGCAAGCCGACATGCTGCACCGCCAGATCTTCTCCTCCCTGACCCCCTGGCAGCGCACACAGCTTTCCCGGCATCCGGCCCGCCCCTTCACCCTGGACTATGTGGAGCGGCTCTTCACGGACTGGGAGGAGCTGCATGGGGACCGAGCTGGCCACGACGACGCAGCCATTGTGTGTGGCATGGCCCGCTTCAAGGGGGAGCCCGTCATGGTCATCGGCCACCAGAAGGGCCGAAAGACCAAGGACAACATTCTCCGCAACTTCGGCATGCCCAAGCCAGAAGGCTACCGAAAAGCCTTGCGCTTGATGAAGATGGCGGAGAAGTTCGGCTGTCCGATCCTCACCTTCATCGACACGCCGGGTGCCTTTCCGGGCATCGAGGCAGAAGCCCGGGGCCAGGCCGAGGCCATTGCCCGCAACATCCTGGAAATGAGCCAACTCACCGTGCCGGTGATCTGCACGGTCATCGGGGAGGGCGGAAGCGGAGGCGCCCTGGCGATTGGGGTGGGCAACCGCGTGTTGATGATGGAAAACAGCATCTACTCGGTCATTTCCCCGGAAGGGTGTGCTGCGATTCTCTGGCGGGACCGGGCCGAAGGGCCTCGTGCTGCTGCGGCCTTGCGCATCACGGCAGTGGATTGCCTGAAGCATGGCATTGCCGACCTCGTGGTGGAGGAGCCGGCTTCCGGTGCCCACCGGGACTGGGACCTGGCAGCTAACGCCCTGGGGGCTGCCCTGGAGCAGAACCTGGAGGAGCTGAAGGGAATGGGGCCGGAAGCACTGGAGGCGAACCGATACGATCGCTTCCGAAAGCTCGGGGCGATGGCGGAGGCGTGAGCCGAATCCAGACCCGGTTCGAGGGCCCCCTGACCGGCCAACTTGAAATGCCCGGGGACAAGTCGCTGTCCCACCGGGCGTTGATTTTCAATGCCCTGGCGCGGGGGGAAGCACAGATCGGCGGGCTCCTGGAGGCCCGGGATGTGGAGGCCACAGCGGACTGCCTGAGGGCGTTGGGCGCCACGATCGAGCCCGGGGAAACCTGGCGCGTGGTGGGCCTGGCCGGCTCCTTTTGTGCCCCAAATCGGGTGTTGGATTGTGGCAACAGCGGCACGACCATGCGGCTTCTGGCGGGCCTGCTGGCGGGGCAGTCGTTCCCCAGCGTGCTCGACGGGGATGTGCACCTGAGAGAGCGCCCCATGGCGCGGATTGCAGATCCACTGGGCGCCATGGGTGCCACCATTTCCACCCGGGAAGGGAGGCCACCCATCTCCATCCACGGGGGAGGGGTGGTGGCCGGGTCCTTTGATTCGGCGATTGCCTCGGCCCAGGTGAAGAGTGCCCTGGTGTTGGCCACACTCGGCGCCCGGGAGGGGACGCTTCGGTTCACGGAGCCCCACCGCTCCAGGGACCACACGGAGCGCATGTTGGCGGCGATGGGCGTGGAGATCGGATGGCAGAACGGCGTGCTGGTGGTGCCCGCGGGCCAGGTGCCCACCGCGACGGACCTTGTGGTGCCCGGGGATATTTCAGCAGCAGCGTTTTTCGGGGTTGCGGCTAGCATCGTGCCTGGCTCGGACCTTGTCCTGGAGGGAGTCGGCATCAACCCCACGCGCACCGGGGTCTTGGAAGCCCTGGAAGCCATGGGTGCCCACATCGAGCAGTTGAACCCGCGGCAAGCGTCGGGGGAGCCCGTGGCGGACCTCCGAATCCGCGCGGCACCTCTTCGGGGGACGCGCCTCGAGGGAGCCCTGATTCCGCGTCTGATTGACGAGATTCCGGTCCTGGCAGTGGCGGCTGCCTGTGCAGAAGGGGAGACGATCATCGCGGGTGCAGGGGAGCTGAGGGTCAAAGAGTCGGATCGCATCGCTGCCACGGTGGCCGGGCTCCAGGCCATGGGCGTGAACGTACAGGAAACGCCCGATGGCATGCGGATCCAGGGGGGGAGCATGCGGGGTGCGGAGGTGGATGCCTGTGGAGATCACCGGATCGCAATGGCCTTTGCCGTGGCAGGTTGCGCAGCAACAGGTGAGACCGTGGTGAGGGATGCAGCCAACGTGGCCACGTCCTTTCCCTTGTTCGAGCGCACCTTGAGGGAGGCATTGCATGGGTGAGAAGGGAATCGTCATCGCGGTGGATGGACCGGCCAGCTCGGGCAAGGGCACAGCCTCCAAGGCTGTGGCTTCCACCCTGGGGTACACCTACCTGGACTCCGGGGCGCTTTACCGGGTGGTGGCGCTTCTTGGCACCCGGCGGCACGTCTCCCACGACGATGCGCCTGCCCTCGCGACCATGGCCCGGGCCCTGGAGTTGAAGATGGCTTGGGAGTCCGGGCACTTGCGGGTCTGGGCAGATGGAGAGGAGCTCTCCGAGGACATTCGCACGGAGTCCGTGGGCCAGGGCGCCTCAGCGGTGTCCCGGTGGCCGGCGGTACGGGACGCACTGCTCTCGATTCAGCGCAGGCTGGGCAATGAAGGGGGGGTGGTGATGGATGGACGGGACATCGGTACGGTCATTTTTCCCGGGGCGGAGTTGAAGATCTTCCTGGATGCCAGCCTGGAAGAACGGGCCCGCCGGCGCCATGCGGAGATGCTCGAGCGCGGGGTCGGGGCGGACTACGACAAGATCCGGGCGGACATCGCAGCCCGGGACAAGCAGGACTCGGAGCGGGCTGTGGCGCCGTTGAAACCGGCAACCGATGCTGTGCTGCTGGACAGCACCCGCCTCACCCCGGGGGAAGTCACCGCCAAAATCATTGAAATGGCAAGGGTTCGCGGCGCTTGACGGGCCTTTGGCGCCGCAATAGTTGCGGGGTGGCACGAATTCAATGGAATTCGTTGGCCCACGAGCGCAACAGGGGTTGCTTTTGTGGGTGCTGTCCACCGGGATTCCCCCGGCAACCGGACAGCTTGTTCCCCACCCCATGAAAGTCCCATTCAATGCGCGGTCTTACCGTGCTGGGCGCCCAACCACATGACTGCAGACACCCAAGATACCCAAGAAACCAATCTCGATATAAACCTCGCCGATGTCACTCGGGAGGAATTCGAGAGCTTCTTCAACGACTTTCTGGAGCAGGACTCCGTCAAGGAGCGCTCGGTCGTCAAGGGAACGGTCCTGAACGTCACCGATGACTGGATCACGGTGGACGTCGGCTACAAGGCCGAAGGCACCATTTCCGCTGGCCAGTTCCGCGATGCGGAGGGAGTCGTGTCCGTGGCGGTGGGCGACAAGGTGGATGTCTACCTGGATTCCATGCACGAGGAATCGGGAAACCTGATGCTGTCCAAGCAGAAGGCCGACCTCATGAAGGCCTGGGACGAGATCTCTCGCGCCGTGGAGGCCGATGAGACCGTGTCCGGTGTCGTGGTGGCCCGGGTGAAGGGTGGCCTGTCCGTGGACATCGGTGTGAAGGCTTTCCTGCCCGGCTCCCAGGTGGATCTGCGACCGGTGAAGAACCTGGACTACCTGGTGGGCCAGACCTACGACTTCAAGATCATCAAGTTCAACAAGCGCCGCGGCAACATCGTCCTGTCCCGCCGGGTCCTGCTGGAGAAGGAGCGCGAGAGCAAGCGCGCCGACACCGTGCAGGGTCTGCAGGAGGGGGTGATCATGACCGGCCAGATCAAGAACATCACCGACTACGGTGCCTTCGTGGACCTGGGCGGAATCGATGGACTGCTCCACATCACGGACATGTCCTATGGCCGTATCCAGCATCCCTCCGAGCTGTTCGAGGTGGGCCAGGACATCGAGGTGAAGGTGCTGAAGTTCGACGAGGAGAACATGCGTGTCTCCCTGGGCTACAAGCAGATTCGTCCCGATCCCTGGGAGGAGGCCGACTACAAGTACCCGATCGGAGCCATCGTTCGCGGAAAGGTGGTTTCCATTCCGGACTACGGCGCCTTCGTGGAGTTGGAAGACGGCATTGAGGGCCTGGTCCACATCTCCGAGATGACCTGGAACAAGCGCGTGAAGCAGCCTTCCAAGCTGGTTGAGATCGGCGACACCGTCGAGGCCAAGGTGCTGGGCGTGGACATGGAGAACAAGCGAATCTCCCTGGGCATGCGGCAGCTGGAGACCAACCCCTGGGACAAGCTGGAGGAGGCCTACCCGGTCGGCTCCATCGTCAAGGGCCAGGTGCGAAACATCACGGACTTCGGAATCTTCGTGGGCATCGAGGAAGGCATCGACGGACTGGTGCACATCTCCGACCTTTCCTGGGGCCAACGCATCAAGCACCCGGGCGAGCGCTACGAGAAGGGGGACGAGGTGGAAGCCCGTGTCATCAACATCGATCGGGACAACGAGCGCATCTCCTTGGGCATGAAGCAGCTGCAGGATGACCCGTGGTTGTCCGTGCAGGGCCGCTACTTCCTGGGCCAGTCTGTGGAGGGTGCCGTGGTACACATGGCCGAGTTCGGCCTGTTCGTGGAGCTGGAGGAAGGGGTCGAAGGCCTCGTCCATATCTCCGAGTTGACCCACGGCGGCGACGACTGGGCAGCGCACTACGAGATTGGCCAGAAGGTCTCCACCATCGTCCTGAGCATCGATGCAATGGATCGCAAGATCTCCCTGTCCCAACAGGCAGCGGAGGAGCGCGAGGAAGGGGACGACGCTGGGCCGTACACGCCTCCCACCCCCGTGGAGACCAGCGCAAGACTGGGCGACCTGATGGGGGACATTGCCAGCCAGATGTCGGGTGTTGTAGGAGAGGCTCCTGAAGAGGAGGCTGCTCCCGCCGAAGAGGCTCCTGAAGAGGAGATCGAAGAGGTCGAGGCTGCTCCTGAAGAGGAGATCGAAGAAGTCGAGGCTGCTCCCGCCGAAGAAGCTCCTGAAGAGGAGATCGAAGAAGTCGAGGCTGCTCCCGCCGAAGAGGCTCCTGAAGAGGAGGCTGCCCCCGCCGAGGAGGCCCCAGCCGAGGTGAGCGGTACCGTGGAGAACGGTGCCGAGGAAGCTGAGGTCGAGGCGAGCGCTGACGAGGCTGACGAGGCTGACGACAAGGACGGAGCACAGGCCTAGGCGCCCAGGGCCTTTCAATGCACCGAAACCAACTGCTGCTGCGCTTGTTGATTCTCCTTCTTGTCGGGGGGTTGGCCACGCTGTTTGTTCTGCAGAACAAGGGCGCCAGTACTTCCCTTGGCTTGAACCTCGGGTTTGCTGCATGGCGCTTCACCGCGCCGCAGCCCGTGGCCCCTTTGATGCTTGCATCCTTGGGCGTCGGACTCGTTGCTGGCGGGGGCTGGGGAATGCTCCGGGCTTCGGCCAGCACCCGCCGAGCACGCAGATTGGAGCAGGAGATCGCACTCTCCAGCCCCGCCCCTCACCCGTCCGATTCAACTGAGGGCGAGGACTGGTCCTAGACCCAATGGTCTAGGACCGGTTTGGAGGGCCCGGACCGTGTGGTTTTCGCTGCTGCTGCTGGCAGGTGCTTGCACCTCCTCGGACGAACCGTTGAAGAGCAACCCGGTGGGGGAGCCGTCGAAGAACCTCGTGGCCGTGGACATGGTGCGGGGCCAACGTCCCGATGGCCGAGCGCCCCTGGTCCTGGGGACCCGCACGGCGGTGGAAATCCCCGTTCCCGGGCTTGCCACCCTGGCGCCCGGTCCCCAGTCCGAAGCGATGGCGGTCCTGAACTCCACCACGGCGCCCTGTCTCCCCTGTATGAACGAGGGCGTCTCCCTGGCGGACTGCCTGGTGCAGTCCCATTCCACGTGTCCCAACCTGGCTGCGTTGGGAAAACGCATCGTTCGCGCTGCGGCGTCCGGGGAAGATCGCCATGCCATCCAGCCCAAAGTGCTCTACGGGGAGCCTTGGCAGCCCACTTCCGGCGTGGGTCTTCCCGTGGTGGGCACAGGTGAGGCCCCGGTGCAGGTGGTGTTGGTGCTGGATCCGGGAGATCCCTTTTCCGCCCGCATGAAAGACCCCTGGGCCGGGCTGGCCGGGGATCCCCGGGTGGCCATCTCGCTCCTGTTGCTTCCCAGAGAGCGGCACCTCGGTTCCCGGACAGCGGCCCGGGCGATTCTGGGGGCCAGGGAACATTCCTGGGCAGTGCATGGCGCACTGTTGGGCAACACCCGCCTCGGCGACGAAGACCTGGATGTATTGGGGGCCAGGTTGGGGCTGGAGGTGACTTCCTGGAAGGAGGCACGCAAGTCGACGGCGGTGGAGAGCCAACTTCAGCGGTTTGATGTACAGGCCCAGGCGCTTGGGGTGGAGAGCACCCCCATGACCCTGGTGAATGGCTACCCGGTTCCGGGGGTGCGGTCTGGGGTCTTCTTGAAGGAGCTGGTGGACCGCGAACTGGCAGACCTGGAGCCCTGATGGCGCGGGTCAACCCAGGTCGCCTGGCGGCAGCCCGTGCGCTGCTGGATGTGGAAGGCGGTGCCCACGCTGAGGATGCCCTGGCAAAGCATGCGCCCAAGGAGGGTCGAGACCGCGGTTTGGCCTGGCATCTCTGCCTGGGGGTCTTGCGGCGCCGGGGTGAGCTGCACCAGCGCATTGCCGCGGTGGCGAATCGCCCCTGCGAAGAACTGGATCGCACCGTCCGCGTCGCGCTGGAGTTGGGGACGTTCGAGGTGGTCCACAGCCGGACCCTGCCCCATGCAGCCGTCCACCAGGGGGTCGAGTTGGCCAAGGCGTTGCGGGCGGGCCGGGCAAAGGGATTCGTCAACGCCGTGCTTCGCCGAGTAGGACAGGACTGTGACATCGCTCCCAGCGTGAACCACCCCCAGTGGCTGGTGGACAACTGGAAGGCCCGGTTCGGAGAGGAAGCCACAGATGCCTGGTGTGAGAAGAACGACGGGGCTGCCCCCTTGTCCCTGGTGTTCCGTGACAACGCCCCAGCAGCGCTGGTAGACGGACCCCTGGACCTCCAGCCGGCCAGTGCGGGAGGGGCGACGTTGGACCGTTGTTTCTGGGTAAGAGGGGAGGTGGGCCCCGTAGAGGAGCTGCCCGGCTACAGCGACGGAGACTTCTGGGTCATGGATCCCGCGGCGGTGCTGTGTGCCGACCTGGCGGGTGTGGGGCTGGGGGACCGGGTGCTCGATGCATGCGCGGCTCCGGGAGGCAAGACCTTGCGTCTCGCCCAACTGGGGGCCGAGGTGCTTGCCTGCGATCGATCCGCCGTGCGCCTGGAGCGACTGCAGCAGTCCGCGGAAAGGGTCGGGTACAAAATCGCCTCGAAGGTCGTCGATTGGGAGCGAAACCACACCCTCGCCCAACCACCGTTTGATGCGGTCCTTGTGGATGCACCCTGCACCGGGTTGGGCACCATTCGTCGGCATCCGGAGATTCGCTGGCGTTCCCTTCCAACGGATCCGGCGGCCCTGGCCATACGGCAGCTGTCCATCCTCGCTGCAGCCTCCAAGCATGTCCGGGAAGGGGGCATTCTGGTCTATTCCGTGTGTTCTCCCATGGAGGAGGAGGGAAGCGGTGTCATTCGTGCATTCCTCGGGCAGGAAGCAGGCTATGTGCTGGAGAAGGAATGCCTCCTCGCCCCCCCCGAGGGGGATGAAGATGCGTTTTACGCTGCCCGTTTGAAAAGGTCCCCATGAGCGCTGGCGCCGACACCCCCATGTTCCGGCAGTACATGGAGTTGAAGAATGCCCACACGGATGCGCTGCTCTTTTTTCGCATGGGAGACTTCTACGAGCTGTTCTTCGACGATGCCCGCATCGCTGCGGAGACCCTGGATCTGACCCTGACCTCCCGGAACAAGGGCGCACCGGATCCCATCCCCATGTGCGGGGTTCCCCACCATGCAGCTGGGGGCTACATTCAGGCGTTGATCGACCGGGGGCACAAGGTGGCCATCGGGGAACAGGTCGAGGATCCCCGCCTGGCCAAGGGCCTGGTGCGGCGGGCTGTCACGCGGGTGGTGAGCCCGGGGGTCCGCCTGGATCCTGAGAGTCTTGTCCCCCGGGAGAATTGTTGGCTGGTGGGGTTGTCCCCTTCGGAGGACCGCTGGGGGCTGGCGTTGTTGGATGTCTCCACCGGGGAGGTTCGGCTCACGGAGCTGGAGAACCGGGACAAGGCCCTGGAGGAACTCAACCGCACCGGTGCCCAGGAGGTGGTGCTTCCAAGAGGATTGGAGGACGACCCGGGGGTGCGGGAGCTCCTGGGAGACATTCCCACGACCTTTGTGGATGATGGGTCCTTTGCAGAGGAGATCGCCCGTCCGCAGATTTGCCGGCTGTATGGGGTGTCGGACCTTTCAGGCCTGGGCTGTGCGGATCATGGACCCTCCCTGGGGGCTGCCCATGCCTTGTTTGAGTACGCCCGGACCAACGCCGGTTGTGAGCTCCCCCACCTGCAGGCACCGCGCACCTACCGGGTGTCCGGGCACGTGGTCCTGGACGATGCCACCCGCCGCAACCTGGAGCTGGTACGGCCCCTCTGGGGAAGCGGGCGCAAGGGGACCCTGCTCGGCCTGATGGATCGCACCCGAACTCCCATGGGAGGTCGCCTCCTGCGAGAGCGGCTGCTCTACCCCCTGATGGATCGCGCAGCGATTCAGGCGCGACTGGATGGGGTGGAGGCCCTGGTGGGGGATGCGGATCTTCGGGACTCTGTGCGTGCCGGGTTGCGGGAGGTGGGGGATCTCGAGCGAATCTCCGGCAAGCTCGCCCAGTTCACTGCCAACGCCCGGGACCTTGTGGCTCTGCGCCATTCCCTGGAGCAGCTGCCCGAGCTGGTGGCCCCCTTGTCGGCGTACCCCTCGCTGAAAGCGGTCCTTCCCAGCGACCTGTGTGCGGACGTCGCGGCGGAGGTGGCCACCTGGCTGGTGGACGAGCCGCCGGTACACCTCATGGAAGGGGGGCTGATTCGTGAGGGCCTGGACCCGGATCTGGACGAGCTGGTTCGGTTGTCCCGGGAGGGCAAGGGCGCGATCGCTGTAATTGAGCAGCGGGAGCGGGAGGCCACCGGGATTCCCTCCCTCAAGATTCGATACAACAAAGTCTTTGGCTACTTCATCGAGGTCACCCGCGCGAACCTCCACAAGGTGCCCGAGAACTACCTGCGCAAGCAGACCCTGACCAACGCCGAGCGCTACATCACAGCGGAACTCAAGGAGTTCGAGGAAAAGGTCCTGGGGGCGGATGAGCGCCGCAAGAGCTTGGAATATCATCACTTTGTGGAACTCCGCGAGCGCCTTGTCGTGCATCTTCCAAAGGTGCAGGATCTGGCGAGATCGGTGGCCCGCCTGGATGTGTTGGCGGGACTGGCGCAGCTGGCTGTGGAGCATCGCTATGTGCGTCCCCAGCTGGATGACTCCCGGGGGCTTGAAATTGTCGGGGGACGGCACCCGGTGGTCGAGCGACAGATGTTGGACGAGGACTTCGTGCCCAACGATGTGCGCCTCGGAGAATCGGAACAACGGCTCATCATCCTGACCGGTCCAAACATGTCCGGAAAGTCCACGATCATGCGCCAGGTGGCCCTGATCGTCCTCATGGCCCAGATGGGGAGCTTTGTGCCCGCCGATTCCGCCCGGGTGGGCCTCTGTGATCGCATCTTTACCCGGGTGGGGGCCTCGGATGATCTCTCCAGCGGGCGGTCCACGTTCATGGTGGAAATGAGCGAGACGGCCAACATCCTGCGCCATGCGACCGAGCGTTCCCTGGTGCTCCTGGACGAGATCGGGCGGGGCACGAGCACGTATGACGGGCTGGCCATCGCGTGGAGTGTGGCCGAGTCCATTTGTGACCAGGTGCGCTGCCGTGCGCTCTTTGCGACCCACTACCACGAGCTTGTGGCTCTGGCGGGGGAGCGGGCAGCGGTGGCCAACTGGTCGGTGGCGGTGTCCGAGTGGGGGGAGCGGATCATCTTCCTGCGGAGACTGCAGAAGGGTGGTGCCAGCCGCTCGTACGGCATCCAATGTGCGCGTCTTGCGGGCATGCCGGAGGCCGTGGTGGGCCGGGCCCGGGAGCTGCTTCAGCAGCTGGAGGAGACCGGGGCGGTGCAGGGGGGATCCCAGCTGTCCCTTTTCGGGGGTGCAGGGGACCCAGAGGAATCCGGGGCTGCCGAGGATGAAGCAGGCTCCCAGGGTGGTTCCGTGAGGGACAGTGACTTGCGTGCATTGCTTGAAGGACTCGATCCGGACACCATGACCCCGAGACAAGCCCATGCGTTTCTGTACCGCCTTGTAGAGGAGAGCCGTCCATGTGGCTCCTCTGGCTGACGGCGCTTCTCTCCGCCAAGGGGGCGGAGTTGGAGCAGGTGCGAATCTTCGTGGGAGAGGACCATGCACAGGTGCTGCTCATCGCGAACGAGGCTTTTCCCCGCCCCGAGGTGCGCAGCGTGGCCTCGGTGGGAAAGGCATCGGCCCGGGCGACCCTGTCCTTCAAGAACCTGCTGCTCTCGGAGGACCTGCAGAGTGCCTACAGCCAGAAGGGGGGACGATCCCTCATTCCCGTGGACCGGAGGAATGTGGAATTGGTGTCCCTCGCGGTGGTGGGTGCGCAGCTGCAGGTGAGTGTCGAGACGAAACGCGCCCGGGAGGTGGGGCTGACGAGCTTGAGTGACCGGGCGTTGCTGGTGGACTTGCTGGTCCCCGGCGCCAGCCAGGATCCCTCGCTTCCTCGACCGGAAATGTTGGCCAGCTGGATTGCGGGAGCCTCCCTTCAGCGCACCGGCCAGCGGGTCGGGGGACCCCGGCGCGTGATCGTGGTGGACCCGGGACACGGAGGCAAGGATGTAGGCGCCCTGGGGGTTTCCGGGACCCACGAGGCGGACATCGCCCTGGCGCTGGCCCGGCGAGTGGCGAAACAGCTGGAGCGGCGGCTGGATGCGGAGGTGGTGTTGACCCGGACGGATGACACATTTATCTCCCTTTCTGAACGGGCAGCCATCGCCAATGCGCTGGATGCGGATCTCTTTATTTCAATCCATGCCAATGCAGCGCCTGCCCCGACGGTGTGGGGGATTGAGACCTACTACCTGGATGCTGCCTCCGATGCCGGCGCTGCCCGCGTGGCCCGCCGGGAGAACGCCGTAGCCTCGTCGCAGGGGCCCGTGAACAGCATCGTGTCCGATCTGCTGGTCACAGGGACGAACCGCTTGTCCCGAGAGCTGGCTGTGGGCATTCAAAAGGAAGTCGTGGGGGGCCTTACCCAGGTGTATGGGCCGGACCAGATTCGAAATCTCGGGGTCAAGGCTGCGCTCTTTGCGGTCCTGGTTTCGACGCGCATGCCGTCTGTGTTGTTTGAAGCCGCGTTTCTGACCCACCCGGACGATGAGATGCGGCTTCGTCATCCGCTCTACCAACAGACCACGGCCGAGGCGATCGCCGAAGCTGTGGAGATCTGGTTCGACTCTCGGGACCGCTGATGGAAACAGCCATTGATGGCTACCTTGCCTGGGCAAGGGTGGAACGGGGCCTGGCCGAGAACACCCTGTCCTCCTATGCGCGGGACCTGGAGTGTTTGCGACAGTGGCTTGGGGATCGGGACATCGACTCCCCCGGGGGGGTGCAGCGCCAGGATCTCTCCGAGTACATGGGGTTCCTCTTGGACACCGGGCGCTCCCGGCGCACGGCGGCTCGCCACCGGGCGGCGTTTCGCCAGCTGTTTCGGTTCCTGGAGCGGGAAGGGGACCTGGCCAACGATCCCAGCGTGCTGGTGGAGGCCCCTCGCTCCTCCTCTCGCCTGCCGGGGGTGCTCTCGGAACGGGATGTCGAGGCCCTGCTGGATGCTCCAGATGTGGAGACCCGGATCGGCCAGCGGGACAAGGCGATGCTGGAGGTGCTCTACGCCACGGGGCTGCGGGTCAGCGAGTTGGTGGGTCTTCGGCGCTCCGCTTTGCACCTGTCGGCCGGCTACCTCACCGTTCTGGGCAAGGGAAACAAGGAGCGGATTGTTCCAATTGGCGATCGAGCCGCAGACTGGATCACCCACTGGTGTGAACAGGGGCGCCGGGAGCTGGATGCCACGGGGGAGTCGCCCTGGGTCTTTGTTTCCCCCCGCGGGGGGAAGCTCTCCCGGGGGGCGTTCTGGTACCGCATCAAGCACTGGGCCAGGGTGGCGGGCATCACCAAGTCCGTGAGCCCGCACAAGCTGCGGCACTCCTTTGCAACCCACTTGCTGACCCATGGGGCGGATCTCCGGGCGGTGCAGCTGATGTTGGGCCACGCGGACATTTCAACCACCCAGATCTACACCCACGTGGCGAGGGAGCGGCTCAAGAGCATCCACGCCCAACACCACCCCAGGGGAGGCCGTGAATAGGGGGGTCGGTTACCTCCACGGCCATGGAAACCACTCCCGCCATTGTCCTGGGCGCCACCGGAATGGTGGGCCAGCGCATTCTTCAGCGGTTGGAATGCCACCCGTGGATTCGCGTGGTCGGGGTGGGTGCATCTGAGCGCAGCGCCGGCAAGCCCTACCGGGAGGCAACTCGCTGGCGCCTCGCAGGGGCACCCTTCGGTGGTTGTGGGGACCTGGAAGTGCTGCCCTGTGAGCCAGGCGCCATGCCCGGTGGCGTGCGCCTGGTGCTCTCGGCCATGGATGGGAGCGCGGCGGGGCCGATTGAGTCTGAGTTCCGTGCAGCTGGCTTTGCGGTGGTCTCCAATGCGGGAGCCCATCGCCAGGATGCCGATGTTCCCCTGGTGATTCCAGAGGTGAACCCGGACCACCTCTCCCTCGTGAAAGACCAGCCAGGGGAGGGGTTCATCGTGACCAACCCCAATTGCAGCGCCATGCCCCTGGCCATGGCCCTTGCGCCCCTTCACGCGGCTTTTGGGGTCGAGGCCGTGGTGGCCTCCACGTGGCAGGCGGTGAGCGGCGCGGGCTACCCGGGGGAGTCTGCCTGGGACATGGTGGGCAATGTCCACCCCCACGCCGGAAATGAAGAAGCCAAGATGGCAATCGAGCCCCAGAAGATCCTGGGCGAGCCTGGTACACCCGCGGACTTTGTCTTGTCGGCTCGGTGTGTGCGGGTGCCCGTAGCAGATGGCCACTTGATCTCAGCACAGGTGCGGCTTGGGGGCAGTCCATCCGTGGATGCAGTGCGGAACGCATTGGAAAGCTATCGTTCCCCGGCCGGTGATCTCCCTTCCAGCCCTACGCCCTTGTTTGAGTTGGTCGAGGACCGGGACCGCCCGTCGCCGCGTTTTGACGTGGACAATGGCGGTGGCATGGCGGTGACGATTGGCCGGATCGAGCCTTGCCCGGTGATGGGGGTGAAGTTCTTCTGCCTGGCCCACAACACGATTCGTGGGGCGGCCGGAGCCGCGGTGGCGAACGCGGAGTTGCTGATCAAACGGGAACTTGTTCCCAAGTCAGCCTGAGTGGGTCAGCGAACAAAAACCTGCACATAGTCGGACTGGGTACCTCCATACGAGGTGTTTGCTCCGTTGCAGGCTGGTCTGCTGTTTCCATTCCAGTAAGCGCCACAGTGACAGTTGTTGTGCCAGCCCCAGCCGTGGCTTTCATAGGGCCAGGTTGTACCGCTATAGCTCGCGCAGTTGGTGGAGGAACCGCCCCGATTATTGTCGGTGGTGGTCAGGCCCCTGCCGTTGTTGCTACCGGAAAAACAGCCCGCGTTCCAGGTGAGAGAATAGGGTGCTTGGGAATCGAGTTGAAAGCTGCTCTGGACCTCGACAGTTCCCGCGTCGTTGCCACTGCATTTCATCATCATCTCGGAGTTGGGTGCAGCGTCATTCCATAGCCGCAGACCAAGCCAGGCGTTGTCGGAGTCATTGTGGACATTGCCTTGGCCGGCGAGCACGGTGGCCTGGTCGACCTGTACCTCGGACAGGGAGGAGATTGGCACTGAGTTGACCACGCGTGTCCAACCGCCACCATCGGTATTCATGTCGCAGTAGGTCTGCGTGGCGCCGGAGCTGTCGGGGTCGATCCAGTAGATGTCGGACCCGGTGGATTGCCCGCTGTCCAGAATGGCCTGGCAATGGGTGGCTGGGCAGCCCTGTCCGCTGCCAAGCTGGTTGGAGGCTGTTGCGTCGGAATCATCGCAGTCGTTGGCTGTCAACAATCCATCGCAGTCCGCGTCGGTACTCACGGTGGTCGAGGCCGGGTCTGAGTCATCACAGTCGTTTCCGCCGCAGGCAGCATCGGTTTCGCCGTCTGCATCTCCATCGTTGTCTATGTCGCCATCGCAGTTCCGGTCGGTGCCGTCGCAGCCGAGTGTGGCGCCGGGGTTGTAGGAGGTATCCGCGTCGTTGCAGTCCCCCACCAAGGCGCTGTAGCCCGTAGGGCGTGTGCAGGACGTGGTGGTGTCACTGTCTATGCCGTAGCCGTCACCGTCTGTGTCTGCGTACCAGGTGGTGGCATCAGTGGCACCCGCCCCGTCGATGGACCCATCACAATCATTGTCGATGGAATCGCAGATCTCGGCAGCGCCAGGATTCACAACGCTCGAGGCATCATCGCAGTCGTTGGCATTGTCCGCATGATTGGATGGCGCGTCGCAGGCGTTGATGGTCGAGGCGGAAGTTCCATACCCGTCGCCATCAGCGTCTGCGTACCAGGTCGTGGCATTGATGGCATCAGCCTCATCGGTGCTGGTGTCGCAGTCGTTGTCTACGCCGTCACAGACCTCAAACGCTGCGGGACTGGTCGTTGCAGTCGTATCGTCGCAGTCATCGCCGTTGGCGGAGTGTCCTGGTGGAGCGGTGCAGGCTTCTGCCGTCGTGAAGGCGTCCCCGTACCCGTCACCGTCTGCATCGGCGTACCAGGTGAGGAGTACTCCCTCGTCGATGTCTCCGTCGCAGTCGTTGTCCGCGAGGTCGCAGGACTCCTGGGCCCCCGGGTAGCTGGAGGCATCCAGGTCGTTGCAGTCATCCGCGATGGAGACGTAGCCAGTCGGGGCGGTGCAGGCGATGGCCGTGAATTGGTTCCCGCCGTGGCCGTCGCCGTCGGCGTCTCCGTAGAAGACTGAGGCATCGGTCGCGTCCTCGTCCACTCCCCCGTCGCAGTCGTTGTCGATGCTGTCACAGACCTCGTCTGCGTTCTCATTCACATTGACATCGGAATCGTCACAGTCCTCACAGGCTGCAAACCCATCGCCATCTGCATCGTCGTAGCCCACAGATCCATCGCAGTTGTAGTCTGTGGGGTCCGTGCAGTCTGCTTCCAGTGCGCTCGGATTGTAGCGCGGATCGGTGTCGTCACAGTCTCCGGTGTGGAGTACGTACCCGGCGGGTGGGTTGCAGCTGACTGTGGTGTCGCCATCGCCACCGTAGCCGTCTCCATCCTCGTCTTCGGTCCAGGTGCTTGCATCAGAGGCATCGCTCTCGTCGACGGCACCGTCACAGTCGTTGTCCCACGCATCACAGGTTTCCTCTGCAGCTGGATTGATCGACGCGTCCAGGTCATTGCAGTCGGAGTGATTGTCTACGAATCCGCTGGGCTGGAGGCAGGCTACGTCACTCAAGTCGTCGCCTCCATAGCCGTCGCTATCTGCATCCAGAAACCACGTGCTGGCGTCAGCAGCGCCCTCGTCCACCTCCCCGTCACAGTCATTGTCCACGAAGTCACAGATCTCCGTCGCACCCGGATAGATCGCAGCATCGCCATCGTTGCAGTCCTCTTCCGCCGGGTGACCATCTCCATCCAGATCCACCGCAGGGGCAGCACTGTCGTCGCTGGGCTGGGTGTCTTCGGTGTCGGCCGAGTCTGTCTCTTTGTCGCGACAGCCTGTGGTGGTTGCGAGCAGGCCGGTGAGAAAAAGCCCGGTTCGGCAGTTCATGGGAAACCCTCTATCCAGAAGACATGTCTACCATGGGTCAACCCAGTGGCGATGGGTAGCTTGTGTTGGAAACTCGGTAGAGCGCGAAGGCAACAGACGAGGTTGTTGGGCTACCGGATGGGTTCGAACCGTTCAACGCATGTAGAGGTCGCCGATGTTGGTGCCTCCATTCCAGTTGTTGCCGTTGTTTTTCGAGTTGGTGTCGGCACCAAAGTTGTGCCAGTACTTGCTGCCGGTCGGCGTGGCTGTGGGGCCAAGAACCAGGCGGCGATTGGCGTTGCTACTGTATCCATTCGACAGGCCATTGACGGTAAATGAGAAAGAGGTGTCGGACCAGCCGGAGTGGGCGGCGTACCAGCAGGTGCTCCAGACTGTGCCTGCATTGATTGCCTTGCAGGACTGCAGCGCGTGGTTGTTGTAGTTGTACAGGGTGAACGGATTGGTCCCCCAGGTCATGACCAGCTTTTCATCGAACCCGTAGTCGGCACCCGCTGTGCGGTTGTGAATCATCATCTCCGTGGGGGAGTCATTCTGGTACCAGTGCCCGCAGAAGCTGGCGTTGGTGAGGGAACCGTCATCCAGGTAGACGGAGCCTTCCTGGATCACCACATTGCCCTGGCCCGTTTCATCGATTCGGCCGCAACGGGTCCAGCCGCCTCCATCGACGGTCATGTCGCAATACATCTGGTAGGCGATCCCGTCGCTGGGGCCGATCCAGTAGGTGCCGTCACCGGAGGAATTGCCGTCGTTCAGAATGGTGAGGCAGGAGTCGACTGGACAGCTCGCTGAGCTTCCGTCCGCCACCTGGGACGCGGCGTTGTTGTCGTCGCAGTCGTCGGCAGTGAGAACGCCATCGCAGTCGGCGTCGATGTCCACGGTGGTGGAGGTAGCGTCGGTGTCATCGCAGTCGTTGCCGCCGCAGGCGGAGTCGTTCTGGCCGTCTCCATCCAGGTCGTTGTCGACGGCTCCATCGCAGTCGCGATCCGTGCCGTCACAGGCCAGGGGGGCCCCCGGGTTGTAGGAGGTGTCGCTGTCATTGCAGTCCCCGCCCACGGTGCTGTACCCGCCGGGATTTGTGCAGGCGACGACGCTGTCGCTGTCCAGACCGTATCCGTCCCCATCGCCATCCAGGTACCAGGTACCTGCATCGACAGCATCCGACTCATCAATGGTCCCGTCACAGTCGTTGTCCACCGCATCGCAGAGTTCCGTGGCGCCCGGGTACACGGCGGCGGAGGCGTCATTGCAATCGTTTGCATTGTTCGCGTGGCCCGAGGGGGCATCGCAGGACTGGAGGGTGGAACCAGCAGATCCGTACCCGTCCCCGTCGGCATCTGCGTACCAGGTCGTGGCATTGATGGCATCTGACTCGTCGATCTGGGTATCGCAGTCGTTGTCTACGCTGTCGCAGACCTCAAAGGCTGCGGGGCTTGTGGTCGCGGACGTGTCGTCACAGTCGTCCCCGTTGGCGGAGTGTCCTGGGGGAAGGGTGCAGGCCTCAGTGGAGGCAAGCGCATCCCCGTAGCCGTCCCCGTCGGCATCGGCGTACCAGGTGAGCAAAGTGCCCTCGTCGATGTCTCCATCGCAGTCGTTGTCTGCTTGATCACAGACTTCCGGAGCGCCCGGATGGGTCTGTGCAGACAGGTCGTCGCAGTCGTCCTGGTTGGAGACGTACCCGGTGGGGGCGGTACAGGCGATTGCCGTGAACTGGCTGCCTCCGTAGCTGTCGGCGTCCGCATCGCCGTACCAGGTGGTGGCATCGGTGGCGTCTTCGTCGATGTCGCCGTCGCAGTCGTTGTCGGCGTTGTCACAGACCTCTACCTGGTCGTCGTTGCTGTTGGGGTCTGCATCGTCGCAGTCCTCGCAGGCCGCATGGCCATCCCCATCTACATCTGCGAAGCCCACGGAGCCGTCACAGTTGTAGTCATTCGGGTCGGAGCAGTCTGATTCCGAGGCGCCGGGATGCCAGGCCGGATCGCTGTCGTCGCAGTCTCCGGAATAGGCGGCGTAGCCGTGGGGCTGCGTGCAGCTGGCTTGGGAGTCGCTCTCCAGGCCGAAGCCGTCGCCGTCGCCATCGGCGTACCAGGCGGGGGCGTCGGTGGCATCGGCTTCATCGACTGCCCCGTCGCAGTCATTGTCGATGCTGTCGCAGATCTCGTCGGCATCCGGATGAATGGCGGCATTGGTGTCATCGCAGTCGGTGGATTGCGGATGTCCGTCTGCATCTTCATCCACGGGCGTGCCGGTGTCGGTGTCTCCAGTCTCCGTGGGAGAAGTGTCCCCGGTGGGCTCCGTGTCAGCGGAATCGGTGGAGATCGTGTCCTTTTGGCGACAGCCTGTGGCTGCGAGGAGAAGGCAGGAGAGGAGCAGCGCCGGTCGGGTGGACATGGAGAAACCTCTGGGGAGAAGCCATGTCTACCATGGGCTGTGCCCTGAACTCAGGACGTCGGGTAGTTTGGCGACTCTTTGGTGATAATCACGTCGTGCACGTGGGACTCCTGGAGTCCGGCACCGGTCATGCGCACAAAGCGTGCACCGGCTTTCATGGCCTCGATGTCCGCGCTGCCCGTGTAGCCCATCGAGGCCCGCAGACCGCCACAGAGCTGGTAGATCACGTCCTCCAGGGGCCCCTTGTAGGGCACCCGGCCCACGATCCCCTCGGGCACCAGCTTTCGGGTGCCGGCCTCCGGGTCGCCCACGTCCTGGAAGTAACGGTCGGATGAGCCCGCCCGCATGGCCTCAATGGAACCCATGCCCCGGTACGTCTTGTAGCGTCGACCGCCGAGGAGAATCACCTCCCCTGGGGTTTCATCGGTCCCGGCCAGCAGCGAGCCCACCATGACGCTGTCCGCACCGGCTGCAATGGCCTTGGACACGTCGCCGGAGAACTTGATGCCCCCATCGGCAATGAGGGGGATGCCATGCTTTCTTGCAACAGCCGCGCAGTCGGAAATGGCTGTGATCTGGGGCACGCCGACCCCTGCCACAACCCGGGTCGTGCAGATGGAGCCAGGGCCGATGCCCACCTTGATGGCGCTGGCCCCCGCAGCGACGCAGGCCTCCGCTGCTTCCTGAGTGGCGATGTTCCCCACGACCAACACCAGGTCGGGAAACTCCAAACGAACTGCTTCGGCCCCTGCCAGGACTCCGGCTGAGTGTCCGTGGGCCGTGTCCACCACGATGGCATCCACCCCTGCATCCACCAGGGCCTGCACCCGGTCCAACTGGCCGGGACCCACCGCTGCAGCACATTGGAGCCGCCCATGGGCATCGGTCACGGCATCTGGGTAGCGGGCGGCGTTCTCGATGTCCTTGATGGTGATCAATCCACAGAGGGCACCGCTTTCATCCACCACCACCAGCTTTTCAATCTTGTGCTCTTGCAGCAGGACCTTGGCCTGCTCCAGGTTGGTGTCCGGGGAACAGGTGACGAGACCCTCCCCGGTCATGACCTCCCGAATGGGGCGATCGAGGCGCTGTTCAAACCGGAGGTCCCGGTTGGTGAGAATGCCGACGGCCATGCCGTCCACCACGATGGGCAGGCCGGAAATGCTGTGTTCCTTCATGGCCTCCCGGGCATCGCGCAAGCTCTGGTCGGGCGCCATGGTGATCGGGTCGGGAATGATGCCTGTGACGGCCTTCTTGACCCGGGTGACCTCTGCGGCCTGGGCCTCGATGGACATGTTCTTGTGGATGACCCCCAGGCCTCCCTGGCGGGCCATGGCAATGGCAGCCCGGCCCTCTGTGACCGTGTCCATGGCGCTGGAGACAATGGGGATCTTCAGGGCGATGTCGCCGGCGAAACGGGTCGACAGGTCTACCTGGTCGGGAAGCACAGAAGAAGCTGCAGGCACCAGCAGGACATCGTCGAAGGTCAGGGCGAGACGGGGAGAGTCGTCGATCACGGGCCACCTTCCATTTGCCGCCTCCTAGCGCCGCGTGGTCCGGGGTGCAACCGGGGGCTCAGGAGCGTTGACGGGTCCTTGCCAACCGCCTATACGACCTGACCACAATTTCCCGCCTGGAGCGGGCCTTTCGGAGGAAACCATGACCCGCCTCATCACCGTGATTCCAGCCTTTGTTTTGCTTACCGCCTGCGGTGGTTCCCACAAGGGAACCTACGAGGTGGCGGCAGCCGGTGAGTCCACCGTCAACGTGGACGACGTGTCCGCGGCGGATGGCCACTGGGAGCAGCGCGGGGATGCAGTGCAACTCCAGGCGTCCCTCGATGCCTACGAGGCCATCGCTACTGCCGATCCCACCAACCGCCACGCTCTCGAGCGCCTGGTGCGGGGGTACTACTTCCTGGGGGATGGCCACAGCACCGAGATGCCGAGCAAGCTCGCCGCCTGGGACACCGCCATCGGTTGGGGCAAGAAGTGCATGGCGCTCAACGCGGACTTTGTAGCCCACCTGGACAAGGGCGAGGATGAGGGCACCGCTGCGGTGGCCTTTGGTGCAGCGGATGTGCCTTGCGTGTACTGGACTGCTTCTGCTCTGGGCAAATGGTCCAAGTCTTCCGGCATGGGCGCAACCTTGAAGAACGTCCCCACGGCCAAGGCCTGGATCGCCAGGGTGCAGGAGCTGGACAACGCCTACTTCTACACGGCCACCGATCGGTACTGGGGCGCCTACTACGCGGCGATTCCCTCCTTTGCTGGCCAGGACCTGGACAAGAGCCGGGGACACCTGGACACGGCGGTGGAGGCAAACCCCGATCATTTCGGCAACCGCCTGATTCTTGCTTCCTACTGGGCTGTGAAGACCCAGGATGCTGCGGTCTTCGATGAGCAGGTGTCCTACGTGCTCTCCAACTGTCCGAACACCATCGACGGCCTCGTCCCCGAGCAGGAAGCCGAGCAGCGCAAGGCACAGACGCTTCTCTCAACCCGGAACGAACTGTTCCTGGATGCAGGCGATGCCCCGGAGGTCACCGCGCCGGATTGCACGGCACCGGTCGAGGAGACGGTCGAGGAGACCACCGAGGACGCTGCGGACGAGACCACGGACGAGACCACGGACGAGACCACGGACGAGACCACGGACGAGACCACCGAAGGCGACGACGCGTCGGCTGAATAGAGAATTATCATGAAAAAGAGCGCAACTCTCTTGTTGCTGGCTGCGCTGGGTGCGCTGCTGGTTCCCACCTCCACTCCGGTGGCGGAGGGGCCCCACATGCTGAACTTCGGCACGGCGGCGCCGGATGGTACCCCGTGGGCGGATCAACTCATCGGTGCCAAGAAGCGCATCGAGGCCGAGTCCAACGGCCAGATCAAGGTGCGCGTTTTTCTGGGTGCCTCCCTCGGCTCCGAGGTGGAGATGATTCAGGACGTGGCCCGGGGCGAGCGGATCCAGGGCGGTGGGTTCTCCACGGGAGCCGTGGGAGAGGGCTCTGCCGTTCCGTTGCTGCTGCTGCCCGAGTTGCCCTACCTGTTCCGTTCTTTTGAAGAGGCGGACACCATCTTGGACAACGTGCTCTTCAAGCCTGCCGCTGCAGCGCTTGCAGCCAAGGGGTTCATCCTTGGTTCCTGGGCTGAAAATGGCTGGCGTTGCTTTGCCACAAAGGGTGGTGCAGCCACCACGCCGGAGCTCCTGTCCCAGTACAAGATGCGGGCCCAGGAGAGCGACGTGCACATGAACATGTACGCGCGGCTGGGAACCCAGGCGGTGGCCAAACCCACCTCTGAGGTGCTGCCCGCCCTGAACACAGGCATTGTCGATGGCTTCGACAACACGCCGCTCTTTTCACTTGCCGCCGGGTGGATGGGACCTGTGACCCACTACACCCTGTCCCGCCACATCTACCAACCTGCGGCGATTCTGTACTCCAAGAACTTCATGAACAAGCTGCCCGATGCCTTGCAGAAGGTGGTCATTGGCGATCCGGCCAAGGAAGCCCGGGACGGCCGCGTGGGGGTCCGGTCCCTGGAGGCGGAGCTTCTCCAGACCATTCGGGACATGGGCAAAGAGGTGGTGGAGCTGACGCCGGAGCAGCGCCGCGTGTTTGTGAAGCAGACCCGAGACGTGCACGTGCAGTTCCTGGGGGCGCACCCGGAGCTCAAGCCCATCTACGCCCAGGTAAAGGGACAGCTGAAGTCCATGCGTCAGAACTGACTGTCTGAAGGGCGTTTTCGTGTACCAGCTACTCACAAAAGCCTTTGATGGCATCGAACGTGTCACGGGTGCGGTGGGCGGCGGCTGGAGGCGTGGCTGGAGCAGGGCCTGGAACGGGCCGCTCCAGGACCTGCTCTTCTTCCTGATTCTCGGCATCACGGCGCTGCGCGTTCTGGTGGAGATCGCCTACGAGGAGTTGGATCGCCTCCTCTCGGGCCTGGAGAAGTCCTTCATCGTGGTGGCGCTGTTGGCCATGACGGGGCTGACTTTCCTGGACTACCTGCGACGAGAGGTCTCGGGTTTCGACCTGGAGATTCGCGGTGGGGCAAACATGAGCGTACTGCTCATGGTCTGGGTCGGGTTTCTCGGCGCCTCCCTGGCAACCCGGCAGCGCAAGCACCTCTCGGTGGATGCCACGGATCGCATTCTCTCGCCGGGAGCCGCTCGCTTTGCAAAGCGTTTCTCAGCGTTGGTGGCGGCGGTCTTTTGCTGGAAGTTCGCTGGCTTTGCGCTGGAGCTGGTGGAGGAGAACCTGGTCAAGGGGTCGGGCCAGGAGGGCTTGCCCGTCTGGGACTGGATGGTGGGGCCGCTGAATTCCTTTGTCCAGATCATCTCCCAGCAGGTGGAACCAGCGAGCTGGATTGTGTGGGCCTTTGGATTTGCGGTGGTGGCAGGGACCTTTGTTCTTCGTCGCTGGCGACGGGACGAGGTGAAGTCGCCGCTCTCAGGGGTCCTCCAAGCCGCGGTCGGAGTGGCCTGTGCGCTGCTCCTGGTGCTGGGCATTGCGGACCAGTGGAATCCGGTGGGTTCCGGAGACGCGGAGATCGAGTGGTCGCACTACACCCGCAGTGATGAGGGCATCCAGGGAGAGGAACTCGAACAGCTTGCCGATGAGCTGGATGACCTGGTCTTTGGGGACACAGGCATCGAGGACGAGCCCGCCGGTGAGGCTGCGGCTGCACCCGGGGAGGACCGCGCAAACCTGTTGGCAGTCTCGGTCACCTCCCAGAAGTTCCCGGTGTGGTTGGCCCAGGCGGTCCTTCCGTTGTCCTTCCTGTTCATGGCCCTGCGGTTCTTCATGATGGCCTTGACCGGCAGCGTCGGCATGCAGACCGAGGCGGGGGTCGTGGGACCACCGGCCCATCCAGGGGGGCGTCGGACGGGCAAGGACCTGGTGGTGGCCGGCCTGGCTCCCGGAATCCTGCTGGGCCTTGCGTTGGCCCTTGGCATGAGCAAGGGCTGGCTGTTGCTCCTGGCCTGCATCCTGCTGATTATTGTTGGGGCGCCCTTGTTCCTGGCCATCGGCGTCGCTGCCCTGGCCAGCGTAATGCTGATCCAGGACATCAGCGGCTACAACGTGGCCAAAGACATGTTCGAGGCGGTGAAGAAGGAAGAGCTTTTGGCCATTCCCTTCTTTGTCCTGGCCGGGAACATCATGACCCAGGGGTCTATTGCCACGCGGTTGGTGAATGTGGCCCGGGCGTTCATGGGAAGGACGCCCGGCGGTCTCGGACTGGCCACGGTCTTTGCCTGCGTGGTGTTTGCTGCCATCTCCGGTTCTTCCCCGGTGACGGTCATCGCGGTCGGGTCGATCATGTTCCCGATGCTGGTCCGGGAGCGCTACCCGGAGAACTACTCCATCGGCGTGCTGACCTCGGCGGGCTCCCTGGGAATCATCATTCCCCCGTCGGTGCCCATGATCATCTACGCGATCATGGTGAGCAACCGTGAAACGCCCATTTCAGCCAACGACCTGTTCATTGGCGGGGTGCTCCCGGGCTTGTTCATCGCCGCCATGTTGGTGGCCTACACCTTGTACGCCACGCGGCCCACCAAGGAGGGCGTCCAGATTGCGATTCCCGTGCTGGAAGGAGGGTACGGACCCAACCTCGCCACCCAGCTCAAGCGGAGTTTTCTGTCCTTGCTCTTGCCGGTCCTGATTCTGGGGGGAATCTACGGAATCCTGGGGCCGATTCGGTTCACGGTCACCGAGGCAGCGGCGGTGGCCGTGGTCTATGCTCTGGCCGTGGAGCTCTTGTTCCACCGGGAGCTGCGCCTCAAGGATCTGCCGAAGGTCCTCACGGATTCTGGCGTGATGATGGGAAGCCTGTTCCTGATCATCGTGCTGGCCATGGCCTTCAACAAGTTCCTGGCGGAGCGCTACATTCCGCAGCAGGCCGCCGAATGGCTCGGGGCTCACGTGCACTCCCAGTGGCAGTTCATCATTCTGGTGAACGTGTTCCTGCTGGCGATTGGCTGCGTGATGGACATCATCTCGGCCATTCTCATCGTGGCACCGCTGTTGGCGCCCATTGCGGCGAGTTTTGGCCTGGACCCGATCCATTTTGGCATCATGTTCATCGTGAACCTGGAATTGGGGTACCTGACACCCCCCATGGGCATCAATCTCTTTGTGGCCTCCACGGTCTTCGAACGAACGATTGTTCAGGTCATCAAGGCCAGCTTGCCCTTCCTCCTGCTCATGTTGTTCTGTTTGGCAGTCATTGCCTGGGTGCCCTGGCTCTCCACCGTTCTTGTGAGGTAATTCCATGCAGTCTCAGTCGATTCAAAGCAGTGATGGAACCGGGTTGAACCTGGTCTCCTGGCCGGCGCCGGGCTTTTCCCGGGGAAACGTGCTCATTGTGCATGGTCTCGCAGAGCACATGGGGCGGTATGACCACGTGGCCAAGGCACTGGCTGGCGCAGGTTTTTCTGTGTCAGGCGTGGAGCTCCGGGGGCACGGCGACTCGGATGGAAAGCAGGGCCACGTAGACACATGGGCCCAGTACACGGACGATCTAAAGGCGGCGGTGGCGGCCCTGGGGGGAGACGTGGTCCTGGTGTGCCATTCCATGGGCTGCCTGGTCTCCCTTTCTGCGATCCTGGATGGGCTCCAGGTGCGAGCCATCGCCCTGTCCAACCCCTTGTTGGGCGTGGCGGTGAAGGCGCCGGCCATCAAGGTTGCTGCGGCGGGTTGGCTTTCCAAGCTTCTTCCCGCGCTGCCCATGAGCAACGAGCTGGATGTGAGTGACATCAGCCGGGATCCGGACGTGGTCGCCCGCTACGAGGCCGACGACAAGGTCTTCTCCAAGATCACGCCCCGGTGGTACACCGAGATGATGGCTTCCATGGAGCGTGTCCAGGGTTCTGCCGGGGGTTTCGACCTTCCTTTGTTGCTACAACAAGGAGATGGGGATCGAATCACGAACGTGGAGGATGCCACGGCGTTCTTCGAGCGCTGGGGCCATGCCGACAAGAAGCGGGTGGTCTACCCGGGTCTCTTCCACGAGATCTTCAACGAACCAGAAAAGGAGCAGGTCCTTGCCGAGTTGGGGCAGTGGCTCCAGGGACAGGCGGGGCTCCAGGAACAGGGGGTCTAGGCCATGGCGGAGGGGGCACTGGCGCGGCTGGTGGAAATCCTGAAGGAGCGCTCCGTGCGCTTTGGGTCCTTTGTGCTGGCCAGTGGGAAGACCAGCGATCTCTATGTGGATGCGCGGCAGACCACGCTGGATCCAGAGGGCGCTTCGCTCCTGGCCGGACTGCTGTTGGGGCAGCTCAAGCCGGGGGTGCTGGGAATCGGTGGGCCGGTGACAGGGGCGGACCCCATCACAGGGGCTGTGGTTGCTCTGTCTTGGCAAGAAGGGCGGCCTGTCCATGGGTTCATGGTGCGAAAGGAACCGAAGGGGCATGGAACCGGCAACCAGGTGGAGGGCCGCGGCGGTCTCCCAGACGGAGCCCAGGTTTGTATGGTGGAGGACACGGTGACCACCGGTGGGAGCCTGCTCAAGGCCATACATGCGGTGGAAGCAGCGGGTCTTGAGGTGGTTCAGGTGCTGTGCGTGGTGGACCGGGAAGAAGGGGCGACGGAGCGCCTGGCTGAGGCGGGCTACCTGCTCGAACCCCTGGTGCGGCGTTCCGAGCTGGAGGAAGGGGCGTGAAGACTCATCCGGCGTTGCCAGCGGCGGTGCATGGGGCCAGGCGCCAGGAGCTGGCCACGTGTGTGGAGGGCCCGATTCTCCTGGTGGGCAACGGCCTTTTGCCCCGCAACCTGCCCATGTCCCACCTGCCGTTTCGCCAGGACTCGAACTTCCTCTACCTCACCGGCTGTAATGTCCCTGGAGCCGCAGCGATCCTGGTGGATGGGCGGTGCGAGTTGTTCTTGGATCTCCCGGGGCCGGATGATGCGCTGTGGCACGGAGTGGCCCCGGATGTGGAGTCGCTGCGGGCTGGCTACGGGGTGGATGCGGTGCGTGACACCGGGGAACTCGAAGAAGCCTGTGGCCGACTGGGCTCCCTCAAGACCCTTGCTGTCGCTGATCCCAACCGGTCGGCTTTGGCTGCCCGGCTCTCCGGGGATTTCCTTGGGTTCGGCGAGGAGCATGGGGATGAGGGGATTGTGGATGCCCTCATCAAGATGAGGCGGGTCAAACGCACCGAGGAGGTGCAGGAGCACCGTCTTGCCGCCGAGGTAACAGAAGTTGCCCATCGAACGGCCATGGCAGCCACGCGGGCTGGAGGGCACGAGCGGGAGATCGCAGCGCTCTTTGACGGCGTGCTGGCAGCCATGGGCTGCGTGCCCGGGTACGACTCGATTGTGACCGTGCGGGGAGAGGTGCTGCACAATCCCCACCATGGCAATCCCCTGGCCGACGGAGACCTGCTGCTTCTGGACGGGGGAGCCGAGCGGGCAAGTGGATACGGGACCGATGTGACCCGCACCTGGCCCGTGAGCGGGCGCTTTGATGCCCGGGCCCGGGGAGCGTATGAGGCAGTGCTGGCCTCGCAGACCGCAGCCATCGACCTGTGCCGCGCGGGTACCCGCTACCAGGAGGTCCACCTGGAGAGCGCCCGGGTACTGGCCCGGTGGTTGTGTGACGAAGGCCTCCTCACCTGTGGGGTGGAAGAAGCTGTCGAGACAGGGGCCCACGCCTTGTTCTATCCCCATGGGGTGGGGCATTTTCTGGGGCTCGATGTCCACGACCTGGAACAGTTTGGGGACCGGGTGTCCTATCCAGTGGGGAGAGGGCGATCCGACACGTTTGGGCTCTCCTACCTGCGCCTGGACATGGATCTTGCGCCGGGTCACCTCGTGACCGTGGAGCCGGGATTCTACGTGGTTCCTGCCATTCTGGACGATGCCCGGATGCGAGAGCGCCACAAGGGCCGTGTGGACTTTGACCGTGCGGAAAGCTGGCGGGGATTTGGGGGGATTCGGATCGAGGACGATGTCCTGGTGACGGATGGGACCCCGGATGTGCTGACCGGGTCCATACCGAAGACCGTGGACGACGTGGAGGCCCTGGTGGGGTCTGGCCAAACGCCTGTTGAGCGCTTCCTTCGATAGGACCTGCCCGTCCAGCCGGATGCTGAGAACAAGCGCATCCGGTATACGTTTGGAATAGGGAGAATTTCATGAGTCTGTGGCTTGCCCTGGCACTTCTTGCGTGCAAGACAGAGGACACCTCTGGCGTGCCCGGGCCCCGGTATTCCCACGTGGGCATGCTGGAGGCAGATGGCGCCTTCTTTCACGTGGCGGGAGGTTCTTCGGAAGACGGTCGGGTGGTGGATACATGGCGGTACGGCCTGGACACTGACACCTGGGAGCCTCGCCCCGACCCTCCCGAGTCCATCTTCCGAGCCACGGCGGTCCCGGAAGGCGACGACGCACTGGTCTTTGCCGGCACGGCTTCTGGCGGAGACGAGTCCAACCGGTTGTACCGTTGGAGCCTTGCGGATGGAAGCTGGACCCAGGTGAGTGGGGGGAGACCCCCGGGGGGTCGATACAAGGCTGCTGCGGCCATGGCTGGGGACGTGATGGTCGTACAGGGGGGACGGACCAACGATTCTGGTGAGAATGTCACACTCCAAGACGTGTGGGTGTTCGATCCCGCGGACGAGTCCTGGACGGAGCGGAACACCAATGGGGGTCCTGGCCCCATGACCCGCCAGGGCCTGGCCTGGGACTCCCAGCGAGAGATGCTGTGGATGCAGGGTGGAATCGACAACGACGATGAGCGCCACGACTGGCTCTGGTCCCTGGACGTCGCCAGTGGAGTGTGGGCCCAGCACGAGGTGGCGGGAGATACCCCCGGTGTGCGGGCGAGCCACACGTTTCTGGAGGTAGGGGGGAAGCTCTTGGTCTGGGGAGGGACCTCGTCCGATGACTCCACGTGGATCTACGATCCGGACACCGAGGCATGGACCCAACACACGCACGAGACCGCCCCCAGTCCACGGGATGCCCAGGTGGCGGATGTGACCTCGGATGGGGCGAGTCTGTACCTGATGGGGGGAGACCCGGCCCAGGACCTGGCCGGGGATTTTGTGGCGGACTTCTGGCAGCTGGATCTCGCGTCCATGGTGTGGACCGAACGGGAGCCCAGCGAATTGCCAGTGAATTCTCGCTGAGGCTTTCTGGAACTCTGCCTGTCAGCGACCCCGCAGGCGCTGAAGAATGCCGCGAACGCCTGGCGGGTCTTCCCCTGGTGGGTCGGTGTCCTCCGCCTGGCCAAAGGGATCCACATTGCCCATGATCTCCCAAATGGAGGAGAGCACCCCGGGGGATTCGCAACCATCGATGGGTTCGGTGCCGGCGGTATAGAGCTCCAAGACACACTCGGTGCACTCGCCCAGCTCGAAACCGCTCGTGCAGGTCTCCGCCTCGACCACGGTGGGGGGGAGGGGAAAGACTCCACCCGCGGTGCCGCTGGCGGCCACGAAACGGGCCCAGGGAGGAAGGGCGGCCTTGGACCCGGTCAGTCCCAGGGGCTCCCCTCCATCCCGGCCCACCCAGACCGCCACCACGAGATCCGGCGTGAATCCGACAAACCAGGCATCCCGACCGCCATCCGTGGTCCCGGTCTTTCCGCCCACACCCTGGGCCAGGCCATGCCGGGCGGCGCCGGCGCCCGTTCCCTGGGTCATCACGCTCTCCAGCACGCTGGTGGCCAGGGCTGCTGCCCGGGGAGAGGCAAGGGCGCGGGTGTCGGGCTTGAACTCCAACAGCACCTCTGAATCGGCGCTCATCACCTGGGTCAGCAGGCGGGGCTCCGCCAGGGTGCCGCGACCTGGAAAGACGGTGTAGGCCCGGGCCAGCTCCAGGGGAGAGGCCTCGAAGGCCCCCAGTGAGACCGACGGCAGGGGACGGGCCCGTTCCAGGCCCAGGTCGTGGAGCCAGTCCGCCAGTGCTTCCAACCCCACCTGCTCTGCCAGGAGCACGGCTGGGATGTTGCGGCTTCGGGCGATGGTCTCCCGCAGCGTGATTTCCCCGACAAAGGTGCCGTCGTAGTTGGTCGGCGCCCACGTCTCGCCGTTCACAAGCCGTTCGATGGGGGCGTCGTCGAGGGTGCTGGAGGGAGCCAGCTCCCGATCGGACTCGAATGCGGCCAGCAGGGTGAGGGGCTTGAGGGTGGACCCCACCTGGCGGGACGCCTGGGTGGCCCGGTTGAACTGGCTCTTTCCGTACTCCCGGCCCCCGACCATGGCCACAATCGACCCGTCCCTGGGGGACAGGGCGATCAGTGCAACCTGTGCATCTGCGGACTCCGGGTGGGTGGCTTGCAGGGCAGCCATGGCCCCCTCGACGGCCTGTTCTGCCTGTTGTTGCAGCACCGGGTGTAGAGTGGTGTGGATCGAGAGCCCGCTGCGGGCCACCGCGCCTTGTCCAAGGGCGGACTCTACCTGCTCCAGCACGCTGTCCATCGCATAGGGTGCCGACCGGCCGGGGGCAATGGGTGCTGTCTTGAGAGGGGACTCGGAAGCCGCGGTTGCATCGGCTTCGGAAATCCACCGCTCGTCGAGCATCCGGCGCAGGGCGAGGTTTCGCCGGGCCTGGGCCTTTTCCGGGTGCCGGAGGGGGCTGTAGGTGTTGGGGGCAGAGATAATGCCGCCCAGGGTTGCTGCCTCCCCAAGGGTCAACCGCTCCACCGGCTTGCCAAAGTAGGACCTGGCGGCCTGGGCTGCGCCGCAGATGGACACGCCAGCGGCTTGTCCCCAGTAGACCTCGTTCAGGTAGAGGTTCAGAATCTCCTCCTTGTCCAGCTCTCGTTCGAGTGCCAGGGTGAGAAAGAGCTCGCGCATCTTTCGCTGCCAGGTGCGCTCCGGGGTCAGGAAGAGGTTCTTGGCCAGCTGTTGGGAGAGTGTGCTTCCGCCTTGGAGGGGGCCATCGGAGAACACGTTGCGCACCAGGGCTCTGAGAATGCCGGGCAGGGAAATACCTCCGTGATCGAAGAACCGGTCGTCCTCCATCGCCAGCACGGCCTTGCGAAGCGCCGGGGGAAAGTCTCCGAGGGAGCGGGGGGTGCGCTCCTCGTTCTCGCTGCCGCGCACAGAGGCCAGGGGCACTGGACCGAAATCCACAGGCTCCGTGGGCGTGGTCGAGCGCACCAAGTTGGCACCCACCCCGTTGGAAGCTACAGCCCCCGGGCCAAAGGTGACGAGGATCTCGGCTCTCTTCCCAGCGGTGGAAATGGCATGGAGCCCTGCCTCGCCCAACGTGAACTCCCCCGGTGCGGAGGGTGCATCCACTTGAGCGTAGCCGGCACGTCGAAGGAGCTCCGCGAGTTCCACAGGCTCCAGAGCCATCCCAGGCCAAACGGTCAAGGGGGCTGAAAGGACCCGGCCAGGAAGGGACCACAGGGGGGCTGCCAAGGTGGTGCGGACCTGTGCAGTGGCACCCGCGAGCACGCCCCAAGCCACCAGGCTCCCCCCCCCTACACCGGCAAGGACCGCAGCAAGGGTGAGGTTCCGGACCCGCACCAGGAGGCTCCTCAGCCCGGATTTCGCCGGGCTGCGCTTTCGGGTGCCGCCCCCACTCTTCCTGCGGGAAGGGGTTGCCCGGGCCTTCTTGGTGGGCTTCTTGGCGGGTTTCTTGGTGGGCTTCTTGGTGGGCAAAGCGGAGCGGGGGGTGGGTCTTGACGCGACAAGAGCGCCTCTCATGTTCTAACACGTGGAATCCCTTCGGATGCGCCGGAATCGGCAGGGGGAGAGAAAGCCGTTGGAGGCATCGGGCCAGAGGTCCAGGAGCATGCAGGCGGCCAGGGAGGACACGGGGACTTCTCGCTTGCGCCATCGGGTGACCGACTCCGTGTGGTGGGTGAGGAGGCGATCCCACCGCTGGGACTCCAGGTGACTCGGACTGGCTTGCAGGGCATCCCGGATGTGGCGCCGGGCCCGGGAGACTTCGGAACGCTGCAGTGCAAGGACCGCCAGGTCACAGCGCACCTCGCTCACCTCGGTGGAATTCTGGGCCAGGGCGAGGCGCATGTAGGCGTACCCCGGCCCCTCCATGGGGCGGCCAAAAGTGCCCAACTCAGCAGAGGACTTGCCTCCCAGGCGAAGACCGATCTCCAGCATCCGTGCGGCACGGGCGGGCCGATCGAGTACCCAGAGCGCGCGGGTGGCCCAGGCCAAGGATGGAAGCAACGAGTTGGAGGGGGGGCGGAATTCCAACCTGGCCACCTGCCACAGCGCGGCATCGCACCTGCCCACCAGGGCAGGCAGGTAGGCGACCGTCCACTCGGGACTGGACGGGGGGGAGGGAATGGGTGAGGAAGGCACGGGCTGCATGGTCTCTCCAAGGCGCCACCCCTCCAAGGAGCAAGAGCCATGCCGACCCAAACCCCTGTCCTCGACGCTTAGACGGGGATGGCCTGCCGGTTTTTCGACACCCCAATTCGAGTTTTCGACACCCATGCTGGATGCCGCTCCCATCTCAAAGCACCTGGAAGCCAGGTCTTCCCGGGCACAAGCAGGACGGCGCATGAAGCAGCTGCAGCCTTTGAGGGGGTTGCGAGGCACACCGCACTCTGAGGTCGCGCGGCTCATCGCCCAGACCTGGAAGGAACACCCGGTGCGGCTTGCAGACGACCTGGATGCCCTGCACGAGCTCTTCTGCACCGCCCATGAGGACGGTCTCGTGGCCATGGGGCTGGTGGCTGCCGCCCTTCCAGATGATCCCCAGCAGGCGTTGGACCTGGCAGAGCGGTGGTTGGACATGGTGGACGACGTGGAAACCGCGGATGCGCTGGGTTGGATGATCTATGGCCCCGCGCTCGGCGCAGCGGGGGAGCCCGTAGGGGAGGTGCTTTCTTCCTGGGCGAAGGACCCCCGCCCGTCGGTGCGCCGCATGGCGTTGATGGGGGCTCTGTCCCGCCTGCCTGTCCTGTTGGAGGGGCCGACAGCCGCCGGCATTCGCGCCCGTCTTGGCGAACGACAAGTCGCCCTGACGGATTCTGTGGATGGTGCCGCTCTTTCCCGGGTGTGCACCGCCTTTCTGAGGGACTCCAATGCCTCAGTCCAGAAGGCGCTGGCCCGGGTTCTTCGTTCCTGGGGAATCTGGGATCCGACCGGGGCAGAGGATTTTCTGGCTGGAGTCCAAGGCGGCGTGCCCAAGCGACTCCGGGAAGAAGCGATGCGGGGCATCAGCAAGGGCCGACGCCGGTCGACACCCACCGCCGACCCAAGATAGCTTTCGGGTGGAGCCCTGGAATGTACACCGCAAAGAAACTCCTGGTCCCAGTGGACTTTTCCGACGTTTGCCGTGCTGCGCTTTCCGCGGCATTGCAGATTGCGGCAGATCATTCAGGGGAGGTCCACCTGATGAATGTGCAGGAGGGAATGGACCGGGAGATCAAGCGGCGAATTTCCAGTGCGCCCAACGACACGGTCATCGAAGACACCATTCGCGTCACTGAACAGGCCTTGAGAGATGCCGCCGAGCTGGAGATGCAACGCTGCATCGATGCAGGCGCCCCTCTTCCCCCTGTGCCCCTTCACTCCCACGTCACGGGCGGAGAGTGGTTGGACCAGATTCTCAAGATGACCCGCGAGCTGGAAATCGACCTGTTGGTGACGGGCACACACGGACGAAAGGGCCTGGGCATCCTCACGGGTTCCGTTTCGGAGAAGCTGGTGGCCCGTTCTCCGTGCTCGGTGCTGGTCGTCAAGCCCTTTGGTTTTCCCTACCTGCGGGACTGAAGAGAGCGGTCGTGGATGCACAGCTTTTGGGCGGCCACCTGGATTCGGTCTGCCAAGCCTGACTACAGGCCCGCTTTCCACGCCCGGGTGCGGCGGCTGCCGGAGGACAACTCCCGGTAGAGAAACCCACGGAACAACATCATCGTGTGCACCAGGACCACCGAGGTCGTGGTCCAGATCAGCATGCCGCCGTGCGCGAAACCCCCAAAGAGGGCCTGTGCAAGGGGGCGTCCCACATCCAGGAAACCAAAGAAGGGGCCGAACATGCGAAACAGAAGCATCTCCCCACCGTGCAGCAGGGGTGCCATCAGAAACAGGAGCACGATCTGGGGTGCGAACCACTCCGGCCAGGCCTCTCGAATGAACCCGACGGAACGCCCCAGGGCCTCCATGGACCTGGAACGGCTCTGGTAGATCACCTCCGGCACCGGGTTGAACGCCACGAATGCAGCCAACACCAGCACCGCCGAGAGACTGCGCAGGCCCAGTGCGCCCAGGAGCAGCTCCGCGATCCAGAACAGGAACAAGACTGAAATCACGTCCCAAAGGTACGGCCCCACCGAATCTGTCACGTCAGTGAAGTTGAGCCGACCGCTTCCGCGAACCAGCTCTTCCATCAGGAACAGGTAGGAGCCGGCACAAGCCGCGTGGGCAAGCCCTATGGCCAGTCCTCCCACAAATCCAAAGCGCCCAAGAAGCTGGTGAAGCGCCACCAGAACCACCCCGTACACGACAAGTGCCAACAGGGCGGGTGCGCTGGCAAAGAGGGCCCCAAACGTCTTGCGTCCACAGGTGGCGTAGAGTTGCAGGGCAGCCTTGACGGCAGGCATCAGTACACGGTGACCGAGGCCGGGCCCGGCAGATCAACGATCCACCACGATCCATCCCGGTTGCCTGTCGCAGAAACTCCATCCACCTTGACCCCTGCGGCATCGGGGCCCCAGATACGCACGGTGTAGCCTTGTGTGTAGAGACTTCCAGCCTCAATCGACAGTCCATCCGTGCGGGTGGTCAGCCGTGTACCGTCGTGTAGCATAAACTCGCCGTTCTCCCCGGGAACGGCCTGAAGAGTCAGCGTGCCTGCCTCCTCGAACCAGGAATCCGAGGTGGTGGAAGGGGCCAGTGTCTCAATGCCCTCGCGCAAGAGCGCCACCGTGGTGCCCGCCCGCTGGAACAGGGGGCCTTCTCCCAGGGGAGCCTCGATGGTTTCGGTTCCCGAGTGGGAGGTTCCACGCCACCAGTGGACCCACTCTCCCGGCGGAAAGACCACCTCTCGGCTTGTGGCGCCCTCGGTCTCCACCGGGGCCACCAGGAGGGCACTCCCCACCATGAATGCATCGTGGGGGTGCTGCCCGGCATCGGGAAACGCCAGGCCCACGGGCAGGAGGCCTGGAACACCTGTGGTGTGGCTGTCTACAGCAAGGCTGTAGAAGGTGGGAAAGAGCCGGGTGTGAAGCTTTGCATAGCGCACAAATGCATCGAGGGTGTCCTGGGTGAACTCGGAGACGCCATAGGCCGTGAAGTTCCAGGGGTTGTGGTCCTCGCCGCCCCCGCCGAACTGGAAAATGGGCAGGAGCGCGGCGTACTCGGTCCAGCGCACCATGGACTCGTGGGTGGGACGGTTGTGGCGGTAGCCGCCCGTGTCCGAGGCAAAGAACGGGTACCCGCTTGCAGCCAGGGACGTTCCCCCCCGAATGGCGGAGGGCAACCCGCCCACATGGCCGTCCTCGCCATAGACCCGGAAGTCACTGTCCAGGTCGCCGGGCCAGATGCAATCGGTCACGGTCCAGCCCCGCAACACCCCGCCTCGACCCAGGAGGAAGGCGTCGTCTTCCCCATAGGGATCCGCATGGGCGTGGTGGTAGTAGCGGTTGAAGTCGTGGTGCATGGACCGCTCGTCCTCACCGTTGTGGAAGAGGAATTCCAATGTTCCGGAACCCATGCCCAGCTGCACGTCCTCCCCGTAGTCCAGCTTCCAGCCCTCAATACCGTTGTCCTTGGCCCGCAGTACCCGCTCCGCCCACAAGGCCACTCCATCCGGGTGCGTCAGGTCCACCATGTCGCCAAAATCGGAAAACAGGACCGGGGCATCGACAAAGTAGGGGACAAATGCGTCGTACTCCGGGTCGACTTCCTCCACGTAGGGGGTGGTCCAGGCGAGCATGCGAAAGCCGTCGTCGTGCAGCTCGTCGATGAGGTCGTCCCAGTCGGGGAACATGGCCGGATCGGGCTCCAGCGAGTTGTACGTGGTCTGCCAGGGGTTGTCGACCCAGAGCACGCTGGCGGGAATGCCGTGTTGGCGCATGGCTGCGGCGTCCTCCCGGACCTGGTCTGAGCCGGTCACCTCGTTCTGCCACTGCAGGATTCCAAATGCCCACGTGGGGGGCAGCTCCGGCATGCCCTGGGAGCGATGCATGGCGGCGATCACGTCCTTGGGGTGGTCTCCTGTGTACAGCTCCAGGGCCAGGCCTGACGGGGAGTCGAAGATGGCGGTCAGTCTCTCGGAGTCCGTGGCCCCCACATCAAAGACCCCCGGCCGGGTGGAGTCCACAAGCCACCCCCAGCCACCGGATCCCACGAGGAAGGGCACGGGGACGTGGGCCTCGTTGTACTCGGACTCGATCTCGGAGGCGAGCTCGATCTGCATGGCCCGGATGGTTCCGGTCTGCTCCACCGCATCAAAGGTCTCCCCCAGTCCGTAGTACCCCTCGGGCCCGGATGCGAAGTCGACTCGGATGTAGGGGGCAGCCACCTCTGTGGTGATCTCGATGCGTTCCCCGTCCGTGGTGAGCATTCCCAGTCGCTCGCCCCCGCCGTACAGCGCCAGGGTCCCGTCCTCCGGCTCCGCCCGGGTGACCTCCAGCCATGCGTGTCCGAGGGGGATCGCAAAGCGCAAGTGGTCTGCGACCAGGTTGTAGGGGTCGTGATTAAAAGTGTCCGAATCCTCGTCCGAGGTGCCAAACGCAAGCCCGCCTTCCGCCAGGGCGGCAACCTCGTCCCCGTCACGAAGGAAAGAGAGGCCAAAGGGCGCATGCTGAATCTCGATGCAGCCGGTGGTCCCAGCAAAACGCGACACTCCCGGCTCGTCCACAGCCGGCGGATTGCAGCCCAGCAATGGGAGGAAAATCAGCATCGATTCTACTGGTAGCCGAACTGTCCCTCGTGAAAGTCCCCGGTGCCGATCCACTTCTGGATGACCTTCTCCAGCACCTCGTTGTCCACGCGATCCAAGCCCCAGGACCGGGCATTGCCCTCCACAGAGTGGATGACCTGGCCCTTCACGAAGTCAGGGATGTTCTCCAGGCGCTTGGCGGTTTCGGGGGCCCACTCAAGGCCCTGGCCTTCCCGGCTCATGAATTCTTCGGAGACCTCCCCCCACATTTCGTACTTCATTGCCATGATCTCGGGGGTGATGACCCGGCCCAGGTCCATCTTCACGGCGGTCCACTCCACTCGCCACTTGGTCATTTCGCGGCAGAAGTCCGGGATGTCCTTGAGCTCGTCCAGGGCCTCCTGGGTCCACTCAAACTTGTAGTCTGTGGTGATCTGCGCAAGGGGGTGGCCGTAGCCCAGCTGCTTGCCTAGTTTGGCCATGAAGCCGCCGGTGATCTGTTCCATGCGCTTCTGGCCGGCTCGCTCCTCAGCGACTCCGCGCACCAGTTCGTCCGCTCGCTTCTCTGTGAATTTCCCAGCATCCGTGGCCCGCTCGGTGGCTTCCACGGCCTTTTCCTCCCCCGCCTCGGTCCAGGACACATCCCCGGCCAGCTTGCGGAACTGGTCAATGGTGGCTTGCTCGTTCTTGGAGAGGACGTCGACCACCTTGGTGGTAGGGGCCGCTTCCTTGTCCACGGTCTGCTGGATTTCTTCCTTCTTCTCGGTGGACATGCTGTAGTCCCCGATCATTTCGGCCATGAGGCGTCGGCCCTCTGAGATGCCGGCCTCGCACAACACAAAGTCTATCGCCGTCGCTTCCTTCTCGGCGGCGAATCCTTCCACGCGCTCCCGTGTCATGTTGCGCATGAAGCCATCGGGCACCCGGCAGACGCGCTTCCATGCAGCATCCGTCCAGGAGAGAGGGGAGTCTTCTCGGGGGCGGGGGGTGGTGTCGTCCGGTCCAGCGCTCTTCTCCAACTCCACCACCAGGCGCTCGCCCTTGTCCGAGAGGTAGCTGGTCTCCGCCATGTCCTGCTCCACCATGTCGATGGCGAATTCCCGGGTGATGCGGTGGATGCCGCGGACCCGCGCGGTCTTCTCGACGCGGGCCTTGGAGCGGCGGCGCTCGTATCCCATGGGGACCTTGGCCATCACGTCCTTGGCCTCGACCGTCCACTCGAGCTTGTAGCCGTCCGGGTGCTCCTCTACCTCGATCGCTCCGGTCTCCAGGCTGCCCAGAGATTCCAGCACCTCCCGGTCGATCATCTGGAACACACTGCCATCCGCGGTACACACGGGGCAGACGACCGGCTGGAAGTCCCGCGCCGCATAGCCGCAGTCGGGGCAGAGATAGGTCTTGCCCTGCTGGAGGTTGTTCTCATCAAGGGCCACGGCCTCGGCCACGTACCCCATGGCCTGGGCGGCATCGGCGGGCAGCAGGTCTCCCATGGCGGAATTGATGACAGACTCTGTGATCACCGAGTGACCGCGCTCCATTGCCCACCGAATGATGGAGGTGGTCGCAACCCCGCGCACGAAGCCAGGAACAAGCTCCATCTTGGCCTTCGCGGCGGGACTCCATTCCATGGACTCGGCGGCCTGTATGTCCACCCGCGGGGTGTGGGTCCGGCTCACCATCAGGGTGTTGCAGGGGGCCAACAGGAGCAGGTTCTCGGCATTTGAGCCGATGTCCATGGAGGCCTCGGAGTGCACGCCGATGCGTCCCATGACCAGCAGGAAGGGGTCGGACTTTCGAACGTACTGCAGGAGCTTCTCAAAGGCCTTTCCATCCAGCAGCGTGACTTTCAGGTCCACGCCCTCGTCATCGGCGACGGTCCGGGCCACCTCCAGGTGGGCCTGGTAGATCTTGGCCAGCCCGGTGTCGATGATCTCCTCGTGGAGCTTCTCCTGGTCGGCAAACTTGAAGACCTTGGAGGCCTTTTCCGTGAGGATCTTCACGATGCCGTTGAACAGGGTGTAGTGGATGTAGGGGTCATAGACGCCCACGGCTTCCACCGTCCGTCCGGTCTTGGCCCCCAGGGAGATCGCCGACATCAGGCCGGCATAGCTATAGGCAGACCCATCCACCGCCACGAGAATCGGGGCATCGCCACCCACCAGTGCGTCCGGGCGCTTCACGACGAGCAGGTCCGTGCGCCCATGTCGAGCGAGGCGCTCGGTGACAGATCCCACGGTGCGAATGTCGTCGGCACCCTGGCCCTTGGCACCGATCACCACCAGGTCATAGGGCTTCTCGTTCAGGTGCTTTTGGATGCCAGCAAAGGGTGTACCCGTCACCTGAATGGGCCGGTAGAAGGCACCCGCGGCCTGGGCAGCCTCGGTGAGGCGGTCGAGCACAGGAGCGCTTCCCCGGTTTGAATCCGGCGCCTCCGAGAGTTTGGCCCGCACGGTCTCGGGGAGCGCCTCCCACATTCTCTGCGCCCTGCTGGAAGCATCAGTTTCCACGTGGAAGCCCGTGATGCGGGAATCCAGAAGCTCGGCCACGTCCAGGCCCAATCGGGCCGCATCAAAGGCGGGCTCTGAGCCATCCACAGCGAGGAGAATCTTCTCGTACATCGGGGTCTCCATGGAGTCGCATTCCGTCTGGCGACTCGGCCCCGGTTCATAACCTGCTGGATGGCCGGTGGGGGACGGGAGGCGCGGCCCACCGGAGAGCGCCGAGAGCAAGCAGGTCTTGCACCTGCACGCTGCCCGGGAGCAGGCGTTCACGGACTACCTGGGAATGATGCTGGGTCTTGCTGCCTTGTCCATGATGTTTGGTGGGCTGTTCTACGGGTACGCCACGTTGCGGGTGCGCTCCACGTCCTGGCCGCCGGACGGGCTGCCGGATCTGCCGGTGTTGCTGCCGGCCATCAGCACCGCCTTGTTGTTGGCAAGCAGCGCATGCCTGCAGGCGACCATGAGCCTGCTCAAGAAGGACGATGCCCGGAGTTCCTTTCGGGCGCTGGTGGGTGCCAACCTCCTGGGGGTCTGTTTCCTGGTTTCACAGAGCGTCCTGTGGACCACCCTGTACCGCCAGGGACTCCACTGGTCTTCCAAGGCCTATGGCTCGGTCTTCTACGGTTTCACCTGGCTCCATGCGGTCCACGTGTTGGTGGGCATATTCTTCCTGTTGCGGCTCGTTCCCCGGCACCACAAGGGGGAGTTCACCGGCCGTCGACATATGCCCATCCGCATCACCGCCATGTACTGGCACTTTGTGGACGTGGTCTGGGTGGCCATGTTCCTGACGATCTTCGTGATCTAAAGGGCCGGCCTGCTTGATGAGCGGGACCTGGTAGCGATCAACTCGCCGCACTTTCCGGGAGAGCGTCTGGTCGTGAGCCGGTACCACTGGGTGGCTGAGGAGCGGCGATCTCATTTGGCGTGCGCCGCAACCCTCATCGAGGAAATGAGTGTGGCTCCTAGAAGCGGGCGACTTCTCGGTGCAACCGGCCATGCACCGCGCCAGAAGCCTCGGTCATTGGCAGATCTGGTTGCACGGTTCCCAGTCGGATGCGTAGTTCTCAATTTTCAACCAACACCTAACCATCCTGTATTCCTCCAGTTCTTCACATACCTGGTGGGTGAGGACCGCATCGTTGGCCAACATCCAGTTGTATGTCCACCAGACCTCGACACCGTATGCCCCCTCGGGGGTCAAGTCACATAATCCAGTGACAGCTTCACTGGTGCAGGGGGTATGAGGCTCGACAAAGCCATGCGAGGCTTCGTGCATCAAGAAGGCGGCACTGTACGCTGGCGATTCGGTGGTGGCCCGCGTGTGGAGGAGTTCACCGACTACGACCGTACGTGTAGCAGTCACGTAGTATGCGCTGACGGGGAAGTCGAATTCGCCAGCAAGAGACCCCCCGTACGCGATGCTGTTGACCCGGTTCTGCATGACGGACAGCCAAACGGCGCCGGCGCTGGCATTGTCGTCTCCGTGAACCCTCAACTCCTCCTGGAAGACGAGCGGCATCATGGCGTCCTCGAACAACTCGACCCGCGTGGCAGAGTTGTCCATGGCAAGCGCGTAGAGTCCCGCGAGCATGAAGGTTCCTGCACCGGACTCATCTGCCTGGCCGGGAAGTAGGTCGAAACTCGCCCAATCCAGTCCTACCGAGTCCCCGAGCGCCTGGGCACAGCCCGCGCTCATTTCATCGTAGACCTCGTACACCGTCATCGTCGGGATCCAACGAGTGGCCAGTTCCGCGCATCCCCGTGTGATGCGCTCGTAGTCGGAATCTTGGTACTCCTCGGAGGCTGAATCGGAATCCTGGGACCCTGCGGAGCCGGGCTCCTGGCACCCTGCGGACAGAAGGCACAGGAGGAATAGACCTGTCTTTGGCTTCCGGGCGCCGAGGTGGAGGAGTTCCAAGAAAGCCCGCCTCAATCCTCGACGGGGAAAATGAAGTTCCCACTGTCGGTGGCCTCATCCTTGCCGCACGCCATGAGCGCGACCAGAACCAGGAGCGAGCAGGGGACGGCCGAGGAACTGACCACGAGCCTCATGTAAACCCTCCGCATGATGTGCCCATCGTTCTGCCACGGTGGTCTCCGTACCTGCTCGCCGTCCTACGGCTCGCCGACTTACGGTGCGCCCTCCGACGGCTCTCCGGAATCCTCGCCCTCTTCCTCTTCCGCCACCGGCGCCACCCAGGCGGTCGCCAGCGAGGCCCGCAGATCATCCCGCAGCTTGTGGGCACCAGGGACATCGTTCTTGCCCAACTCCACCAGGGAGTTCACGTAGTGGGCGATGGCCAGGATGTCTTCCTCGGGGAAGTTGTCGTGGGCCGGCATCAAGCCGCCTCCAATCCCGCCGCGAATGGTCTTGTAGATGCCCTCGACGTCGTGGCTGACCCGCAACTCGCCGAAGGTGTAGTCCGGAGGCAGCACGTCTACCTTGGCTCCATTTGCCACGAAGTGGGTCTCCTCCTGCAGCTTCGAATCGTACATGTCGTCCGTGAAGCTGGGTTTGACGTCCCGGGCCTGGGCTTTTTCATAGATGTATTCCCGGGTGGCGAATGCTGCGTGGCACTTCCAGCAGTTTCCATCCGTGTGGTAGAGGTCCTTGCCGGTCACCCAGGAGAACTTGTACATGGCAGTGCGCAAATCGCGGGGGCCGGGTTCAGTCCCGGGGAAGCTGGTCCGCGGCCGTCGCCGTCCATGCCGTGGCAGTTGTAGCAATGGCGAACGTAGGAGCGGTGGCCCAGGTTCAGGACCTCTGGCGCCACGCTTTGCCCGCCGAGCAGCTGGGCCTCGGAATAGGTGCTGGGGGTCGTACAACCGGCGGTGCTGCCCGGCGTAACCCACGACGACCTGGAGCATGAAGACCAGGGTGATCAGCGTGACGCTCAAGTAGAAGATGGGGTCGCCGGCGTTCGCTCCAGCGAGGGCACCCGCCACAAGGAACTCGGTGCCAAATGCACGGTCCAGGGTCAGAAGCAGGGCTGCGGAGCCCAGGACCGGCACAAACAGCACGTTCAAGATGGCGGTGAGCCACAATCCCCAGACCGTCAGCGGCATGCTGCGCGGCGGTTCCAACCTCACACGTTGGAGACGTGGGGGAAATACCACAGGCGCCTGTGCGAGCCAAGGCCCCTTGGGACCGGGGGTTGTCCCTGTTCAATGCCGGTTTGAACCGATTGGTGGGGGTTGCTCCCCTTGCTCATCGGTGGAATCCCGGCTAGTCGGCGCCGATGGAGAACTCACAACAAGGGGCCGACGGGTCCCGCCTCAAGCGTCTCGTGGGCAGCCCCTGGTTCTGGACCGTCTGGGTGTTGATGATCGGGGCTCTACCCTTTGTACGGGCTCTGCTGGCCGAGCTGCCGGAGCCCCCCCCCATCATTGGCACGGTGCCCGAGTTTGCATTCACGGATCAACACGGTGAGCCGTACGGTTCCGAGCAGCTCGAGGACAAGGTCTGGGTGGCCAACTTCATCTTCACCCGCTGCACCACCGTGTGCCCCGTGTTCACCGAGAAGATGCGCGAGGTCCAGCACCGGAGCAAGAACCTGGGCAACCTGTTTCACCTGGTCTCGTTTTCAGTCGACCCGGAGTACGACACCCCCGAGGTGCTGAAGGCATATGCGGAGAGCCACCAGGTGAGCCCCCGCATGTGGAGTTTCCTGACCGGCCCCTTTGAGGACGTGAAGAACCACGTGGTCGAGGGCATGAAGACCACCATGGAGGCCCGGGAGAATCCGGAACAGGTGCAGAGCCTGCTGCATGGATCCCACTTTGTCCTGGTGGACCCTTTCCGCCAGATTCGTGGCTTCTACGATGCCAACGATACGGATGCAGTCGAGCGCATGCTGCGAGACATCAACATTCTTGTGAATGTGAAGGGCGCCCGGGTCCGGGCCGAGGGCTAAAGCCCGACCGGAACCGCTTCGCCGTTTCGTGCGGCCGCCTGCTCGACGGTGCCAGCAGCCACCAGCACGTTGCAGGGGGCGGTGCGGATGAGGGCTTCTACGAGGGAGCCAAGATTCTCCCCGCCCTCACCGACGATGGCGTCAATGCCGTGGCGTCCCAGGACCACCATCCACGGGGTGTGCTCTCCGAGCCAGGCCACGATGGTCTCCACGGGGGCGCCTTCCAGGCAGGTGGTGGTGGCCTGCAACTCCTGGCGTGCCACAAAGTCCTTGGCCAGGTCCAGGTGGGCTTCCAGGATCTCCTTTTCGTAGGTTTCGGTGGTGACCCCAACGATGTGGATCCCGCGGCCGCCGGAGATTCGGGCCATGGCGCAGGCAGCCCGCAGGGCGTCGTAGGAATGCTGGGAGCCATCGAGGCAGACCGCGATGGACGCGTCTCCCGTAAGCTCGCCATCGGTGTCCGGGTCCCGGATGATCAGGGTGTCCACGGATGTGCGGCGCAGGACGCGCTCGCACACGCTGCCCGCCTGGCTGTACTTGACGGCTCCCTGTCCGAGGGCCCCCATGATGACCAGGTCGGCACTCACCTCGGTGACGTCGTCCACGATGCACTCGAAGTTCCGGCCGTCGCTGTGTCGGCGCTCAAACGGCACCTTTGCCTCGGCCGCCAGCTCGTCCATGTTGTTCAGGTAGCAGTCGGAGATGAGCTTCAGGCCCCGTGCGATCAGCGCATCGTGGATCTTCCGTTGCTTCTCCAGCTCGTTTTCTTCCTTGTACTCGTCGGGCAGGGTGAACTCCATCTGCTTGAAGCGCACATCGTGCAGCTTGGCTGCATAGACATGGCTGCCTACCAGGCTGGAACCAAACTCCTTGCCCAAGGCCACCGAAAGCTGCACGGCGGTGTTGGAGTGTTCGGAGTTGTCGACGGGTACGTAGATGCGGTTGTACATCGAGAGCCTTCTGTGTGGAGAGAGAAAACGGGTTCGACCCGCGAGCAACGCCGCGGTGTCCCCTCATAGCCGAGGGGATCCAGGGCTGTCAAAGACCGGGGCCAAAGAGGGGATAGAGGGGGTTCGATGACACTGCTTCCCTCCCTTCCGCCGGGCCCCCTCGGCGTGCTCTCCGCAGCCGCCACGGTGGCGTTGTTGGCGCTGGCTGTCGCTGCCTGGGATCGGTGGCGCCATGGCAGGATAATCGAGGGAATCTGGGCTCTGGCCCCCCTGGGCTTTCTCTTTCTGGCCTTTCTTGCGGGGCGGCTGCGCCCGGGGCTGCATGCGCCCTTGACAGTGGGCTCCCTGTTCCTGATGGTGCACAACGCCATTCGGTTGGGAGGAATGGCCCGCGGGGCGACCTGTGTGGCGTTTGTGGCGTGCACAGTGGCGGTCTGGGTGGCCCTATCCCTCTTCTGACGGTGTCTGTGGGCCCCAAACCCAGCCAGGGCCAACAAGCAGGCAGCTGTCACGGCGATACGCCCTACTTGGCAGCGTGGGCCTCGGCGTGGTCGTCTTCCGCATCGTGGGCGGAGAGGCTGGCGATCCAGAACACCATGCTCACCAGCAGGAAAAAGAGCATCACCACGACGGTGACGACAATGGTGGCGTACCCGAGGTTGGGGGTGAACGCGAACTCGCTCTTGTCCTGGAGCACCTCGTACACGTGCCAGTGCTGGCGCAGAGAGGAGCGAACAAAGCCCATCAAGGCCATGAGCCAGGTAAACGACACCGCCAGGAAGAACAGGGTGTACTGGGAGCGCCTGGGGATCTCCCCCCAGCGAATCTCCCCGATGTGGTCACAGTTGCGGAACAGGGCGATGTCAATGGGAATGACGACCGCCATGCACGCCAGCACTGCGATGACCTGGTAGGGGCTCATCGCGACCCGCTTGGCGGATTCCAACCAGAGGGACGGAATGTAGCCGCCCACTCCGATGAAGATGACCACCGCAGCCGCGATGCCAAAGGCCAGCACCTGCGCCATCTTGCCCTTCTTGGCCCAGGACACCGTCGCGACCTTGTTTCCCCGCTGGTAGAGCAGGAACGAAAGGAAGGTCGTGAGAATCAGCAGATTCACCGCTGTATTCTTCGCGCTCATGACCCCGAACAGGGAAATGGTCGGGTGGTTGATGCCCCCCATGGCCGAGATCTCCGCGCTGGAGAGGATCAGGGACTTGGGCGTGGCCCAGATCATCACGCACACGGTCACCACTGCCAGCAGGAACTTGATCCAGCCGCTGTAGCGATCCGCGCCGTCGATGCGGTCCATGCCGACCCACAGGTAGTAGTTGGCTGCAAAGAACAGGGCGCCGATCAGCACCGCCTGCATGATGAACAGCCAGGAGAGCACGCCGCCCATCATGTAGATGCCGAGCTGCTGGTTGTACGCGTAGATCTCAAAGCCCAGGTAGTACCCGGCAAAAGGCAGGGGCAACAGCGCCAGCACCGCGATGAAGTTCCCGATGTACCCCATCCAGTCGTACTTGGCGCGCTGCTCGGGGGTCTTTGCAGACAGGAACCTGAACCCCGCGTAGGCAGCGGCCACCGAGCCCCCCATGCACATGTTGGCGATCAGCCGGTGGATGTTGATCGGGTTCAGGAGGAAGTTGAAGAAGGCATCGTGTCGGCTCAAGACCTCCCCGGTCTCGGCCAGGCCCGCCGGCGCCATGGTGAAGGTGGTCCAGGCATTCGCAATGAACATCAGGGTGATGCCGAAGACGTTCAGCACCAGGCCGAGCCCCACGTGGGCCCAGCGGTTCTTCATCTTGGTCCAGCCGTAGTAGTACAGGTAGAGGCTGAAGGACTCGCCGAAGAAGATGCACGCGTAGAGGTACATCGTGGGTCCGAAGACCTCGACCATGTACCCCATGAACTGCGGGTACATCCAGAGGCAGGCAAAGGTGAAGACCGCGCCGAGAATGGAGGTCACGGAAAAGGCCGTGCCCAGCAGGCGGGTGAACTCATGGGCCAGTTCGTCGTATTGCTTGCCCTTGACCCGGTCCTTCTGGATCAGCCCGATCACCTCGATGATCACGGCGAACATGGGCACTGCCAGGACAAATGCTGCAAAGAGCAGGTGAAGCTGCGCAAAAATCCAAATGATGAGCCGGGGATTCAAGATGCCAAAGCGACCGTCCGGCTCAAACAGGGTGCGATAGGTGGTGTCGCTGCCGAAGTTGTAGCCCTCGGAAGCCCAGGCGCTGGAGCCGAACAAGATGGCCAGGAAGAGCAGGGCCAACGCGGCAAATCGGGGGAGCCATCGTGCGGTGGCCGAGGAGGGAAAACCCAGGGTCTGCGCGTTCATCCTTTATCCTGTGGTCGGCGGCATGTGCGTAAGGGATCGCAGCCGCGGATCCGTGCGACGATAACGGAGGGTTCGGTGGTCATCAAGCTCTGGGTTGGGGGTCTTTGACACGACTTCCCAGGTTGCTATAGTCCGGCCCGGCCCTTGGACTCCTTGTCCACTGTGCCCGAGCGCTTCACCCCGATGCAGACCTACCTTAGAATCGCGGTCTTTACGCTGCTTACGTCGCTCTTGTACACGGGCATCGGCCAGATTCTCCCCCAGTTTGAAAACCACCCCCCAGCGGTGGTGGAGTTGGGTGCAAACATTGGCCCCGAGGATCTCTCCGCGGCGGGATCGGGGGTTTTTGAAGGCGTCTGTGCGAGCTGCCACAAGATGGGGGAGGCCGGCCGGGCGCCGGATTTGGGCAACATGGGCGCGATCTCCGTTTCTCGTGCCGCTGAGCGCGCCGCCGCAACAGGAGAGAACTTCACCGTGGTGGACTACCTCGTGGAGTCCCTCTGCAAGCCCGATGACTTCAAGGCACCGGGCTTTCCGGCGGGCGGCATGCCCGGCCAGGGGGGGCAACTTTCCGGGGGACAGCTGCTCGCGGCGGTGGCCTTCCTGCAGGACCAGGGCGATGTAGCCACGGTGCGCGGCACCGATGTAGAGCCCGTGGAGCGATTCTGCGGCATCACACCCGGTGGAGGCGCTGCCCCTGCGGCCGCTGCACCGGAGCCCGTGGGCACCCCGGATGAGGTGTTTGCCTCCTTTGCCTGCATGGGTTGCCACCAGCTGATCCCCGGCATTCCGTCCATGGGACCGAATCTCTCGGATGTGGGGGCTCGCATGTCCAAGGCGGAGCTCTATGAGGCCCTCCTGGAGCCCGCTGCCACCGTGGGTGAGGCCTATGCACCCCTGGCGTCACTGATGCCTCTGACCCTGGATGGCAATGGTTTTTACGAGCGCATGACTGCTGCTGACTACCGGGCCCTGGTGGATTGGCTCGCAGCAAAGACGGGCGAGTAGGGGAACTTTGATGCATCTTGCAATCTCTGGCGGTGTCTTCCTTCTTGCTTGCGTGGCCTTCTTCCTGCTGCGCAACAAGCTGGGCCTCTTCTGGTCGGCTGCGGGATTCTTCCTGGCGACAGTGCTCTTTGCAGAGTTTGGCTTTGACCCGGCGGCCCCAGCCAGTGTGGTCAAGCTCTACGCCTTCTGTGTCCTGGTGGCGATGGTGATCTATGTCACCAGCACCGATGCGGCCCTGGAGTCCTTTTGGAATCCCATCGAAGCCATCATGGTGGAGCCTTCCAAGCGCAAGGTGCTGTGGGGGTTGATGGTTCTCCTGCCTGGCATCGTGGCCTGGCAGACCTACGAGTCGGCGCTCCCTTCCTCAGAGCCGCCGCCCAAGATTCGCTCCGTTCACCCGGCGCCGCCAAACACCATCGACTTCCAGGCACCTGGAGATGCCGAGTCCATGACCTTTGACGTGGTGAACGGCCTCTCGCCGATTCGCTCTCTGGAGGCCGGCGATGCGGAGGCCTGGGCCGAGCATGTGGCTCGGGGCAAGGTGGTCTACTACGAGAACTGCTTCTACTGCCACGGCGACTTCCTGGCAGCGGATGGGCACTACGCCAACGCGGTTTCCCCCCCGCCGGCAAACTTCCAGGACAAGGGCACGCTGGCCATGCTCCAGGAGGCCTTTCTGTTCTGGCGGGTGGCCAAGGGCGGTCCAGGGCTGCCTACGTCTGGAACCCCGTGGGATTCCTCGATGCCGGCCTGGGAGAACTTCATTCCCGAAGAGGACATCTGGAACGTGGTGGCCTTCCTCTATGACTACACCGGGTTCACCCCGCGATCTGGGGGCCATGGGGACGGGGCGGACCACGCTGAAGAGGGTGGCGCTGAAGAGGGTGGGGAACACTGATGCTTTCCTTGACCCTGGTGGCCATGCTCTCAGCAGCCCCTGCTCACGCTGCAGGCGACGTGAACAACGGCGCCGTGGTGTACGAGAAGCGCTGTTCCCAGTGCCATGGGGCCGAGGGAGAAGCAGATGGCGCTGCTGCGCAGTTCTCCTTCCCGCGCCCCCGCAAGTTCGCGGATAGCAGCACCTACAAGGTTCGGCGCACACCTGTGGGTGAACTTCCCACGGACCAGGACCTGTTTGACATCATCAGCCGGGGCCTGGGGGGCACGTCCATGCCGCCCTTTGATGTGTTGCCGGAGCAGGAGCGCTGGGACGTGGTGGCCTTCATCAAGTCCCTCGCCGAGGACTTTGTCGATCCCGACTATGTCTCCACGGCGGTGCCGATGGCGGATGTGACTGCGGCCGAGTCGGCGGCGCAGGAAAGCACCCCCGAGTCGGTCACGGCTGGAGATGCGCTCTTCCAGGAGAACTGCGAGAAGTGTCACGGCGCCTCGGGCCGCGGGAACGGGGAGCAGTGGGACACCATGGAGGAGAAGTGGACCAAGACCCGCATGTTGCCGGCCAACCTGCGAAACCCCGAGTCCTACCGCGGCGGGAGCACCGCCTACGACATCTTCCGGACCATGACGACCGGCATTGACGGCACGCCGATGCCCAGCCACGAGGAGAACCTGACCGCGGCGGAGCGCTGGCAGCTGACCCACTTCGTGCAGAGCCTGCACCCGCCCTACAAGGAGTTTGGGGATGACCGGGTGGTGGCGGCCCAGGTGGAGGCGATTCCGGAGAGCGGTGACCCCGAGGGCTGGGCAGGTGTGCCCGCGGCGCGGTTCAAGCTCATTCCGAACCTGATCGAGCCTCCGAGAAACTTTTGGACCACCGTGGAGTACGTGTCGGTTCAGGCGGTCTATGACGCTGAAAATGTAGCCATTCGCATGCAGTGGGATGACCGCATGCGCTCGGAGGGCACCGATGCCGACGGTTCCTACGCGGATCGGGACACGGAGGTCCACTGGGACACGAACCACCCGGACCAGGCACTGCTTCAGTTTGCGGTGAAAAAGGACGAGGTGGTTCGGCCGTACTTCTTGTTTGGGGACAAGAAGCGCGCCACGCACCTCTGGTGGTGGCGATCGGACACGGATGCCCTTTCAGAAGTGAACGGCAAGGGGGCAGGGGCCCTGTCCACTCAGAATGCGACCCAGATCGAAGGGGCGGTGACCTGGGAGGACGGCCAGTACACCTACTTTGTGCGTCGAAGCCTCACCACAGAGGACAAGGCGGATGTCCAGTTTGAAACGGGTGATTGGCACCCACTGGCCTTCCAGATCTGGAATGGTGACCGGGGAGAAGCCGGGCAGCGCCGGGGACTGACCACCTGGTACTGGATCTTCTTTGAGCCCTCCGTGCCAACAAACGCGTACCAGATGCCTCCGGTGACCTTCCTGTTCACCCTCGGGTTGATGGGACTTCTGGTACGTTCCACCCGCAAGAGAAAGATGGTCGTGACCCCTGGGGAGGATGATGTGACTGATCCTGGTACTTCTGTCAGCGAGAACCGCGAGTTCCTGGGCTCTGACTGAGGGCGCCTGGCCTTCCTGGGCCTTTCGATCGTGTTCCTGTTCTCAGTCGGCTGGTCGATTGAGGACTACCCCCTGCAGGCCTTGGCCACGCTGCTCGTGGTGCCGCCCCTGGCGGGCTCCTACACGGCGTGGCTCTCGACGGCCCCGGAGGATGGCGGAATGGGCGTAGGAGCCCTGCTGATTCTGCTCTTCATGGTCACCACCTACTACGCCGCAGCTGGGCACAAGAGCTTCCAGGAGTAGCTACCGCGCCTCGGTCACCAGCTTCCGGACGGGACCGCCTCCGACAGCCATCGCGCAGAGCATGCCCCCCATCATGGCGCCGATGACGCCCACGGTTCCCACTTCACTCCCTGCGAAGAACAGGTTCGGCACAGGAGACTTGGGGCGCAGGTGGGGGTTGGCAAACCGGGCGGGGGTGGGCTCGAGTCCGTAGATGGAACCCGCCACCGGGCGACAAAATGTCTCGGTGGACACGGGGGTGGAGAGCTCGGTGTAGTCCACCATGGGCTTCAAGGCGGGAATCCGCTCCAGGAGCTGGTTCAGCATGACTTCAGCGATGCGGGTCTTGAACTGCTCATAGTCTTCCCCCCGTTGTCGCCACTTGGATCCAGACCAGGGGGCAAAGCAGGACCAGGGGACAAATGTGACCACCTCACCGGTGTGTCGCTGGTCCGGCCCCGGGTCGTGGAGGGGGTCCTTCAGGGAGGGAAAGCTGCAGTAGAGGACCGGCGCGGGTCCGATTCGGTCCGGGTTGCTCACGTCCCACTCTCCCTGCTCCACGTTCCAGGAGGAGAGAAACCACTTGTTGGCCCCCGAGCAGCCGGCGGATCGGATGTCTCCCTTGAAGCCGATGTTCAGGCACACGTGGGCTGGGGCAGGGGAGAGGTCGGAGATGGATGCCGCCCAGGGCTGGGCGCCGAGGGAGTCGGGCAGGAGCCTCCGAACCGTTGCGTTGGCGCCGATGGCGCTCACCACGGTCTTGGCGCGAATCTCCTCGCCCGTGGCCAGGCGCACGCCCACAGCCTTGCCGTCCTCCAGGAGAATCTCCTCCACGTCGGCCACGATTCGGGTCCAGCCATCGCAGTCCGCGACGGTCTGGAGCAACTCGGCAGCAATGCGACCGCTTCCCCCCACCGGGTAGTACCCCCCGTGGAGGAAGTGGCGGGTCACCAGGGCTTGGATGGCAAAGGACGATCGGGACGGGGGGCTGCCGTAGTAGCCCCACTGGGCCACGAAGAGGGCCTGGAGCTTTGGATCTCGGGTGAGGGCTGGAAGGACATCCCGGGTGTGCTGCGCGAGGTATTGGTTCGCCTTGCGGCCGAGGGTTCGCTCCAGGGCCCAGCTGACAGGAGCCCCCGCCACCCGGGCTGCGAAATGTCCGCGCATGCTCCGGGCCACATCTCGGCAGAGCTGTACGTAGTCCAGGACTGCCTGGTGCTCGTCTGGGAAGGGCTCCGACAGGTTGTGAATGAACTGCTCAGGGTTGTCGGGAAAGTCCAGGGAGAATCCATCCTCCCAGCGGAACTCCTCGTACACGGCTCCCAGGCTTGCCCACTGTAGGCGGTCGTCTGTGAGGAGCTTCAAGAGCCGGCCGGGCATGGAGTGGCCTGTGACCTCCCCCACCGCATGTACGCCCACATCCCAGGAGTAGCCCTTGCGGCGAAAGGCATGGGTGAAGCCTCCAGGCACGTAGTGCTGCTCCAGCACCAGGACCCGTTGCCCGGCCTTTGCGAGCAGGGCGGCGGTGGTCATGCCCCCCATTCCGGAACCCACCACGATGACGTCCCAGGGCCCCTCAGGGGACTTCTTGGACCAGGGCCAACGGGGGCCGGTCTCGCTCACGTGGGTTCTGCCACCCGGTACTGCAGGGTCATGCAACCGGAGGTCTCACTCTCGCAGTAGTAGCTCACCACCCGCACGTTTGCGGTTCCCCCGTCCGCGAGGTGCACGGCGAAGGTGTTGTCCTTGGAGTTCAGCAGGTGGCTGAAGTAGGAGTAGTCGTACCAGTTGGACAGCACCGGGTTGCGCTTCACTTCATCCACGATGACGTCAGGGACCCACGCAGCGGAGGCAGGAGGAGCGCTGGTCAACGCCACAGCTCCGAGCTCCAGTGCCCCAAAGGGCGCCTGCAGCAGCTGTCGCCGCAGGTACAGGTCCGCCGCTGGGCCTTTGGGGACCACCCGGCCCAGCTCCAGGCTGAAGGGGACCCACTTCTCGTTGTCGGAGGTGTCCAACGTCACCTGGAAGGTGCCGTCGGTCTGGGTCTCCGCGACGGGCTGCAGGGAGAACCCCAAAGGCGCGGCGCTCTCCCGGGGCACCAGCGTGGCAGCCAGAAACAACAGGGCACAGGTGACCACGAAGGCCCCCACCCCCAGGTGGATCAAGCGCAACCCCTCGTCGGAAGGGACGTCAGGGGACGCCGCCATCACTTGACTGGGGAGCTGCTCTGGACCCTGATCCAGCGCCACATCACCCAGGTACAGGAGAGGAGGACCGTGTTCATGACCACAAACCCGACCCCGTGGTACCAGGGCGGGGTCTCCCGGGCAAAGGACGCCAGGGAGCCCAAGTCCACCAGCACAAGGAGCACCAGCTGGGACCAGAATCCCACCTGGATGAACCCGTCTGTGGTCAGAAAGCGTCGGCGCACGACCTACTCGAAGGTGATGTCTTGCGTGACAGCGCCACCGGCGGAAACCGTGACCGCGGCCTCGGACTCACCGAGAACCTCGTGCCACGCCTTCAGGGTGTACTCACCAGCGGGCACGTCGGCGAGGCTGAAGGTGCCGTCGGCGCCGCTGGTCACCGCGTACGGCGATTCGGCGACGAAAAGCGCACCCTTCATCCAGTCGTGAAGGTCACAGCGCACCTCGACGTTCCCTGACTTCTTCAGCTTCTTGGGGGAGGACTCGTTGTCCTTCTTCAGGGAGCTGTTCATGATGGTCTTGGAACCCTGGGTGAGGGTCATGTTCGTGTTGTGGGTGACCGGGTCACTGTTCTTGGCCACCACGTTCCCACCCTTGCGGCCGATGCTCACCCGGGGCACGAATGCGCAACCCTGGTTGTCGATGCTGACAGTGTCCGAGTCCCACTTCTTGCCGGACTTCACACCCTCCAGGTACACGATGGCGTTCTGGAGCTTGCCTTCGGCCACCACCAGGGCGCCCGCGGGGCGTTCCGGGTGGTCGTGGGCGCACACTTCCGTGTCCTGGGTGATGGCCAGGACCTCGTCGGTCTTGTCACCGGTGTAGTTGACGGTTCCGGTGATGGAGCCCGCATCTGCCACGGCATCCTGCTCTTCGTAGCCACCGGGGGCGGGGGCAGGGGCAGCAGCGGCAGCAGGAGCGGGGGCGGGTGCCTCGGAGGGTGCCTCGGACCCGCCGCCACAGGCGGTCAGGAGCAGCGAGACACAGAAGGGGAGAAGCGTGCGGTTCATGTTGTCTTCCTTGGTTGGAAACCGGTCTGGTTTCGGCGACACGCCCACTTATGACGGGCCTTGGGCGGGAGCAAGGCCCCACGTGGCCCCTTGCTTGACGCGGTGGGGATCCAGCACTAAGAACCCCGTGCCCGAGGGGGGCTCCAAGCCCCCTTGTCCTTGAGGAACTTCAACAGGTAGCCCGCCAGGACCACGCTGAAGACTCCAAAGAAGGCCCCCATCCAGGAAGGACCCATCCCAGGGTGTTGGAATGACCACCAGGAGAAGCCCGCACAGAACACGGTGGCCAGGGAGATCATGAGGGCGTGCACCCGGTAGAGGGCATTCATTCGTCAAACTCCACTTCTTCCATGTTGCGCCACAACTCCTCGCCATAGGTCCGAAAGTTGTGGGTGCCCACAAAGTGGAACCCGTCATGGAAGTTGATCTTGTACTTTCCGCCGCCAAATCGCTCGGAAAGAAAGGCGTTGGGATCCGTCACCAAGGCGGGCACTTCCGCCAGCTTCCAGCGTCCAAGCCCCATGAACCGGATGGTGTCCCCCACGGGCTCCATCACGAACAGGGTGGCGGTGCTGTTTCCCAGGGATTGCATGAAGGTCAACTCCAGGACGGACTGGTTTTCGTGCTGTTGCTTCCGCTGACAGTGGCGGACCACGTGTTCCTCGTAGATGGGCCAGAGCCAGTCCATTCTACGAGAGCCAGTGGAGCCAGTCGTAGACCGCCACATCCACCATCATCGCGCCGAACAAGGCGAAGAGGTAGGCGATCGAGGCCCGGAACATGCGCCGGTCTACTTCGTAGTCCTGCCGACGAATCGCCAGCAGGTTCCACCCGAGGAACCACAGGCCACTCACAAGGGCGACCCCTGCATAGAGGCCGTGGAGAATGCCCAACCAGGTCAGGGCAAGGGACACGGGAACCATGGCCACCGTGTAGCCCAGGCTTCGCCACCGGGTGCCCTGATCGCCCACCACCAGGGGCATCATGGGCACCTCGGCGTTGGCGTACTCGTCCTTTCGGAACAAGGCGATTGCCCAGAAGTGGGGGGGGGTCCACAGGAAGATGATCAAGAAGAGGATGATGCCGGCGGGGCCGAGGCTTCCGTCCACTGCTGCATCCGCGATCATGGGGGCGGTGGCGCCGGCTGCACCGCCGATCACGATGTTCAGCGGCGTGCGGCGCTTGAGGCCCAGGGTGTAGACAAAGACATAGAAGGCGATGCTTGCAGCCCCGACTCCCGCGGCCAGCCAGCCTCCGCATACGTAGAGCAGCACCGTGCTGACCACCGAGAGCATCACCCCGAACCACAGGGCCTGGCCAGGGACCAGAGCTGCAGCCGGAAGAGGTCGGTTCTGGGTGCGTGCCATGCGGGCATCGATGTCCCGTTCCAGGTAGGCATTGAGCACGCTGCAGGCAGCACCGGAAAGTGCTGTGCCCAGGATGACCCAGAAGGCCAGGGAGAAGGAAGGGGTGAGTTTCTGCCCCATGATCAGGGTTGGGAGGCCGGTAAAGACCACCAGAAACAACACCCGGGGCCGGGACATCTCGTAGTAGAGGGCCAGGCTGCGGCGCTGTCCGGGGCGGGCAGCGGTGGGGGCGGGGGCTGCCATCTAGGCTGCTGCCTCGTCGGGATTCGCCAGTGCCCTGCAGCGGCCCTGGCAGGAGTTGCGCACCAGTACCGTGAAGATCAGCACCAGTCCAGCAGCACCCGCAGAGTGTCCCGCCGTGATCTCAACAGGCAACAGCCAAAGCACGTTCAGCACTCCCAGAACCACCTGGACAATCACCAGGGCCAGGGCGGCCAGGGCCGGTCTTGCCAGTTGCGAGTGGCCACGCCCGACCACTGCCAGGGCCCCGATGGTTCCTGAGAGGGCATAGGCCACCAGCCGGTGGAAGATCTGAAGGCCGATGAGCCCCGTGAAGGCTGGGAACCAGACGTCTCCCTGGCAGGCGGGCCACTGGAGGCACGCAAATCCGGCGTGGTTCGAGCTGACAAGTCCTCCGAGCACCATCTGGGCAAACAGGAGCAGCGCTCCTGCGGCCAACAGAGGCCCCCACCCACGGGGCAGGGGCGCTGGGGTGACTGCGGGCCGGGAGGCGTCGCGCAGCCGGAGGGCCATGACCAGCAGGGCCAGGCAGAAGAGATTGCCAAAGAGAAGGTGCAGGGTCACGGTCCACGAGGCCAGGAGCTTCAAGACCGTCAGCCCGCCGAGAATGACCTGAATGCCAAGGACGCCGAGGACGATCCAGGGCATGCGACCCAGGGCCTTCCACGCGGTGGGCGTGCGCCAGGCCACCACGAGGGCCCCCACAAGGAGGAGGCTGATGCTTCCAGCCAGGGTGCGGTGCCCCCATTCGAGGATCACCCCCAGGTCCAGTGACGGAAGCAGCTGCCCAAAGCAAAGGGGCCAGTCCGGGCAGGACAGTCCAGCGCCCTTGACCCGTACCAGGGCGCCAAACACGACCAGGACGTAGGTAATGGCGGTCAGGCCGAAAAAGGCACGGGCCAGGCCTCTGAGCCGAGGAGCGGTGTTCATGGACAAGCTTCACCCTGTGGCCGCTGGCCACGCCGGCGCACAAATAGCGCGGCGTCCAACCCCCTGCAAACCCTGTGGAATCCAGGATCATGGGGCACGCTGGACCTGCTACCCCACGCCCACGAACACCGAGCCGATTCGCGCGATTTCTTCTGTGGAGAGGGCGATTTCTCCCGCCCGGGCATTCTCCAGGGCCTGGGATGCGTTTCGAGCGCCTGCCAGGGCGCAGGTCAGACCCGGCTGGGCAACGACCCATGCGAGAACAAGCTGGGCAAAGGTGGCCTGGTGGGTTTCTGCAATGTCCCGAAGGGATTCCAGGCCCTGGAGGATCTTCCGGCGGTTTTCCACGCTGAAGATGGGTTGGGTGGGGCGCTTGTCCCCGGCAGGAAAAGTCCGCTCGGGGCCCACTGTGCCAGCAAGCAGGCCTTGCTCCATGGGGCGGTAGGCGAGCACGCCCACGTTGTGGGTGCGGCACCAGGGAAGCACGTCACTCTCGATCTTGCGGTGCAGCAGGCTGTAGCGAGGTTGGGTGGAGGCCAGCGGCACATCCCCGAGGGCCGCCTGGGACTCTTCCATCAGCTCCGGGGAGAAGTTGGAAACCCCGATGGCCCGGATCTTCCCTTCTTCTCTGAGGCGCAGCATCTCGCCCATGGTTTCCGCCACATCCGTGGATGGATCCGGCCAGTGGCACTGGTACAGGTCGATCACGTCCGTGTTCAGGCGTTTCAGGCTGGCCTCGCACTCGGCCCGGACGCTTGCCGGGCGGAGATCGTTCTTCACCACCTTGGGTTGTCCGGATTCGTCCTGGGTCGTGAACGCCACGGGGCCGTCTTCCCGGGTCCAGTTCATGCCGCACTTGGTCAGAATCTGAATCTCGTGGCGCCGGTGGGAAAGGGCGGCGCCCACCAGGCGCTCCGAGTGGCCAAATCCATAGACCGGGGCTGTGTCGATGGCCAGAGGGCCCGCATCTGCCGCAGCTCGCATGGCAGCGATGGCCCGCGCATCATCGGTTCCTCCCCACCACCATCCGCCGATGGCCCAGGCGCCAAAGACAATGGGAGGCAAGGTCAGTTCGGTTGCACCCAGATTCCTTGGGGTCATGGCAGATCCTCATCGCTTCGTACGGAGACACCCCGGGACTTGAGGAGCGCCGCAAAAACGCCATTCCCTGGGCTGACAGCGCCGTCCTGCCAGACCTCCCCACAGCCGCAAGAAGGGGACCGGGCCTTGAGAACCGCCTCCTTGGCACCGGAGCCCCGGTTCGCTGCCCGAATCGCGCCAGCCACAAAGGCGCCGGTGACATTGTCCGTCTCTGTTTCCACCTGGGCGGCTCCCCGGAGAACCGCTGCGCCGTCTCCACCAATCAGCTGTGCCGGAGGACGGGGGGTGTCGAGCCCACCCAACTCCTCGGGGCAGACCGCCACGAGGGTCCCCCCCTCTTTGACCTTTGCCTCGGCCCAGGCTTGTACGCGATCGGTCTCCTTGGACTGCCCGTCGTACCGACAGGCTTCGCCCAACAGGCAGGCCGACACCAAGACGCGGCTCACGCGTCGCCCCAGATCCAGGTGGCATCGCCCGGTGGCGTGTCCACGTGCACAAAGCGACCATCTACGGTCAGCCGCTTCTCCACCGCCCATCGCAGCACCATGGGGTACAGGCGGTGTTCCATCTGGAGGATGCGTTGTTGCAGCGCGTCCCGGCTCTCCCCCGGTGTCACGGGAATGGCGCCCTGGGCGATGATCGGGCCGGTGTCGGTTCCAGCATCCACGAAGTGCACGGTGGCCCCGGCCACTCGTACCCCATGGGCATGGGCCTGGCCCTGGGCATCCAGTCCCGGGAAAGCAGGCAGAAGAGAAGGGTGGATATTCAACACGCGCCCGGCCCATCGATCGAGGAACGTGGGCCCCAGGATGCGCATGAATCCCGCCAGAGCGACCCACTCCACCCCGTGCTCTGCCAAGGCCTCACCGAGTGCCGTCTCAAATGCCGCTGGCGTGTCGAACTGCTTGGGGGAAATCCAGACAGCGGGAACACCGGCGGCGCGGGCGCGATCCAGGGCCTGTGCATTCTTCCGGCTGGAAACCACCAGGGCGATGTGGGCTGGATGGCCCGGCTCCCGCGTGGCATCGAGCAGCGCCTGCAGGTTGGTCCCCGACCCCGAGACAAGCACGCCCACCGCAGTACTCTGGTCCGGGCCAGGGGTCATGAAAGAGCCACCGCTTCTGCCTCGTCGCTCACCACCACCCCAATTGGCACGCCTCCTCGCACCTTGGAGACGTCTTCCTCTGCCACCACCACCACCATGCCAATGCCCATGTTGAACGTGCGGTAGAGGTCCCTGCTGGAGAGATCTCCCCGCTTGGCCAGCCATGGAAAAATCGGAGGGACCTTCCAGGAACCAAGGTTGACCTGGGCGCCGAGGCCGGAGGGCAGGACCCGGGGAATGTTCTCGAGGAACCCTCCGCCGGTGATGTGCACGAATCCTCGGGCGACTCCCCGCAGCTCCAGCATCTCCTTGACGTAGATGCGCGTGGGCTGGAGCAGGATCTCCCCGAGGGGGCGCGGCAGGCCGTGGTTTTCTTGCAGATCCAGGCCGTCAATCACCTTCCTGATCAGGGAGTAGCCATTGGAATGGGGGCCGGACGATGCCAGCCCCACCAGGACATCCCCCGCCTGGATTTCCCCTCCCGTGAGCAGGTGGGCGCGTTCCACGACCCCCACGGAGAACCCTGCCAGGTCATACCGTCCCGCCGGGTACATGCCGGGCATTTCGGCGGTCTCGCCCCCGATCAGGGCGCAGCCCGCCTGGCGGCAGCCCTCGGCGATTCCCCCGACCACCTCCACGGCGATTTCCGGCCGCAGTTTCCCGGTGGCAAAGTAGTCCAGGAAGAACAGCGGCTCCGCACCTGCCACCGCCACATCGTTGACACACATGGCCACCAGGTCGATGCCGATGGTCTTGTGCGCCCCCAGCGCCTCTGCGAGCAGCAGCTTTGTGCCGACGCCGTCGGTGCCGCTGACCAGCACCGGATCCTTATAGTGGCCCAGGGCAAACAGGCCGCCAAAGCCCCCCAGGCCGGCCAATACCTCTGGACGTCGCGTGGACGCCACCGCCTCCCGAATGCCCTCCACGACCGCTTCCCCAGCGGCGATGTCGACTCCGGCATCCCTGTAGGCGTCGTTGGACATGCCCACCTCCACCTCGTGGTGGGCGGACTTCTATTCGGTTTGTCCGCTAGTTGCCGGTGCCATCTCCATCGGATCCATCAGATTTCGGCGTGGAGCCCGCTGCTACCACCAGGTTCGAAGTCAGCCCTGAACGATCCGTGACCTGGGCGGCGAATTCATAGTGGGTGTTGTAGGCCAGTTGCGTG